>NZ_RQHW01000015.1 GCF_004770995.1 Leptospira idonii | reverse complement strand
GGATTGGAAGGCTGGTATTGCTACTTCTCAAGCTTCCAGCAGAGAAGCGATGCAAAAAATCTCTGAGAGCGTTCATCAGAATTACCAAAAGCTAAATGAGGGTATGCGTAAATATGCAAATGCCAAGGCTGAAGCAGATCCAAATAATCCTAAGAGCGTTAACTATAGTGAAGAGGATTGGGCAAAGTTAACGGATGAACAGAGAGAGGCTATTGTTCAACAATGGGAGAATGGTCAAGATCAACATGAAACTAGAAATACAACCTTCAAACGAGCAGTAGGAAATGTAGAGGATTTCTTTTCTCAATTGAATGGTGATTATTCCAATCACGCTGTTGAGACAAAAAATGGGGAGTTTACTGTTAAAACTTGTTTTGTTGCTGGAACTAAGATAACGAAACTAAAACGAGACTACTATGAAGTAGCTGATAAATTAGAACCAAACTCTAAGTATGAAGAACAAGTCGCCATTGAAACAATTCTTGTTGGAGATTGGGTCTTATCTAAAAATGATGAGACCGGAGCACTAGCATATAGACGAGCTATTCAAACTTATAAGAAGCAAACATCTTTAATTTATAACATCAGTTATAAGAATGGAGTTGTATTGGAAACAACCTGGAACCACAGATTTGCAAGATTGAAACAATCAGAGAACAATGAGCAAACATTTGAATGGGTAGAAGCTAAAGACTTGCTGGTAGGAGATATTGGAGTTGAAGCAAGTGGTAATTTACTGAAAATTACAGAAATATTCAAAGAAAATCGTGAAGAAACAGTATATAACTTTGAAGTAGATATTGATCATACCTATTTTGTTGGAGAGTCACAAGTATGGGTTCACAACCCAGATGGATATGGTCCCGATCTAACATTAGCTGGTTGTTTGCTTGGAGGACCTTGGGGTTGTGTTGCAGGGGCTGTAGCAGATGTGGCAGAAGCAGCAATTCTAACAGGAGGTATATTAATTGTTGGAAATAAAATTAAAGATATTGTAAATGATAGAATTGATTCTAAGCCAATAGCAGTACCACTTGATGATACTGATGTAAAAAATAAGAATAAGAGGAAAATTGTACTTGGAGAGAGCATAGAAAGAATTGAAGTTGCTAAGAAAACTAGACCTGAACTTGCTGGGGCTGAATATTTTCCAGGTGGGGATGTTTTTGACAAATCAGGCAATAAGCTTCCCCAAGGAGCTCCTGGTTGGCTGGAATCAGCTAAAGCTGCCAATAGAGTTTGGCTTCAAACTGCGATCGCGCAAGGAGCTGAAGTTTATAAAGTGGGGCGTGATCCATATCGTACAAAAAACCAAGAAGCACCTAGTCCATTTTATTCATCTGAGGAATATGTTTTGAGAAAAAGCAACTACCCAGCAAAATATATCAAACTTACAAAAGCTGAAGAAAAAACTGCTTGTTTAGTAAGAAGAAATGATCCGAGCAAGTGCCAATGATAAATCAATCACGTCAGTTAGGTTATGATTTCACCCTAACATTTTCTACCGCTTTAGTTGAATACTGTAATTTAAGAAAGTGGACTAAATCAAGACTTACAATTGGCGAATGGACTTCGCATTTTGAAGTAGAGAATATTGAAAAACAAATTCTTTTTGAAGTAATGTATGATGCCCATGACTCAACTCATAATGGGTATTTTACTCAGAATAATGAGAGATTGATATTAATTAACCTTTTCAAAGAGAATAAACATTGTAAATCTGAAAAAGAATACTTTAAGAAAGGAGAGAATTATTTTAAATGTTTGGCACAGTATTATTTCGAAAATATGACTATAATTGGAAAAGGCTTGGGTTCCTTTTTTTAATACTTATGTTTATAATGTGTACAGAAGACAAACAAGATACACCATTAATAAAAATAAAATTGATAGCCAATGGTGACCTTGAAATTAACGGAGAACTGGTAAAGAAAACAGAAATAAAGGATTTTATTAATGATATTGCAGAGCCAAATAAGTTCAGTTTTGTTCTGATGAGAGAATTTCCTAGCTCAAAAACGTCGCTCAAAGAGGTTTTTGAAAGCATAGAAAAAATAACACCTAATGTTTATCTGGCCACAGAGGATGACTATCCAGGAGACCAGATAAAATTTCTAGAGATAGAGGAATCTCCACTAAATTTTAGATTTTACTACAATGCTCATGAAGGAATATTCTATTCAGATATGAAAAATAATAAGACCCTAAAATCAAATGAAAAGATTCCCTTGCATCTGTTAAAGAGTATTGAGTTGCTCATTGATTCAAATAGAATATTGGATTTAAAAAGCAAGAATGAAGATAGTGCATTTAGCCCAAAAACATTAAAACTAAATGGAATACACTTAAGAATAATAACAAACAATGATTCAAGTTTTCAGTATTTTGGTAATGATGTGAACTTATATGGCTTCAAAACAGGCATAAAAAGCATCATCGAAAATAATTTTAAGTCTCTTAAGAACTGAGTAATTGGATAAATCGTTCGCTTACTTGGAAGGCTTTGAAAAGTGTGTTAACCTGATATTGGGGTGAAGCTTTGTTTTCAAAGCAAATAGCTTCAAGTCAGAAATTTCAAGAATGACTGAATAATAAAAAGCTGCAAGAGCAATAAAGTAAGACTAAAATTGTTTAGCTAAACTTTAACGTTCATTGACAACACAAACAGAACCCCAGCGCTAGCGATCGCAGCGAAAATCAAAGCGAAACATATCTCACGCTCTCGGTCGCGAAACCTCCTGTTTCGACTCCCGAGCTTCGGCATCCCTGCCTTCGCCACCGCGAGAAATACGTTTCGCTGCTTAAGAAAGATTGTTTCATTTGATTGAAGCGAAGAGCGCGGTCGTGGCTTTCATAGCAATTTGCGCTAAAGAAAAGATACGAAGCGCCCACCAAAACCGATCTTGTCAGGCTCAGAAAAAATAAGAGGTGGGGCAAAAAAATACTTGTACTTTCCGGGAAGGGAGTCAGAATGAAATCGAAACCTGTTCCTCACAGATCAGGCCTTCTTCCCGATAACTCTAGAGGAGAGTGAGACCTCTTCTAGAGTTCTTTCCTCCCTTTTCCTGTTTTCACTTTAAATGGGTTTCTGATTTCCAGAGTTTGGATTTTATCTCCGTCGCCCAGATCTTCCGAATACAAAACATTGCATTTGCATTCCAAAGCGGAAGAGACGATCAAAGAATCGTAAAAAGACAGCTTGTGTTTTTGCTGAATCTCGGTTGCTTTGAGTATGTTCTCATGACTGTAATGAACTCTGCAAAGTGGAAATAGAACCGACTTCAGATAGGTTTGCAGATCCGGTTTTTTCAAAGGGACAGCGAATTTGCGGGAGGCTACGTTCGTAAACTCTTGTATCACTTGGTAGCTTGTATAATAATTGTCCGAGCTCAATGCAGACGAAACGATTTCGATAGAACGTTGTCTTTTGAAAGAATCGTTCTCATCGAAATTGTAAACGAAGATATTCGTATCTAAGAAGATTTTATCTTTCATTCATCTCTTCTCTGGTGAATTTTTTGCCTACCTTGGCATATTTGAATTTTTCCATCAGGTTTTTGTAATCTAAAGGATCATTCACCGCATTCGCATAATTCATTAGAAATTCATTGAATACTTCCGCCAGGGATTTGTTGTCGTTTTGCGCCTTCAGTCTTGCTTTTAGGAGAGTTTTTTCGTCGGCGCGAAAGGTTACGTTGCTCATATTCTAATTTTGCACGGAATTCGTGCATAGTTCAAATGTTTTTTTCTGGGGTGAGAGGTTTTTCGGTTCCTGGATTATGTCACATTAGACTTGACAGAAATATTTCCCATGCACAGCATAGGATAGCCAAATCCATCCGTATTTGGTCTCGGCAGTCTCACATCGCCGATAGGGAAGAGGGCTATTTTCAAATAGACAATAGCCGACAAGGACGCTTGCAAAAGCTTCCAACGTTATGCGGTGCCGGAGGCTTATCCTCCTTCCCGCAGATTCTGGATATGAAGACCACATATCCGGCGATAGCTTTGTTTTGGTCTGAGAGGAAATATGAAACGAAATCTAAGACTTCCTGTCTGGGCTCAGGATTTGGATCTGCCTATGACCGCCAAATTGTTGATAGCCGAGATTGAGTCTTTACATAGAAACAAAGGATGTTTTGCTTCCAACGCCTATTTTGCGGAGCTGCTTGGAATTCAAATCAACACGGTTGCAAAAAATATTTCTCTGCTTCGTAAGAAGGGATATCTCGAAACCGTTTCTTTCGACGGAAGAAAAAGGGTGTTGGCTCCTATTGGAGTAGGGGAGGGGAGGTCTTTCCTTTCCGGAGAAGGCAGCTTTGGCTCGAGCTCCCGCTCAGACTTGGACGAAAATCCAACTCCTCTTTTAGTACATAAAGAAGATACAAGGAAGATCACGTACAAACGTACGGAAATCGATCGGAAAAATTTGAACTCTAAACTGACTCGCTTTTCCCCGAGCACAAGGAAAATGATTTTGGAACAAATCGTCATCGGGGAAGATGGGATTTGTGCGCTCCCCGAACGAGCTTCTCCCAGGATGAAATTGATTTGGGATTCTCTGCAAAGGAAGAATGTGGTCACAGGTGGATGATATTGGAAACTGCGAATTCGTTTGAACAGTCTTTCTCAAGGGAAATTTTACGATCAGAGGTTAGGCGAGCTTCCGCAATCGTAATCATCTTTTTATCGGGCTTTTTTGCCTTTCTTTTGCAGCCTTATTTTTTTCCCGTTTTTCACGGTTATATCGCTGCCAGCGGATTTCCTATTTGGGCGCCTCCTTGTTATTTTCTTTTCAATATGGTGTACGGACTTTGTCTCCGCCAATATTATATTTGGTCGATCCGTAAGGACAGAAAACTCAATCGATGGATTCGATACGGCACCGCTTTTTATGAATCGACGATTCCTACGTTAGTGTTTTTGTTTCTGGGTCATTTTTACAATTACTCTTTGGAAGCTTTGAACTCTCCTCCCGGCTCAGTGTACTTTCTGTTCATCATTTTGGCTACTTTACGTCTTGAAGAGAGAATGGCGATTTTTTCGGGTAGCGTATCTGCGATTCAATTTCTCTGTCTGTTTTTTTATTTCCAAACCTTTAACTTTAACGTTTCTTCGATTTCCGTTTTGGAAAACCAAGCATTCTTTTATGCGAAGTCCGCTATTTTATTCGCTTCGGGATTTGTTGCTGCTTTCGTCACAAGACAGATCAAAACTGCGATTAAAAACTCTTTCCAACACGAACTGGATAAAAACCAAATCAGATCCTTGTTCGGTCAACATGTATCTCCCGTAGTCGTAAATCAGTTGTTAGCACAAAAAGAGGATTGGGAAGGAGAACTTCGACATGTATGTATGTTGTTTTTCGATATTCGAAACTTCACTCAATTTTCCGAATCTCAATCGCCCGCACAATTGATTCAATTTCTGAACACTGTGTTCTCTCATTCGATCGAATGTGTGAACCGAAACGGAGGCATCATCAATAAGTTCTTAGGCGATGGTTTTATGGCTGTGTTCGGAGCTCCTGTTTCTACAGGTAAGGATGTGGAAAATGCAGTCAAAGCTTCCGCCGAAATCAGAGCCACCATTCATAAATTGATCGAGGAAGGAACTCTTCCTAAAATCGGAATAGGGATCGGACTTCATTGCGGAGAAGCGGTCACCGGGAATGTGGGATCCGTGGAAAGAAAAGAATACACAATCATAGGCGACGTGGTGAACTTAGCCGCCCGGATCGAACAACTGAACAAAACGTTCGGAAGCGAAATTTTAGCTTCTGAAGAAGTCTTTCAGATGGCGGGAGACGCCAAACAACGATTTTCTTCATTGGGAGAAACTACTGTGAAAGGTAAATCTCTTCCCGTGAAGATCTATCAAATGGTTTAAGTCTATGCGTAAGATGTTTACCGAATGTGTTCTTCCAAAATTCGAATCACTTCCCGAATTGCCAAAGGGTTTCTATGTACGGAATGGTTTCCTTTGAGAAGCAAATTGCTTTTGGCACCTTCCAGATAAGAGCTGCTGTAGTTTACCACGGAATCGGACCATCCTAACGAACTTTCCCATTCCTTTTTATCGAACATATACATCACTTTTTTTCTGGAGAGAAGAGGGAGGTTTTCGGACACTCCGTGGATGGAATGGAACTCCACATCCTTAGGAAATTTTTTATTTCTAGTCACTTGTATGAACGTACTGTCCGGCCGCAAAGATTCCACTCCCGTAGGAATGGATCTGGTTTGTATTTGAGATAAGGACAATTTATACGTGAGAGTGTTGAGAATTCCTTGGAGTCCTCCCCAAGCTTTCTCAGGTAGTCGGATGAAACTATTGAACCCTTGTGCCCACCATGTTTCCGCAAGTTTGGATCCTCCGTGGGGAACCGCGATGAAAATAAATTTTTTCGTGAAATCCTGTGCTTCGAAATGAAGCATGTTCTTGAGTAAGGTTCTGTCTTTCGTGGAAAGTTTGTCCAAATCGTTAGGGTTGACTATGATGGACTCCAACCATTCCGACTCTTTTATATTCAGAGCAGTTAGTTTGGAAACGAGTCCACCCATGCTATGAGCGACGATCACCATTTTTTTGAAATGAGGGTTGGTATGATTGCGGTCATATTTATCTCTTAAAGACCGCAGCGTTTCTCTAAACCTATATCCGGAATAATAAATGGGATTTCCTGTAGGATACCAATACACCCAAAACTGATAACGCTCTCGAATCTCTGGAATTCCATACAGATAGTTGATCATATCGATCCATGTATAGGGAGAAGACATCAACCCGTGTACGAATACGATGGGGATTTTATCTGCCTGATAAGATTCCAACATATACATCCCCTGGTCCGTATCCAAGAGTTTGGCGTTCAATGCTGCCTCTATCCCTCCTACTTTTTCCCGATTGTACATCAAAAAGGCGAAAGGAGTAGAGAAGTCTTTCTCCAAAGGAATGGTTTTGTTCCTTACTTTGATATGATTGACTTTGAGTGTGTCGAAGATCTCCGTTTTTCCGTGAAACTCAAAGAAGTTCTCAAGTTCAGGGGTCTTATTTTCGGGAGATGTGATTTCCAAAAAGAAAGTGGCAGGCATCGCATTTTCATAAGTATTTTTGAGATGAGGATTGTCTTCTTTAGGTTTGTTCTTTTCATACTTGGAAGTTAAAACAATGGGAACTCCCAGTCCGTATTCACTCTGATAGCTGGATAAACCTTCTATTTTGAAATCATAAGTGCTGTGAATGTCTTCGAATTGATCCGGGAAATAACTGAAATTAGGTTTCGAAAATTTGGCGTATATAGCGCCATAAACCATAGGGATTTGAAGGAAGTCTATATCCGTACTTAAGTTTTTGATTCTAAGCGCATTGATCAGGTTGGATAAGGATCGATTGTAGTAATCGCAGGCTCTTCTGAAGTCGGGAAGGTATTGAGGAGAATCCGCATCTTTGGAAAAAAATAGATAAGCATACGAATGATAGATACTGGTTCCCGTATATTCCAGGAATTCGTCTTTTCGTTCTTTCTGGTTTTGGGCTAAATAATAACTTAATTCCGCGATGATGAGGGCGGTTTTCGGTTCTTTTCTGTTTTGATAATCCAAAACAAGGTCTTGAATCACTAACTTAGGTTCTGCGAGAAAATCTTCCCATTCTTCTTTTTCAAGAAGGAACTGAATTGCAATATAGGAAAGTTTTCCCGTAAAAAGCGTATGTTCTGAAATGGCTCTGTATTGTTCGTCCCGATCAAACTTCGAAATTTTGATCCCGTCGCTACACGATAGAAATAATAGGAGGATGCTGAGAAACCGAAAACGAAAAAAAGCCATTCTTCGTTATTTAGAGTTTGCTATGTCCTCTTTCAATTGTTTTCTTCCTCCCGGGTAAGGAACCGCATATAAACATTGGCATGTTTCCCATTCCGAACTTCCGAAAAACGATTTGGGAGAAGTGGACTGGCATATCAATAACTCAGGCTGGATTTTATAATTCGAAATCAATCTGCTGAGATGATTCAGTTCGGATACACCTAAGGATTCTTTCTCATTATCTACCAATTGTTTGGTGATCGTTTGCGAAGTGGATAGAATTTGAACCGCTTGAGTACAGGTGGATATCTTCATTCCGATGCTTCCTACACTGATCGCTTTCTCGCTCGCCTTTCCGTTGATCACCGCATGGAAGACGTCTCCTTTCTTCTCCGTTTTCCATTCAGTTTGATAAGGAACAAAACCGGCACAAGCGATTAGAAATAGAGGCAAAAGAATCAAACTTCGTTTCATGTCGATGAATGTAAGTGACTGTTCGCCTCTGTCAATTGCTATCGGAGAAGCTGACTGTAGCTAAAATCTCTATCCAATTTAACGAAAAATTTATCCAAAATAACAGATTTGTTCTGGATGGATTTTTGAGTGCTTCCGATATTGGATGTATGTTTGCTGTAGACGAACTGGCTTTAGACTATGTCCCTTATTTCCAGCCAATTTTTTCCGTAGAAGATCAAACGGTTGCCGCCTATGAATCTTTGGGAAGGGGAGTGTCCCCGAACGGAGATGTTTACAGTCTGTCATTTTTTATGCACAACAGCGATTCCTTGGAAGAACAGGATCGTGTCATTACCGTTGATTCGTTGTTAACTGAGAAGGCCTTTCTTAAATTCGCCGAAGAAAGAGAAAAAGGATATTTATTTTTGAATGTCACTCCCGATCGTCTTCTGTATGAAGTCGAGTATTCGGAAGGTTTGGATTTTCCCATCCTGCAAAAAGCCAAACAATATGGAATTCATCCTTCCCGTATTTATTTAGAAATCACAGAAAGGACGAGCAAAAGAAGTTTAGATTCTTTGACCACTGCGGTGGAAATGTTCAAAGAGCAAGGTTTTAAGATCGCCTTGGACGACGTAGGGTCCGAATCTTCCAACTTAGAGAGATTAGGTGCTTTGAAGCCGGACATGATCAAGGTGGATTTGAATCTTTTGAAACGATCCATCCGTTCCAGAGAATTTCAATCCATCTTGGAATATTTGAAAGATATTTCTTTGGGGATGGGTTCCGATCTTCTTTTCGAAGGGATTGAAACCGAAGAAGAACTTTATAGAGCGGTGGATTCGGGCGCTCGGTTTTTACAGGGATATTTTTTAGGGAGACCCAAAGCCAATTTTTTAAACGCTTTCGAGTGCGACGGACTTTTGAAACCTCATTTGGATAGTTTTCATCAGTTGAAAAGGCAACAAATTTCTTCAGAGATTCATTTCGAGACTTCCATCAAAGAGACATTGGAAAAAATTTCCATCCCTGTTCGTAAAATCGGTAAACGAGTATTAATCGACGCCCAATCGATTTTTAAACTTTCCGGTGCCATCCAAAGAGTGTATGTAACCGATTGGGACGGTACACAAGTATCTTCTTATTACGAAAGAGACGGAGAATTTTCCTTTAAAGAGAACAATCTTTCTCTTCAAAAAAACTGGTCTTATTTGCCTTTCTTTTATAAACATGTGAAACAGGCCTTTCGCAGCCCCAGCTCTTGGCAGATCAGCGAACCTTATTGGGATCGAGCTTTGAACCGAAAGCTGACCGTGTTTTCCAAAGTGCTGGAAGGACAGTTGTCCGTTTTTATAGACGTATCCTATCAAAGTACATGAATGTTTTCAAACCTATCCCGTTTTTTTCAGGTGCCATGTCACAATCGTTGCTGGCTTCCTGGAAAAGCAAAAAGGATCGTTCTCACTCTTTTCTCAAGGATTCGGAATGGAAATTGATCCAAACAGGGAAAGGAGTATCCTTACTTGCCTCCTTACACACACAAAAAAATGCGAAAGGAATTTTGATTCTTCTTCACGGATGGGAAGGAAGCATAGGTTCCAGTTATATCGTACGCACTGGTGAATTCTTTTATCGGCAAGGATATTCGATCTATCGATTGAATTTAAGAGATCACGGAGACACTCATCATCTCAATGAAGGTTTATTTAACGGAAGTTTATTGGAAGAGACGTACGAAGGTGTTTTAAAACTCGCCTCCTTGAATTCCTCGAAACTCCCGGTTTATTTAGCAGGGTTTTCTTTGGGAGGAAATTTCGTGATTCGAATCGCACAGAAACATTCTCTTTCCAAACGTACGGAACAAATTCCTCTTTTAAAACATAGTTTTGCTGTAAGCCCCGCTTTGGATCCCATGGCAGCGACCATTAAAATGGATAAACATTCTCTCTTGAGAAAATATTTTTTGAAATCATGGATTCGTTCCTTGAAGAAGAAAGAATCCTTATTTCCTTATCTCTATCGATTCGGAGGTTTGTCCGAATTCAAAACAGTGATGGATTTGACCAAAGAGATGGTTTTGAAACATTCAGAATTTAAAACGGTGGAAGAATATTTTCTAACTTATACCTTACAAAAGGATTTTTTCAAAAAAATAAAAACCCCAATCACGATACTCACTTCTGAAGATGATCCTGTGATTCCCGTAAGGGACTTTAATGAAATCCCTTCCAATCCTTATGTAGAAACGATCGTAGAAAGTAGGGGAGGGCATTGCGGTTTTATAGAAGATACCTCTCGCAATGCTTTTTATTGGAAGATTATGAAACTTAAGATGCGTTAGTTGTTTAAATAAGCCCAGTTTTCCCGCCAAAAAGATCCCAATGTTTCGGGTCGAGACGACCAAATCTTAAAATGCACTTCTTCCAATGCATCCGCATTGGTAAGTATCGAGGAAAGACTTTTTCTGGACAATTCGTTCGGTCCTAAGTGTACCAGATCATCGATCGCTTTTTTTGTTTCCAGAGAAAAAGAAGGGTGTGCTTTCTTTTTTCCCTGCATCCCTTTGTGGATTCTAAAATATCTGGGATGTGCCAATGCTAGAAAAATGCCGGATAGAAGATAATCCTTAGGAGTATTCGTTTCGGTATTCAGCAGACGAAGCAACTGAGACAATTCCTTGTTTGGCTCCGTTTCTTCCTGTGTTTTAAAGAAGAAATTCAAGATCCGACGGGAAGGAATCGTCAAACTTGTGATATATACGATCGGTATGGAGAGAATCCAGCCGGACCAAATAGGAAGACTGGAATAAAACAATACCTCTGAAAAATCGTTTAACACATAAGCGACTACGATTCCCAATAAAGTGATCCCGAAAAAAGACTGCAGGATGGATTGAAACGAATACGATTTGTTTGAGTCTCTGTTTTGAGGTGCCCATTCTATTTTTCGATTTGCCAAAGTATAGAAAATGAAAGTGGTATAGTAGATCAAATACACGGGAGCTAAAAAAATAGAAGTGATTGTTTCTAAAAGAAAACTGAGAGTTAGACCGATGCTTCCTCCATGAGCCTTCCTCAAATTTCGAGTCAACATGGCATCGATGTATCCCAATATCCTGGGAAGAAAGAGCAAAGTTAAAGATAAACCTAAAAGTTCATAATATAACGGTAGATAGATTTGATTCGTGAAAAATTCGAATTCTTTCGGAAGCAATGAAAAGTTGAGGAAACGAAAATCTTCCCAATAATTCCATAAACTGAGAAAGATGTACATTCCCCAAATGGGAGCGCTGAGATAAGAAAGGATTCCCAAAAGAATATGAAGCCGATTTAAGAAAGGGATGTTTTTAACGAACAAAAACCAAATATGCTGTAGATTCCCCTGACACCATCGATTGTCCCGCTTCAATGAATCCAAGAGGTTAGGAGGGCTTTCTTCATAACTGCCTTCCAAGTCATAGGCAACAAACACCGAATATCCGGCTCTCCGCATCAATGCGGATTCCACAGTATCATGGCTTAAGATTTTTCCTCCGATGGCTCCGTATTCAGGGAGATGGGGGAGGGCGCAGTGTTCCATAAACGGTTTGATTCTGATGATCGCATTATGCCCCCAATAAGAACCGGCATCTAACTGCCAATAACCGGCACCCGCCAGAAAACTTCCTCCCAAAAGGGAAGATGAGAATTGATTCATTTTTTGAAATAGCGTTTTGGCACCGAATAACTTAGGTGAAGTCTGCAAAATGCCGATATTTGCATCCGATTCCATGATTGCTGTCATTTTCCCGATGCATTCCGCTGTCATCATACTATCCGCATCCAACACCAACATGTAACGATAGATTTTTCCCCATCTTCTGCAAAAGTCCGCCAGATTTCCGCTTTTTCCGTTCAGATTGATCTTTCTTCTTCGATAGAATATTTTATCGAAACAATGAAGTTCTTCGCATAGATCATGATACGCCAATTCTTCTTTGACCCAAAGATCTGGATCTCTAGTATCGCTTAATATAAATATATCGGTATTCGAAATCAGATTTTGATCTTTTAAAGACTGATAAATGACTTTGATCCTTGAAATTGTGGACTTAACATCCTCTCCGTAAATAGGCATAACAATTGCTAAAGGTGACTTCAAAGCTTTTTCTTTCCAATCTTCTTGAAGCAAAGAAGTGATTCTTAGATTGTCCCCTTTCTTTTTTCTTCTTTGGATGAATCCGAAAATCGAAATCATCGCTCCATAGGAAAGAAGAGGAAAAAGAACGCAGAGAGAAATTCCTTGGTAGTATTCCGCCATTTCGATTCCTCGAAAGGAAGTGATTCGGAAAAATACAGTAAGTCCCCATAAAATGGGAATGAGCAATGCGGTTAAAAATACGATTCTTCTAAACTTGATCATAATATAAATTTAAAGATTAATAGATAATAAACGAAACTCCAGAACACCACTGATAAAACAAAAAACAAAGGACGGATTTTCGTATAAGAGGTTTGACTGGAAACATCTTCCTTTGATTGAAATTCTATATTGGCAGGTGTCATAGAAGCTAACTTCCATTCTTTGGTAGTAAGAAAGGAAGGATCTTTATAAATCGAAGCGATTTGTTCCAACCAAAGTTTCCAGCCATGTTCCAAATCGATAGTTTCCGATTCCTTTAATTTGATTCTTTTTTCGAATTCAGTCAATTGGTATGCGATTTGAAATTCATCTTCTTCTCCCAATGCTTTTAGATACATTCTCGCACTGGACGATAAGAGTTTTCTCAACTCATTGTTATTTGGAGATTCCATCGTTATAAATCCATGTTTCACTGATTTGTTTATTGTCTTTTTCCAGGAAGATTTTCCATTGCATCGGTTTTGTGAAACTAACGCCTTCTTTGGAATATCGTATCACCAAACGCCATTGACTGAGTTCGTTGATCTTTTCCAATTTGGATTCGAAATCTTTTTTATCTTCTCTGTCCGTTTCTATCACCGCTTTTAAAGCTGCAGTTCTATCTAATTTTTTGATTTCTTCTCCCGTAAAGTAAACGGTAAGAGTACTAACCTTAGGGTAAAGCGGATCCGATCCTCGAAAGAATGCGGATATCTTCGCTAAAGTATGGTCACTAGGAGATCTATCTTGAAAGTAAACTTTATAGTTCAAATCGAACGGTTCTTTAGGGGCAGGGTGTTCTTCCGGTTCCCAGAAGACTCCCATATTATCGTCGGAATCTAAGTTTGTGGCAATTTCTAATAGGTGTAATTTACCTTTGCCCCAATCGTTAGACGGTACTACCCATGCGCTAGGGCGTAAATGATACTTCATCAAGTCGTCTTGATAACTTTTAAATTTATGATCTCTCTGAATGAATCCATAACCTTGAAAGGAATCCGCATCCAATGTAGTGACTATGGTTTCTTTAGGATTTACGAGAGGTCTCCACTCCCATTGATTGTCTTTCGTATGTATAAGAAGTCCGTCAGAATCGTGTACTTCCGGATGTATATTGCCTAAGATCGGTTGATCCGCTTCACCGTATAAGAACATAGAAGTAAGAGGGGCGAAACCAAGACGTTTTACTTTCTTTCTCAAGTAATTTCTTGCTTTTACTTCCACACAGGAAACTTCTCCCGGGTAGAATGTGAATTGATAGGCACCAACTACGCTTTCACTGTTGAGAAGAGCGAATACTTGCAGGGTTTTATCGAACTTTTCCGGTTGTTTGACATAAAATTCCTCGAAGACGGGAAACTCTTCTCTTTCGTTTAACCCTGTATTGACGGCAAGACCTCTTGCAGACAATCCGTAGACTTGTCCTTTCGAGATGACCCTGAAGTAGGATCCTCCTTGAAATACAGCAAATTCTTCCAAAGCATTTTCTTGATTCAGAGGATAATGGATTCTAAACCCCGTGTAATGAAGGTCTCTTGATAATCTTGCGAATTGATCGGGAAGTTTTAGATTTCCAAAATCGAAACGGGAAGCATCGTATTGGATTTCTGTCGGAGCTTCATCCAATATTTCGAATACCCTGATTCCAGTGGAATATATATGACCAGGATGAAAGAATTGCAATTGAAAAGGCAGGCCTAGATTTTTCCAAATAGATACTTCCGGTCTGTAAACGATTTGCCTATAATCGTCATAGTTGACTCCGTCTAACTGAGGTACTTTGACGGAAGGAGGTTTGACATATCCGGTTTTTAATAATTTTTTAGCCTTTCTGTCTAAATGTTCGAATCCGAAAGGTTGATTGTTTTCTCCGAAAAGATTGGCAATTGTTTCGAAAGAAGATTTATCTTCTCCTTTAAAGAGAGCAAATAACAAAAGGAATAATGCAACTGCAGCGAGCAAAAAATTGAGTCTTTTCATGACTCATGTCAGTTTATCTTTTCCTGAAAGGAGTTCCAGTTCTTTTAAAAGCGAAAGAACTTGGTAGTGCTATACAAGGATGTAGCAACTTTTCTGAGATTTTGCATTGCGTCTGAAATTGCATGTATAGATGCTGACTGCTCTTCGGAAGTATTCGCAAGTTCACTGACGACGGAACTGTTTTCCGTGTTTCTGTCCAGAATCGTATCCAATTCATGAGTCAATAACTGGGAAAGAGAATCTATCTTCGCAGCTATATCGACCAATTCCTGTATGGCTACTTTTTCTCTTTCGGAATGTTTGAAAATTTCTTGAAAAGAAGACTCTATCTTTACGATGTCAGAAGCGCCTTTTTGAAGTTCGCTGAGTCTAACTTGATTTTCTTGAGTCACACTGAGTAACTCGGACTGAAAACTTCCGATAGATTGATGAATTTCTTTCGCAGACTTGGATGATTGTTCCGCAAGTTTTTTGATTTCTTCCGCTACGACGGCAAAGCCGGCTCCTGCTTCTCCCGCTCGGGAAGCTTCGATCGCTGCATTTAATGAAAGTAAGTTGGTTCTGTCCGCAACATAAGAAATTGAACTTAGGATTTTTTCGATTTCCGTGGACTTCGCCGCTAATGTTTGCAATCGTTTTGTCCCCGAATCAAGTGAAGAACTGAACTCTGACATTTGCCCTGAGAGATGTTTCGATACGGAGAAGGATTGGTCGATTACGTCTCTTGTTTCTGCAATCACTTTGGAAAGAACATTGGCTTGGTTGTTGATGGAAACGATCGCTTCCGTAAGATTTATGATTTGATCTCCTGCGGAAGAGGTGCTCTGCAAGGTTACGCTCACACTATCGGAGAGGATATTCAAAGCTTTAGAAAGTTCTTCTACGGAAGCATCGATTTGTTCGATGGAATTGCCCGCTTCTTCTGCATTCGTGCTTACGAAATCGGAATTAGAATAGAGCTGAGTCACCAAACCTTTCATTTCTACTTTTAGAATTTGTAATTGTTGAAATAGAGTGATGCAGGAAGAGAAATGTTTCGGGACGGGAAATTCGGTTTTTAAATCCCTCTGCGCCATCGTTTGGATGGAAGTTTGAAGTATTTTCACTTCCTTACGAAAAAGAATGCCTTGAAATATGTTCCCAGAAAAGGAAGCTAACAATGCGATAATGAAAAATAGAATTCCTAAAAAGTGATTTTCTTTAGCAAAGTAAAGATATAAGGCAGATGCTGCCAAAACTAAGGGAAAAATAAGAAAAAAGATATTTCTTTGATTGGCAAGCCAGCCCGAAATTAGGGAAAAAGTTTTTTCCAAGATCGTTTTTTCATCTTTGATCATTCCGAACAGAATTTTTGCATGATGGATCTGCTCTTCCGTAGCAAGACTTCTGACAGACATATAACCTACAGGCTGATCGTCTTTGAAAAGAGGGGATACGCTTGCATCTACCCAATAATGATCGCCGTTTTTACAGCGATTGATGACTACCCCATTCCAAGATTGATTGTTCTTAATCGTCGCCCACATTTCAGCAAAGACATATCCGGGGACAGCAGGATGCCGGATGATATTCTGAGGTTTACCGATGAGTTCGTCTTCTGTAAATCCACTGATATCGCAAAACTCCGGATTTACAAATTCAATGATTCCTTTTAAATCTGTTTTAGAAATGATATTTTGTCCAGGCTTCAGTTTGGATTCTATATTTGTAAGAGGTCCGTTGTTTCTCATGGAAATTTATTTAATAGCCGCCTGTCAGTACCATAAAAATGCCAAAGTAGGATTCAATCAATTCATTTCACCTATAACGGGTAGGGTTTAATTAAATATATGACTCTAAAATCAGTAATTATACTGAGCTTAATTGTCATTTTTTTGTTTATTCAAAACTGTTCTAAAAATGAAAAAATGACAAAGGCTTTCGGTGAATCCGTAGTAGGAGGAGAAAAAAAACCTCTTTCTTTTCAGAGGATTGCCCCGCTAACAACTAATGCGTACGGAGGGAGGAAAAACATTCATGAGAATGGATGGTGGATCATTCCTTCTTCTCAAAAGTCTATCGAATCTACTTTTGATTCGGGAAGAATGAGTTTTCGAGTCGCAAAGGCAATCGTAGTAACCAAGCTGAAAGGCCGCGCCGAAAATTATCCTTCCGATTTACAGTCCACCGTCAAAAAAGTCCATGGGTGGGGAGTGGATCTTCGCTCTTCAGGAACAGATCTTTCCGGAGAGATTTTGGAACACTCAATCCAACTAACAAAAGAAGAATGGAGCCTTGCTAAATCATCCGGAAATAAAGCGAAAGAAAGTTTGGTGTACGGATACATTCATTTTACGGATAGAGAAGAAGAGGATCGAACAAGGATCATAAAAGCCATATCCACTGTCAATGAAACAGGAAATTCGTTTTCCTCTTCCACCAATCAATTGTTTACTGAAACCGTAAGCCGCAATTCCACTAAGCTTAAAAAAACATGGGGGGACAGTTATCGAAATACTGTGAACGGTTTTTTGGAAGAATACGAAGAGTCGGGAGAAAAAGAAAACAGTTTGTTCGCTCTTTGGGATATTTTTCAAGGTTATACGGTTGCAGTGAAAGAAGCTGTTTTTTCTCCTTTATTCGGAACAACAACCGCCGTAGGTGAAACAGTAGTAGTAGGAGGTGTCTTCGTTCCTGTAGCACATTCCGCAACTTTCTTAGGCCAAACAATGGTTACTTCAGGCCTTGTCTTATTTTATCCCGCTCAAGTGGGCTATAGAGCCATCTCTCCTAGTTTGGAAGCGGGATTTTTCGGTTCCATTGCTTTACTCACAGCATCCGCAACAGCTCCTACCATCGTTTCCGGTACTGGCCTTTCCGCGTTCAATCAAATCACCGTTGTGACAGGTGTTACCGGTGCGGAAGCGGTAGGTCAAGTTGGAGGAGTCGGTATAGAAACGACTGCACTCGCCAGCGGAATGGTGTACGATGTGACAACAGGAACCGCAGAGTCCGCTATGTACGGAATGAAGGCTGGACTAATTCTAAGTTATGCGGGGCTTACCGTTCTGCCGACACATCTTCTTCTGACCACTCTGGAAGGTCCCATCTTCCTTGCTTACGACGGACCTAGAGTCGTAATTGCATACGCACAGGGAAATTATGCAGGATTTGAAACTTTACCCACAGGAACCGTTGTTGATTTGGAAGAAGCGAAAAACCAAGGAAAGATTAAAATCTTATCTTCCGATCCTGCGTTGGTGAAGAAGGTAATCGATGCGGAGATCAGAGAAAAAGAAAAAGAGCTCAAGAGGACACGGGAAAACTCTAAAAAATGAAAATTAATTATTTACCAGTCATTTTAAGTCTTTGTTTATTTTTAGGAACATGTAAGTCCACTCAGGATCAAGATCAGGAAGATCCTCTTAAAAATTCGAAGAAGCTGATTATCGGCGGCCATAAATCACTATTTTTTCAAGGTGCGATTCCCGTAAAAGGAACCAGCATCAAGTTCATTCCTCCGATGGAAGAAGCGGAAATATTCATTTTCGGGCAAAGGATTGGGTTCGCAAAACAAGAGTTTTCTAAATCCGTATTGAAAGCGAAAGAATCCGTAGTCGTTGTGAAAGAAGGAAGTAAGATGAGTTGGTCTGCAGCCAAAACCATCAACGACCAGGGGAAGGCAACTGGGGCATTTCTGCAAAAACACGCTACAGAACCGGGCATTTATATTATGTACGATTCAGTCGCAGAATCTTACGGAATCATAGGAAGCTCATTTGAAAAAGGAATATCTGCACATAATAATATTGTGAATCAATCGGAACTTTTGAGAAAAGAATGGAACGAATGGGCCGAGATGAAGTTGAAGGATCCTGAAGTTAAGGAAGATCCTAAACATTTTTCAAAGAAAATGAAATCTTACAAAACAAAGTTTGAGGATGTTCTCGGGTCATTTGTGTACGGTTATGTGAATTTGGATGAATCCCTCAAATCCGCATGGGACGAATCTTACGAAGATTTTAATGACGGAAGCTGGAAAGATCATTATAAAGATATGAGTCATCTTCGTTCTGATGTTTCTCATGAGATCAGCTCCAAATGGCAAGAAACCATCTTCGACTTCGGCTCTCAAACTAAATCAGAATTGCAGTCAGCATACAAAGACTTGGAATCGATTGCCGACGGAAAATCCTTAGGAATCGCCTTACTCAGTGCGTTTGCAAAAACGACCAAAGGTTTGTTCTATGACGGGATCATCGAACCCATAGGGGCTGTAGGTATTTTATCGGTAGGTTATGTGGGCGTGAATACTGTGATTTATCCTGCTGCGGTTGCAACAGTCGGAGCCAAGACAGGACTTTATTTTCTAGCTGAAACTTTTACTCTTGCAGGCAAAGGAGTCGTCTATATAATCGCTCCAAACGTAAAGCTCGCATTAGGTGCTTTGCTGGGGAGCACCGGTTTGGTTGTCGCAATTTCCGCCAAGTCCTTTCAATACGGATCAGAGACCACAGGAAAAGGTCTTCGTAAAACATCTGCTTATTCCGTGAAAGGGGCAGGGATCATTACCGAGAAGTCGGGAAAGTATTTATTGGCTCCCGCTTCTTTAGTAGGAGTCACCGCCACCCAATCGGTGATAGGAGGAGGGTTGGCTCTAGGAGGAACGGCAACGGGAGCAACGATCACCGCTGCGGGAGCTACCATGCAAACAACCAGTTACGCCGTCGGAGGGACATCGGCGGCGGTAGTAGGAACCACGGGCTCAGTGACATCGTTTGGAGTCGGCACGAGTTACGGAGTGTATCAACTAACAAAAGCTATCGGTATTCCTTCCGGAGTGCTTTTGGGTTCCGGGGTAGTGTTAGGGTATGAGGCAATCGCTCAAATCTCAGCACATTCCGTTTTGGCTGTAGCAGATTGTTCGTATTTAGTCTTATCCCTAGAAGGCGGGAAATGGGTTGTTTACGGGGTAAAAGATGTGACCAATCAGGCAACCGGGCTTATGGCTGGAGCTGTGATTGATCTTGACCAAGTTAGGAAAGATGGAAATACTATCGTGAAAGTGCCCCTGGAAGAAGGCGAGGCTGAGAAAATTCTAGATCCGAAAAGAAGTAAGAAAAAATAATAAAATGAAGGAACACAAATGAGCAATAAAATCTTAATTGTAGAAGATTCGCTTCTTCAGAGACAAATTCTGATTAAATGGCTCACTAAACATTCTTATACATGTATCATTGCAAACGATGCACAAGAAGCTAGAGAAATCATTGCTAAAGAAAGCATTGAAGTAGTGTTACTTGATTGGGAACTCCCCGATGGTTCCGGAATCGATTTGATCAAAGAAATTCTTTCTTCTTCCCCGACGGGATGGCTCCCTATCATTATGGTGACCAGCCATTCTGAACCGGAAAAAATAAAAGAAGCGATAGAGGCAGGTGCTACCGACTTCATCAGAAAACCTGCCGAAGAAATCGAACTGCTTGCAAGAATCTATAGCGCACTTCGAATTAAATTTTTGCAGGACCAACTGAGAGACACTGCAATTCGAGATCCGCTCACTGGCCTATATAACAGACGATATATGGAAGAAAGAGTAGACCAAGAATTTCAAAGATGCAAAAGACATTCCCACCCCTTATCTATCGCCATGATCGATATCGATTTTTTTAAGTCGGTCAACGATACTTACGGACATGATGTGGGAGACGTCGTCTTAAAATTATTGGCGAATGAACTCAAAACAAGACTCAGAAAATCCGACATACTTTCCCGATTCGGGGGAGAGGAGTTCGTCATCGTATTTCCGGAAACTGCAAATATAGATGCCAAACATGTGTTGGATAAAATCAGAGAAGCAATCACTCAAATTCCTATTCACAGCGACGACCAAAAAGAATTTCATATTTCCTTCAGCGGAGGAGTTACCGGAGGAGATTTAGAACACGTCGCTCATCCTTCTGAACTTTTGAAGATTGCAGACAAAAACTTATATGAAGCAAAGCACCAGGGAAGGAATAGGGTTATTTTATCCTAATCCATGAATTCCAGCTCTTTTCATCAACTAACACCCGATACTATTTTTACTTCTATAGAAACCTTAGGTTACGAACCTACAGGAAGATGTGTTCCGCTGAATAGTGTGGAGAATCGTGTCTATGATATAGAAGTCGGGGAAGGTCATAGAATCGTCGTTAAATACTATCGACCGGGAAGATGGGCTAAAGAACAAATCCAAGAAGAACACGATTTTTTATACGAGCTCAAAGATGCGGATATTCCCGTACTTGCTCCGATCCAAAAAGAAAACAAACAATCGATCTTTTCCTACCAAGATTTATTTTTCGCTATATGGCCTCTCCGAAACGGAAGGATCATCGAAGAAATCTCCGAAGCGGATCTGCCTAGATTAGGAAGGTTACTGGGAAGGATCCATCTTGTCGGGAAATCAAAGCATGTTTCTTATAGAACCAAATTGGATGTTCCCGAATATGCAAGCAAGGCATTGCAGTTCATTGAACAAGGCGGCTGGATCCAAGACAAACATCTATTAGAGAGATATAAAAATGCAGCGCTTATTGCTTTTGAATCTTTCGATCGTATCTCAAAAGAAACAGGAGTTCCTTTTCATCGGATTCATGGAGATTGTCATAAGGGAAATCTTTTACATTCTGCGGAAGGTTTTTCCATTCTGGATTTCGATGATTTTTTAGAAGGACCTGTAGTGCAGGATTTCTGGATGTTACTTCCCTTTGGCGACTCTAGATCCGAATACGAAAGAAATTTATTTTTCGAAGGGTATAGAGAATTTTCGGAATTCTCCGATTCTTGGCTGTCTTTGATCGAACCTTTAAGAGCGATTCGATACATTCATTATGCTGCATGGATTGCCAAAAGATGGGAAGACCCCGCTTTTCCAAATCTGTTCCCTCATTTTGGTACGGAAGAATATTGGCTGAAAGAGACGATTGATTTGGAACAAATGGGAAAATCCTATCATTCCGATTCGATTACAACTGCATCGGAATCGGAAACCAAGGAAGAAGAACTTTCGAATAAGGATTTTTTTTGGGACTGGGAAGGTTAGCCAGAGTTTATCTTCTTTGAGAGAAAGCCAAAGCGACCGCTAAAGAATGGGATACATTCAAAGAATCCACTCCATTCTTCATAGGTATATAAATCAATCGATCGCATAATCTAAGTATATCGGGATCGATTCCTTCTGCTTCATTTCCCAAAACCAAAAGAAACCGCTCGGGAAAACGGAACTCTTCTATCAATGAGAAAGAACGAGCCAGCTCTTGATCGTTTCGAGGAAGACTCATTCCTATCACAGGAATGTTTTTCGCTTTATAGCCTTCAATGGTTGATCCCAAAGAATCCGTTTGAAAAATCTTTTGTGAGAAAATATTTCCCATAGAAACTCGAACACTTCTCCTTAGATAAGGAAATGATGATTTTTTATCCAAGAGCAAGGAGGAGATTCCGAACGCAGCACTTGTTCGGATGATGGATCCTATGTTTTCCGCATCAAATATGCGATTACAAACTATAATCGGAAAAGACAGATTCGGATCGTTTAATTCCGGTTTTTTGGCGACCGCCATCATCCCTTGATGGACGGAGAACCCGATTGTGGACTCGAACACGGAGCGATCCGCAACAAATATCGAATTTGGATTCGATATTTTGGTAGAAATCAATCGTTTATGTTTGGAAAGATATTTCTCTATGCTGAAGATACTCACCACTTCCAAAGAAGATTCTAACAGACGTACAACGGTCTTTTCATTGTCAGCGATGAAATAGTCTGTTTTTTCCTCTTTCGCTTTCAGAAGAGAGTAGGGGGCGACCCGAGGATCTAGGGGATCGAAGATTTGTATCATTATGTCACATTGGGAAAATGAAAAGCGAGCCCCCGCCCTGAATTGGGTGGTGGAGGCGGGCTTGTGGGCTTCCCCCGAAAAGCCCTACCATAAAAACCCGCATATTGCCAGCTAAAACCCAGATCGGTGAAAAAAATTTAAAATCTTTTCACCTTTTTGCCCTCTGCGCCCTTACTATCGATTTAATTCCAATACTTACGGATTAAATTCGCCCAAGTTTCCGACTGAGGGATTCCCGGTTTTCTTTTTCCGAACAACTGAAGGATCAACAATTCATTTTCACCGAAAAGTTCGAGGGAGGTCACATTACCATCCTTAGTCGGCTTTTCTACGATCCAGGTTTCCTGAATCAAATCGGATCTTAGATGCAAATTGAAGATCGGATCCAATACATTGAACCATGGTCCCATCGATTCCAACTTAGAAACTTTTCCCGTATGGATTTGGATCATTCCTTCGTTTCCTACAAAGATCATAATTTCTTGTTCGGCATCTCTGCACTCAGTAAGTAACTTTTCAAATAATTGATTGTCTACTTTTTTGGTGAACTTCCCTTGCGCTGCTTCCAAAGCGGCCTTTCTGGACACATTGTACTTTCTTAGAAGAGGGAAAAAGTCGTGTGTGTCTTGTAATGCGCCCCAATCTGCCAAAAAACCATCTAACGAACCTTCCGCAAGCGGTCTTGACTCTTCCGGTTTTTTGTTTCTTTTGATTTCTTCAGATAATGCTGCATCTGACACAGTGAATTCTTCTTTCACTTCGGCCCAACCTTCTAGATTGGATTTGTCCGTTGTGTAAATTTTATGAATTGCCTCTCCGTATCCGTCGAAGAATTGAAAACTCTTTAAAACGGAATCTCCTCGATTTTCTTCCGAATAGAATCCTATTTTCCATTGGCTGAGAAAAATACGAAGATCTATGTCTTCTCCCACGGCAAGACCCATCATTCCGTTGACCGAAACGTCTTTGTATTCTCCTTTTCGTTCATGCACACAAGGTTCGTTCCTTGTAAGCGCCATCACATATCCTAGTTTAGGAGTGGATTTAAGAAAGTCTGCCCAATTCGGCTTCAAAAGACTAACACCTTTTCCTAGTTTTGTTGCGAGTAACTCAGCTTCGCTCACTCCTAATATTTTTCCCGCTTCTCGTATGCGAATATTAGGTGCTTCCGATTTCAACTTTTCCCATGACTGTAGTAGTTCTGCGCTCATTTGATTGTCTGCTCCATTTTTGATAATTTTGGTAGAATAAAAATTCCGTTCGGTGAATCGAAAACGTTCATTTCGACTCCGAAGATATCCGATATGTTTTTTTCGGTTAAAACATCTTTCGGTTTTCCGCTCGCGGCGAGTTTTCCTTCCTTAAGTAAGGACACAGTGTCCGCATATTGATTTGCAAAATTGATATCGTGCAAAATCAACAAAAGACCATATCCTTGGTCTGCCATATGTCTGGAAACTTGTAATAGTTTTAATTGATTCGGCAAATCCATGCTTGAGATCGGTTCGTCTAACAAAAGGTATTTGGGAGGGTTCCCCCATACCTGTGACAACACTCTTGAATATTGAGTTCTTTGTTTTTCTCCTCCGGAAAGAGTAGAGTAAGACCTATCGCCTAATTTTTGAGTGTTTGTGATTTCCATAGCTTCAAAAATCACTTTGTCATTTTCTTCCTTTGTGCTCTGATAAGGACTTCTGCCCAACTCGACGATTTCTCTTGCGGAAAAAGGGAATTGCATTTCGTAGTCTTGCGTTAAGACAGAACGTGTCATTGCCAAATGTTTCCGTTTCCATTCGCGTATCGGTTTTCCATTCAAAAGAATTTCTCCCGAAGTAGGCTCGAAATCACCGCATAACAACTTAAACATAGTGGATTTACCTGCACCATTCCGTCCCATCAGAACATGTAGTTCTCCCGGTTTCACTTCGAGAGAAATTTGCGAAACCAGATTCTTGGAACCGACGGAATAAGTGACATTTTCGGCGATCAAACTCATGTATTTCTTCTCCTTGCTCTCAGTAATAATAGAAATACAGGTGCTCCTAAAAAGGCGGTAATGACACCTACAGGGATTTCGGTGGGAGCCATGATCGTTCTACAGAATCCATCTCCTATGGTAAGGAACGCCCCTCCTAGAAAATAAGAACAAGGGAGAAGGTATTTATAATCTTGTCCGATTGCTAATCTTACTATATGCGGAATGGAAAGTCCGACGAAACCTATATTCCCGGCTACGGCTACGGAAGATCCTACAAGAATTCCAATGCATAAAATTAAAAAGGATTTCATTGCCTCGACAGGAATTCCCAAATGCATAGCTTCCTTCTCTCCTAATGCAAAAACATTCAATTGTTTACTGATGAAGGGACCTATAAAAACAGGAAGGGCTAAAATCACACCGAATCTGGATAAAGTCGCCCAACTGGATCCTCCCAAACTCCCTAAGTTCCAATTAGAAAGATTTCTTAACTGAGCATCGCTAGCGATATAACTTAAAATACCGATTCCTGCAAAACAAAGAGAGTTGATTGCGATTCCAGTTAAAAGCAAGGTATATATTTCCGTTTTACCTTGGGAACGGGAAAGTATATAGACTAAAAATCCGGTTACCACTCCTCCGACAAATGAAAGTAAGATGACTCCCCAGACGGGAGGAAAGTTTTTGATTTCAGTTCCTAATACGATTCCGACCGCTGCAAATAGGGCAGAGCCCGCCGTGATTCCCACCAACCCCGGGTCTACGATCGGATTTCGAAACAAACCTTGTGCGATTGCCCCTGCCCAAGCAAGTGAACCACCTAACAAAGTCGCCATGATGACTCTAGGAAATCGCAAATTCCAAAAAACTTCGTTTTCAATGGAACTTGCTGAATTCGTAAGAATATCGGACCAGTGAACCCCTAAGGCCCCCCAGTTAGAAACGAATGCCAAAGCGAATAACGATAATAAAACGGTAAAAGATAAAAATAGTTTTCTCTTTTTTACTTGAGAGATTTCCATTTAAGCGAAAGCTCTCCTAATGCGTTTGCAAGCCTTGGTCCGAAACCAAGTAAAAGCAAATCGTCCATCACCGCCACGTTTTTCTGTTTCCCTGCTCTTGTTAAGTTCAAACCAGGAAGTTCCCACAACCCTTTTTCGCCGCCTAATCCTTCTAAGGATTTTTCAGGAATTAAAATCACATCCGGATTCGCTGCAACTACTGCTTCCGCAGTCAAAGGTTTGAATTCGTTGAAACCGGACATTGCGTTCTCTGCGCCGGAAAGTCGGATCATTGCATCCGCAGGAGTATTCACTCCTGAAACGAAAACATTGGTTGCACTTCTTGAATATATGAATAAGACTCTTACGGGTTTTTTCGGCTTAGAACCATCAAGTGACGCCACTTGTTTTTTATAAGCTTGAATCAACGCTTTGCCTTCTTTCTCTTTGGAAATGAATTTGGCAATTTGTTCTATCTTAGCTTCCACACCTTCGATGGTTAAGGTTTCTTGAACGATCAACATCGGAACTTTAAAGGTTGTAAGCTGCTCAATTGTAGCCGGAGGACCTGCGTAATTTGTTCCGATGATTTGATTCGGCTTTAAGGAGAGGATTCCTTCCGCAGCTAAAGTTCTTTGGTATCCGATCTTCGGTAGGGAAACTGCCTCTTTCGGATAATAAGAACTGGTATCTACTCCCACCAAACGATCGCCGGCGCCTAAAGCAAAAAGGATTTCAGTGATCGTTCCATTTAGGGAGACAATTCTCGGTTTTTCTTCTGAGAAGAGAGAAAAGGGGAGAGCCAAAGAAAAAAATACCGAAGCGCAAGCCAGTAGACGTGCGGTTCGGAAAGGAATCTGTAGGAAGTTAGGCATGATCCGATTTCGAGGGAGAGGGGATTTCTGTCAAATAGTATTGATTTTGAGTCTCATTTCGGTAACAAATTCTATGACAAACTCTGTTCTTTTTTCGTATATGTACTGATAATGAGACTTATTCTCATAAACTTGTTGACAGAATCCACCTCAATTTAATTTTGAGACACAGAATCAAAATTTAGTGAGGAGAGCCTATGAACACGCTCAACAAATTCACAGCTCTAGCCCTGGCTTCTTGCCTTAGCTTAACATTCATTTCCTGCGAAGGTGATGATAAGAACGACAATACAACCGCCTTATTGGGATTAGTTTATGCCCAACAAGAAGCTGCAAAAAAATGTGAAACTAATTTCACGACCGGTAACAATACGAACCAACTTATTTGCACTCCATCTGCGGGTAAGGGTAGACACTTTCGCCTAGAAGGAATTAAAGCGAATCGTTCCGAAAATGCGAATGCTGCTTTCTACGTAGGATTTGGACAAGATTCTGCTTTAGTTGGTGCAAATACAACTCCAGTAGCAACTGCAGGATCCAACAAACTGCTTTTTACTTTTTATTCAGGAAGTTTTACAGGATCCGCTCCTTACGGACTAGTGTTTGCGAACTTTAGTAGCCAAACATATTATGCAACGACTACAGGTACAACGGGAGGAACTTCTCTTTATAATGACTATGTAGTTTCCGAATCACCAGAAACGGCATCTACTAGAGTTACTGTTTGTTTTGACGTAACTAGCAGCACTCCTCCTAGAGTGACCTTCTGGGCGACAGGAAAAAATGGAGCGGATTGCTCTAACACAGGGTCGCTTTCTCTAGCAAATGCTCTTTGGAGCAAAAACGATTGGACTACAAATGCTCCTATCGCTGACGGATCGATTGTTATAAAAACAGCAAGCAATGCTTCTGGAATTTATGTAACTAAGGTAGCTGTTTCTTCCGAGTCAGCTGTAAAATAATCGATCCTTTACGGTTTCTTTCTCGGCAGTCCTTTGGATGTGCCGAGAAAGGTTTCTTTTTTCCCTTGCTTGGAAAGGCCCAAATTTTTTATGTGAGATTGAGTCTCATTTTAGAGATCAAAAATCTCAAATCTGGAGGAATTCAATGAATTTCATCAACCAATCGTTTACATCGTTCTCAAAGACCCCGAACAAGGGAGTTACTTTTGCAATAGTCTTAATTTCTCTATTGTCTTTTCTTCCGAACTGTTCTCAAAAGCCAAAGTCGGATGACTCTTCTGCCGCACTGCTCTTATTACTCCAAGGTGGGGCAAGTGGTTCTAATATCAATTGCACTGCTGTCCCAGCGAATGCAGTGAATACCACTGGAACTTATACTTCCACAGTGAACGCATCTTCCAGCTGCGCTTGGGTGTACATCAGCTTGAAATCAGGCGGAGTGATGGTGGAGTCCACCGCACAGTGGGATATTGCACTTAAAAGATATAACGTAGCTACCAATAGTGGAACCAGCGGAACGGGAAGCGGCGGCGCTTGTGATTCCGGATCTACGAATTACGGTGCAGTCAACAGTGACCCTGGATGTACGAAAGTAGTAGATGTAAAACTTTCTTCTTCCGGAGGAGGGCCTGTGACCGCTTCTACGGAAAGCATCAATCCGGTTCTTGCTGCACCTTTGGATTTATCTCCTATGCCGTCCGGTTACGGTTCTTGGTACACTTATAACAATACAATCCTAACTGCAAAAACAAACGTATATATCATTACCGGAAGCGATGGCGCCAAATACGCAATACAAATGTTAGACTATTACAGCACTGCTGGAACTTCCGGTTATCCCAAATTCCAGTGGAAGAAGCTGTAAGTAATTTTCGGTTTTGATATTTAAATGAAAGTTTATTTTTCCAACTGCCGCTTGTTCAGCGGCAGATTTGCAACGCTCCTTTCTTTTTCCTTCTTATTCGGTTTCGTTTTTTTCCATTCGAACCTATTTGCACAAACCAACAATCCTCCTCAGGAGGATCCTTCTAAAAAAACGGAGGAAAAAACAAAAACTCCCAAACACGGGGAATCGGGGGTACAACCGAACGAATCCAGTTACGACAAGGGAAACATCATCACAGTTACAGGCACTAGGCGAAAAAACTTACTGAAAGATTCTACCATCACAACGGAAGTAATCACAAGAAAAGATATCGATGATATGGGCGCCAGAGATTTATCGCAAACCTTAGGAAACGTTCCCGGCATCGAGGTTCGTCCTGCACAATCAGGGGAAAGAGGTCAAACGGTCAGATTACAGGGACTTTCCGCACAAAACGTACTTATTCTTGTCGACGGGCAAAGAACAACCGGAAGATTCAGCGGATCGATCGATCTAACAAGGTTTAAAGCGGAAGATATCGAAAGAATCGAAATCGTAAAAGGGGCATCTTCTGCCATTTACGGATCCGATGCGATTGCCGGAGTCATTAATATCATCACCAAAGAAGCACAAGACCCTTTGTATGCGGAATTTCGAAGCCAGGGAGGAACAGGAAGCGAAAAATATTACGGCCCTTATATGGAGTTCAGAAATTACGCTTCCGTAGGTGTGAAGCGGGATAAAATTTCCACATTATTCACTGTAGGATGGCATAAGGGAGAAGGTTACGACTTAACTCCTGATGCAACACCGGGTCCTAGAAACGGAAGAATTTCTTCCTTAGCTCCAGGATACAATCCGTACCCTTCCGGAACTTCCATCGCCAACTCTTATATTTTGGCTACTCGATTCCCCGGTTATACTCCTCCTTTGGAAAGTACATCGGGAAGTGCCTTCAACGATATGAACCTGTCCAATAAGACAGTCTATCGTGTGAATGACGACTTAGCAATCACAGGGCAATTTTATTACAGACATTTGGATCAAAATGCGGTAGATGCATCTCCTCCTAGAACCGTCTATGACAGACGAAACAAAACTCATGATTTCATGGGGGCGTTGAACATGGATTGGGTGGTTACCCAAAAAGTGAATGTCAATTTAAATGCAAACTATTCCCGTTTTCAAGATCTTTATACGACGGATCAAAGAAAATCGGATGAACTGGATTCTCAACAAAGAACAGACAATGCTGTTACTGAATTCAGATCCAGAGTCGATTATAAGTTCGCTGAAAATCATGTCACTTCTGTAGGAGCCGAAAATTTGCAGGATCAAATTTCTTCGGCAAGAATCGCTCCCGATTGTAGAAGAAGTTATCCGGGAGTTTGTTTTGACGATTTTAATCCCGAATTGGTCAAAGGGCAGACAATCAACGGGCATGCTTATCGTTTTAGAAATGCATTTTATGTCCAAGACGAATGGAGAGTTTCAGACAAACCTAGAATTCAAATAGTACCGGGTGTTCGATATGATCACGACTCCTTATACGGAGGGGAATGGCTGCCTAAACTTGCCATTCGGTATGATGTTTCCGATAAATTTCGCCTAAGAGCTGCAAATGGGTTAGGATATAGAGCGCCTAGTTTCCAAGATTTGTATTTTAATTTCTTAAATCCGGGAGTAGGGTATCGGGTAGTAGGAAACTCCAACCTAAAACCGGAATTATCAAGAAGTTATAACTTTGGTTGGGAATGGGACATCACCAAAAGAATTTGGTACAGCACGAATTTATTTCATAATAATGTGGACAACCTGATCGGATTTCGAACTAACCCAGTTCGTGATGCGACAGGTCTTCAAGTGTTTCAAACTTCCAATTATCAAAAAGCCTCAACTCAGGGGATTGAATCTTCCATCAATATAAGATTTACGGACATTTTGTCCGCAGGAACGGGATATACTTATACGCATACAAGAGACGAATTGACAAGACTTCCTTTGGAAGGGAGAGGGCCTCATCGATGGAACTTCAACATTCGTATCGATGAAAAATCCTCCGGAATTTCGCTCTCTATCTTTGCGGTGGTTTTCGGTAAACAGCCGTACTATTGCATTAAAAATCCGTTCTGGTGTAACCCGGATCTTCCCGACAATTTTAACGGAATTGAAACAGTGATGAACAGCGAAGCGCAAAGAAATATCACAAATGTTCTGGCGACAGTTCCAGCGGCGCTCTCCGACTATTGTACGGATAATAATTTGTCGTATTGTACTACGAACTCCACTTACGGATATCGTATGGTCAACCCGCATACGAATTTGAATTTGAGACTCTCACAAAGATTTTTCGGCCATTTTCAATGGTTCGTAGGTGTGGACAATGCACTTGATGCTTGGGACTTACAATACAACAGCCAAAGGCCTCGATTCTTTTATTTCGGATTAGATGGTAAGTTCACATTCACGGAAGCGGAAAGACAAAACATCAAACCTCCTCCGGAACAAACGGGAAGTTAATTCAAAAAATCAAATAAAACATATTTCATAATCTCGGTTGCGAAACCTCCACGTTTGACTTCCGAGTTTTGATGGTCTTGGCTTTTTCCGGATAGAGAACTTGCATTTATTTTTGATTTAATATATATTTAGGTTTGAAGACGGACTACGAAAGTAGCAACATAAAACCATCTATTCATGAAAACGATCGCAGAGATTTTTACATCTTTACTGGTTCCGATGAACGGATGGGAAACAGTTCGTTCGGCAAGTTGTTTCCCCGAACAATGTTTTTGTGAAGCGGTCCACGAAGGATTCATCCGCCAACCAGCCAATACATATTCTTCACTCTCGTTTTGTCTTATAGCTCTCATCCTATATTTTTCCAAACCTAAAAGTGCGGCAAAAGAAATTTCTTTCTTTCATCACAAAGGGTTTCTTAGGATGTACTGCTTATCTTTGATTTGGATCGGACTAGGGAGTATGTATTATCATGCTTCTCTAAGTTGGCTCGGGCAGTTTTTAGATGTGACCGGAATGAATTTATATGCTGTTTTTCTTCTCGTCTTTCATCTATATCAAAAATATAAATTCAGCCCTATTCGTTTTTATTCTTATTATCTATTGCTTAACCTATTTGCGGCAGCACTTATATGGATATTCCCGGAAACAAGAAGATATTTATTCGCAATCATACTTCTTTTCTCTTTGCTCCCGCTCTTTGCAAATAAGGTAAAAAATAATTTCCAAACAAAATGGATCTTCCTTGCGTTATCTGTCCAAAGCATCGCATTGATCCTCTGGTATCTAGATTTGAAAAAAATCATTTGTTACCAAGACTCAATTCTACAGGGACATGCGATTTGGCATCTATTCGGCGCCCTCGCTTCCTATTTTGTGTATCGATATTATATCTCAGAAAAAATCATCTCTCATCAAAGCCTTAATTGAAGCAGATGGGCGCTTCGCATCCTTTCGAAATCTAAGAATTTCGTTCCAGGCCTGCGACCGCGCTCTCCGCTGCAATAAACGAAACAGTTTTTCTTAAGGAACGAAACGTATCTCTCGTGGTGGCGAAGGCAAGGATGCCGAAGCTCCGGAGTCGAAACAGGAGGTTTCGCGACCGAGAGCGTGAGACACGTTTCGTTTTATTTCCGCTTCGATCGCTAGCGCTGGGAAGCTCCATTTGTGTTTGATGATTAGATTTATATGGAATGCAACGGCTATGATTTGGAGTAGATTATTACGTGATGCAGCCTGCTACTTCCCATAATGTAATTTATGTCGCATTGCAATAATTAGGCGGTATATGGCAAGTCACATAGGTAACACATTAGATCACTCTCATGGGTAACACTTTTATTCATCAACCTTATGCAATGGCTTCTGATATTTCAAGACTTTACTTGTATATAAATCTAAAATACCAAGAATCGCATTCGTAAAGTAAAGTCTACAGTACCTATCAGAGATTTCTTCTAGCCCAACAACTTCATCCACAAGAGCCGCCAGAAAGAAAGATGCGATGTCCTTCACAATAGATATGACCTACATCATTCACTTCGGCGAGCATTATGTTGGTAGGATAGTAAGCCTTTGCAACCACCTCAGGGAATTGTCCACCACTGATATCTCTGTGAGTGCGATCGCTTATGAATTGGGATTTGAACATTCTCAGTCGTTTAGCAAATTTTTTAAAAGTAAAACGAATCCCTCTAATCACTCTAATTTTTGTATTGCAGCAACCTCCCAAAATGAGTTAACCTCAAAACCAAATGAATCTTCTCCATTTTATCTACCTAACCGCCTGTCTTACAACAGGACTGACCGCAGGAGTTTTCTTTGCCTATGAAATATCAGTCAACGGAGCACTTCACCGGCTGAAAGACTCCGAATACATCCGAGCCATGCAAGAAATCAATCGAGTCATCAAAAATATTTTTTTCCTAACTTCATTTTTAGCACCGGTTTTTCTTCTGCCGTATCTAACTTACACAGAGTTCTCCGATACAGGCTCCTTTTATTTACTTCTAACTGCATCTTCATCTTACATCGTAGGAACCTTCGCCATTACTGTGTTAGGGAACGTTCCCTTAAACGAACGTTTGGAAATTTTTAAAGAAGAGGAAGCGACTGTAGAGGAAAAAACAAAAGCACGGCAGGCATTTGAAATTCCATGGAATCGTTTGCACCGAATCCGAACCGTATTTTCTTTCTTCGCATTCGCTTTTCTTCTATTATCTCTACTTATTGAATAGGATCGTTCTGCGCCAGGGATCGTAGCGTAAATAAAACGAAACATATTTCATACATGTTTCGCAGTTAAAGAAGAAGTGTTTCGTTTGATTGCAGCGGAGAGCCCGGTCTGGATGAAATTATAATGAGTAGAGTAGAATCAATGCGAGGCGCCCTGTAGCCCTGTAATCACTCTGGGACGAATCCCCTTCTCATCGTATTTTCCGTCACAGAAATAGGTTCTAAGAACTGTTTTAAATAATCAGGACCTCCCGCTTTACTTCCCACACCGGACAATTTGTATCCACCAAACGGCTGCCTATCCACTACCGCTCCCGTGATCCCTCGATTGATATAAAGATTTCCTACTTCGAAGTTTTCTTTTGCGAACAAAATGTTCTCCGGATTTCTGGAATAAACTCCTCCCGTAAGCGCATAGTCGGTACCGTTTGCCAGTCGAATTCCTTCTTCGAAAGTTTTGACGCGGAATAAAGTCACGTAAGGGCCGAAAAACTCATCCTGACCTAACGGAGATTTAGGATCCTTCTCCTCGAAAATAATCGGATCTACATAATGACCGTTCTTTTTGGTTTCTTCAGGAATCGAATGTCTATAATAAACATGGGAAGCGAATAAGGAAGCAACGGACTCCAATCTGGATCGGGAATCCGAATCGATCACAGGACCTATCTTACAAGAAAAATCTTCCGGAGAACCGCATTTCCAAGAAGAAAGAGCATCCGCAAAACGAGACTTAAACGAATCATAACATGAATCCAGCACGATCAATCTAGAAAGCGCACTACATTTTTGCCCTTGAAACCCGAAAGAGGAGTGCAAAGCTCCGGAAACCGCCTCATCCAAATCGGCATCTTCATCGATGATCATCGCATTTTTTCCTCCCATCTCAGCCAATACTCTTTTAACGAACTTATATTTGGGAACAGAAGCACGTTCGATCATTCCCAATCCTACTTTACGGGATCCCGTAAAATTAACCGTATGTATCAAAGGATGAGTGACCAAAAACTCACCTACCTCCTCCCCTCTCCCCGGGAGAAAATGAAGAGCCTGCTTAGGAACTCCTGCTTGGATAAGAATGTTGTACAATTCGAACGCAACTGCGGAAGATTGTTCTGCAGGTTTCATAATCACAGTATTCCCTGCAACCAAAGGAGCGACAGTCATACCGCAAAGAATCGCCAAAGGAAAGTTCCACGGAGAAATGACGGCAGTCACCCCTCTAGGAATATATCCGTACATATTTTCCTCTCCGGGGAGATTTCTCTCTCTAGTTCGGAATAAGATCTCCGCTTCTACCGCATAAAATTCGCAAAAATCAATCGCTTCCGCGATCTCGGCATCAATATCCTTGATCCCCTTCCCTACTTCCAAGGAAATAAGGGCGAAGAGTCTATACCTCTTTTGCCGCAACAACGAAGCCGCCTTTCGTAAAACCGAAGCCCGATTCTCTGGTTTTTCTTTTTTCCAAGCCGCAGAATAAGTATGTGCAGAAGCAACTGCTTCCTCCGCATCCACAAGGTTCGCATAACTTACAATAGAAATAGACTCTTTCAAAAAAGCAGGATTGTACGAAACCACTTCTCTACCGGAAAGTTTCTCCATACCTGCAACGACCGGACAAAAACGAAGAGGGAGCTCCTTCCTCAAATCGAAAAAGGCTCTGGACAACTTCTCTCTTTCTTCCTTCGAAGTAAAATCGATCAAAGGTTCGTTTCGAAAGGGAAAAGCATTTTTATCCGTTTTTGTCATTTGGCACCTAACTCAGATAAAGAAGTTTTTCTCTATCCTTCCGATTGGAATTTATATTCTTCAAAAAACCTTCATTCGTAGAGTTTTCCAAAAGCCTTCTCACTAAATACGCCATACCTGGAATCGTTTCTCCCAAAGGAGAATACTCTCTTAGTAAAATGCCCGAAGAAAGGATCGCTTTTTTATAAGGCTCCGCCATTCCGTACAACATCTGCACTTCGATAAAATCTTTGGGAACCAACAGTTCTTCTGCCCGAACCAAAACATAAGACAAACTACGAACATTATGTGAAGCGAAAGCGGGCCTGATCTTGGGATAGGAACGAAGCAGAAGATTCGTACAAACTTCGTAGTTTCGATCCGTATCTTTTTTATTTGAAAATACGGGAACTTCCCAGCCTTTCCAACCCGCCTGGATCACTTCAAATTCCCAATAAGCTCCTTTCACCAAACGAACCGTTAACGGAAATTTTCTGCTTTCTGAAACGGAGATTACTTTTTCCAAATCGGAAAAAGAGGATTTTAAGTAAGCCTGGATCACAATCCCGAAATGAGGATAGGAATTATATTTCTCTTCCGAAAAAATCTCCAAAGCGGCGGTAAGGATGATATCTTTCGTTTCATACTGCTCCATATCCAAATTGATAAATATGTTTTTTGAAAGCGCAGAATCCAAAATAGGTCTCAATCGATTCTTTAATTCGGTTACGGAAAATTCAAAAGCAAGAGGATCCATCTGAGAGAAAATGGAAGAACATTTTACGGAAACGTTTCCTGCAGGTTCCTTCGGAAAATGAGACGATCGAATCGAAGAAAGTTTTTTATCGGAAGCGATTCCTTCCAGTAAGGAAATGTATCTTTCCGAATAACGCTTCGCTTCTCCTTCGGAAAGTACCGCCTCTCCTAATATATCGATAGTACAAACCATACCGGATCGATAACGATCCAGAATTTTCTTTCTACCGGATTCATAATCTCTGCCTAAAATAAAAAATCGGGAAAAAAGACGTATTGACCATTTAACAAATACTACAACGAAAAAGCTCGTAAAAGGATTCGATAACAGAACGGAACCCAAAGCAGCCAAATAAAAAGGAATTTCTGTTTTCGTTTTGAGAAAGTAAAGATCGATGTATTTCGCTGTTTGGGAAAAAGAAACTAAGGAAGGGAATAAATCGACAAAACGGAAGGACTGAAGTTTAAAAAGAGGCCTGTTCTCTAAAAAAGCAAGGGCTTTGGAAAAAAATTGATAAGGATGCAGAGAACTCGAAAAGGAATCGCTGATCCGAAAAATCTCCTTTCCCTTTTCGAGAATTTTTTCATTCGTTTCCCCGGGCTCCACCATAAACAATAGAATCCCATTTTACGACAAAAGATGCAAATGATTGTTACATTTTTATGTATTTATCATCAAAGAAAAAACCGTTCATAAAAGATCGATGTTACCTGAACATAGTTTTAAGAAATATAGGAACAGCAATAGTCCGTTACCGTTTCTATTTTCAATTTGAATTTAGAATTGGCAGGCACTTCGAAAGTATAGGTTCCTTTGATTTCGATCCAAGCATCGGAACCGGGCAGTTGGATTTTCAGGTTTCCAGCAAGAATCTCCATAATTTCTTTTTGATCCGTTCCGAATTCATAGTCTCCAGGAAGCATAATTCCCAAAGTTTTTTTCTCTCCGTTTTCAAAGAGTACGGTTCTGCTAGTCACCTTGCCTTCATAATATACGTTCGCCTTTTTTACAACAGTGACCGATTTAAATTGATCCATTTTTTCACCCGATAAGAAGTTTAAATTTATAATTAAAACAAACTTGGAATAGATTCCAAAATCACCAACTGTTTTTACCCTATTTTCCAACCAGAGAAAGATCGTATGCATCTAAGAAAGGACAAAAAAGCGCTGAAAAAACGGGGAAATCCACCCTAATCGTCTTTTTATAATCCTTCTTTTTTATCCTTAAATATCTTAAGAACCATTTTTTTACCTCTTGTTAGGTGCTCTTTTTCTCCATCCAAAAGATATTCAACTAATGCACCCTGGACTAAGTATCGAAACAAAAAAACATCTTCCGAATTCTTAACACCCAAATAAGACTCAATGATCTTTTCTTCCTTGCGGTTCAGATAAACAAAACCCGATTCGGTTCTGGAAAGATATTTCTGAAGTTCCCCGGAACTGTCTTCATGAAGAAATACTGAAACTAAAAGTTTCATTTCTTTCGCATGAGATGAAAAATGTTGGAACAAAACATCCACCCAAGTCAAAAATCTATGCGCAGGAGCTAAAGTTTCCTCAACAGATTCTATGATTTTAATCAGAAGTTCTTTCTCCCGATTAACAATTGTTTCTAAAATCTGCTCCTTATTCGTGAAATAACGGAAAATAAGAGACTTAGAAACAGAGGCATTTTTAGCGATAGCAGAGATGGATGCGCCCTCATAACCTCTTTTAGAAAAAAGATCTAAAGCAGATTTTTCGATAATTCTACTCACATTGCTTTTAATTTCTTCATTTTGCTCAAAAGTTCGGGGCATTCTAGAATGGTACTTTAGGATGACCGATCGGTCAACGAAAAAAATGGGAACCCTCTGGTCAATTTATTAGTATATCAACTAATCCAAACATAAAAAGTGTTTGATTTGTCGTCTTATATACTAATCGTTTGAGTTAGCGCTATGTTGATGATTAAAGTAGATAATAAAAAACAATTAGCAAGGGAGAAATCGATTCAAAGCATTCGAGACTCTGCAGTGCATTTGTTTTCTAAACACGGCTTTTCAGCAACAACCATGGAGATGATCGCCAAACACGCAAAAGTATCGAAAGGACTCGCTTACAATTATTTTAAAAGTAAAAATCAAATCTTCGAACTCATCATCGACGAACATCTTTCCAAACAAGAAGCCATCTACAAGACCATCTCCCCCAGCCAGTCTGCACAAGAATACTTGCGTGAATTCTTTCAAAAGGCGATCGATTTCGCCATGCAAGAAAAAAAGACATTCATCCTAATTACAGTTTGTCTCTTTCAACCCAACTCTGTCACACTTTCCAAAAAAATGACAGAGAGCATTGAAAGAAGATTTGCTCCCTTTAAAGAGGCAATGAGAGATCGATTTCGAAGCCTCGACATAAAAGATCCTGATGCGGAAATGTTATTCGTGAAAACCTTCATGCACGGAATCTTAATGAATCAGTGCACCCAGCAGGGAGACAATTTCCCTAAGATGAAGATGGTAGAACTTTTCCTCCAAAGATACGCCCCAAAATAAAATTTTTCGGATTTTCCCTTTTAAATCGCAATTTTATTTTTCATTTTATTGACTGACTGGTCAGTAATAAAATTTCTGGAACTAGAGATGGTTTATCTATTTTTATTCCTAGTTTCTCTTCTCGCCTTCCTACCTCATCTGGGCGACCCAAGCCCTTTGTTTCCACAAGGGGATGAGGTGATGCACATTCGGACAATTCGGGAAAGTTTGCAGGTAAACCATTGGTTGGTTCCGGAACTCACCGGTTTTCCCAATCCTTACAAACCTCCCCTGCTCTTCTGGTTAGGAATCTATTCAGATAGAATCTTCAGCATACATTTCTTCTGGGAAAGATTTGTATCCGCACTCTTCGGAAGCTTCTCCACTCTTTTGGTTTATCGGCTGGGATTCAGCTTCAGCAACTCCGGAAGGATGGCATTGTTGCTCGCATTCAGTTTTTTATTATCTTTCGGAACATGGAAATTCTCCAGACTCGTTATGATGGAAGAAGCGATGGTATTTTTTTATCTCGCTTTCGTAACCTTATTCCTCAAATTCGATAGAGATAAAAAGAATCTTTATCTTATACTCGCATATTTAACATTAGGTGCAGGATACTTACTCAAAGGACCTATTCTTATCGTTTATGGACTTCTCACTCATTTCTCTTTTTTTCTAGTCGATTGCATCAGATTAAGGAAAGGAAAGTTTTTCTTTGAAAAAGATAAGCTCAAACACTACTTCCGGCAAATCCCCTTTGTACTGTTTGCTTTCCTAATACCCGTATTATGGATTTCTTATCTGAATTTTTTCCACGAATACGGAAAGGCACTTCTCAAATTCTTTTTCATCACGGAAAACCTAGGTAAGTTCGGAGATACAAACCAATCTTTTTTGCGAATCTTAGGCGGCTGGATCTTATACACTCTTCCCTTTACCATCCCTTTGTTTTCAGTTCTTAAAAAAGGACTGATCGAACCCATCTCTACGATGAAACAAAGAGTAGGAAGAGGACTTTTATCCGCATTATTTCTTCTAAGCATATTGCATTTACTTCCTAACAGAAAAGATCCTTACTATATACTTCCTTTTGCAGGATTGTTTTTTACACTCCCCGCCATTTACTTCAATTACGAAGACTGGCTTAGCAAAATAGGAAGTTTTTGGAATCAGATCTTTCTTATCGTTTGTTACCTTGCGGTTGCATTATTCTCATTGTATCTAGGAAATTATTTTTCCTTTTTACTCATCTTACTATTTTCTTTTTCTATCTCCCTTTCCTTATATTTTAAAAAGAATAAGTCGTATGTGACCATTCTTGCGAATCTTCTCTTTGTCCCTTTGATAGGATTCACATCAATCCTGCCTTTGCAAGATCCGAACATAGAACAAGATGCTGTTTTTTTAGAAGATACGGAAGTCTGCGTCACAAGCGAAAATCCTTGGGGGGCGATGGATTTGGCAAATCGTTTGCCCCATCACAAAATCACATATTCCCCTCCCAGTGCAGCAGAGGCAGTATGTTCGGCACAACATCTTCCCATTCTAGTATTTGCAGAGTTCTATCAGCCGAACGAAAGTTATAGAGAAGTACAACGATGGTTTTTATGGAAATTACCCAAAGAATTTCATTATGAGGATGTCCTGGATCTATTGGAACATCCCCAATCTTTACGTTTTAAAAAATCGGTTCGTTATTACAGGCAGGAGGCAAAATGAAAAAACATATCTACCTATTGTTTCTTTTGATCGGGTTTTTGACATGGGATCTATTGAAAACTTCAAACCATGCGTTCGGGATCAAAGGAGGAGCAAATGCATTGGAACGATGCCCGGTCATTTGTGAAAATTTAACATCTTGTATGGATTCGCAAAATCTATCCAAAGACGATAAGATGATCGTCCGCATATCCTGTGAAACATTCTGCACGAAACAATTCAAAGTAATGGAATCGTGCGGATCTACGGAGAACTTCTCCTGTTCCGAATCGCAGAAATGTTTTTATGAAAACTTAGGCAAGGGATATTAATCCCCTGCCCCTGCGGGAATTTTAAGTATCAATAAATTCGTTGTTGCGGTTGCTAAGAGTTTTCCTTTCTCTGTGCGCATTTCCGCAGTCATGTGAATCGTGGAAAAACCTTTTGCTTCCACTTTCGCTTCTACGACCACTTTTTGCTCAGTAGCAACTCCTCGAATGTATTGAATGTTCATATCGATGGTAGTGGTCGGTTTTTTCGCCACCAAATAACTGAGAGGACCGAAAGCATTATCGAAAGCGGCTGCGATATAACCGCCTTGCATCATTCCCATAGGATTCGTTTGGTTTTCCATAACGGGAAAGGATACGGTGATGCTTTTATTTTTAACATACCCTTCTATAGAAGCCTTCATATCGATAAAGGAAGGAGGAGGAATTGTGATTTTACGGTTTCCTGCCTGAAACTCCGAAGACATTTCTCTCAAAATTTGATCCGTTTCTTCTGCGCTTAATTGACTCATAGAGCACCTGCCTAAACCAATGTTACGGACGGTAACATTAAAAACAATAAATTTCCTGACGGAATCGGTAAAAATGTTGCCTTTGGTAACATATATTTTTTCATTTAAGAATGCGAAAAACCGCCTACCATCACGGGGATCTCAAAAATGCCCTTTACAAGGCTTGTCATAGACTTCTGAAACAGAAAGATCCGAAAGAAATTTCACTCCGTTCTGTTGCAGAGATTGCAGGAACTTCTCACGCCGCCATCTACAGACATTTTAAGGATAAAGACGAATTATTGGAAGTAATGGCTGCTTTCGGTTTCGAGAAATTAGCGAATGCACAAAAAAAAGCCTTTGAAAAGATCAAACACCCGAAAGAAGGTTTCGTAGCATTAGGACTTGCTTATATCAAATTCGCAGTTTCCAATCCCAGCTATTACAAACTGATGTTTCAAACAAAACGAACGAAGGTATCTTTAAATTTAAGAAGATCCCAAATCCGTTCTTATTCAGTGCTTCTCCATTCCTGCAAAGTTTACTTAGATTCCGTGGGTAAAAAAACAAACCCGAAAGAATATGCAATGATGGCCTGGTCGTTGGTTCACGGTTATTCCAACCTGGTGATTGAAACCGATTTTCCCAAAACAGAGGCTGGCTCTATGAAAAAACCGGTTTTAGTTTTGGCAGAAGACATATTGAGAAGATCCGTCGATCTTTGATCCTTCCTTTATGAACAAAATCTACCTTGTCTAAGTTTCTATTTTTATTTTCGGAAGTTGAGATTCATAGATGCTGATCTTTCCCGAAACCAAATAAGAAACCACGCATATAGAAAAAATAAATACAAATCCTTCCATACCGAAAAGCTCCATTCCCATCACAGTACATGCGAGAGGAGTCTTCGTAGCTGCGGAAAAAACTCCCACCAAACAAAGTGCAACGACGAGCGAAAGAGAAAGAGGAGTGAAAGAAAAAATCGCATTTCCTAAAGTCGCACCGATGAAAAACAAAGGAGTGACTTCTCCCCCCTTCCAGCCGGAAGAAAGTGTGAGAACGGTAAAAAAGATTTTGAGTAAAAAATCAAACTTAGGCAGTTCCGTATGAAAACTGGAAAGGATGGTTTCCAAACCCAAGCCCATAAATCTCTGCATGTCCGCAGATAAAAAGATCAAAAGTAAAATAAGTCCTCCTACGAAAGGACGCAATATAGGGTGCGGAATGTATTTTCGAAACAAACTTGAAGTGAACCTACCGGAGCGAATGAACAAATAAGCCACTGCACCGCAGACAATTCCGCAAAACAAAACATATATCCAACTCTCCATGTTTAATTTGGAAAAATCGGGACGAATGAAACGAGTATGAACCACTCCCCATTGCAGACAAACTCGGTCGGCAATCCATCCTGCCAACAGACTAGGAAATAAATAACGATACTGAAACTTTCGAAAGACCATTACTTCCAAAGCAAAAATGGCTCCTGCAAAAGGAGTCCCGAAAACGGATGCAAAACCGGCGCTCACTCCTATAATGAGTAAAATCTTTCTTTCTACTTCGTCTAACGAGAAAAAGCGTGAGATTTGATCCACGATGGCTCCTCCCATTTGAACAGCGGTTCCTTCCCTTCCGGCAGATCCTCCGACAAGATGGGTAAGAAGAGTGGACACATAAATCAATGGAGCCATACGAAACGGCAAAACAGATTTCGGATCTTGAAATTCCTCTATTATCAAATCGTTCCCTTTCCCGGAACTAGCACCGTACGAATGATATACGAAACCCAAGAATAGTCCTGCGACAGGAAGCAGATAGATCGTCCAAGGATGAGAAAATCGAAAATCAGTCACAAGATCCAAGGAAACCAAAAATAGTGCACTGGCAGATCCGACCACGGCTCCCGCTAAAGAGGAAATGAATCCCCATTTCAAAACATAACGAAAGATATTCATTTCAACCGACGGCAAGCTGTAAGGAATCGAAGATTCGTTTGTAATGGAAAGGGATCTCTTTTTCCAAACGAACGGATCCATTCTCGAAATGTAAAAATTTCAAAATCTGCAGTTGAGTTGTTTTAGGAAACTTTTTCAAATTCCTTTCCCATCTCTCTTTTATACTTTCTTTTACATTTTCTTTTATAAGAGATAAGGGTTTTCCCTCCTTGATGGGAGTTCTGTTTGTCTCCTTTACTTTCGGGGAAAACAAGAATTCCTTTTTCTCGGGAGTCTTGAACTCCTGGTTTTGGGATTCTAAAGAAGGAACTTCGAACAAAGTGTACGTATCGTTTTTGCCTTGCCCGTTTCTTTTTGCGAAAACATATCCTAAATCGATCAGCCTTTTTTTCGCTTTGATGACTGTGTTTTTGCCTAGCCCTGATCGTTTGCAAAGGGTTTCCCCTTCGTCTTCCCAAGAGTTTCCCAATTTGGGAAAACAAGAATTTCCGGAGCCACAGAAACTCCATAAGGCTCCGTAAACGGACATGAGTCTGGCTCTTTCTTTGGGCAGGATTCTTTTATCTTTCATGAAATGAATGGGAATTCGGATGTACGTTCCTTTCATAATCTGTCACCTAACTTAAATTTTCTAAAGGACAGAAGATTTCAAAGCCTGAAGACAAAGCTAAAGCACCGTCCCCTACTCTATTTTTTGGGGAACGTAAATATATCTCGAACTGTCTCTTCGGCGGGAGCCGAAATCTCGCGTGACCCCTTATTGTCGGAGAAGGGATTATGTCACTTTAGAATTACTGGTACAATAATCCCCCCGGTACCCTGTCAATAAAAATTATGTCACTTTCCGGTGACGAAAATAAGGGAGAGTGGGGCGCCTGGTCCAGCTCTTCGCTCCAATCAAACGAAACGCCCCTATAAGGCTGCGAAACTGAAGCTGTGAGTGTTACCACCGAGAGAGAGGATTGCGTTTCGTTTGGATTTCCGCTGCGATCTGGGGCGTGGTATGAATTGGTTTTCGAGGAAAAGTTCCAGGGAAAGACTCCGACATCTTCCCCTGGAGTTTGCGAGATTCCGTATTAGGAACGTACTCAATCACTCTCTCAGATACAAAAGAAAGTACAAGGATTTTTTTATCTTAAGGTGGATTTTTTTGGGGAGGGGGGGGGTTCGTATCATTTCTATTGCTTAATTCTTTTAAGTGAACATGACTTTGTGCTTAAAATCATTTTTCCAATTAGAAGAGGTGTGACCACTGCTTCTTTACAAAACTGTCAGGTGAATACTATACTAGCACACTAAAAATCCCTAGAATTCGCTCAGGAACTCAATTTAGACCCGCGATCCTTCCTCCTCATTGGAAACGTATCGACAAAGATTATGAAGAGTTAATCATCGCGATGTTATCCAACGGTTAATCTTGTGCACAAATTGAACGATCCTGTAAAAAACTACCTTTCTCAAAAGATACTTTAAATGATGCTCTCGATTTTGTCGCTGAATGGATTACTATAAATCCAGACCTTTCGATAAAGAATGGATTTCCGTTTTCATCGATGCATGCCATACACAAATGAGAGATGAAAATAGAAGAAATCAAAAGACTGTTATTTTCGTTGCTTGCGGAATCCAAACGCGATGGAACCAAGGAAATATTGGGCTTTCGGACTCTCAAAGGTTCAGAAACTAAAGCTTTCTGGACCGATGGCTTACAGACAAATATGTATGGTTCACCTAGCACGAAATCTACACCATAATTTATCAAAGGCTAATTCTAAAGAAGCTATGCGACTCTGGAGAGATATCAAAGATGCCAGAGACTTTAATGAAGGAGAAATTTATTTTAATAATTTAGTTGATCTTGTCAAATTGGAAAACAGGATATGGCTGATCTTTTAAAGAAACAAAAAGATCACTATCTCACTTTTTTGCTTTTTCCGGAAGATACTAGAAAACATTTTTATACCACCAACGCTGTCGAATCTATTAACTCCGGGATTGAAAGAATGAGAAACGATTTAGGTGGTTACTTTGCCAGCACTAGGTTTTTAGAAGTTAACCTTTTCATTCAGTTTTGCAATCTACATGGTCTATGGTCCAGAAAGCCTATTCCTGCTATTAGCAGCTAATATTTATGGGCTCAACCAACTTTTTGATTTGGGGTATGGAAATAATATGGGATACTGATTTACACAATTTTTTGATATAATCCCGCGGTGGCGAATGCATTAAATTCCATTTGCAAATCAGGATAGTTTAAATTAATATGAATTACTTAGTGAATTTAAAACTGATAAATTCGGAGAGTCAATGAATCAATTTGCATTAAAGAACATAGGGATTTGGGAAATTGTAATTCCTGGATTGTTATTTTGTGCTTTCATCTGTTTGTATTTCTTGCCAACCATCATTTCGATTTTCAAAAAATCAAATATGCTGAAAGTATTTCTCACCAACCTCTTTCTGGGGTGGACGTTTTTGGGCTGGATTTACTCATTGATTATTTCTATTAAGAAACAAAAAATAAGTAATTCGTTGTAACAGATGCTTTATTAGAATTTTCATGAGCGAGGATTCGAATATCTATCAAATACTATTTAGATATTTAAGGTTATTTTTTTATTCTTATATTTTGCGTAGTAAGCCAATGCATTATGAGAAGTGTCTGTTGCAGTCAAATCTTGTAGTATCAAGTCTTCAGTTCAGATTGACCCATATTAATGATTCGAGAAAGAATAAATACTTTCTTGAATACCAAAATTCCTTCCAGCCTATTGTCTTAGGTAAATTTACTGCGAACAATGGGAAAACGGAAATCTTTCTTAAGATGAGATTAGGCTATAATGTTGGCATCGCTCTTAGTTCATTTATTTTACTTTTTACCATATTCTTTATCAAATCATTAGTATTGATTTTTTTAACAAAGATTGTAACAATTAAGAGTTTTGTGTTTGGTGGAGTGATAGTCTTTTCTTACTTCCTAAGCTTATTACTTTTTCGTTATGAGTGTAATATCGTGAAAAAAGACTTGATACAATTATTTAAAGCAAAAAGGATTTCTCAATAGTCGCTTCAAAGGAATAAGAGAATTTGTTAAAAGTATTCGATTTATCTAGGAGTCGCCCAAAAAATCGAACAGACATTGGCTAGCTCATTTAAAATGAATTCTTTTGGTGACATCATTTTTAATCCTTTATGGGGAGCAAAAGTATTGTAGTCGTCAATCCAATTATGAATTTTAATCATAACTTCTTCTGCATGGTTTAA
>NZ_RQHW01000026.1 GCF_004770995.1 Leptospira idonii | reverse complement strand
ATAATATTTGATTTTCTTCGACATTTTTGTCTCCTAAAAAGGAGCTTTTTAATGTCCGTTTTTTGGTAGGAACTCCATCCACCCGCCACCCAATGGCGTCCATTTATCATGGCGATACGAGTTTGAAAAGATCCTTTCCCGTTTTCAGAAATTTTTTTAAAATGTTTTCACCTTTTTGCCCTTGGGTGTTTGTAGATTGGCAGAATGTTTTTATTTTTCCCGAAAACTTCGCAAGATTCGGGTTTTGAAGAATGGAAATCCAAGTATCATTGAATTTATGAAGGACCAAGACAAATTAAATTTCCATCGAATTGCGGAAGCGATTCAATACATTTCCGAGAATTTCAAATCTCAACCTAGCTTAGAAAAGGTGGCGGAAAAAGTTCACCTGAGTCCTTTTCATTTTCAAAAGATATTTACGGATTGGGCAGGAGTGAGTCCTAAAAAATTTCTTCAATACATCACATTAGAACATGCGAAAAAAATGTTAAAGGAAAACCAAGCCACTCTTTTCGATGCGGCTTTCGATACAGGTCTGTCCGGTACAAGCAGACTTCACGATTTATTTATGAACATAGAAGGAATGACTCCCGGAGAATATAAAAACGGAGGAGAGAATCTTTCCATTCATTATAGTTATGCGGAAAGTCCTTTCGGAAATATCTTAGTGGCTTCCACGGACAAAGGAATTTGCCATATCTCTTTCGCAGACGAAGAAACCTTCGCTCTGGAGGAATTAAAAAAATCATTCCCGAAAGCAAACTACAAACAAATGACCGATCTCATCCAACAAAATGCTCTTTATATATTCACTCAGGATTGGAAAGAAATCGCTCCCATCAAACTTCATTTAAAGGGCACAGAGTTTCAAATCAAAGTTTGGGAAACTCTATTGAAGATACCTATGGGAAAATTGGCCACTTACGGTGAAATTGCGAAGAACATCAACAAACCTTCTGCTTCGAGAGCGGTGGGAACTGCAATAGGAGACAATCCTGTCGCATTCTTAATTCCTTGCCATAGAGTGATTCAATCTACGGGAGGTTTCGGCGGATACCATTGGGGAAACATTCGTAAAACGGCAATGATCGGATGGGAACAAGCAAGGACGATCGGGTGATAAAATTTCTTCTCTCTGAGAAAGTGAATGAAGAATTTAAGAAAGTTGGTTAATTAACTTTTACTTTGATCGATTTGATTTAACTTAAATATTTCTTTCTAGTTAGGTTTGCCTTCTAAAACCTTTTTCAACTCTTCCTCGGATGAAAATGCTAAGTCAGCAAGAATTTGATAAGGATCTCCTTTCCATCCGAGGAGTTCGCCGAAGGCGGGTTCCGTTTTTATTTTTTGTTTTTTCTTTGCGATGATCTGATTGCGGAAATTTTCTCCCGCCAAATCCAAAATTCTTTTCTCAGCAATCATGTGTAAAAAACCTTTCTGTTTTTCCGGTTTGATCTTTTGTGCAAAGATTTCATATGCGAATTGATCGGTACTGAAATTGATTTTTAGAGAAGGTTCTCCGTCAATAGTGATCGTTTCCGTCGCAAAATCCTTATAATGACGAAATTTAGCGTATGTTATCTTAATCAGATGGTTCGGATTATTATAATAGGCAAGTATATCTACATCGCTTTCTTCCGTATCGATTCCTATAGGGATGGTTCCCGCAATCAGAGGATAAAATCCTGTCAGCTTAGGGATGATTTTATGATTTGATAGATCCGAATATAAGGATCTTTGTTTCCCGTTCCCGTTTTCCAGATAGTCCGGGGTTAAGAAGTATTCTAATTCTTTGGGGAGATTCGGACTCAGCTGCATAGTTAGAATGAAAATATACGGAAGGAAAAAATACAAGCAAAGGAAAGAAATTTATTTCTAAGAAGAACGGGAACGGAACTTGAAAAGGCGGGTAAAAAGGGGATTTCCCGATGGCGGGTGCCATCGGGATAGGAAGGAATTAAACTGCGTTGACGATTAGGTCTCCGCCTGCTTTCACTTCTCCTGCTTCGTTTTTGGCTTCTACGCTCACAGTGACTTGTTTTTTACCGTCTTTTTCGAACTTTTTTTTGATCGTTCCAACACATGTCAGTTTTTCACCTAACTTCGTCATTGCTTTAAAAGTAACTCCGAAATAAGCGATGTCTTGTTGCTCCGCCCAGGAAGTACAAAGTCTTCCGATTTGAGCCATTACATACATACCGTGAGAAATGGTTCCTTCAAGACCCGCTTTTCTTGCGAAATCTGGATCGTTGTGAATCGGGTTAAAGTCGCCGGATGCACCCGCATAACGAACTAGATTCGCATGTTCTATTACGGGAACTTCAATCGGAGGAAGAGTTTGTCCTACTTCTACGCTATCAAATTTAATTTTTGCCATGGTTCTGATCCTCCTTGATTAATCCTTACGAATGAAAATGGCCATCTCTGCGGAAAGAATCGGGTCTTTGTTTTCATCGTACATCGTTGTTTTGAAAGTTACGATTTCTGCTCTTCCCACTTTTACGTCCGAGATTTCGGATTGAGCGGAAACTTTTCCCGGATAAAGAACTTTATGATATGTGTATTCTTCTTTTAAGTGAAGGATTTTGGATAAATCGATTCCTAATTCCGCCATATCGTTCCAAATTTTCGGGTATCCCCAAAATTGGATCACTGTTGGGAAAGTGGGCGGAGCAGGGATGTCTTTGTATCCCGCTTTTTTCGCTTCTTCCAAATCAAAGTAAATAGGGTTTTTCTCGTTGATCGCAAGGCAAAATTCTTTGATTTTGCCTCGTTCTACAGTAAATTCAAAGGTATCTAGTTTTTTTCCAACTATATCTTTGCTAATTGCCATTGGCTATTTTCTCCTTAATGTTTGTCAATCCAAGCAACTAACTCTTTAAAGACGATTTCACGCTCTCTAGGAGTTTCGTTCATGGATTCGTGGTACAATCCGTCAAATAATTTCAATGTTTTGTCGCTCGAGCCTAACCTTTCGAAGGCGTCGATGCTTCCTGTGGAAATTGCGATTTGATCTTCTTTTCCGTGGAACATATAAATAGGCACTTTGATTTTTGCGGCAGTTTCCAAAGCGTCGTCGTAACAATTGAGAAGGAAGTCCCCCAAGTATGCGGATATATTTCCATGCACCAGAGGGTCGTTCACATACGCTTCCACTACGGACTTATCGTGGGAGATCATATTTACGTCGAGACCTGCAGGAATGGTCAGAGTAGGGAGTAGTTTTGCTAAAAAACCGCCTGCTGCTTTTTTGATGTCCATTACAAGGTCGGTTTGTACTTTAATGGGAAGTGCACTTGTAATCAAAGCATTCAAGTCATTTTGGTTGTTGTCTTTACCTGTATATAAAAAGACGACAGCAGCTCCCATAGAGTGACCTAGAAGGGTGATTTTTTGAACACCTTCTTTTTGTTTTGCGATATCGATCAATTGTTTTAGGTCGGCAAAAAAATCGGCGAAGTCGGTTATAACTCCTCTTCTTCCGTCGGAACGTCCGTGTCCTCTCGCATCGATCAGATAGACCACATAACCTTTGTCAGCAATTGCATCCAGAAGATTCGTATACCGTCCACTGTGTTCTCCGAATCCGTGGTGGACTACCATTACCTTCTTTGCACCCGATTTAGGGCGATAGACTTGGTAGTAAATTTTTCCACCGTCTTTATTTTGAAATGTGGACTCCTCTCTGGAGTATGCTTTTTCCCATATGCTCATACTTTGCTAAAATCAGGGCAGGAAAGGGAAAAAGAAAGAACTTTTCCTTACAAAAAAAACCGACTTGGTTCGGAAATTTAATGCTGACCGCCAATAAAATATCTCCAGGTTGTTATTTGTAAGTAAGGGATTCATGGACACTAGAATTATGTCGGTTGTCGCCAAGGGCAGGAAATTACTTTTTGCCGGTCTGATTTTGACGAACCAGTGCATCCCTTCTTTGCAACGAAGCGATCTGGAAACGATCAGCTTTCTTCGTTTCGGAATGGGATCGACTCCATCCACAATATATGTCAACATAACCGGTTTGAAAAAAAGCGGTCTTGTGATTTCTTTGAATTCCAGCGAAGAAATTGCGGTAGGTACCACAGACAAAGAAGTCTCTTTCAAAGCCCAATTGGCTGCAGGATCCAAATACATCGTCCGAATCAAAACTCAGCCTTCTCCGCAAACTTGTGAAATTGCAGGCCAAGAAGGAATCGTGGTAGGAGGAGACATCCGAACAATCACGGTCAATTGCGAATCTGCTAAATATACTCTAGGTGGTACCATTACGGGACTTGCCGGATTCGGGCTGGTTTTAAGCAATGGATCCGACTCTCAGTCGATCGGCGCCTTAGGAACATTTGCTTTCGCAGCCACTTATGAAGAAGGGACTGCGTATTCTGTGGGAGTTACCACACAACCCGCTCATCCTACTCAAAATTGCATCGTAACCGGAGGAACAGGAACATTTACTGCGGCCAATGTGAACAGCTTAGCTGTCAATTGTACCACAACCGCTCATGCCATCTCTGTAGTAGTAAATGGAGTCGCCTCTGGAACATTAAGTTTAACGAATAATGGAGCGGACGCCCTTTCCATTACCACAAATGGGACACATTATTTTTCTACGGATATTCCTAGCAGTGGTAGCTATTCCATTGGGATCACGGCTCAACCCAGCGGCCATACTTGTGTTCTAACGGGAAGTACCGCAGGAATCATCGCCAGCTCCGATGTTTCCGTGAATGTGAATTGTTTCAGTCTTTTAGCGCAGACTCCTCCTAACTTTTCTCCTCTTCAGCCAAACCAAGACATTCGACTTCAGTTTTCTGAAGCGGTCACGATCGGAAGTTGCTCCACTTCTTCTCCCGATCTGGCCCGAGTGGACGGAAATCCTCTGACGTTCACATTGGCAACGACGAACATTCCGAACGATACTTTAGTTGTTTCTCCTTCACCCAGTCAATGGACCACAGGAGCGAAGTTAGCTTCTTTGACTTGCGTCAGTGCTTCCGCATTTACTCTAGCGGCAGGACAACATACGGTTCGTTATACGGTTCCTTCCGCGTTTCGATACGTTTCTTCCGCTTCAGGAAATGATATGATGAATACAGGATACACTCCCGGCGATCCATTTAGTTCCCTTCATAAAGCAATCGATGATTTGAGCGTATCCCCTTGTTTTACCACAAAAGATTGTGTGGTTTATGTGGAAGACGGCACGTATGAAGCCGTTAATGTTCCTTTGTCCAAATCTTCTGTGGAAATCATGGACGGAATTTCCTTGTTTGGCGGTTATACGGCAAGCACAAGCTTTGCGACTAGAAACACATCTTTAAAGCAGACTCAAATCATCAACTCATCTCCTGTAGGATGCGCTGCTTCCGATTTAACGACTACTCCTTGTATGTCGGTTGATATTCCTTCGACAGTGTCCAACAAAACCACGATAGACGGATTCAAAATCGTAGGAGCGAATCTTGCCTCAAGTGATCCTACCGGGGTTCGAATCAACGGAGGAGATCCTATCTTTTCGAATAACTGGGTTGTCGGCGGAACGGGAAGACATGCTGCCGGTATGGTCGTCTTAAATTTCGGAGGAGTTTCCTTGGCAGATCCCGCAGCAGGGGCTTTGGTTTTGAATTTGATTCAAGGGGGGGAATGCATTGCTGCCAGCTGCAACACTGGCGGAATCTATTACGATAATAATATGGCAGGTTCCTCCGTTCCCATCATCCAAGCGAACCAAATCATAGGCGGATTTTGTTCGACTACATCTTGCAATACGTATGGCATTTATACGGCGGCGATAACGGTATCGCCTGATTTTAGTTTGTTGAGAGGGAATGTGATCACCGGCGGAACCGTTTCTCCTATAATGGCAGGCTCCGTAAGTACTGGATTTTATCTAAGCCAATCCATCGGAGGAGTTCTAAAAGGAAATGTGATCCAAGGTGGGACTGCAAACACCGCTAAAGGCATCCATATGAACGCCAGTATGGGACTCAAAATCGGAGACTTAGCTTCCAAAGAGGGGAATATCATATTGGCCGGAAGCGGAGTGTTGAATTCGTACGGACTGTTCTTAATGAACGGAGCTTCGATTCATTATAATACCATTTCGGGGGGAACGGCTAGTAATTCAGGAGGTTCCGCCATCAGTTATGGAATTTCAGCACTCGCAGGATTTTATGATATCGAAGCCAACAGCATAACCGGAGGGAATGCTGTTGGAAGCGGAGCAAGTTATTCCGCTACGTACGGAATGCACTTTAGCAATGCCACTAGCGGAACCGCTATCAAACGAAATAGGGTTTCCGGAGGATTCAGTAATAATACGGGAACTAGCAATTCTTATGTGTATGGGGTTTATTTTCTCTCCGGCGGAAGTTTCGTCATCAATAACAATTTCATCGACGGAGGAAGGAGTATTTCCGCCACTGCGAACGGAAACTCGGAAGGACTCACATTATCCAATAATAATGCGGTCACACAGGTGTATCATAATACGATTTCCTCCGGAACTGCGACATCAGCCGTTCCTTCCAACAGCAAATCGATCGCTTTAAACTTGGTCACAACCGTTACGAATGCAACCGATGTCCAAAATAATGTATTGATGGTGGAAAATTCCGTAGGAACTCGTTTCTGCATCAATTACGATTCAGGTTCTGCATTAACTGCTGTTCGTGGAAATACGATGTTCAATTGTCCTATTCTATTCAATCATACGAACAGTGCTTCCGCATTTGATACTCTCTGTCCGGGAGGGTTCCCTGGAGTTGCTGCTTGTACTGCCAATCCCATTTCGGGAGTTTCCAGTCTGAATCTAACATCTAATCCTAACTTTGTTTCTAATTTCGGAACTACCAAAAATTGGAACTTCACCGCTACTTCTCCTTGCGCAATCACTCAGATGAGCAATGTGATCGGAGGATTCAATATAGATTACAGCGGGAACCCGCGTCCTGGAGGCAATGCCACAGTGAGCGGGGGAGCTTTGGAATACGACGGAACTTGTTTATAGAATTTCCGTTTCTTCTCTTTAGCGCCTCGAGAATTTAATTTCCAATTTCCTCCTAAAGCGGATTTCTAAGCATTGTACTTACATGCGGAAATGCGAATCAAAGAGAACCGTCCGAATCCTATTCACTTTGTTTTTATCGGGATTGTCTTTTTTCTGTTCCGAAGCGAAAAAAACGAATGTAATCGTTTATGATCTCTCACGCATTCTGAACGATCCGAAAGTTACTGTAGAAGGATCTTTCTCCGAAAAAGATCCTCTTTTCTCGCATTGGAAAAAAAATCCCGGACGACATTCTTCTCTGCCGATTTCAGAGAAATGGAAAAATACACAAATCACTTTCAATACGGATAAAAATCTATTCATCAATCATTCCTTGGATGCGATTTATTTTCCGCCAAATTCTAGTTATTTGTTTAAAATTGAACCTGGAACTTATTCGTTTCAGTCTATGACCGGAATCCTTTCCGATTCTTTTTCCGAAGCAGAAGGAATCCTTATTTTGGAAGTGGATGGAAAAGAAAAGATTTCCGAAACATTGGGGGCAAAGAATCGGGAAAACTGGAAACAATGGAAAACGGATTTCGATGTAAAGGAAACGATCCGTTTCGTTTGGAAAAGCTCTAAGTCCCATCTTTATTTGGCGGAACCTTTGTTGTATGGAAAAAAAGCATCTCCCGGACCGAACGTAATTTTGATCGTTTTGGATTCCGCCAGAAAAGATTTTTTCGGATCTTACGGTTATCCTTATCCTATTACACCTAATATGGATTTGCTGGCTAAGGAATCCGTTTTTTTTGAAAACCCTTTCTCCAACGGGAATTGGACCAAACCTTCCATGATGTCTTTTTTTCATTCGGAATATTCTTCTAACTTGGGACTGGGCAATTCCTGGTTCACCACTAAACCTTACCAGCGTAAGGTTTATTACGGAAAAAAAAGGGACAATTTGGTGAACTCTTTTCGCGAGAAAGGGTATTACACCAAATCGATCATGAACAATGTTTTTTTTCTGGATTATACTACCGTCGGAATCGACTTAGGATTTCATAATTCCTATCAAGTGGGGATGGATATTTTAGATACTCCCGAACTGACAAACCATGCTTTGTCTTTCTTGGAAGAATATTCCGACAGACCTTTTTTCCTTCATTTTAATTTGAACACTCCTCATGCTTCTTATTCTCCTCCTCCGGAAGATATGGCCGCAGTGAAAAAAATCATTCCTTCCGAAGTGTTTTATAAATACGAATCACCTGTGCAACGTTATATCGGGGAAATGCATTATACGGATAGAGAAGTGGGAAGGCTCATCTCCAAACTCAAAGAACTGAAAATTTATGACAATACGATGATCATCCTAACCGGGGATCATGGGGAACTTTTTAGCCCTCACCACGATTACAGTTATCACTTTATCATGAGAACCCGCTTTGGGCATGGGGAGACCCATTATGATGAGGAAATCAATGTTCCTTATTTCATCAAACTTCCCAAATCCACCGATGAATCGGTTCGAACTAGAAAAATTCCTCATCAATCTTCTTTACTTTCTCTTGTTCCCACTGTTCTAGGTTTGGCGGGAATCTCACATTCCTCTGATCAATACAAAGGAGTCGATTATTCCGTATGTATTTTGGGGAAAAAAAAGTGCCCCGAAGAGAAAATGATCTATACGGAAGGAAGAATGTCTGAATCCGTCCGCACGGAAGAATATAAATATGTGAGAAGGTATCCCGGTTTTACGACTGTTCGTCGAACAATCGACGGAGAACCTCATACAATGGCGGAAGAACTTTACGATTTAAAAAAGGATCCTGAAGAGAGAAACAATTTATCCTTGGAACCGAACTCTTCCCTGTTGGCAAAAGCCAGACAAGATTTCGCAGAAGGCAATTTTCTGAAAAGAAACAGAATTCATATCTATCTTCCCCCCTGTCCTGCGTTAGATTGTGTGGATTCAGGAAGTTTCCAAATCCAAGGTTCCGTTTACGATTGGCAGGCTTCGGAACAAACCCAAATTCAATCCTCTTCCGCAAAGACGATTCAGTTCCGGACGAAAACGGGTTCTAGTTCCCAGGAATTTCAGGTTCATACTGTGAATCCAGAGATGGATGGAAATTTCTTTCTATTTCGAAACGGCGTTCCTGCATTGTTTCGGGTGGGGAAATGGGGTCTCGAATCCAAAGGGATCGGTTATGGAAATTGGAAAGACCTTCTGGTTTCCGAAAGAAAACCGAATGGTTGGGAGAACTCCGATCTTCCTTGGATTTACAACGACGGATATTTTAGCGGAACGACCGAATCCCAAGCACAGAAAGAGATGGGACAGGAAGTGAAGAAGATTTTAGAAACCTGGGGATACATCCACGAATAAAAAATGCTAGAAAAGCAAAACATCTTTGTCGATTCTATCTAGACAAAGTATGAAATCATCCTTTATTCCTCCCTCTTTTGAATTTCCTGTCGCATGGACCCTCGATCTCGGGTTTCCTATATTTTCTAAATTATTGTTCAATTTGGACGGAGTGGAGATCAGCAGAGAGGAAGAAAGACAACTCAGAGACTTACGAAACAAAAGAGTCGTTTATCTTTCCAATCATCCTTCCGATGCGGAACCGGCTATAGCTTATTATGTGGCCAACCAAATCGGCACACGATTCAGTTATATGGCTTCCCGCAATATCTTCAACTGGGGATACGGGTTGGTCGGAGAAATCATCAAAAGAGTAGGCGCCTTTTCCGTATTAAGCGGAGGAGGGGATAGAGAAGCCGTGAAAATGGCGAAGAACATTCTTTCCGAATCCGATGGAAAATTGGTGATGTATCCCGAAGGAATGTTGTCCGGAGAAAACGACAACCTGGTTCCTTTTATGCCGGGGCTTGCCAATCTTGCCTTTGCAGGATTGGAAGAGGCATTGAAGAAAGATCCTACTGCGGATCTGTTCATCCAACCTAGTTTTGTGAAATATAAAATTTCAGGAAACAGAGACAGCATCTTGAGCGAGATCGAATCTTCTCTGCAAAGGATCGAAAAGAAATTAAAAATTTATCCCGGTGGAAGAACCTTACTCAGACGTTTCCTGACTGTAGGAAGAGTTTTATTGGAAGAAACCGAATATGAGTTAGGCGTTCCTAAGATCGATATCGAAGGAAAGGATTTCGATTACAGATTAGGTCGTGCCAGACATACTGCACTCAATCAGGCAGGTGCCATCTTAAACGTTAAATTCCACGATACGGATCATGCCATCCAAAAGATCAGAGACCTATTCACTTCTTTGGACAGTTTGGAAGCGGGAATGCCTCTCCCTTCCACTCCTAAAGATTTGAGCCCTCAGAACATCAAACGTGCCAGACAATTGGTCGACACTGCATACACCTTTCTAATCACAAAACCTAAAAACTTGATTCAATGGCCTTCGGCAGAGAGACTCATCGAGTGGATCTACAGCTTCGAAAAACATGTGTTTGGAAAGACTGAGTTCCGTGCTAGAAAAGCCCATGTCCTCATCACTCCCGCTTTTTCCATCACACCTTTTTTTCGAACTTATCAATCGAACAAAAAGGAAGGAATCAGTTCTCTTATGGTAGAGATCCGCAGACAGATGGAATCCCTTGTGGAAAAAGGAAAAGGAATTTCGGAACCGATCGTTCCTCCTTATTCCGTAGGTCTGGATATTAATATCGGTTAGTTGAACTAATCGAGAACGATCGTAATTTCCACTCTTCTGTTTTTCGCTCTGTTCGCTTCCGAGTCGTTGGGAGCGACTGGTTTTTCGTCTCCGTATCCTCTGAAAGAAATCCGTTTTTCATCCAAACCGTTCTGTTCCACTAGCGAATGTAATACGGATTTGGCTCTGTCTTCCGAAAGTTTGAGATTGTAATCCTTTTTCCCTATATTGTCCGTGTGTCCCGAAACTCTAATTTCTCTCTCAGGATATTTTTTCAGGATCGAGGCGATTCTTTTTACCGTTTCTTCCGCTTCCGGTTTCAATTTGGAATCGTTGAAATCGAAAAGAATGGAATCCAAAGAGAAGGTGACTCCGTCCTCCGTAGAACGAACGGAAATGGCAGGATCTTTCTCGCCTTCGTCGGAAAGTTTTCCTCCCGTGATGGGATCGTATCCTACGATTAAGTCTTGTAAGATGTTCTCTTTAAATTGTTCTTTCTCGGATGCATTTAGACTTTTGCGAGAGGAATAAACTCCGTGGATATGAAAGTTCGCTTCTTGGACGGTTCCATCCGGCAAAATGAAAGTATAAGAAAGTTTGACTTCTTTGTATTCCGGAATTCCTTTTTCCGCATTGAAGAAAACTGTGCCCCTGGCGAATCCGAATATTTTATTAGGTACGTTCGCAGCTCCCTTTCGTTTGGAAATGGAATCGTAATAGATGGGATACGTATATGTGATCTTATCCGAAAATCCTTTATAATTCGCATAAGTCCAGTTAGATTTTCCATGATAGAAATATTCTGGCTCCACTGCGACTTTGATTCTGTCTCCCGGAAAATCGAAAGATTCCTCGGCAGGGATTTTCCAAGAATCTCCTGAGTTCACATTGGTTTCCGGGAAAGAAGGAAAACTTCTTAAATTGGGCATCACATATTCGTCGGATACTTCGTATTTACCGTTTCGGTAGATGATGAAGTTGGATTGAAATTCTTTATCTTTGCGGAAAGGTCCTTCCGTTTTTCCGAAACGAATGTAAGTATCGAAAAAGGCGTCTACGTTGCAAAGTTGGGAATCACATTTGGTGGTTTTTAAGACGACTCGGTTTTTATCTTCCCGAACAACGGATCTCGCACCCACTCGAAACAAAACATCATGGTATTCATTGAGTTCCAAAACCTGATTCCCATTCCATTTCCATTGAAGCAGAACCGATTCTTGCGGAGCTGCCAACAAGGGGAAACTCAAAAGTGCGGATAGAAGCAGGGAGTAGTTTTGTTTCACATTTAAGTACATCGGGGGAAATTCAAAAAAGTAAACGGGACTAAATAAAAAAAGGATTCTTTTTCAGATTGACGAAGATGCGATTTTCCTTCATCCCCATTCTAATCATGAAAAACCTCATCATACTCTGTTACATTTTGATTACAATGATTTTCTCTGCCTGTAAAGAGAAACAAAACTTAAAGATCGCCGGTTCCGAAACGATGAACGCAATGATGAGATACATCGGTTCCGAATACGAAAAAAACACCTCCGATATCAAAGTATCCGTAGAAGGAGGAGGTTCCGAGTCGGGAATCGATCGTTTGCGTAAAGGTGACATAGACATCGCAGTATCTTCCAGAGACTTGAACCAAAACGAATTCGATGATTTGAGAAAAACGGGAAACTTGGAAAAAATCAGAGTGGCTTACGATGGAGTAGCGCTTGTAGTGAATCCTGCAAACCCAGTCAAACAACTGCATCTAATACAAGTGTCCGAAATATTTTCTGGCAAAATCAAAAACTGGAAAGAGTTAGGCGGCAGCGACTCCCCGATTCAAATCGTAATTAGAAACGATAAATCCGGTACGCAGGATTATTTCGAAAATCACATCCTCAAAAGAAAAGATTTGGGAATCGACGAATTCGAAAAAAATAAATCAGCCGATTTCGTTTCCACTGCAAAGATCGTGAAAGACAATGCTGAGATGGCCGCTTTTATCGAAACAAACCCGTCTGCGATCGGTTATATGGGAATGGGAAGTGCCCTTGTGGATCACGGAGAAAAAATCAAATCTTTGGATTATGCAAGAACTGCGAAAGATCCTTCTGTAAGCCCTTCCGTAAGAAACGTTTACGATCGAAAGTATCGTTTGGCGAGAGAATTGTTCGCTATTTATAAAACGGATCAAGGGGATAAAATCGACGCTTTCATCAGTTTCCTTACCAGTGAAAAAGGTCAGTCCGCTGTTTTAAAAGCAGGTTATTTGAGAGCAAGTCTTCCTGAAGTGGAAGTTTCCTCAGAGCCTAACCAACATTAGTCTTATATAATTTGAATACGGTTGCGGGGGTTCCCACTCCCTTCAGCCGTGCGGAATGTTTTTCGATGGAATAACCGGAATCTTCCGCCTTCTCTTTCGTTCCGGGAGAATCCCAAACCGATTCTGAAATCCAAATTTCTCCCGAGTTGGCCAAACCTTGAACTCTGGCGGCAATGTTTACGGACTGTCCGAAATAATCCAATCTTTCGTCGTTGACCACTGCCAGCGCCGAACCTTCGTTCAATCCTACTTTGAGTCCGATTTCGTATCCTTCCGACTTCCAAGATTCGTTCATCTTTCTTATCTTTTCCAACATATCCAAAGAAGCCAAAAACCCTTCGATGGGAGTGGAGAAGGTTGCCATAATCGCATCTCCCATCGTTTTTACGATGGCTCCTTTGTAATCTCTTACGGTTTCCGTCAGAATATGGAAATGTTCTTGAACGAGTCTATAAGCGAAGATATCTCCCGCTTTGTCGTACATCTCCGTTGATCCTCTTAGGTCCGTGAACATGATGGTGAGGGATTTCACATTCAAATTCAGATCGGGAGAAAGTTTATGAATGCGGAACAATTCCCGAAACGACTGATTGTTGAGTAACATCTTTGCGGAAAGAAAAGGCAGTATCTTTGTAGGATGTTCTTTTACGATTTCCGTCAAACGTTCCGGATTAGGAGTCATGATTTGAATTCCTACTTTCCAGCGGGTTCTATTGTGAACGGAAAAATGATATTTTCCCGGCACCAAAGACTTGTTTTTCGGTTGGAACCCCGATTCCAAAAGATCCACCACTTGGTTTTTATCGGAAGTTCCTACGCTCGGATCTGCATGAAAAAAACAAGCGGTGTTTCTATCGATGGAAACGATCTGCAGGATTTTTCCCATATCCCCTTCCATGGTAAGTTCCCTATCGAATTCGAAAAATGCGTCCGGTTCCAAAACTTGAAAGTGTTTGATCATATTTGTGACCCAAGACTTAAGTTCTTCCGATTTATCGTAGTTATCCGAGAAATAGAAACGATAATAATTTTCTATGGAAAGGAACGGATCGATCGTAGTTTCCAAGAGGGAAGGATGGAGTTCGAAAGCGACTTCCACTTGGTCGTCCAATGCAGTAGGAATGATTAGGTTACAAGCCACACAATGAAAATCTTTTCTTTGAATTTCATCCAGTTTGTGATGTGTGTGAACGATTCCTCCGCAAAGAGGGCATAACATATTGTATGCGAAATTAAATAGTCCTACTTTGGCTCCGTGTACGAAAAAATCCAAACTTTCTTTTTCATCGATTCCGTTCTCTTTCGCAAATTGGATGGGATTGATTCGAAACAGTTTCCATTCGTCTGAATCTGCGATGAGCCTTTCCGCTTTTTGCAAAACTTTCGGATTTAATATGGGAAAGGTGGAAAGAGTGGAGAATTTTTGACGGAGGATTGCATTCTTCATGTATGAGTCTCTTAACGATCTGCCTCTTCCAAAGAGCCTACGAAAGGAAGATTTCTATACATCCCTGCATAATCCAATCCGTATCCTACTAAAAAATCATCCTGAATGTCAAAGCCTGGATAATGAACCGTAAGATTCGGATTCGCTTTTTCTTTTTTCCAAAATAAAGCGGCGATTCTCAATTCCTTAGGTTCTTGTTTTTGAAGATCCTTCACTAAAAATTCGAGAGTTCTTCCCGTATCGACGATATCTTCTACGATGAGAACGTGTTTTCCTTTGATGGATCGTTTTAGAGTTTTTGTATATACTATATTGCTATCGGAAGAAGTGGAATCTCCGTAGGAGGAGGCCCCTATAAAATCGACTTCATGAGGGATCGCTATGCTTCTGCATAAGTCTGCGGTAAAAATAAATCCCCCGTTGAGAACTCCTATGAGAACCAGATCCTTTCCTAAAAAGTCTCTGGAAATCTCTCTGCCCAACTCGTCGACTCTTGCGTGAATTCTTTCTTCCGAATACAAAGCTTTCATTCTTTACCAAGCCTGCCTGGAATCCAAAAAACATTCAACAAACAACTTCCCCAAGTTAATTCTTTCCAGGAATCTTTGTCGCATGTTAGACCTAAAAAACTGGCGGTAGGGAATTTATGAAAACGAGAAGGATCGGGTGCTCCATACAATGCCGCATTCGCAAAACTTTCCAAACCAGGATTATGACCTACGATCATTACGGAACGTACGGAATCGGGAACTCCGTGAAGTAAAAATAGAAGATCATCTTCTTCCGCTTCATAGATTGCTTCTTTAAAATCGGGTTTGGGCAGTCGCAGGATTTCTTTTCTCAGAGCCTGGTAGGTTCTTTTCGTTCTCTCCGCAGGAGAGACGAATGCCAGATCTACATCGATTTCATAGTCGTGCAGAAACGAACGAAGCGCCTTCGTTTGCTTTTTTCCCCTTTCGGCCAAACCTCTTTCCTCATCCGTTTGGTACGGTTCGTCCCATTCCGATTTGGCATGCCTGAGCAGATAGATGTGTTTCATAGATCAATCTTATCTTTATAGGGCAGATAAGATGTGACTAGAAAGCTATTTTTGTATTTCTTTTTCGTATTTGGAAATGAGTTCGTTATTGTTTTTGCAGGAAAACTTGGTTCTCATTTGATTCAAATGGTACTCTACCGTTTTTCTGGATTTTTGAATTTTATCGGCCACCTCGTTTTGAGAAAGTCCCTGTACGAGAAGGTTTAAAATTTCTACTTGGAATGGGGAAAAGGGAAGGGTCTCTTTGCTGACTCCGTCCGAAATGTATTTTTCTCCTCTCATCACTGTCTGAATGACGGAAGGCAGATGGGAAATAGGATCGGATTTCAGCATATATCCGTCCACTTTGGACTTAATTGCTTCTTCTACATACACTCTGCTTCCATGAAGAGAAAAGATAATTACCTTCATTTTCGGGTATTTTTCTTTTACTTCCTTGAGGACATCCAGACCGCTTCTATCCGGTAAATCGATGTCTAAAATCAATAAATCTGCAGCGTTCGCTTGTAAAAACAAAAATAGCTCGTTTGCTGTTCGAAATTCTCCCGCAATTGGGAAGAAAGGATTGGATTTCAGAACAGCTATGATTCCTTCTGTTACAACGGAATGGTCTTCAAGAATTGTAATTTTGATTGGTTCCACGTGCGCTTCTAAATGAGATTTATGAATCAACGTATAAGACGATATAGCCGATGGAAAGCTATTTTTAACACTGATCGCTTCTTTCTACTATTTTCCGTACTATTTGTCGTTTCCTGCGGGTATACAGAAACGCAACCCCTGGCTCAAAAGGGATTTTTGGATGCTGAAAATTGGAACATATCCAAGGACCGCCTGGAATTGAGGGGAGATTGGAGATTCTTTTGGAAACAATTCCTGGACCCGAAAGAGGAAGATCCTTCTTCCGTGGTATTTGCTACGTCTTCCAATCATTGGACCAAAATCGTTTTAGACGGAGAGAACCTTCCCAGCTTCGGATGGGCAACTTACCGGCTGGATCTCAAACTTCCCGATACGAAAGAAGATTTGGCTCTGGCCGTTCCCGTGCTTCATACCGCCTATCGTTTGTACATTGATGGAGAACTGATCCATGAAAACGGAAAAGTGGCAGAAGATCCTTCTTTGCACAAACCTTCCTATCATACTCATATTTTTCCTTTAAAAAGAAAAAATCAAATCATCCAGATTCAAATTCATATCTCCAATTATACGCATCGCATTGCAGGGATGAAGGAACTGATTCGTGTAGGAAGCATTTCAGGGATGTATCAAGATGCTTCCAATACTTTGGTTTCGGATTGGTTCATCATCATACTGCTTGTGATTTTGGCAGTGTATCATTTCGGGATCTATTGGCTTCGTAAAGCGGAGATCGCATCCTTCTATTTGGGTCTTCTTTATTTGGGAATCGTGATGATGCTCTTTACTCTGACCGAATCCAGAATTTTATTCAATGCTTTCTCGGACGAATGGTGCGTTCCTCTCATTCGTTTCTCCAAGTTTTGGCTTCCGATCAATTTGTACACAGGAGGAAGTGTTCTTTATCATCTTTTTCTCTCCAGAAAACTGCATTGGATTTTGAACATCCTCATCGGTTATGCAAGTATTGCGGCCATCATAACAATATTCTTTCCCATCGCTTATACTGTCGGTATTTCCCATTATTTGGAGATGGTTTCCGTCTTCTTTATGTTTATCGGTGTTTGTTTTTCTTTGTATGCGGTCGCGACAAAACAAAAGAACAGCGTTTTATATCTCTTCAGTTTTTTGGCCGCCTGCGGCGGCGCTACTTTCGATCTGCTTTATTTTGCGAATTATATCCCCGGCTTACGACCCGCAGGTGCTTATTCGCTTGTTCCTTTTCTGATCCCTCAAACCATCATCCTCACTCGCTCCATCATTCATATCTTCAGAAGAGAGGAAGATATTTCCAGAGAACTCATTCGCAGTAAGGAAGATTTGGAAGAGAAGGTGAAGGAAAGAACTTCCGAATTGGAAAAGGCGAATCGTTGGAAGGCGAACTTCGTTTCTTTGATCTCCCACGATCTAAGATCTCCTTTGAACGGAGTGAACCAGATTTTGGATGTGGTTCGTTTCAATTTCGAATCCATGCCGGATATGGAGAAAAAAAGGTTTTTGCATTTATGTAAGGAAGGAATTCAAAACTCTCTTAGAATGCTAAAGCAGTTGTTAGATGTGAGCCGGTTCGATTCCGAAGGGATTCGTCTGCAGCAGACACAGTTTTCCATTCAAAATCTTTTGAGCGATGTATTTCACGCCATAGAGCCCATCGCCGCAGTGAAAGACATTCAAATCAATTTTAAGCTTAGTCACGATGTTTCCTTAATTGCAGACAGAGCTCTTCTCGAAGAAGTCTTTAAAAATCTTCTGACCAATTCCATCAAATATTCCCATCCCAAATCCAAGATCGATGTGGTACAAACCGTCAAAGGAGATTGGATCTCCGTAGAAGTCAGGGACTACGGAATCGGAATGGACGAGGAACAAATTTCAAAAGTGTTAGGTGATGCCGCTTCCAAAAGCCATCCGGGAACTCACGGAGAGCTGGGAACCGGACTCGGTTTGAAACTTTGTCAGAATATTTTGGAAGCCCATTTCAGCAAACTTAGAGTTAAAAGTGAGTTAGGTGCCGGTTCCAGATTCGAAGTGATGTTGTCCAACAGCACCAAATCCATTCTGCTTGTGGATGATTCGGACAGTTTCCGTGCCGAATTGGCGGAGGAACTGCGTCGTAATAAATGGATCGTGATCGAAGCGAGAAACGGAGAAGAGGCTTTGGATCATTTGAGCCGCATTCTTCCCGCTATCATCGTTACGGACAAGGAGATGCCGATTATGGACGGAGTTTCTTTTTTACACGAATGGGAAGGCAGAAAAGGAAGCAGTAAAATCCCTGTTATTTTGGTTAGTTCTGCGGCTCCTTTTTCAGGAGGGAAAAAATTTCTGGAGGAAGAGGGGATCGCGGGTTATGCGGAGATGTATGTTTCCAAGCTGTTCCGTAAAGAACAGCTCGTGGAATTGATCGAATCCGTTTTGAAGTGATCCAACTTACGCCAGGGAGATTCTTTCGAAATGGTTTTTGATATGAAGAGTGTGAGCCGTGTCGAATTCTTCTTTATCTAACTGACCATAGGCGAAATGAGGTTTTAAATCTTTCGATTCCGTTTTTTGAAACAAATCGATGTATTTTTGTAAGGTTTGGATTCCCGCTTTCCCTTCTATGGAATTGGAAATGTCGTAAGCTCCAGGAATGGGATCTTCCAATCCGTGGCTCATTTTTCCTCTGAGAGAAAAAACGGAAAATGCTACGGAACCCACAGTGCCTCGAAACACCGCAGACTTCATATCGGGAAAACCGTTTAACGAATATTCAATGCTTTGCGCACAGTGAGTGAATACTTTTCCGAGAGACCATTCTCCTTGGATCTTCAATGTTACCTTTCCCGATTCGCAGGCAGTTAGGAACTCGGAAACATCTTTTAGGTTTTGCAAAGATTTTAATTTTTCGTTCAATTCTTCATTCGAGGAGAACATAGGTTGTGCCTTTGCAACAACGGGAAATAAGAGAGCAAAACTTGCTCCCAGTTTGGTTAAAAAGTCGGATCGTTTCATCAGTCTTCAAATTTTCCTTTTAAAACTACAGGTTTTTCCGAGTTGTCTCTCAGTTTCATATTCAAGAATTCCACAATCACGGAAAAGGCCATAGCGAAATAGATGTATCCTTTAGGAATATGAAAGTCCCAACCTTCTCCGAGTAGAGCAAGTCCGATCAGAATCAAAAAGCTGAGTGCCAATATTTTGATGGTAGGGTGGCGATCTACGAAGTCCGAGATCTTTCCGCTGGCAAGAAGCATAAAACCGACAGAGATCACGACCGCAGCGATCATGATTCCCAATTGGTCCGTCATTCCTACCGCAGTGATGACGGAATCCAAAGAGAACACTATGTCCAAAATCATAATCTGAATGATGACTTTTGTGAAGGAAACTTTTTTACCTGGGTTTTCCAGTGTGTCCGATTCTCCTTCCAGTTTATGATGAATCTCAGTAGTGGATTTTGCGATGAGGAAAAGACCGCCTAATATAAGGATTAAATCTCTTCCGCTGACTTCATGACCTAGAACGGAAAACAAAGGAAAAGTCAGTTTCATAATCAAAGAAAGGGAAAACAAAAGCAGGATTCGGGTAACCATTGCTAGTATGAGTCCGATTTGTCTCGCATTCTTTTGTTTGGTTTTGGGAAGTCGGGAAGATAGGATGGAAATGAAGATGATATTATCGATTCCCAGAACAATTTCCAAACCTGTCAAAGTGAAAAGAGCGGCCCAAACGGAGGGATCGGTGATGAGTGCAACCATGGTGGTATCCTTTGACCGCAAATATCGGAAATCGGATTACAAAATCCACTCAAAAATCGGAAGAGGGGAAAAACCCAACTGCATCCCAATGAGAACAGGGAAGGGTATCTTTGATTTTTAAGTTCCAAACTTTATCTTTTTTGTCCGCCACCGCCCAGGAAAAAAATTTCGGTTCCAAGGAAGTTAAATCTTTCTCCCAGTTTCGATTGTGCACCCAAGGATAATAAATTCCGTCCGGAGTAAAGGGAACGAGTCGGATCGGTTCTTTCGAAAACGCATAACTGAATTTGACAGGCCAGTAGTAGGAAGCACCCGGAAGTTTTCCCCATTTTTCCCAGGCAAGCGAGATGCATTCTAATCTTTCTTTTCTCATTTCTTTTCCCGTTTGAATGAAGTTTTGCGTTACCGGATCCGGAAAGTAACGATGGGAAGGGAGCAGAATTCCTATCAATAGAATCCAAGAGAAAGCCCAATAGACGGGTTTGAGCCGTTTTAAAAGGGAAAAGAACAAAACGAAACAAGCAAGTGGAAGCGCATATATGTATCTCGCATTGAATTCGATACTAACAAGGATTAGAAAAACTAAACTCAACAAAGGAACGATGCAGAAATACAATAGTTCCGGGCGATTGGATTTTTTTTCTTCCTTTCGGGAGAGATGCAGATTCCTGAAAAACGAAACCAGAAATAGAAAAGATAAAATCAGATATGCCGGAAAAAAATATTTATAAAGAGGCAGATCCGTTTTTTGCGAGAAGAGAAGATTGATTTTAGAAAAAGGATCTAATCGAAGTTCGTTGATTCCTTTCAAAATCAAATCTTTTGCGGGAAATTGCCGAGGAAGATACACTAAAAATCCGTATTTTTGAAAGGAAACAAAGATGAGTTTGTAAATTAAAAATCCGAAGAGGAGCGATGCTGCGATTTTAGCGAAGGTGTGTTTTCCCGAAAACAGAAAGAATGCAAGAAGGATCAAACCGGAATGAACCAAAAACCAAAGTTCTGAAAAAAGAGAAAGCCCCAGAAGGGAACCGAAAAGAGCTACGAACCAAAATCGGTTCATTTTGTCCTTTTTCAGAAGAACCAAAAAACAAAAGACAAGAAAGAATTCAGTAGCATGGAATGTGGGAAGATAAAACTGCCCCCAGGAATCGGGGAACATTTCACCTAATTTCAAAAAGGCGATCGATCCCGTTAAGGAAAGAAATTTACTGAGCCCGAAAATATTTAGAAAATAAGAAGTAGTGACAAAAACGAAAAAAGCGAAAGAGGCATGTAAAACCAAAACATCCGAAGTAAAGTAATAACCTGCGATGAAAAAAAGAACATCCGGAAAAAAACAATTGGAAGGAGGAAAGGTCCATCCGGAAAGAATTTCGGGAGAGGTCCAAAATTCTTTCGCAAACAGATAGGGATACAAAGCGTCGCTGTTGGTAACGACTCCGAAATGATACGATTCTATCTTTTCCCAGGAGGGATAGAGTAGATAAAAAATTAGAAAATGAATCAGTAGGCGGAATAAGAATCTCATCCCACTCCTAATAACTCACACACTTCTTTTCAAAAATTCTAAAACGTTCCGGAAGATCCAAAGAGACATCGATTTGTTTTCCGGGAACAAAAGGATGAGGGAATACGATTCTTCCTGCGAATAAAAGCAGACCGAATTGCGCATAATCTTTCGCCGAACGAGAGTATAGGCTGTCTCCTACGACAGGACAACCTAATTTTTGTAAGTGGACTCTGATTTGATGAGTCCGTCCTGTTTCGATCCCTACCGTCAGAAAGGAATATTTTCTTCCTGTTTGGGTTTGGATGATTTTTTCCGTTTTATAATTCGTGATCGCATCTCTTCCGTCTTCACGGACACACATTTTGATTCGATCTACGGGATGGCGTCCAATAGGAAGACGGATTTTTCCTTCCGCTTCTACGGGAGCTTGCAGAACCCAAGCATAGTAAGTTTTGTCCACTAATCTGTCTTGGAAAAGTTTGGACAAGGAAGCATGCGCCCTGTCTGATTTTGCGATGACCAAAACTCCTTCCGTGGGTTTATCTAACCTGTGTACGATGCCGGGTCTTCTTTCTCCTCCTACGGAAGAAAGTGATTTGAATTGATGGAGCAGTCCGTTGACCAGAGAAGGTTGGTCGTCCCCCGGACCGCTGTGGCAGGCGATCCCGGGTTTTTTATGGATGATCATAAATTCCTCTTCTTCGTAAAGAATAGGGATATCCATAGGAATTGGTTCTAAGCGAGAAGCTGCTTTGGAGACGATTTGAACGGAATATCTTTCGTCTTTGGAAACTCTATGTCCGTTTTTACTGATGGTTTCTTGTGTAGAGGCATTGCTGACAAACCCGGAGTCGATCCATTTTTGGACTGTAGAACGGGATAAATCTTCTCCTGCATTCTCTTTGAGAAAGACATCGATACGGGATTGGTCGTATTCTTCTGAAACGGTTACAAATATTTGCATTTTCGGTTGTTATCTAATGAAAAGAACTAAACTATGGACTCTGAAAGGTAGGTCAACTGATGAAAAAAGGAATTTTTACTCTTATCCTCATCGCTGGTATTTCGCTCGCTTATTCCAATTGTTCTTCTGCAGAACCTAAGCAAGAAGCGCAGCCAGAAAATACATCCACTGCATCCAATTCTACAAACACTGTCTCTTCTCGCGACATGAATTTGGTTCTTTTGGATGAAATCAACACGGCATTAAAAGATTATCGTTATCCGGACGGAGTGAGAAGAAGAGGGTTCAGCTACAAACAAGCGGACGTTCTGAAAGAAGACTTCGGAACTTGGGCAAAAGATAACATTGCTTATATCAAAGAAGCTCTAGGAAAACTTCCTGAAGATTACCTTCTCCAAATCATCGGTCACGCGGATGCATCCGGACCGGAAGAAGCGGAAGGCGGTAAAAAAGGAAACGGATATTACTCACAAATCCGTGCCGATGCAGTGAAAGATGCGTTGGTAAAACAAGGTATTCCTGCTTCCAGAATCAGCACAAAAGCAGCAGGTTCTTCTGCACCGATTTCCGGTTTTGCAGAGAACGACGGAATCAACCGCCGAGTGACTTTCCAAGTTATCTCTAAATAAGATTTCCCTCCTAAGCACTGTCCGCGTAACAATTCTGTTGCGACGGGCGGGCTTTTCTTCTCTTTCCAAAAATATTTCTTTCGGTTTTAAAATTCGGGCAAACTCTATTCACCTAACGGTTCATAGAGCCGGGCTTTCCGCTCCAATCTGCGGGAGCTTTGCTCCCGCAGGATTTTCGCTGCAATCCCTTTTGCGAATGGGTGTTAAAGATCTGAAAGAATTAAAAGTGCCTCCATCAAATAAACTTCATTCTCTTGCAGGTGATAGAAAAGGTCAATATTGCGATCAATGACCAGTGGCGAATTTGTTTTCGATTTTTAGAGGGAAACGCTTTAGATGTCGAGATTATCGATTATCATTAAATAAGGAGTAAGTTTATGAAGAAAGATGTTTTTATCAATGTTCATCCCGGTGAGATTCTTGCAGAAGAATTTCTCACTCCTTTAGAAATTTCCGCATATCGCCTAGCAAAAGAAACTGGAATTCCTGAATCAAATATATCTGAAATCATTAATGGGAAAAGAAGCATTACTGCTGCGATTTCTATTAAATTGGGAAAATTCTTTGAGTTAAATCCTCTCTTTTGGATCGGGCTTCAAAACGATTTTGACATTAGGTTGGAAGAACATAAGTTGAAGGCAAAAATTAAAGAAATCAAAAAGAAAGAGCATAAACAAAAGAAAACTAAATCCGTAGCTTAAATATAAAAACAGAAAAGATGAACCAAAGATTTCATTTCAATCCCTTTTGCGAATTCAATACGGAGGATTGAGAATCTGATTCATTGCATTGAGTTTAATTCAAAATACTCTTGAGTTAATGATTTGACAGTTATATCGGATCGGGTCAATATACAGGTATCCGATATGAATGTCAAACTACTGAAAAGTATTGAGGGTAAAAAAAGGGAACTCGATCGATTGAGACCACTTCCTAAGGCAATTGTAGATAAACTTAGGGAACAATTTTATTTAGAATGGACCTACAATTCAAATGCCATTGAAGGAAATACTCTTAGTTTACAGGAAACAGATCTAGTTTTAAGACAAGGGATCACTATTGGAAATAAGAGCCTTAGAGAACATTTCGAAGTCATCAATCACAAAGAAGGAATCGATTCTATCGAAAAAGTGATCAAAAAAAAGACTTCCCTTTCTTTAAACTTAATTCGTGAAATTCATGGTATCATTTTAAAGAACATCGATGATGAGGAAGCTGGCGTTTTTAGAAGAACTAATGTTCGTATCACGGGAGCTTCACATATCCCTCCGAGTTCTGCTAAAGTTTATAACTTAATTGAAGAATTAATTCAATGGTATTTTCATAATTATAAAAAATTATCTATTCCGGAACTTGCTGCTTGGTTTCATTATAAGCTTGTTTTTATTCATCCATTTATTGATGGAAATGGCAGAACTGCTCGTTTATTTATGAATTTAATTTTAATGCAAGAAGGATACCCGCCAGCAGTCATTCTTCATCTTGATAGAAAAAAATATTATAGAGTTCTCAGGGAAGCGGATAATGGGAAAACTTCCGGTTTTCTTGATTTTGTAGGTAAGTCCATTGAAAGATCTTTAATCATTTATTTGAATTCACTCAAACCGGATTCATCGCAAAACAAACAGGGCTACATTACTTTAAAAGAAGCTACGAAACACTGTGACTATTCTTTAGAGTATCTTTCTCTACTTGCTCGGACCGGTAAACTTTCCTCCGTCAAATTTGAAAGAAATTGGATGACTACCATTCAGGCGATTGAAACTTACCTGGACGAAGTGAATCTCAAAAAAAATAAATAGGAGAATTAAATCGTGAGCCAAAGGTTCCAACATTGGTCCCCTATGCATATAGGGATTCTCATCTTAACATTTTCTTCTATACTGCTGTTTACTTACATAGGAAGAAAAAACAAAGGAAAACCGATTCAGAAAAAGATAGGATATTGGATCGGGGCCGCTTTGCTTTTGAACTATATCGCTTATGTAATTTACAGGATAGATTCAGGTTACTGGGAAATCAGATACGATCTGCCTATGGAATTCTGCAATTGGTCTATGATTGTTACCGCTTTGGCACTTTTTACCGGGAGCAGGCTGTTTGCAGAACTTTCCTATTTTTGGGTAATGGCCGGTTCCATCAACGGAGTCATCACTCCCGATTTACAAGTCTCCTATCCTCATATTTATTTTTTCATCTTCTTCATCGCTCATTCAGGATTGGTTTTAGGATCTTTGTACATCGTATTCGGATTGCAGCTTTATCCTAGAAAATGGGCCGTTGCCAGAGCAGTCATCTATGCGCAAATTTATTTCATCATCGCATTCCTAGTCAATTCTATATTAGGTGGGAACTACGGATATACCATGAACAAACCGAATGCCGCTTCTTTGATGGATCACTTCGGTCCATGGCCTTATTATCTTTTGGTATTGCAGGTTTTGGGCGTCTTCGTATTCACTTTATTGTACTTACCTTTTTATTTTCAAAACAGAAAGGAGGATGCAAAGTTTTCGCTCAAATAACTTCCGTAAATCTTGACTCACAATCAGACTTTATGTGATAACAAGAAAATGAAAAAAATCATCTTAGATCTAGCAGCAACCTTAGACGGATTCATTGAAGGCCCGAACGGAGAAATCGATTGGTGCATCATGGACGACGATATGAACTTCGACGGTTTTTTATCTACCATTGACACGATATTCTACGGAAGAGTCAGTTATGATGCATGGGGAAATTTTCAACCGGATGCAAACGCCAGCCCGGCAGAACAGTCGTTATGGAAAGGAGTCCATTCCAAGAAAAAATATGTTTTCTCCGGTCAAGACAGGCAGGACGAAAATGCAACCTTCATAACTTCCGACATACAAAACCATATAACAGAGATTAAAAAACAAGAGGGAAAAGATATTTGGCTTTATGGTGGAGCCAGCTTAATCAAAACCTTTATCCATTTGGGTCTGATCGACACCTATAGAATTTCAGTACACCCGATCGCTTTAGGAAGCGGAAAACCTTTATTCGAAGATTTAAAACAGCCGTTGGGATTGAAACTGGCCAAAACCAATGTTTTCAGATCCGGGGTTGTGCAATTGATCTACGAAGTGTAAGCGAAACAGGGCAAAACATGTTTCGCCGTTAAGCATTTGATTCCAGCGAAGTACCTGGTCGTGGCCAGGAAATGATTTTTTCTAAAAAAAAGATGCGAGGCGCCCTCCAAAACGAGAAAAGATTTGTCTAAATAGTTACAAATTACAAAATAAATAATATGTAACTTTTGGAGGTTCCATATGGGTCAGTTAGATAAAATCAGTTTGGGGAAAGGAGGTCCTCTTGTCTCTCGATACGGATTGGGTTGCATGGGTATGTCCGATTTTTACGGATCGAAAGAGACCAGAGACGATGAGGAAAGTGTGGCCACGATTCATGCCGCTTTGGAAGCAGGGATCAACTTTTTCAATACTGGAGATTTTTACGGGATGGGGCATAACGAACTTCTATTGAGAGAAGCGATCAAAGGAAAGAGGGATCAGTTTTTTATCAGCGTGAAATTCGGTGCCATTCGTACGCATAAGGGAGAATTTTTAGGTTATGATCTTCGTCCTCAGGCGGTAAAAAACTTTGTGACTTACTCCTTACAAAGATTAGGCACGGACTACATCGATTTGTATCAGCCTTCCCGCCCGGATCCGAATGTTCCCATCGAAGAGACCGTAGGTGCTATCTCCGAATTGATCCAGGACGGTAAAGTGCGTTTTCTGGGACTTTCCGAAACTTCTTCCGATTTGATTCGAAGGGCTCATAAAGTGCATCCTGTTTCCGCTTTAGAGATCGAATACTCCCTAGCTACAAGAATTGCGGAAACAAAAATTCTTCCTACTCTGAGAGAACTGGGAATCGCACTTGTTGCTTACGGTGCTTTGTCGAGAGGTCTTTTGTCAGGAACAATAAATGGAAGTTTGGCGGCAGGAGATTTTCGTTCTTTTTCCCCTCGTTTCTCTTCCGACAATCTAACAAAGAATAACGAAGTTGTTTCCGTATTGAAAAGATTTGCGGATCGAAAAGGGGCAACTCCTTCTCAGATAGCTCTTGCTTGGGTCGCAGGTCAGGGAGATGATATTTTGACTTTGATCGGCACTTCCAAAAGATCCCGATTAGCGGAGAATCTAAAGGCTGCGGAGATTCGTTTGAGTGCGGAAGAGTTGACAGAGCTTGCTTCCATTTTTCACGAAAATGCGATTTCGGGAGAAAGATATCCTTCACAGGGAATGGCTCATGTAGTTCATTGAAGTATGCCTAGAACGGGACTCAGCCCGGAAGAGATTCGGGAAAAAGCGACCGATGCCGCCGAAGAAAGAATTCGTCGGCACGGTTTTGATAAATTCAGATTGGTGGACATTGCTAAGGATTTGGATGTGAGCCATGTCGCCTTGTACAAACATTTTCCGGATAAGTCGGCACTTCTCGATTCCGTTTCGGAACGTTGGCTGCTTCGAATGGATGAGGCGCTTTTAAAGGTCACTGAAAAGAAGAAGAGTGCGAAAGATCTTCTTTGGGAATGGTTTCTTCTTTTTCATCAATTGAAAAAGGAAAAAGTGCAAACAGATCCGGAATTATACAAAGCGTTCGATAACGCCGCAGAAGCAAAAAAAACTTTCGTAATCAAACATGTGAACGAAATGCACAGACAATTGGAAGGGATTCTGCGGAAAGCTTTGGATGAGAAATCGATCCAAGGAGAATCTGCTTCTTCTTTGGAAAAAGTTTTTTTCGAATCAACGGTTGGATTCCACCATCCTAAGTTAGTGTATCAGCATCTAACTGAGAAAAGGGAAAAATTACTGAAACAAGTGTTGGAAACTCTTTGGAGCGGTGCAGGAGGATCTTGATGTGATGGATTCGGGAATCGCTTCATGACATTTCTTTAAGGTTGGACCGGATCGAATGAAAGACGATGTTTCTCTTTGGAAAGAGAAAATAACCAATGTTAAAAACATTACCGATGATGATTTCGATCTCATTCTACCGGAACCTCTTCGCCTTCTTTCTCCTTACCAATGGACTTCCGTGTCCGTCATTAAATCTATTTCAGAGTATCTAAAAACGGAAAAGGTAACTTCCTTTGTCGATCTAGGATCGGGTCCGGGTAAACTCGCCATCCTATTGTCTTTGTGGAATTCATTCCCTGTGACGGGAGTGGAAATTCGAAAAGAGCTGTTTCAATTTGCGGATTTTTGGAAAAAGAAATTAGATATCGGTCACTTGAAATTTTTACAAAGAGATTTTTTAAATTTTGATATTTCCTTATATTCTCATGTATATTGTTTTAATCCTTTGTATGAGCAAATGACCGGTAGACATTCGATTGATGAGAGTTTGCCGAAGTCTTCTATGTTGTACGTTCAGAATCTGATTCGATTGAAGGAAAAATTCAAGGAATTGAAGCCGGGAACTAAAATCATTACTTATTACGGATTCGGAGGAAGGATGCCTTCCGATTTCAAAAGGATTCGAAAAATCGGAAGCAGTTCGGATGAGTTGGAAGTTTGGGAGAAACTTCGTATCTGATCTAACAGAATGTCTTTTGTTTTATTTAAGTAATTCTATGGGAGCATTGTCATGAAAACGTATCGTATAGAGCTTCGAACTATCTTTAAATAAAATTCGATCCGGGTCTGCGATTAAATTATAATTTATTTTGTCTTCAATTTCATGTATTTTTATTCTTTTATCAGAAACAATCTTTTCAATTAATATCATTTTGGAATCAATAGGGGTCAGAAAATAGATACAATCTTCATCTTTACAAACGATTTCAAGTTTATCAAAACCATCGATATAGTGCTGAGGGGCGATATGAGTAGGTTCGTTACTGTGTAAAAAAGTCGTATATGCAAGTAGACTTTCTTTTTTAAAATTATTTTCAGCTCTTAATCTAAAAAATTCAATTTCTTGATAATCGCCATCGTTGTAGTTGGATGAAGCTAAAATTGAGGTATTTGTTTCCCAAACATTTGGATAAATTTCATCGATTGGTTCCGAGACTTGTTTTGCTCCTTTAAAGACTGCAAAAATGCAAGAATGTACATTAAAATTTTCGTCGCATTTTTCATTTCCTTCTTCTTTTGATTTTATTACAAGAGTATAATCTTTGTTTGGAGAAGGTACAGTTTTGACAATGGCTTTGAAGAGATCAAAGTAGTTGATTGATTTTGCCAGAAATGCATCGAAAACCCATCCGGTAGTACCGTTATGATTGACTTTAACCCAGAATCCGGTTTTAGAATCAATTGTTTCTGAAATAGTAGATTTTTCGATAACGGAGACGATCTTACCATATTCAATTTTCCCTATTTTTTCGGAATTTTGGTTAGGTTGTTTTCTAATGTTGATATAAGGTTTCGCTGAAACTAAAAGATATTCAGTATTGTTTTCAGTTTTTTTATTCGAGGCTTGTTCTTTGCAAAATGTAAAAAGAATAAGCAGAATGATTAGAATTGGATATTTCACTTTCGACCTTACGATAAGGATTGATCTTGTCATGAATATTAACAAGTGTTTTCTTAAAATTGTTCTATTGGGGTTTGTTTTAGAGACGGGATTTTTATATATCCCGTCTCTTTTGTTCATCTGAATTTAAATTATTCCGTATCTAAAAGTTCCCATTGACTGTTTTTTAAAATGTATGCTTTTTTTCCTTTGGCGGGAAGTGCATAGGTTTGAGAATCTTTATCGTTTCTAACTATGATGAAGTTTTCATCTCTTCGAATCTCTGTAAGTTTGCTCGCCTCGCTTCCAGATGATTGTGTCCAGGATCCGTCTGCGTTTCTTTGGAAGCTTACTTTTTGTTTAATCACATAACTAAAAGAAGACGCTTCTATGTTGATTGTGGACGGCAAAGGGGAATTATTATCCGTAGTTGCGGAAGATTCGTATTTTTTGATTGCAGCAAGAAAACTTTTTTCGTCGCTTCCTGCAAAATCGGACAGAATGAACTTTCCTTTGGAATCCATGATGAACATGGTAGGATACCCTTCGAATTTGAATTTATTCAAGTCGCCGCTCGTATCTAATACTTGTAAGGGGATGAACTTTGAATTTAACGTTTTGATGACAGAGTCTTTTGCGAACACTTCCGTTTCTAAATGTTGGCAGTAACCGCACCATTCAGGAGCAGTAACGATGGCGAAAATGTTTTGTTTGGAATTTGCCGCATTCGACTTAGCAGTGTTGAGGGAGCTGATCCATTGCACTCCACCTCCCACACTTCTGGACTTAACTCCAGGGGAAGCTTGTTTGTCTCCGGAAACAGTGATGCTGATGTTCTTTTTGATCGTTTTCGGTTCCAGACATTTTTCGGATGCAGTGATGCACCATTGGGTTTTGATTTCCAAAGCTACGTTAGTTGCCAATTTGGATGCGTTTCTTCCTCCTGTTTCAAAAACGGTGAGTACATAAGTTCCCGCTTTTGTAGAACCTTTTCCGGGGAGAATGTAATCTTCTCCTTTTTTCTCGGAAGAAGGTGCTTCTTTTATGATGACGCTGAAACCTTTGGTTTTCGTGGAAAATTCTGTGGGAATATTGAAGCTGAGTGCGGAAACTTTTTTCACATATAAGTGTTTATCTTCCGGTACGAAAACATCTACACTGATATCTGCGTTTCCTCCCGATTTGATTTCTAGGCTGGCAGGCTGAACTTGAAAAGAACTCTCTGTTTGAGCCAATAAGGAAGTGGATAGAAAGATGGAAAAAAGAGCAAACGCTTTGTATTTGTCGTGGATGACCTTCATAAAATACCTCGGGCGAGAATTTACGCAAAAAAATATTTTTGTCAATGGGAAATATACGATTTTTTAAAAAAATAAAAGAGTCTGATGAATGAAATATGTAAATGAGATGCGAATATAAGGATTTGCCACTCAAGATTGAAAGGTCGTGCTTTCTATATAAACAATGGTATTTTGCGCTTTCGTTTCAGAGACATCGATCCATGGCAGTTTCTACAATCGTTTTGTAGAGTTGACCGATATCAAATTCGAAACAGGAGAAGAATCTTTTGTTCTACCTGTTATAAAAAACGAAATCTTTTCCTCCTATAGAAAAGACGCCTCTTCCTGTCAAAAAGAGTTCGGCTGAAGTCAAATGATTTAGAGAATACATGGATAGGATATATGAACCGGTTCATCTTCTTTCTGATCCTCATTTTATTTCTGAAGAATTGCACTACGATTGCCACTAGAACGGATACCAAAAACAACCAAGCTCCTGAGAAAGGAAGTTTTGCGTTTCAAGTAGATCCGAACGATATCAAAGCGGATTTCATCTCGAAAGTGATTCGTTATCGATTACAAAAAATGGGGTTTAAGGAAAATACATCCTCTCCCGACTTTTATATTTCTTTTCGTTATTCCGTGAAGGGGGCGGGGGAATGGAAGAGAGTGGTCACTCAAACTTCAGGACCTTATGGAGGTTATCCGTATTATTTCGGATATGGATATTCGAGTGCGAATGTGTATTCTACGGAGATATACAACAAAATGTTTTCCGTTCGTTTTTTGGATACGAAAGAGAACATCCTTTGGCATGGAGAATCGAACGAAGAAAATTCATGTTCCGAGATCATCGTTACTGTTCCCGAGTTGATTGTTTCCGTTTTAGATCAGTATCCGAAATCTTTTCTGAATCGAAAACGTTCTTTCTTTCGAGGGGACGATGAAACTTCCGAGATTCGAAAACAATTTCCTGAAGTGGATTGGACTTGTAACTGAGATAAGGTGTTGCGCCAAGGATCGAACGAGCGCCCCCGTCGAGTGAGAGCCTGATCGCGGTTTAAAGAAAAACTGCTGTTTTAAAACCGGTGCGAGGCGCCCACAGTTATACATTTCACCCGTCCGTTCTGATGGAAATCATACGAACGGGTTTTCGTTAAATTCTTGTTACAGCTTCGGAGAAATCATATCTTCCGGACGCACCCACTGGTCGAATTGTTCTGCAGTGAGAAGCCCCAATTGAATTCCTGTTTCTTTGAGAGTGGAATTGTTTTTGTGTGCCGTTTTTGCGATTTTCGCTGCGTTGTCGTAACCGATATGAGGATTGAGAGCAGTCACTAACATCAGTGAGTTGTTCAAGTTGTATTGAATGTTCTCTTGGTTCGGTTCGATTCCTCTGGCACAATGTTCTTCGAAGGAAATCGCTGCATCCGCAAGAAGTCGAATCGAATTCAAAACGTTGAAGATGATCACCGGTTTGAAAACGTTCAATTCGAAGTTTCCGGAAGATCCTCCCACGTTCACTGCCACATCGTTTCCGATCACTTGAGCCGCTACCATCGTCATCGCTTCGGATTGAGTAGGGTTCACCTTACCAGGCATAATCGAAGATCCTGGTTCGTTTTCAGGAATGGTGATTTCACCGATCCCGCAGCGAGGGCCGGAAGCGAGCCATCGAATGTCGTTTGCTATTTTCATAAGAGAAGCTGCGATCGTTTTCAAAACTCCGCTGACTTCCACAAGAGAATCGTGGGCGGCAAGCGCTTCGAATTTATTTTCCGCAGTGACGAAAGGAAGTCCTGTTTCTTTGGCAATGGCTGCTGCACCTTTTACGGCAAATTCAGGATGGGTGTTGAGTCCTGTTCCTACTGCAGTTCCACCTAATGCGAGTCTGTAAACGGAAGGAAGTGTTCTTTCTACTCTTTCGATTCCGTAGGTCAATTGTTGTACGTAACCTGAAAATTCTTGTCCGAGTGTGAGAGGAGTTGCATCCTGTAAGTGGGTTCTTCCGATTTTGATCACATTTTGGAAGGCTTCCGATTTTTTTTGTAAGGTGGCACGAAGAGTTTTAAGTGCAGGAATGAGTTTGTGTACCAATTGTTCTCCTGCAGCGATATGCATTGCTGTAGGAAAAGTATCGTTGGAGCTTTGTGCTTTGTTTACGTCGTCGTTCGGATGGATCGGTTTTTTGGAACCCATCACTCCTCCTGCCATTTCGATAGCGCGGTTGGAAATGACTTCGTTCACGTTCATGTTCGTTTGAGTGCCGGAACCTGTTTGCCAAACCACCAAAGGAAAATGATCGTCTAATTTCCCTGCGATGACTTCGTCCGCCGCTTTGAGGATGAGGTCTTTTTTATCTGCAGCAAGAATGCCTAACTCGTGATTTACGATGGCTGCGGATTTTTTTAGAATTCCGAAGGCTCGAATCATTTCTCTGGGAAAACGATCTCCTCCGATTTTGAAATGGTGAAGCGACCTTTCCGTTTGGGCTCCCCAGTATTTACTGGATTCAACTTCTATTTCGCCCATAGAGTCTGATTCTTTTCTAGTGCTCATAAATCCTCTGATTTAAGTTTATTTACGGTTCCTATTTTATAGAATAAATGATTATGGAAAGGAAAAACGGAAAAAGAAGAAAGGTTTTTTAACTTGTTCGATCATTTAGGAAATCTAATATAGTCTTTGGTCTTTTTGCACGATATAGATAGAAAGAGACAGTAAGAAACAAAGGAAAAGCCATTGGGAAACAAAGAAACACAACCAGAAAAGAAATCGGGAAAAGGGTCTGGCGGAGTTCGTTATGATGCGTCTCAAAAAAAAGAGATCTTAAAATTCATCGAAGATTACAACGAAAAGAACGGAAGAGGCGGTCAATCCGCAGCAGCTGCTCAATACGGAGTATCCGTACTAACTTTGATCAACTGGCAAAAGCAGGATGGAACCGCTCCTAAGGCGAAGAAATCCAAACCGGCTAAGAAGAAGAGAAAATCGGCTGTGAAAAAAAGGAAAGTTTCCGCTAAGAAAGGTAAGAAGAGAAGTCCTCGAAAAACGGCTAAAAAAGCTGCCGGTAAAAAAGGGCGAGTGAATGCAGGAGTTGGTTTTGCCGGAAAAATCCAAGCGATCCTTTCTCAAATTTCTTCCAATGAAAAAACAATTTCTAAATTGGAAGCTTCCAATAAATCCCTGAAACAAAAGCTAAAACGATCGATCGGATAATTTCCATTTCGATCTGAGCGTAAAAGACATGCGATTCTTTTCGATCGCATGTCTTTATCAAAGCATTAAAAGAACGAATTAAAACGGTTTATAAATCGCCAAATAAGCGGCACAAACTCCTAGTAAAGGAAAGCCCACCCATAGAACTTTTGCAATTGCAGGTTTTCTATATACTACTGCCAGCAAACCACCAAACGTAAGCCAAACGACGATCTTTGCATATACCCAACCCGGCCAAGAACCGTGAGGAATTCCCAATCGAGCCATCATTCCGAAACCGGCAACAAGAAGCAGAACCAATGCCAGACCGTGTGTGATTGCGGCGATGGATTTCCATTTATTCGTAGATTTTGTTCCTCCGTTGATGGTAAAGAGAGCCACTCCTCCCAAAGATAGGAATAATAAGAATATTCCTAACATGTGCATGAGTTTGTAGATTTGATAAGACATAAAGAACCTTTCCTTTTCTATATGACTTCATCCTTTTTCCGGGGATTTATTTATCGATTGTTTTCCCGAAACTAGGATCAAAAAAAATGATTCTATTTGAGAACGACTCCTAATATAGGAAGAAGCGATGGGAAACGATTTGAAAACTTTGATTCTTTTAAGAGGCCTACCGGGAAGCGGGAAAAGCAGTTTGGCGAAGATACTTTCCGAAGATGGAAAATATCCCGTCTTTTCCGTAGATCGTTATTTTACGGATCCGATTACAGGGATCTATGAATTTCGTTATCAGGAAAATCATTTGGCTTATCGGGCTTGTGAATCGGACACACGATCTGCCATGGAAAATGTGGTACCTAAGATTTTCGTAGACAATACGTTTACGATGGAATGGGAAATGAAACCTTACTTCCTGCTCGCTTCCGAGTACGATTACACAGTTTTCACAATGACTTTAGAAAATCGGCATGAAGGAGAAAACATTCACGGAATTACGGATGATCAGATGAAGAAGATGGCTTTGGGTTATCAAGTGGAACTTTTGCCGGAAAGATTGAGAGAGAAATAAAGGAAGGGAGAAGAGAAATTGAGGTAGCAGTGGAGAGAGTAGAAGGCAATTCCTTGTTGCAGGTACCACAAAGGACACTCTGCAACAAGAAGGTAGGAGAGATTATCTCCAGTTGTTTGTTTTTGGTTTTGCGATGTTTACTTTCATCTCACGGTTAAGAACGTTCTTTCCGTTTAGATCTTTGATCGCATTGTCTGCTTCTTGTGCATCTTTCATTTCGATGAATCCGAAACCTTTAGATCTTCCGGAGTATTGGTCCGTGATGATTTTAGCGGAAGTTACAGCACCATGTGCTCCGAAAAGTTCGCCGAGTTTTCCTTCGGTCATATCGTAAGAAAGGTTACCAACATAGATGTTTACTGACATATTAGTGTCTCCAAATTTTGTTTTTGGACTCGGAAATTCCGATTTGATAACGACGGATGGCCCAATGGTAAATGGGATTGGTAGGAACTCCAGAGGAATGCAAGGAACGTAAGACAAAGCTATCGGCGTGCAAGCTAGAAAGGACTACTTCGGCGGTAAAAAATCAACAATACTCTGAATCTTCTACCAGTTTAAATTCCCGCATTGGAAATTGCAATAGGAAAGAAAGATTCAGAGAGGGTTGCAAAGAATTTTTTTTGAACACGGATCAGTGATGATGATGTCCGCCCGGTCCATGCACATGCCCATGTTGAATTTCTTCTTTAGTGGCTTCGCGAATCGATTTGATGGTCACGTCGAAATGAAGAGTCTCTCCAGCTAACGGGTGATTGCCATTCAAAATGACATCCGCTTCACGAACTTCTTGTAAGTAGAGAACCATTCGTCCGTCCGCAGTGTCCGTTTGGAATTCCATTCCGATTTCCAGTTCCGCTTCCGGTGGTAGCTCCGCTTTAGGAACTTGGAACACAAGAGATTCATCATATGTCCCATAACCATCTTCCGGAGAAACAACCACTTGTTTAGAATTGTTTTCAACAAGGCCTTCCAGCTCTTTTTCTAAACCAGGGATAATATTCTGCCATCCGTGTAGGTATAATAACGGTTCGTCTGATTGGTCCAGAGTCGCGCCCTGGGAGTTTTTTAGGTGGTAGGAAAATCCGACAACCTTTCCTTTAGTGATTGAATTTGACATCTTGATTACAAACTACCAATCGAAAAAAAAACTGCAACCGAATAAAAGATTGGTACAAAACGATAATGGAAGAATTTGATACTCGGTAAAAAAAATATCTATGAATTGGTCTCTTCTCATTCAAGTCCTTGGTGGTCTGGGAATTTTCATCTATGGGATGAAGCTTCTTAGTGAATCCTTACAGCGTGTCGCCGGAGAAAGATTGCGTTCCTTTTTGTCTTCCATGACAAAAAACAGACTTTCTTCGGTTTTGAGCGGAACTTTTATCACCGCCACGATCCAATCCTCCTCCGCCACAACCGTCCTAGTCGTAGGTTTTGTAAATGCCGGGCTGATGCAGCTTACGGAAGCGGTCGGCGTCATTATGGGAGCTAACATCGGTACAACGGTTACCGCTTGGATCGTTTCCTTATTAGGTTTTAAGGTCAACATCGCATCTTTTGCACTGCCTGCCATCGCTATCGGAATGGTGCTTCACTTTTCCAAAAAAGAAAGCAGATCCGGCTGGGGCAGTTTCCTGATCGGATTCGGGTTTTTGTTCTTAGGTTTAGACTATTTAAAAAATGCGGTTCCGGATGCTGCGAAAAGTCCGGAGACATTCCAGTTTCTGGAACAATACACGAATATGGGTTTCAACACCATACTTCTGTTCGTATTGATTGGAACTTTACTTACGATCATGGTTCAATCTTCTTCCGCCTCCACCACAATCACAATCACATTGGCCTTCTCCGGATACATTCCGATCGATGCCGCTTACGGAATGATTTTAGGTGAGAACATAGGTACCACAATCACTGCGAACCTGGCGGCTCTTCCCGGAAATAGAAACGCAAAAAAGGCGGCTTTGGCGCATACCGCATTCAATATATTCGGCGTGGTTTGGGCTTTAGTCTTCTTCAAATTCTTCACAGGCATTGTAGACGATTTGATTCCCGGAGATCCTTTGACAGACAAAGAATCCACTCGCTTTCATATCTCTTTCTTTCACACAATGTTTAATGTGATCAATACTCTGATCCTCATTTGGTTTGTGAACACTCTGTCCAAGTTTGTGAGCTGGATCGTGGACGGGTTCGCATCCAAAACGGCAAAAGACGGAGATTCCATCCAACTGCTTCAGGCGGGAGCCGTCAAAACCACCGAACTTGCCATGGTGGAATTGGTCGAGTTCACTAAAAAAATCATCAGAGAAACCTACGATTTTTTCCGCCTGACAGAACAACTTCTCCTCCACCCTTATGATGCTGCGAAAGTGGTGCAGGTTTTGAAAAAAGAAGAAGAACTGGATCAAGTCAGAACGCAAGTTTTGACCTATCTCAATCAAATTCAAGAAACAGGCGTGACAGGTAATTTTGCGAAAGACGTTTTGGGAATTATGGAAAGAGTGAAGTCCATCGAAGAGATGGGTGATAACTTTGCATCCATCGCCAGAAAAGTAAGAAAGGCGCACCGCCAAAAGGTAGTATTGGACAAATCGTTCCAAACTGCAATCAAAGAACAGATTGAACTATTGAAACATCATTACGATCTTCTTTTGTCCAATTTGGAACATAGTGAATCTTTCGATATTTTGGGAAATCCTCAGATCAGAAACCAAAGCCGCGAATATCGTTACCAAATGATTCGTGCTTTGAAGAAAAACGAATCTAAGGTGAGAAAGAAAAAATACCAAAAGAAATCTAATTTTCTACCGGCTCTGTTGTACAGAGACGTTGCCAGAAACTTGGACAACATCTCCCGATTTCTAAATACTTCCATTTACGCAGACGTATAGTTTCTAAAACATACGTTTGTTGTGCGATTCGGAAAGCCGCTTTACGCGGCTTTTTTGTTTTAAATCTTGGCATAAATTCAAAGTAAGAATCAAATCTATGTCAGATCCGAATTCAAATCAAGGCATCCTCCTTTCGGACGGTTTTCAATTACAATATAAAATCGAAGGCAAAGGAATTCCTGCGATCGTAGTGGGAAGTTCTTTGTACTATGACCGTACATTCTCTAAAGAACTGCGGGAACATTTGAAAATCTATTTTCTAGATCATAGAGGTTTTGCTCCTTCCAATTCCAATCGGGACAAATCCACGTACGAATTGAACCTTCTTCTGGAAGATATAGAACTCGCACGTAAGGAATTCGGATTGGAACAGTTCCTTATCATCGGCCATTCCGGGCACGGATTTTTAGCCTTGGAGTATGCGAAAAAATACCCTGCAAGAGTTTTGGGAGTTGTGATGATGTGTCTTGCACCTTCTTACTCTTATGCGAATCATGCAGAGTCGGAAAAATATTTAGCAGACTCGGTAGATCAGGGAAGAAAGGAATTTTTAGCCGGGAACATGGCTTTGCTGGGCAAAAAAATAGAAGAAGCTCCCGAAAAAGCGTTTATCACCTATTGTCTGCTTACCGGTGCAAAAAGCTGGTACGATTATAAATTCGATGCTTCTTCTCTCTGGGAAGGAGTCGAAGTGAATATGACGATGTTCGATTATGTTTGGGGAGAAGTGTTCCGAGATATCGACATCACCCAAGGACTTGCAGAATTCCACAAACCTGTATTTCTTGCTTTGGGAAGATACGACTTTCTGGTTCCTCCTCCTTATACCTGGAATGCAGTAAGGGATTTGTTTGCGAATTTGACGGTTCGAATTTTTGAGAAGAGTAGCCATGCTCCTCATTTTGAAGAGTCCCAATCTTTCGACAAAGAATTGTTGGATTGGAGCCAAGGGATCGGGTCGGTTTTAAAATAAAATCGTTGTTAAGTGTCAATTCCCAAGGAATTTGTAAAGAGTTTATTAAATTAGTACCGCACGGAAATGGGGAACAACTATGAAGAAGAGCTTAGTTTAACTAGAGTATTCAGAGCGGTAAAAGGGTGTTTCATAGTTCCTAAGTTCAGCTTGCTATCTTAGCGTTATTGGAAATAAGTAGATCTTCAATTTGAGTAGATAATAATTTGATTATTTTTACATCAGTTGGAAAGGAAAATAATCGAGAAACATCGTTATTTTTTGTCTGAATTAGAATTTTTAGAGAGTATTTTTTTCCTTTCGAAGCTTTTTCTAGCTTTTCTATCGCATCATCAATTGTTTCATTCTCTTTTTGAATTTTAACTGGAACTGGGCTTCCGTTGAGATGTTCTTTGAGGAATCCGTCAATACCAGTATTTCGTTGAACAGGGAAAGCGTTAATGTCAGATAAGATTGCTAATTCTTTTTCTGTTTTTTCCGAGTATTCTTCTAATCCTTTATTAAGTAAATTTGATTCTGTAACGATCATTTCTTCTAGACGTTTTTTCGTAAGATCAATTGCGTCGATAGATCGATCAATGCCTATATACTTTCTATTTAATAATTTTGCGGAAACGCAAGTTGTTCCACTACCGCAAAATGGGTCTAAAACTATATCACCTTCATCTGTCGAAATGTTCAAAATTTGATTAAGTAACAAAATTGGTTTTTGAGTAGGGTAACCACTTCTTTCTTTTGCTTTTGGATTTAGATAGGGTATTTCCCATACATCAGAAAGAGGAACACCTTTCTTTTCTTTTCCGAGAACAATATTCCCTTCAACGTCGCGTTTATAGGCAGATTTACCATTTTCGTTCCGCTCCCGTTCTTGTAATATTTGATCGAGATTAGTTGTAGCTGAGTAGCTCGTAAAAATAGTATTAAATTTAAAATTTCTAGATTTAGAATAGAAAAAGATAACTTGGTGCGAGTTTAGTAAACCTTTCTTGGAATTTGACCAGCGTTTATATGCCCATACTATTTCACTTTGAAAGTTATCTACGCCAAATATATCATCTAAAACAACTCTTATGTTATGCGATGCGGTTTTGTCGCAATGAAGAAAAACGCTACCAGTGTTTTTTAATACTCGCTTGGATTCGATTAATGTTTTTTTTATTAAATTCAAATATTCTGATATAGATTCGAACTTATCATCAAATTCGAATTTTTTACTATTATCTCTTGTTGATAGAATGTGCTTTTTTTGGGTAAAAAAGGGAGGATCAAAATAAACTAAATCTATAGTATCAGATTTTATTGTTTTGAGTATTTCATGGCAATCTCCATGGATTATTTCATTCATAGCCATTTTCATCGTATCCTTTTTCAGCAATTTCGATTAAGAATTCTTTTAAATTTACGCCTGTATTTTTTTGCAAGTACCTCCAGGCATCATCTCCACCATAATACTCCCTCCCCTCCTATTCCAGAATAAAGTGTTTTTAAAGTCTCTTAAATTCTTTTGGCTTGGTCTCTTTGTGGATAATAAAACATCACTCTAATCGGTTTGTAACCATGATTTTTATCACTTTTGATTTTGTATTACTTTTGATTTTCGAATAACAACTAACTTGTTTTTTTGAATTAAATGGGAAATGAATTGTTATTTAAGTTCATTCGTTTTCAAACCATCTCGAATAAGATAAAAGTAATATCGTCTTCCGGAGAGGTGGTTTTGTTTCTTTTACGGATGTAGTCTTCCATACTTGCGAAAAGTTCGTCGATGGAATCTCCCCAGCGGCGATCCAGCCATTTGAGAAGTTCTTTCTCTCCCGAGCCGTCCGTATAAGCTTTGTCACCTGCTTCGTTTCTTTCCCAAGCTTCCCAAAGCCCGTCCGTAAAGAGTAAAATTTTGTCTCCTATGGCGAGAGGATACTCCTCTTCCGGATACACCAATTCTTTGGAAAAACCGATGAGTTTTCCTTTCGGGCGAATTGCTTGGATTTCTCTTTCTTTTCTTTTCAGCCAATAGAGAGCAGGGTGTCCCGCATTCGCCACCTTCAGTGTCTTTTGATTGAGGTCTATGAAGACTGCGGCCGCGGTAAGGAATTGGTTTTTATAATTTCCAACTAACGATTGATTGATTCTTTCGAGCATGCGGCCCGGGCTGCTTGCATAATGAATCGATTGCGTATAAGCGATTTTCAACATGGCGGCTTCGATGGCCGCAGGAACACCGTGTCCCGTTACGTCTGCAATCAAACAGCTGATATGCACCATTCCCGCTTTGGTGATATCGTAAAAATCCCCTCCTACGAGAGAGGCGGGAATATAACCGGCTTTGGTTCTAAGTCCTTCCGATTCGGGAATGACTTGGGGAAGAGTGGACTCTTGCAGTTTTTGCGCCAGAATGAGTTCCTTTTGGAACGCCATGATTTTCTGTTTATCGATTTCCGCTTTTAATTGTATTTTCTCTTTTTCTTTTCTAACAATTGATATGCGGTCTCCCAAACCGAAAGCCATAAGAATCACTTCTATCGCCATGGAGATTTGAAACGCATTCTCCGTAAAAGAATTCACGGGAAGGACTCCCATATACTTCAGAAGGCTTGCAATCCCGCCTATGATCACGACCAAAAATGCATAAAAGAAAAAACGAGCCGGTCTAAATCTTTTTATAAACGCCACATAATAGGAAACAACCGAAGCCCCTAAAGCCAGAATCATGGAGAAATAATCTCCTACCTGGTTCATCAATCGATAAGGGAGAAGAGGAAGAAGCAGTATACAAACTAACGGAATGAACATCATCGTTTTCAATGCCTTATATCCCGTTCGTGAACTTTCTTTTAAGTTCATAAAGGTGATGCTCATCGGGAAAGTCGTGAATAGGAATATAAAATAAAGAAGGTTGTGTGCATTCCAAACGATTTCGGGAGAATTGGGAAGAAAGAAAATCGGAATGTGGCCGTTGAGAGAAAGCTGAAATAAAATGGCGGAAAAGATAAGATAGATTACGTAGAAGATGTACGCTTTGTCCTTTACCAAAAAGAAAACGAACAAATTGTACAGGGTCATCACTCCTACGATTCCGAAGTAAATCCCTTGGAGGATAAAATCTTCCATTGCAAATTCGTAAAAATCTTTCTCTTTGGCGACGTACAAAGGAACGGACATGGAACTTTGAGTTTCTACTCTCAGGAAAAGAGTTCTCGTTTCTCCGGGAGACAAACTCAGCAAATGCCCGAACCCTCTGTATTTGATTTCTCTGGAAGAGAAAGGAAACAATCTACCTTGTATTCTTTTGGCGTAAGATCCGTCCGAATACACATCGTAGAAATTTAATTCATCTAACAAAGGATATTTGACGAAGACGATGGTGTTCGTGACGAATTCGGACGAATTGCGAAGATGAAAACAAAACCAATAATCTAGAGGAGAGTTTCCGAAGTTGGGAATTTTGCCTTGGGGATCGATCAATTTTAGAGAAGGTCCCGTATGCAGTATCGATTCTATGGAAAGGGTTTCGTTGTTTGTGCTGAAATATCTTAAATCCCTGGAGAGTTCGAACTTTCCTACAAGTTCGCTGACCTCGATGGTTCCTGCTCCCGGGCAGAATTCATTCGCTTCTTTGGAAAATAAGAAATTAGGGAAAAGGAAGAGGGCGAAAAATAGGAGTGAGGCGGAGGTTTTGAATCTATAGCGTTTGCAGAAATTTTTTAGATTTGAATTTGTGCGAACCATAGCTGGAAAGCTCCAAATCTATATAAGAAGCTTTCCTTTGTAAATCCGTTTGCGAATACGAATCGGATATTATTTTCCGATTATGTAGCTACTGGTTGAATTCCCGCAAGAATGCGAAGAGAATCGTAAGCTTTTTCTTTTTGGGCAACCTTGGTTTTGTTTACCGCTTTGCGAATGATCACATCCCATTGTTTTTCAGGATGTTCTGCTTTCATGTTCTCCAATATTTCGAGAACATTCTCATCGTCAGAAGCGTTAAAAATCTCTTCCGAATCGTAGCGAAATAGCCCAAATAGGCCATCAATGTAGTCACCTACACTCATGCTGTCTTTTTCACCCGCAACGATTTTCTTTTTTTCCATTTTTCGCAGATCTCTTTCTCTGCGTTCTAGTTCTGTACGTTTCATTGTCTATGACCTCTTTGTGAACTAGTTCACTTTTTGGTTCTATCTGCCATGATTTGGCAGACTAAGCCCTCTGGACAGAAAAAAGCCTAAAAAATTGTCTCGATTTTTTGAAGCCTAACCCATTTGATGAAAGGAAATGAGGCTTTCTAAAGGATTATCAGCGTTTTTGCTTCTGATTCTTTTGTCTCAGTCTCTGTTTCTGGGGAGCGGCCTTTTAGGAGTTTGCCTAGAAAATCAATCTAAGATCTGCAAGTGTAACCACGGTTCCCGTAAGGAAGTGCATTCCTCTCACAAAGACGATTCTCTTTTTTCTGCGAAACAGAAACGAATTCCGACGAAATCCGCCTCCAATTCTTCTTATGAAGAAGAAATTTCAGCGAATTGTCATACTGCCAAGGCAGGGGAGCAACATACCTGTTCTTGCAAAAAGAAAAAAGACTCTTTGGCCAGACTCTCCATTCATCATCAAGTTTGGATTTCTTGTTTTAATTCCCATCTCTCTTTAGACATTTCCGATTGGGAAAAAGTTTCCCCATTTGCCGCAGGTTCTTTGGCGGACGGATGGAATGGGAAACTCATCAAACCGCCCCGCTTTTCCACCATTTAAGTTTCTCAAATCAAAATCTTACAATGAGTAGTGAATCTACTCTTATGAATTTAACTATAAGTGGTGTTATATTATATGAAAAAATTATCGATTGGGATCGTTTTATTGATCCTAACAATTGTTTCGTGCAAAGAAAAGGACAATAACGAAGACCAAAATCTAGGACTATTGGCGTTGGTCGCATTATCCGGAGGTATTTCCGAAATTCCTTTTCAATTGTCCGTAGGAACGGATACAAGTTTCGGATGCAATAAACTCGTTACGAGTCAGCAGGTCTCTACAAGTACGAATTTTTATCTGAAGGATGCCAGGTTTTATGTCCATGATGTGAAACTTGTGAAAGCGGACGGAAGCACCGTCGATTTTACGTTAACTTCGGATAACAAATGGCAGACTTCCAAAGTGGCTCTTCTCGATTTCGAAGACGGAACAGGTGATTGTTCTTCCGGAACGACAGAAACGAATAAATCCTTAAAGGGATCTGCACCTCTAGGAAGTTATGTGGGTGTGGAATTTAAAGTAGGAGTGCCTGTGGAATTAAACCATATGCTGAATACGACTGCGGATGCACCGTTGAACAGTAGTGCGATGTATTGGTCTTGGGTATCCGGTTACAAATTTATGAAGTTTGAGTGGGTGACTAGAGACGGAGCGGCGACGAACGGAACTTTCCACTTAGGAAGCGGTACTTGCTCCGGAACGGGATCCAGTTCGACTTGTTCCATCATCAACGTTCCTACGATTACCGTGAAAACATCGGGAAGTGTGGCATGGAATCCAACTTCGAATCCGGTTTATTTTGATGCGAAAGCTCTAGTGAACACTACGAACACGAACCCGTCTTCCGGGGGGGCTGCACTTACTTGTATGGCGGGAAATGCAAATGCTGCTTGTAAACCATTGCTCAATAATGTGGGCGTAAAAGAAACAGACGGTACTTCTTTGGGAAGCCAAAGTACTTTCTATATTAAGCCGTAAAATTTAAACTTAGAGGGAGGTTAAGGTCAGCCTCCCTCTAAGAACTGTAGGATAAATATGAAATTAAATTCCTGGCTCTTACTTATTAGTCTTACCTTTGGATGCAATCTTCTTAAAAAAGATTCTGGATCTAAAAACGAAGATTTACTGTTGCTCCTTGCTTTGATCCCAAGGGGATACCAATGGAATCTTCCTCCCGGATTTCCCATTCCTGTGGTACCTGCCGAAAATCCTATGTCTCAAGAAAAGGTGGACTTAGGAAGGTTTCTTTTTTTCGATTCGAACCTTTCCCAAGATAGAAGTTTGTCTTGCGGAGGTTGCCATAAACAGTCGTTAGCTTTTTCGGACGGACGTCAGTTTGGAATCGGAATTACCGGTGAAGCCCATCCTAGAAATGCGCAGGGATTGGCAAATGCTGCCTATCATCCTAGACTTACCTGGAGCAACCCGCAACAGAGAACTTTGGAGAGCCAATCTAGGACTCCTATGTTCGGAACGACTCCCATCGAGTTGGGTTTATCCAATGATGAATATTTAAGCAGACTTAAGGCAGATTCCAGATACATTCCTCTTTTCAGTGCCGCCTTCGGAGGAGGAGCGGATTCAGTGACCGAACAAAACGTTCGTTTTGCTTTGGCTAGTTTTCAAAGAACTATGATTTCCGGTGGATCCCCTTTTGATCATTATAATTTTCGAGGCAATACTTCTGCATTGACCGCTTCCCAAATCAGAGGGCTTCGTGTTTTCAACGGGGAAGTAGCTGAATGTTTCCATTGTCATGGAGGATTCAATTTTACGGATACTAGCTTCCATAGTCAGAATACAACTCAGGAAGTGTTCTATCACAATAATGGAACTCATACCAAAGTTTATTACGATGCTCTTTCCATCGAAAAACAAGGATTAAGAGAAATCACTTTGGTAGAATCGGATCAAGGAAAATTCAGGGCTCCGAGCCTTAGAAACGTAGGAGTTACTTTTCCTTATATGCATGATGGAAGTATTATGTGTGATAATAACGCAAACCCAAATCATGCTTCTGGAATCGCTGCAGGAGCTACCAATTTAACATGCGCTCGCAATGCATTGACAAAAGTGGTAGAACAATATAGCTGCGGTGGCGTAGGTGCTGGCTGTCTGGGAAATTCTGACCCGAAACATCCCAGTATAGACACCACACTCATTCGCCCTTTTACTCTCACCGCTCAGGAAAAAACGGATCTAGTTGAGTTTTTACTTTCGCTTACGGATTCAGAATTTCTTTCCAATCCGTCCTTTTCGAGTCCATTCTGATGATACGAAAGATTCAAAAACGATTTCAAGTAAGCATCCTACTATTATTCCTTCTTTTGGTTTCCCACTGCACCTTCGGGTCCGTGGGGGACAGCAATTCAGAGAAACTTATACTTCTGCAAAACCTATTGAGTTTGAGAAATGGAATGAAGTATTCGTTTAACACAAATTTGCAGGGATATGACGATCAAGCGGATGATGATTTAACTTCCTTTAGTTATACGACCGGAGGAAATACATACGGGATTTCTTTGAAGGCGGAATCCTATGTTCAATGGGAGACAGGGATCTATCGAATCAATCCTCCTGATAGATTGTTCGGGATTCTTTCCGAGCGTTCGACAGATGCAGTCGATTCATCTCAAACTTTCACAGGCAAAACTCATACCCCTTATACGGTTCCTTTGGATTTGCCAAGTGATGATTTGTATGGAAAGTCCTATTCCTTTCTCAATCCGGGGAAGAATGTCAATTTTTTGCAAAACAATTCCGTCAATGAAACGGGTGCCGCTTACTCGTTTACTTCCACCAAACAAATACCTGATGCTCCTGGAGGAGTTGTTTCTCTAGCAGGAATCTCTTGGGAAGAGATGTATCTTTCTGCGACGATCACACAAGGAGCGAATACTTGGACAGTGCAGATCCTAACAGGACAAGGAAATCTTTCTTTGCGTCCTAAATGTAAATTGAAGACGGAGGGAAGAACAAAACCAGTATCCATCGGGCTTCAATATTCGAATCTATTCCGAGACTATATAGAAAGCGGAAGCACCATAAGCTTTTTGCAGAGATTGGCTTCTTTGAGCACCGCCTCCACCATCGTAGTCACTAGCGTTTCCAATACGAACCTATACACTCCTTTGATCAAAAACTTGAATACGGAAGACTTGGTCTTAAGTTTTCCTGGATGCATTCCTGGAGTGGAACGATGAAATCAAAAATGAATTTTTTATCCATTCCATTTCTTCAAAAAACGACTTCGATTTTTCTAATCGTCTTCATTTATTTTTTCGTCTCCGGTCTTGATTTTCTTTCAGCCCATCATACTGGTTCGTCTGACAGTCCGAATGCGACAGCAAGGTTTGTGGATCCGTTTACCGGAAAAAGGGAAAAACCGTCCAATTATTTGGTGATAACTCAGGATTATTATAAGTCGACAAGAGAAAACAGCAATCTCTACACCACCACACTCTTTGCCGAGATGAATTTTTTCGACGGACGATTTGCACTAAATGCATCCGTTCCTTGGAACTATTACCAGCAAAGAGAAAGAAGCGATGCGGCCAGGATCGGCAAAACATATTTAGGATTTAAATACCAACCTTTCTTCGACCTAAGCAAACCTTACTTTCTTGTGATCGAAGGTTCTGTGGGATTTCCTTCCGGTCCGGATACGGATAAATTTACGGGAGGGGATTATTATGCAGGCGCCGGTTATTTAAAGTTAGGTTATCTTTACGAAAAATGGGCCTTCGTCACCAAGCTGGGAGGAATCCGCCCTTTGTCCCGACCGCAGCCGAACAATCTTCAGGACAACGATGGAATTCCTTATTGGTTTCGACTGGCATCCGGGCAGGCGCCTTCTCCTACATACGAGTTTAAAAATACGACCGTTCTTTCCGGCTATGTCACTTATTATCTGATCCCTGAAGTCTCCTTATTTGCAGGAATGTTGTATCGAAATCCCTACAACGGAGTCGATTACTCACAAAGCAAAGATAAGGCGAACCCTTCTCATTTTACCGAGGGATCCGGCGGTTTTTCCTGGAATTTTTCGGAGAAATACAATCTGAGCGTGGCGTACAGATACCCTCTGCAAAGGGATCGGGACTACCGATTGTATCATTCTGCGTGGACTTTCGCCTTTTCCATGGAGTGGGGAAGCGATTGACAGGATGAGCGCCATTTCTACCCTGCAATGGAATCATTCAAAATAAGAGAATCCACGAAAAGGTAATCAAATGAGCAATGTTGAAATCGTACCAGTTGGAGAACTTCCTCCACTCGGAGTCGTTCCGAAAAAAATGCACGCACAGGTAATCCGACCTGAGCGTTACGGAGAGCCGACCAAGTCCTTTCAAGCTGAAGTTATTGATGTTCCTGAAATTGCACCTAACGAAGTATTGGTTGCCGTAATGGCGGCCGGAGTGAATTATAATAACGTATGGGCCGCACTCGGTTATCCGGTAGATGTGATCGCAGCCAGAAACAAAAAAGGGGAACCTGAAAAATTCCATATCGGCGGTTCCGATGCTTCCGGAATCGTTTATAAGGTCGGTGCCGAAGTAAAAAACGTAAAAGTAGGGGACGAAGTAGTCGTTCACTGCGCTATGTGGGATCCGAAAGACCCTTGGGTCGTTGCAGGAAAAGATCCTATGTTCGCACCCAGCCAAATCATTTGGGGTTACGAATCCAACTGGGGATCTTTCGCACAGTTCTGTAAAGTGCAAGACCACCAATGCCTTCCTCGTCCAAAACACTTAACATGGGAAGCCTCTGCGGCATACATGCTTGTTGCTGCAACCGCATATCGTATGTTACACCACTGGAAACCGAATGATGTAAAACCGGGCGATGTGGTGTTGATTTGGGGAGGTGCAGGCGGACTAGGTGCTATGGCCATCCAAATCGTTAAAGCGGCAGGAGGAGTTCCTATCGCAGTAGTATCTTCCGACGATAAAATCGACTTCTGTAAAAACTTAGGCGCTGCCGGAGTGATCAACAGAAACAATTTCAAACACTGGGGAGCTATCACAAGCGACATCAACAAACAAGAAGTATTCGCCCAATGGACGAAAGATGCTCGTGAATTCGGAAAAGCAATCTGGGATATTGCAGGAAAAGGAAACAATCCTCAAATCGTTTTCGAACATCCGGGTGAAACCACTTTGCCAACTTCCACATTCGTTTGTGAGACGGGCGGTATGGTAGTGATTTGTGCGGGAACTACAGGTTTCAATGCGACATCCGATCTTCGTTATTTGTGGATGAGACAAAAACGTCTGCAAGGTTCTCACTTCGCGAACGACGATAATTGCCGCGATCTGAACAATCTAGTGATCCAAAAGAAAGTGGATCCTGTTTTGGCACGAACTTTCGACTTCAATGGAACGGCAGAATGCCATCAATTGATGCGTGAAAACAAACACCCTGCAGGAAACATGTCTATCCTCGTAGGAGCAAAAACAACAGGATTAGGCGCAAACTAATTCCAATTAGCTGGGCGCCCTCCCGCCGTCTTCATTCGGTTTTTCAATGAATCGAAGTAAGGCGGGAGCCGGGCTCTCCGCTCCAATCAAACGAAAATTATTCCCCGCTCTCGGTCGCGGAACTTCCTGTTCCGACTCCCGAACTCCGGCATCCCTGCCTCCGTCACCGCTAGAAATAATTTTCGTTGTTTAAGAAAAAATCACTTACCAATTTTCGCTGCGATCCCTGGCGCGTTCTGGACCAAAATCAATCCTTGTAAATAAAACTCAATTTTTGTTAGGTGGTTGTGAGAGTATACTTTCCCCGCCCGATCTGAGGGTGGGGAACTAGTGGAGTTCCTACCAAAAAACGGACAGAAAAATCAAGCAATCCTTTGATCATATATCTTACGAAATTCCATAGGACTTGTAAAGTCCAAAGTAGAAT
>NZ_RQHW01000023.1 GCF_004770995.1 Leptospira idonii | reverse complement strand
ATAATATTTGATTTTCTTCGACATTTTTGTCTCCTAAAAAGGAGCTTTTTAATGTCCGTTTTTTGGTAGGAACTCCAGGATAACCCCACCCATTGAGTAGGGCGGGGATAGTATACTCTCAAAAACCACCCCAGCGCCACGGATCGACCGAGCGTCCTCGTCGAGGGAGAGCCGGATCGCTATAATCGAAAAAACATATATTCTCGAAAATATGCGAGGCGCCCATCAAAACAAGGAAAGGATTTTTCTCAAAGGGATGGTTGCTGCAGGAAGCCACATCAATACTCCGATGGAAAAAATTGCGAGCAGGCCAACTAACTTTTGTTTTGAAATCGGTGCGCCGGATTGTTTTTCAGTGCGGACGAACCAAAGGATGCAGGCGATACTAAAAAAAAATTCGAAGAAGATGGCAGCGTGGGGAAAATTTAGATACGAATTCAAAGAAACGACAGGAGAGTCTTCTCCCCAAATCTGATGTTCGAAGCCTACAATAAGATCACATATTACGTGTAAGATGGTTAGAAAACCGCACCACAATGCGAAGGAGCGGTCTTTAAAGAAAGCAAAAACCACTCCTGCCACTGCGATCCCCTGCAAAAAAGAAGGAATCAAATTATGGCTGAAGGTCATTTGGACTTGCAAATTCTGAAAGCTGGCATCAAGCAAAGATTCGGGTTGCGTAGCTTCCACTCCGACCAAGGCCAAAAAAAGCCATAAGAATTCTGGAATATTCGCACATAACAATAAAACCCAGAAAGGATATTTTTTGAAGCGGCTGTAAGGAAGAAGTGCTGTGGCGTAATGACCTAGAATCACGGTTTTTTCCTTGTTACGATGAAGTTCACGGCATAAAAACTCACCGCATAGAATAGAATTAATGTTAGTATTAAGGACGACATAGAGGGTGTATGAATAAAACTCCTTTTTATGATTTTGTCAATCGGAATATCGCTAGGAAAGAATCCAAGCCATCGCCGCATCCATATTGGGAAGTGTTTTCAATTCCACATTTCCTGTCTTTAAGGTTTGATCGTCGATCGACATTGCTGCTAAAGCGGAATCGGGAAGGACGATCGCCATTTTCCTCAAGCTGGAATTACTCGCCAAAGGAAACCAATTCACATTCACCCAATTTTGAGCGGATTCGGTGACGACTCCCATCTTTCTAGTATCCGCCATCCATCTAGTAACATTTTTTTGTTTGATGAGTTCGAGAGCACTCATTAGAATTTCTTTATATCTTTCTTCCGTAAAATTCGGCGTCCATACTACTTCCAACATGTTATGGGATTTCACATAATATAAAGATCCTATCTGAGATCTAAAAATCAATTCATGCGTAGCTTCTTCCCTTTCGGAAACGGAAGTTTTTTTACCTTCTGCCAATCCTTCCTCAGTTTTGAACAAACGAACCATCGTGCTTAGTTGAGAAGCAGTATTCGAAATAGCAGTAATTCGATCTGTCAAAAGCTCACTACTTTCCGAATTGCTGATCGCCAATTCACTGATAGACGTAATCGATGTCACTACCTCTGTGGTAACCGAATTATGTTCTGTCACTGCATGTCGGATCTCATCCGATCTTTTTCTGACAAAGTCCGCCTCTTGCAGAACGGAAGCTCGTAATTCTTTCTGGGCTAAAGTCGCTTCGTGGACCTCTTCCATTTGATGAGAGACCTTTCCTATGGTTTCGATGATCTCTTCTATTTGTAAACTGGTCTTTTCGATTCTCTCCATTCCCAAAACCATATCGTTTTGGTTCTTTTTGACCAGCTCATTGACCCCCTTTACGGAGTTAGCTGTTCTTTCCGCAAGTTTGGATACTGCTTCCGCTACGACAGCGAAACCTTTTCCGGAATCACCTGCTCTTGCCGCCTCGATTGCAGCATTCAATGCAAGCATATTGATTTGTTCGCTGATCTCCGCGATGGTCTTTACCATTTTAGTGATTTCTTGAGACGAACCGGATAAATGGTCCATAGCCAAGTTCATTTCCTGAAGGGAATTTTTCCCCGCTTGCGCTTTTTGGATGATCTTTTTGAAAGAAGAAAGAGTGTTTTCTACGTTGGTTCCCGTTTTATCCATCGCCTTGGATAACTTTTCCACCTCTTCCAACAAATCACTCATCCTGGCGGAATTTTCTCCGGAGATGCTTGCAATGGATGTGGTCGCGCCGGATATCTCTTCCATAGAAGCTGACACTTGTTCTGTGGCAGCGGATTGAGACTGTAAATTGGAGGAAAATTCGGAAATTACGGTTTTGATTTCTTCCGAATCATCCGCCAGATGAATTGCGGACGATCTTAAATGATGAATCAATTCACCTTGCCCTTGAAGCATTCGATGGAAATTTTCATAGAACTCAGCTAACAGTTCTTTGGGTTTATAAGGAATGCGGATTTTTAAGTTTCCTTTGCTTGCCTCTTTAAAAGCCTCTTCTATCGTTGCGAACGTTTTGAATAAGGCTCCTCCCGAATATACGGCAAAAGCCCCTCCGATCACGGACATAAATAAAAATGCACATAAAATCGGGAAAACCCCTGTGGATCCGAGAGCGGTAACGATAGCCCAATTCCCCGCAAGTAAAATCACCCCGAATGTAAAGTAGAACAGAAAGTAGAAAATCTTTAATTTTGCCTTCATACGAATATTGCCGTATGATTGAATGAATCAGTTCAGGATTATCAAGAAATTATTATTCGGCCGAAAAGGTTTTTAGCGGGAAAATCCGCTTCGAGAATTATCTATACCAAAAGAGATATGAATGGTTTCGGAAAAAGTTTGGAAAAGAACGATTTGGTTTTTTGTACTCGGATAGGCCTTCCCGTATTCAAGAAGGCCTATTTTTGTTCGTAGATTAATTGAATTTATATGTAGCTGCCAGTGAAAAGGTCACACCGATTCTGTAGGAAAGGAACAATTCGTCTTGTCCGGTAAGTTCCGATCTTTGATACACTTTGAATCGAGTATCCATAATGTTCTTAGCTGCCGCTTTTATATCCAACTTATCGTCGTGTTTGTAAGAATATACGATATCTGTCAAACCGACTCCTCTTTCGATCGCATCAGGAGTTCCGTTCGCACCCACTGCATAGATTCTATTTCCGAAGAAGTTATAATAAACTCCGAGAGATTGGTTTTTCTTATTCGTAAGAAACCAATCAAACTTCAAGTTATAAACGAACTCGGACTGACCTTGCAAAGAACGCGATAAGTTTGTAGGATCATAAGCAAACGCTCTGTTGTTGGAATCCAAGAAACCAGCTTTTCCCAGAGCGTAAGTGTTCCAAGAAAGAACATCTACACGAGACTTAATGAAGTAGAAGTTCGTTTCAAAACGGAATCTTTCCAGAAAATCTTTTCTATAATCGAACTCTATCCCTCTGATATAAGCTTGAGATGCATTCGTATAAGTGAACTGCGCCGAGATACTTCCTGCAACAGGACGTCCTATCATCTCGATCGGGTCGGACATTTGTTTATAGAAAGCACCGATTCCGATATAATCCATTGCGGTCATATAATATTCCCATCTAGCGTCGTAGTTGTGAATATAAGTTCTTTTCAAATCGGAATTACCAAAGATACGATCCGCACCGAAGAAAGGAGTGAAACCGAAAGGAGAAAGTTCTCTTAAATCAGGTCTAGTGATCGTTTGAGTATACCCCAAACGAATGTTCATATCGTTTTTAACTTCCCAAACGAAATTTGCAGAAGGAAGTTTATCTCTTGTTCTGATCTCACCGATACCGTTGTTGTTTTGCGTACAAACGTTGCTATTTACCAATGCGACTCTTACGTCTTCATTGTCTATTTTACAACCGTAGTCCAAATTAGTGATGCTAGAACTGTTTCTAAGTTGGAAAGTTTTAACCTTTTGATAACTATCTTCATATCTAACCCCTCCGATGAATCGGAATTTAGGGAACAAAGGAAGATCCACTTGAGCGAAAGACGCTTGAAGTTTCTGCATCGCATTGTACGCATTAGGTTCTGTTGCTCTTTCGGAGAAAGTTTGGTTCCCTGTAGGATTCGCAGAAGTGGGCAAGTATTCTGCGGGATTAAAACTTAATTCTCCTGGAGCAGGCCAAGAGTCTACGATCGAACTTCCGACACCTCTGTTGTACTTCACACCGAATTCACGGAAGCGGAAATCTTTCTGTCTTTCTAAAGCAAGTCCCCCTACTTTAAGAGCGGATTTTAATCCGTCCCACTGTTCAAAAGGAATTTCGTATTTTAAATTGATCTGTCTTACTTGATCCCTAGATTCGGAGAAGAATCTGGAACCGTCCGGGTTATTTCCTAAACGAGTAAAATTCTGAGAAAAGCTGCTAGGAGGATCAGGCCTTCTCCATACTTGTTGTGTTAGGTTTGGCTCATCACGTTTCGCTTCTGAGAAGGATAAATTCCATTCGAGTTTATGCGGTCTTGCCATTTTTCCCAATTGGATCGCATGATCTCCTCCAAGTGTATTGTTCAATAACTGTCTGGAAGTAAAAGTGTTCGTATCCGCAAGGAACTGGAAGTTATCTATATAGTTCACACCGGTAGACTGGCGAACATTCGTATCGGAACTTACAGTATAAAGGTTTTTCAAATAGATCTGTTGGCCTTTTGTAAATTCGTAAGCTAAGTTCAAGTTGGAACCGAAGTTCACTTCTTTATTATAAATGTCAGAATCTTGTTCCTGCAACTTATTCAAGTAAGTCGCTTCTTTTACGGTGTTATTGATCTGGTTTGCAGGAATGTATCTTCTGGATTTTTCTTCTCTAAAACGATACTCTTCACTTCTAGTGACACCGAATAAAATACCCAGTCTTTGTCCGGACTCTGTCGTTTTGAAAGTATTTCCTACTGAGAAATTAAAGCTTCTATCATAAGAACCGCTTTCCTCTTTAGGAGTCCACTTTCCGTTAAAAAACATAGGAGTCAGGTTGACCAAAGTGGGAGGCAATCCTCCGAACCGGCTTCCCGGTTCATAAGCGATTGAATCCGGTAAACTTTTAATTATACTCGGTAACTTTTGGCTTTCCGTAGGTCTTCCTAAAAAGTCTCCAGCGTCGAAAGTCAAAAATTTCTTTCCAGTGGTATTCATGTTTCTGGCAACACCAAGCCCTAAGCTCATCTGGAATTGATCAGGGTACTCCTGAGTTTCGATCTTCACCAAACCTCCGGAAAATTCACCCATATCTTCCGGGGTAAACGTTTTCACGACCCGGATGTTTTTAATAAGACTCGAAGGAAAGATATCCATCGGAACGACTCTTTTATCAGGTTCCGTAGAAGGGATGATGGAATCGTTTAGCAAGGTATTGGAATATCTTTCTCCCAATCCCCTTACGAACACGTATTTACCACCGATAAGAGTAATACCCGTTACACGTTTGACAACGTCTCCCGCAGAAGAATCGGGAGATTTTTTAATCGCCTCTTGGGAAATACCATCGGAGACTGTAGCCGATTTTTTCTGAAGGGCTAACATTGCGGATTCGGTATTGTTTAATGCCCTGTCTTTTACCTCTACTGTTTCCAGAGTTTGTGCTCCGAAAGTGACGTTCATTTGCTGATTTTTTCCAGCAACTACATTGATCGTCCTTTTCTGAGGAGCATACCCGTACATTTGGTATTCTACTTCGTAAGATCCAGTAGGGAGGGAAATTTCGTATTTACCATCGAAGTCGGTTTTAGCGAATTTTTTTTCCGAACGAACAACGATGGTAGCTCCAAAGACCGCTTCCCCGTTTTCGGAATCGATGATGGTTCCTCTTATATTTCCGGTAGCTTGTGCGAACAAACTCACCGGAAAGAAGAGTATCAGAAAGATTTTAATGCAAACGTTTCTCATATTGCTTATCTTAGTATTTATTTTGTTACAAAGATTTAGAGAATACGTTTCGAGTAAATGTAAAGGAGCGGAGAAACATTACAGTTCGTTTAATTTATTGTAACCGAAATGTAATAATTCTTTAAGGTGCAATCACCCCCACTTTGTATTTTCCATTCACTTCAAAAATCATTTTAACCTGATCGACTTTTACCTGTTTGCCTTTGATAGTAAGTTCAATCGAATGAGGTTTATAACCGTTGATCTTGTTATAAATTCTTGGTTTCTCCCATTTTATTTCGGTAAGAGAGAAACTACTTCCTTGCATCTTTTCTCTCAAACGTTCGATACCCATATTCTCCCTTTCTTGGATCAATTTTTTATACTCTTCCAAAGGAGTTACATCGAGTGCCGTTCCGAAGCCCAAGGTATTCGGAAAAAGAACCGTTTCTTTTTCGAGAGAAGTGAAGATTGTCTTTAATTCAAAACCTGTTGTTTTTTGAACTTCAGTTAAAAATGCAAGTAAGGCTTCTTCTTTCGAAGAGAAGCCTGTTTCGATTGTATATGAATCTTTCATATAACTTCGTATTTTTGCCTTAGAATCTGCCATACGAAGTTCTTCTTGTTCGTTTACTTTTTCTAAATCGGCACGCCAATCCTGTTTGGAATCGCAGCCAATTACAAATAACAAAAGTAATATGATTAATGGATTCGTTTTCATAATATACCAATAAAAAAACCCCGGCAAAAAGCCAGGGTTTTTATTAAATTAGATTTGTTTTAAACCTTAAGAATTATCTAGCTCTGTAAACTGTCCAGGAATCCCACCATTTACCGTTAGCACTGTTACCAGCACCTGTTTGCGCTAATCCGGAATTAGTCGTGAAATCAGGCTTAGTTGCTGAGAATCCGCAATCGGTTGAATTGATGTTACCCATAGAAACTACAGGAGTAGCAGTTAGGGAAGCGGTTTGTGTTATAGCCACACACTGAGACCCGATCGTACTCGCTTTTCCACTTTGAGATAGTGTAGTGCCTACTGTAGGGTTAGTGTCAGTACCACCACCGGCATTGTTATCGCAACGTAAGTTACCGGAAGCGAAACCATATACCAATCCGTTAGAGAATGTTCCTCTCATACCTTCTCTGAATCGAGCTCCGAAACCGTTAGCGACTTCAGCACCGATCAAAGTATAGTTGGTAACTGTTGGGTTTGTGTATGTGCCAACACCTGGTGCTACACCAGCATTGTGAGATCCGTCCATTTCCATACCATGTGGGTCTGTAGAAGGAGATCCACCGCAAGCTGCAGGATACTTCACTCCAAGAATGTTAGTTAAAGTACCGCCGAATCCTTCATCCATATCGAAATCATCATCCAAACCACCTGTTACTACTAAGTGGTCACCTGGAACGTTTCCACCCCACCACTCAAAACCATCATCCAATCCTCTATGGATTTGAACGTAGCTGTAGTTGGAAGAATTCGTTACAGTGTAAGAAGACAGACCGTTCAACTCATCACCAGGAGCAACCTCGTTTCCTGCGAATTCGATGATCGCATATTTCAATTTCACTGTAGAGTTAGTTGTTCTAGGATAAGATTGAGGAGTTGTTCCTTCCGTAACCGCACTTCTAGTTCCTACACCGTTACCGATAACAACGATACCACCCCAGTCACTAGGATATCTGGAACCAAGGTTCTGTGCGGAAGTAAAACAAACAGGAGATGCTGCGGTTCCTTCTGCGATAAGAGATCCGTTGTCTTGAATGAAAAGAGAAGATCCTCTGTTTCCGAAAACCACAGCGCCAGGCAATACGGTCAAACTTCCACCGTTCTTAATCGTTACCGTTCCGCTTAGAAGCGCTGAACTAGAAACAACTTTTGCGGAAGTGATATCGCCGGAAATTACTTCAGGAGATGTTGCATTTCTTCCGTCGCAAACGTTTTCTCCTACTGTAGGAGAAGCTAGGTTGTATGTACCTTTTACTACGATAGTAACAGATTTAATCAGAACTTGAAAACCGGAAACATTCGCTACGATCTGACCTTTATCGCTCAAATTCGCATTGTTTACATTGATGGAAAGAGTTCCATTTCCCATTACGTCCGTGAAAGTATCAGGGCTTAATGCAGCGATATTATCGCAAGTTCCTACAGTATTGCTTGCTCCAGTAGAACTAACAGCAGCTATATTTACAGATCCGGAAGTCGCATTGATCTTAAAGTTAAGAACGAATTCTCCATCAAGACCGTTTGTAACTTGTTGGTTACCGGTAGTGATCGGTGCGTTTGTTTGACATGCAGTGAAGTCGGAAATAGCTCCTTGCCCTGCGGTCAAAATGTCCGGATCAGCAGAAGTAAGAGTTACTTTTCCGTCTCTAGTTGCAATTCCGCTTGTATCCAATAAAGCACCTGTTAGTGTAACTGTTGCTTCGTATTGGTTAAGATACCACAAAGCAAGCAATAGGCCAACGTTATCATCTTTTTTATCTTTTTTACAATTAGCAGCGTTCACAGCAAGCAATGCGAGCATAGCCACCAGTAACCCTTTCTTTAATAATTGTTTCATCTTTTTCCTCTTTCGATCGAATCGAATTCTTCGTCAGCAGGTATAATTCCCACTTGGGAAATCGTAAATATTTCCCGCTGACAGTCTTAAATATGTCCTTTCTCTGTTACAGGGCTATGACAGACAGGTGAAGGTTTCGTAAAAGGTGGTGTCTTCCGGTCTTCTCTTTCAGGAAAGAAAGAGACATAATACAGAGTAGAAATATTCCGCAGGATACCTTTTTTTCCGAGAAAAGGATTTGACAAATTGCGAACGATCGTTCGTACTTATATTTATGAGCGTTTCTTCCGACCAAACGAAAGCCAAAATCCTAAACAGAGCCGTTGCTCTTGCCAGCACGGTCGGTCTGGAAGGGATTACTATCGGCGTTTTGGCAGAAGATCTAGGAATGTCCAAAAGCGGACTCTTCGGCAGATTCCATTCCAAAGAAACCTTACAAATCGAAGTTTTGCGGGCAGGAAGTGAAATTTTCAGACGCAGAGTATTGTATCCTGCTTTAAAAGCAAAGCCTGGAACCAAACGATTGAATGCGGTTTTTCAGAACTGGCTGGATTGGGCCGCTTCCGATGAACTTCCAGGAGGTTGTCTTTTTTTGGCAACTAACAGTGAATATGATGATCGCCCTGGAATCGTTAGAGATTTTTTGGTGCAATTGCAGACGGATTGGATGAGAACACTTCATAAATTCCTACAAGAAGCCAAAAGCCTAAACGAAATATCAACAAAGACGAATTCGGATCAGTTCCTCCAAGAACTTTGGGGGATCATCTTCGGCTTTCAATTCTACAACCGATTGCTCCAAGATGAAAAAGCAAAAACCAGAGCGAAAACGGCATTCGACCAATTGATGCAAAGATATACAACCTAACAAAATCATAACGAAATAAGAGATCAGAACTGTAAGCATAAGGAGACAGGGGAATTTTTATGGAAAATTTAAGCACGAACGTTCGTTCGAAACAATTTACAATCTCAGAGAAATTGGAATTCGGAAAAAAAAGACCGGAACACTTGGGCAAGGTGGCTACGAATATTTTTCTCCTCCCCCACCGAACCTTTCCTTCCCGAAAAGAAAAGGACATTCTTTCTCTAGGTGAAATGTCTCAGTTCCAAAGAAACGGTAAAAACATCACCTACTGGCATTGGAAGAATCCAGGGAAACAAGTTCTTTTGATCCACGGTTGGAACGGACACAGCGGAAATCTTTCCCGATTCGTGCAGCCTCTATTGGACCTTGGTTTATCCGTCGTTAGTTTGGATTTGCCGGGCCATGGAAGTTCCGAAGGAAAATTTTGTAACATCGTTCTTTCGGCAGAAACAATTGTGGATCTGGTCAAAATCGTAGGTTCCCCTTCTCTGATCATCAGTCATTCTTTCGGAGGAGCAGTCGCTACCGTTGCACAAGAATTAGGTGTTTCCGTTGAGAAAGCGGTTTATATTTCTCCTCCTTCCCGATTGGAACTACTGAGAGAAGTATTTTCGAAATCGTTAGGATTGGATGATTCCGTAAAAGAAGAAATGCGTATGAGAATGGAAAGAAAGATCCATCGCAGTTTGGATTCTTTGGATTTGGAAAGATCCGGTAAAGTTTTAGATTCGGAACTTTTGGTCATTCATGACGAATCGGACAATGAAGTTCCTTTTATCATGGGCAAACGGGTTGCCAGAGCCTGGAAGAAAGGAAGTTTTTTTCCTACAAAGGGTTTAGGCCATCAGATGATTTTAAGATCAGAAGATGTGATTGAAAAGGCAGTTCAATTTATCGCCAAAGAAACGATCGAAGAAAAGAACTTACTTCGATTGAATCTTGTTTAAGATTTTGATGAGGTTACTTTTGATCCTTCGGATTTGGTCTTCTGTGAGCTGCAGTTCGCCTTTTTCGGCTTTGTCCAAAACCTTTTCCGCTTTTTCCACGAACTGAAAGGCTTCCTCATCGACCGCTTCTTTGCGGGCTTGCTTTTCCCTATAATTTTCCAAGGACTTTTGAACATCCAATAAGTCCTTGGAAATGGTTCCGATCACCACATTGAGATTGATGATGTCTTCATTCATTATTGATACAAGACATCGATGTATTTTTTCTTAGCGTCCAAATGTTCTTTGAATGTAGCAGAGAAATAATGAGAACCGTCCGGTTTCAAAAGGAAAAATAATTTGTCCGACTTTTCCGGGCGGAACGCTGCAAGCAAAGCAGGAAGTCCAGGATTGGAAATCGGTCCGGGAGGCCATCCACCGTTGATATAAGTATTATACGGTGATATGATTTTTAAATCGGTTTCGAATAATCTTTTTTTAGGTTTATCGAATAAGTATTGTATGGTGGCGCAGGATTCTAAATTGATGTTCTTTTCGATTCTAGTAAGAAACACTCCTGCCATAATCGGTCTTTCTTCTTTACGAACCGCTTCTCTTTCTACGATGGAAGCAAGAACCACTTTCGCATGAAGATCCGCAGGAGAAATTCCTTTAGCTTCCGAAATCGATTCCAGTTTTTTATAGAAACGTTTCATCATCATATCCGCGATTCGATCCAAAGGAAAATTCACAGGCACTGAATATGTTTCAGGAAATAAATAACCTTCAGTGCTCTTTGCAGGAATTTTATATTTTTGAAGAAGAGCAGGATTCGTAGTAGCGGCTAGAAAATCTTCCCTGGACTTTGCCAGCTTTTTATTCGTAAGAAGATCTCCAATCTGACGATTGTTATATCCTTCCGGAACCGTGAACGTTACCAATTTCACTTTCCCGGAGATGATCACATCCAGGATTTTTCGGGAACTCATTCCGTCGTTGATTTCGTATATACCTTGTTTGATTTTGTTTCCGGAGCGGGTAAACTTGATCAGGTAATTGAAATATACGGAGGACTTGATCATCCCTGCCTGAGATAACTCTTTCACAACGGTCGAAGACGGTTCTCCCGGATCAATGATGAGTTCGTATTTGTTTTGGCCGTCTCCCACAGCCCCGCCTTTGATTTCGTCTATGACAAAGGCCGCAGTAATTGCAGTGATTACCAAAAATGCAATTCCGATCAAAGAAAGAATAAGGAAACGTGGTTTTTTACTAGCCATAGGGTCTTCTTCGCTCACAGTCTGAAATGAGTATCGGTAGTCACCAAATCTTTTTTAGAGAATGTCCAGTTTAAACGAGCACATTAACTCTCTTTTGTCTTGTAATAAATGTCCCGATATGCAGGGAAAACCCGTACACGGCTGTATCCCCAAGTCGAAAATCATCAGCATCGGCCAAGCACCCGGAGTCCATGAAGAAAGGTTAGGTCGTCCATTTGCCTACACAGCGGGAAAAACCTTGTTCCAATGGTTTTCGACGATCGATGTCTCGGAAGAAGAATACAGAAAAAAAGTGAACATGGCGGCGGTTTGTCGATGTTTCCCTGGAAAGGCAAAATCGGGAGATCGAAAACCAAACAAATCAGAGGTGGAAAATTGCCGCCCTTGGCTGGAGTTCGAGGTGCGCTTCCATAAACCGGGTCTCATCATACCCATTGGGAAACTTGCCATCGCTCAGCTTTTGGAAACTGAAAAATTCAAATTGGAAGAGATAACCGGAAGTCTACAAAGTAAAAAATGGTTCGGTGTGAATTTCGATTGGATCGCTCTTCCTCATCCTTCCGGACTCAACGTATGGAATCACTCCCCCATCGGTAAAAGCAGAATCAAAGAATCTCTGGAATTGATTCGAAATCATCCCGTTTGGAAATCAAGTTTTCCGAATTCATAGAAACAAAAAAAGTATCGGTAACAAAATGCAGCTTTTTAAAGTTAGCTGCCAAGCAGGATAGGCTCTCTTTCCAATTTGATTCCGAATTTTTCTTCCACTTTTTGCAGGATGGATCCCATCAAAGAAAGAAGAGCTTCTGTCGTGCCCCCCCGATTGACCAAAGCCAAAGAATGTGATTTGGAAATTCCCACTCCGTTTACAGTATAACCTTTATTAAATCCTGAATTTTCAATCAGCCAAGCGGCAGGTATTTTCGTTTTTCCTTCCGAATCCGGGAAAAACTGGGGAGGTTGAAGATTCAACTCTTTCAATCGGTTCGTAAAATGATCCAATTCATTTTGTGTTAAAATAGGATTCGTAAAAAAGGAACCTGCGGAGATAGATTCCGGATCTTTCGGATCAATGACCATAGACTTTTTTTTTCTGAGAGAGATCACTGTTTCACTTAACTCTCGTAAATCGGAATCTCTTTCTGTTTGGCCAGAAAGATTTTCTGATTTTTTTTCCTGTTTAGCTGTTTCCCAAGCCTTACGAAGTTCAGGATATTTAGCGATAATTTCTTGTTTGGTGGAAAGACGAAAGGTTACTGATAGAATGATCCAATCTTTCCATTCGCCCGATTTGAAACGGCTGTTGCGGTAGGAGAATCCGCATTCCTGATGAGAGAAGGTTCTGAGAGATCCGCTCGGATGAGCGGCTTCCAAAGAAAGAATCGTTTCGGATACATCTTGTCCGTAAGCGCCTACATTTTGGATGGGAGTGGCGCCTACTGTGCCTGGAATTCCGGACAAACATTCCACACCGGAATAAGAATGTTCGATCGTAAACTTTACGAAATTTTCCCAAGGAACTCCCGCACCTGCTTCTACAAGGACGGTTCCTTCGGAAGGATCTTCGGATAAGATTCGGATTCCTGAAAATTCCATCTTGATCACCAAACCGGAAAAACCGGAATCGGGAACGATGGTATTCGAGCCCCCTCCCAAAATAAAATAAGGAAGATTTTCTTTTTGTGCAAAGGCGATCGCTTCCCATAATTCATCTTTCTCGGAGACACGAACGAAATATTTCGCCCTTCCTCCCAGACGAAAGCTGGTCCAATCCGAAAGAAGAACGTTCTCTTCCAATAACATAGTTCTAAGAATCAGGTGCGAAGATTTTAGTAAGTAAGAAAATAGGTTTTATGAAGAATTCAGGCTTAAAAGTTTACGAGTATTCCGGCTGCGGCACCTGCAAAAAGGCATTGGGTTTTCTGAAAAAAAACAAAATCCCTTTCGACTCTCTTCCGATTCGAGAGACTCCCCCCAGTCTGGCGGAATTGAAAAAAGCAAAACAAACGATAGGCGATATAAAAAAACTATTCAATGTCTCAGGAAAAGATTACAGAGAAGGGAATTGGAAAGAAAAATTAGGAACGATTTCAGAAGAGGAAGCTTTGAAAGCTCTTTCCAAAAACGGAAACCTAATCAAAAGACCGTTTGTGATCTCCGATCAATTGGTTTTAGTAGGATTCAAAGAAGAAGATTGGAAAAGTTCCCTGAAGTAAAAAACTTTTTTATAAGTCGGTGATCGTTTCCCGCAACACATCGACTTCCACCACCAACTTATGTTTTCCTCCTCCGAATAAAATTCCTTTAAGAGGAGATATGTCGGAGTAGTCTCTTCCGATTGCGGTGATGATATATTCTTCCGTGATCATTTTTCCGTTCGTAGGATCGAAATCCTGCCAGCCCATATCGGGACAATATACGGAGATCCATGCATGTGTGGCATCCGATCCTTGCAACTTAGGCATTCCAGGAGGAGGTTGTGTTTCCAAATAACCGCTTACGTATCGCGCAGGGATTCCCAAAGAACGAAGTGCGGAGATGCATAAATGACTGAAATCTTGACAGACTCCTTTTTTTTCAACTAACACTTGTTCTAAAGGAGTGTTGATTGTAGTCGCTTTCTGATCGTACTTGAAGGTTTTAAAGATCGATTCCGACATCTGTAATACGCCGAGAAATACCGGTTTTCCCGGTTCAAAAAATTGTTTTCCGAATTCCGCATACTGATCGGCGACTTTAATGAAAGGAGAAGGCTGCAAGTATTCTATGGCGGCGATATCCTGCTCTAAGCTGGAAATTTGCACCATATTGCGGATCTCTTCCCAAGGAGTGGATCTGGAGTGATCGTATCCTACCGAACTATGTGTACGGATGGTGGATTCCACAGTCACTTCCAAAGCTTTGTGAGGATCTTCTACCGAAAATAAAAACACTTGGTTTCCGAAATAATCCCTTCGAAAAGAAGAAACGATCGGTTTAGGAAGAACCGTAACATGTGTACGGAAACAATCCTGATGTCTGGAAGTAAGAGGATACATATGCGCCATATTATGGCAGTATGCTACCAAATCTTCATACACATACTTCGTTTTATGAATGACTCTGTAATCAGCCATTTCCATCTCCGATTCTTGTTTGTTCTTCCGCATAATTGAAGTAACGGATGGAAATCGCATCGGACACGGATCTTAAATCGTTATGGAGTTCATCCAACCAAGCGGAAACATTCGCAAGCGGTTCCTGAGTATTGAAAAGGATCGGTATATCTTTCATTTTGAAATGAGTATAAAGCTGTAAAACGGCGCGGTCTTCGGAATAAGTTTGTTTTTCTTCTTTACCGGGTAAAAATTTAACACAATTCATCATCTGTTCGAATTGATATGCCAAAGACCTAGGGTTCGTAGTATCGAAAAGAAGAATGTCCAAAACGGATTCCTGATCGATTCTTCCTCTATAACGTCTGTTATAAGTGATACGAATGTCGTTGATTCTCAAAAGGTTTTCGAAAGAAGATTTATCTTGGAATTCTTCCCAACGGATGATTCCCTGAAGAGTGTGAATCAAATTGATGGAACGCTCCAATCTTCTTCCTAACTCCATAAAATACCATCCTGCTTCCCGACTCATGTTTTCAAAGGAGAGACCGGTCAACGAGGAAAGATTAAGAATGATTTTATGAAGGAAGTCGATCAACGCATCGTAAGATTCGATTGGACGATTCAAATTGTCTTCCAAGTTCAGCATGTTCTTTTTCATATCTTCTGCCAGTCGATCCCTGACGGATTTGGAAGCATGCACCAAACCTTTGATATTGAACGCCAAACTTCCTACCAAAAACTTATCCGTTGCCAGTCTTTGCAGTTCTCGGAAAGGATTTGAGAACAATTCGTTCGCATCATCCCCTAAAAATCCTGGATAAGAATTCGTAACATGAGTTACAAGGCGAAGGATGTTATGAATCGCTTCTTTTTCATAACTCTCCTCCACTTGAAGGACCTTAAAGGTTGCTTCTCTGAAAATACGAGCTTGGTTTTCTCCTCTTTCCAAATAACGCCCCAACCAGAACAGATTGTCCGCAACGCGGCTTGGCACCCCGGAACTTTTTCTGGAAATGGAAATTTGATCCGACTTGGGAACGAGAAGAGTTTCCTCTTTTTGCGCCTCGGAAGCAAGAACCCATAAATCTTTGCTCCAGGCTCCCCTTTGACTGGTAACGAAAAAGTCATCTAACGAAGGGGAAACTCTGACCAAACCTCCCGCCATCGTTTGATATCCGCTTCCGGAAGAAGTAACGAAAGTTCTCATAATCGCTCTTCCCGGACGAAATCCGTTTTCGGAAAGAACCGGTACGGTTGCGGAAGGAATCATTTCCTGTGCTATGAATCGATTCGGACTAAACTTCAATTTTTTAAGAAAAAGGTCTTTTCTTTCTCCACTTAACTCAAGAAAGGTGGTAGGTTCTTCTTCATCGTCTCTCGAAACCGGCTTAAAAACGAATTTTTCAGGAGTCTCCATCACCAAAGAAAGATGTTCCCTATTTCCCAGCCAATAACTGGGAGCCATAGGAAGGATCAAATCCTCTCCCAAGTAAAAACGACACAACTCCGAATAAAAAGGAAGAAGGGCTCTGTTTTCCAAAAAGGAAGAACCGATCGGATTGGCTACTTTCACGTTTCCGGAACGAATTGCTTCCAAAAGACCGGGAACACCTAACAAAGAGTCTCCTTTCAGCTCCAAAGGATCCATAAAAACATCGTCGACCCTTCTTAAAATCAAATCCACTTGTTGGAGACCTTCCACAGTCTTCATAAAAACTTTGTTTTTACGAACGGTAAGATCCTCACCTTGCACCAAAGTATAACCCAAATAACCGGCTAAGTATGCATGTTCGAAATAGGTTTCATTGCTCGGACCAGGCGTGAGAAGAACGACAACAGGTTCTCTTCCTGTAACACCCGATAGCTGATTCAGGGCTTTACGAAGAGATCTGAAATACACAGCCACTCTGTGTACCATCGCATCCCTGTACATGCTGGGAAAAATGCGGGAAAGAACGATTCTGTTTTCCAAAGAATAACCGGAACCGGAAGGTGCTTGCACTCTGTCGTTGAGAACGTAAAAATTTCCGTCCGCAGCACGAATCAAATCGCATACGAAAAAGAGAAGAGCGGGGTTTCTCGCAAGAAAGTGGTTGGACTCGTACATTCCGTCACAAGCCCTTAGGAAAGAAGATGAATTCAATAAAATCTCGGGAGGAATCTTTTTTTCATACAACACTCTTCTTTTGGAATACAAGTCTCGAAGAAGACTGTCCAAAAGGTCGGCTCTTTGGTTGAGACCTCTTTCCAAAAGCCTCCACTCTTCACTTTCCATAATCAAAGGAAATAAATCCAAATCCCAAGGTCGTTCTTTGGCTTCGGGAGAATCCGGCTGATATGTGTTATATGTGACTCCGTTTTCACGAAGAATTCTGTCCGCATCCCTTCTGCGATTGATCAGTTCGGCGGGACCGAGCTCTTGAAATGATTTTACAAGGAACTTATATTTTTTACGGACGTTCCCTTCCTCATCCATTAACTCATCGTAGACGCCTGGAAGAGGACGGTAGTTATTTGTGAGTACGTACGGATCCTGAGTCATCATTTTAAATACATTCTAAACCATTCTTAAATCCAGTGTCGAAGGGAAACCTCTGTTTTCTAATCGAACCGGAGGAAGTGATTTTCCTATTTTATGCCCATGTGTCCAGAATCGGGAAATGCGGCGGGATTCCGCTTCATAACCGTTCACTGGAAAACTGGAATAAGACAAACCACCCGGATGAGACACATGATATGTACATCCTCCTAATGATCTATCGTTCCACTTGTCATATATGTCAAACACAAGTGACTGTTGGGCAGGTAAATGTGGATGCAATGTAAACACGGGAGCCCATGCCTTGAAACGAACTCCTGCCACATATTCTCCGATAGAAGCGGTAGATTGTAGAGGAACTTCGTACCCGTTGCAGCTCAAAACATAACGATCCGGATGAAACCCTGTGACTTTTACTTGGAGTCTCTCCACTGCAGAATCGACTCCTCTCGAAGTCCCTTGTGCAGTGTTTTCTTCTCCTAGAACGTTCCAAGGTTCCAAAGCCATTCTGAGCTCGATTTGCATTCCATCCAAATAGGAGATTCCGTATTGAGGGAAACGGAATTCGAAGAAAGGATCAAAGTCTTTTTCCAAAAAGGAAAATCCTGAATTTTGAAGATCTCGAATCACTTCTTTAAAATCTTTATACACGAAGTAAGGAAGCATGAACCTGTCGTGAAGTTCCGTGTTCCAATTGATCGGCTGACCATAATAAGGTGATTCCCAGAATTTACAAAGAACCGCCATCACGAAAGCCTGTTGCACCACACTCATCTGGTAATGAGGAGGCATTTCAAAGGCGCGCATTTCCACAAGACCCAATCGGCCCGTATAAGAGCCTGGATCGAAAAGTTTGTCGATGGAAATCTCTGTTCTATGAGTGTTCCCGGTGAGATCTGTCAAAATATTTCTGAACAAACGATCGAGCAGCCAAGGAGGAGTGAATCTGCTGGAATCAACTTGTTGGAATGCGATCTTCAGTTCATGCAAACTGTCGTTACGCGCTTCGTCGATTCTAGGAGACTGAGAAGTGGGACCGATGAACAAACCCGAAAATAAATAAGAAAGACCTGGATGGTTTTGCCAATAGGCGATCATACTGCGAAGCAAACCGGGTTTTCTTAGGAAAGGGCTATCGTTTACGGAAGCTCCTCCTACGGTGATATGGTTCCCACCACCGGTACCGGAGTGTCTTCCATCTAACATAAATTTCTCGGCAGTCAAACGAACTTGTTCCGCTTCCTCATAAAGGGTTTTCGTCTTTTCCACGATCTCGCCGAAAGAAAAGGAAGGATGCAGATTCACTTCGATCACTCCCGGATCCGGTGTGATTTTGAAACGATTGATCCTGGAATCTTGAGGAGCTTCATATCCTTCCAAAACGATCGGCAGATCCGTTTGTTCCGCAGTTTTTTCGATCAGATAAACCAAATCGAGCCAACTTTCCAAATTCGGCATAGGAGGCAAAAATACTCTTAAATTTCCGTTTCTAGGTTCGATACAAATCGCTTTCTTCGTATAATTCGTATATCCTACATTATACGATACCTGCGGCTGCAAACCTCGGATCTGCTCCAGCTCTTTTCTTTTTGCAAGAGGAGGACGCAAAAGAGCAGGATCTTCCTGATAAGGATACAAACTGGAATATCCCAATGAATTCAAAGGAAGTCTGTATCCCATAGGAGAATCGCCGGGAATCAAATAGAGTTTTTTTCGTCTGAATTCCCATTTCTGGCTGTACCAAATTTTTTGATAAGAATCGTATTCGATTGGAATGGTATAACCCACTTCCTGATTGATTCCCTTTTCCAAAACGGAAAGAATTCTTTTTCTTTCCATCTTATTGTATTGATCCAAACCTTTCAGCAGTTCTTCATCGGAATCGGGAAGGTTTCCTTCCTGCCATAAATAGTACAGATTGTCCTCATAAGCGGGAAGGATGAATTCTTGCGATAAACGCATATTTGCCGCAAGAACACTTGTGAATTTACGAGCATCTTCCGTAGTGGCCGAACCCGTATAACGATCATCCGCCAAAAGATGAGGAGATTCCCAGATTTTCTCTCCGTCTAATCTCCAATAAGCGATCATCGCCCAACGAGGAATCGGTTCTCCTGGATACCATTTTCCTTGTCCGTATTGAAGAACTCCTCCTTTAGCATAATGATTCTTGAGTCGTTTCATCAACTGTTCGGATCTGGAATATTTTTCGTAACCTAACGCATCAAAATTCCATTCGGGAGCATCTTTATTTTCCGTAGAAACGAAAGTAGGTTCTCCTCCGATGGTAAGCCGGATATCGTTTTTTCGAATTCGTTTGTCGATCGATTCCCCTAAATTCAAAATCCTTTGCCAATCTTCATCTTTATAAGGCAAAGTGACTCTAGGAGTTTCCTGAATTCTCTCCACTCCCATATGAAAAGAAAATTCGGTTTTGGCTCTTTCCACAAAACCGGATATAGGTCCTGCCGATTCTGGTTCCGGTGTCGCCGCCAAAGGAATGTGGCCTTCTCCGGTAAAAAGTCCGGAAGTAGGATCAAGTCCCACCCATCCTGCACCAGGTAAAAAAACTTCCGCCCAAGCGTGTAAATCGGTGAAATCCTTATCCGTTCCGGAAGGACCGTCGAGGGATTTCACATCCGCCTTCAACTGAATGAGATAACCGGATACGAATCTTGCCGCCAAACCTAAGTTACGCAATATTTGAACGAGTAAATAAGCGCTGTCTCTGCAAGAACCGATTCTTTTTTTCAAGGTGACTTCGGGAGTCTGCACACCGGGTTCCATACGGATGATATAACCGATGTCGTTATAAACCTTCTGGTTTAGATCGACCAAAAAATCGATCGTTCTTCTGGGAGTGACATTGATCGTTTTCAAATAATCGGAAACGGACTTAGTCGGTTTTTTAGGTTTTAAGTAAGGTGTTAGTTCTTTCTTTAGATTTTTATCATATACGAAAGGTATCTTTTCCGCTTTTTCTTCGATAAAAAAATCGAAAGGATTGATCACCTTCATATCGACTACTAAGTCGACAGCTACTTGGAACAAACTGGTTTTTTCGTTGAAAACCAATCTGGCGAGATAGTTACCGAAAGGATCTTGCTGCCAGTTTAAAAACTGTTCTTCCGGCTGTATCTTCAAGGAATAAGAAACGATATGGTTTCTTGTATGAGGAGCCGGACGCAGACGAATCACATGAGGTGACAGTTGTATCTTCTTATCGTAGTTATATGTTGTAATGTGTGTTAATGCGACTCTTATGCTCATAGTTTTAGCTTCTAAAAAATCTTTCTACAATCTTTGCACCGATTCGATTCAGCTCGATTTGGATATCATCCAAATACTCATGAAGGCCTTTGTCGAAAATGGAATGTACGTTCTCAGAACGTAAACGGTTCAGATAAGTCGTCGTTGCATCCTGCGCCAAATTTCTAGGAAGACCTTCCTTCGTTCCTGAAACCTTTTCTAAACTTTCTTCCATCTCTTGCAGACAGAAAACGATGGAACGGGGAAAGTTCTGATCCAAAATCAAAAACTCTGCGATCTCAGTAGGATGCACTCTTTTATAATTGCGATTGTACATCTCATGCGCAGATGCTGACTTCAATAAAGACAACCATTGCAAAAGATCCAATGTGGAACCAACATCCTGTATGGAAGGAAGCAATATGAAGTATTTCATATCCAAGATACGAGTCGTTTTATCCGCCCTTTCCAAAAACCGACCAAGTAAAGAAAAACTCCAAACTTCATCGTGAGAAATGGTAGCATCGGAACATCCGTAAAAACTTTGACAGTTCTTTCTCACATAACTTAAAAATTCGGAAAGATCGACGGAAAGACCTTCTCCTCTACTCTCCGGTTTTTCAAGATAGGATTTACGATAGTCTTTTACGAAAAGATAAAACTCGTTTAACACTTCCCACATGGAAGTGGAAATGTTTTCCCTGATGGTTCGCGCATTTTCTCTGGCACGGGAAAGGCAATTGAAGATGGAATTGGGATTCTCATCGTCAAAAGTCATAAACTGAATGACGTTAGCCGGAGTAGCCAGTTCGTATTTTTTTTCGAACTGCTCCGCATCACCCGTGGTATGCACCAAAGGCATCCACTGGTTCGGGAAATCGTCATTCAAATCGAGAGAAAGTTGATGATTCACATCGATAAAACGGGAATAGTTTTCCGCTCTTTCGATATACCTATTCAACCAGAATACGGATTCGGCTACTCTGCTTAACATAATAGCTCCTTCCTTATCCTAGAACCCAGGTATCTTTTGAACCACCTCCCTGGGAAGAATTGACTACTAAAGAACCCTTTCTTAAAGCGACACGAGTTAATCCGCCCGGCATCACATAAACGTCCTTTCCGTACAAAATGAACGGTCTTAGATCAACGTGCCTTGCTTCGATTTTATCCGCAATCAAGGTAGGTACTGTGGATAAATTCAAAACCGGTTGAGCGATATAATTTCTAGCGTCTTTCAATATCAATGCTTTGAAATCTTCCTGCTCTTGTTTGGAAGCTTTGGGCCCTATGATCATTCCGTATCCTCCTGCACCGTTCGCAGGTTTTACGACAAGATTATGAATGTTTTCGATCACATATTTCAGATCTTTTTCGTTGGAACAAAGATATGTGGGAACATTAGGAATGATGGACTCTTCACCTAAGTAATATTTGATGATTTGAGGAACGAAGGAATAAATCACTTTATCGTCCGCAATTCCAGTTCCTGGAGCGTTTGCCAAAGCTACGTTTCCTTTTTTATAAGCTTCAAAAATTCCTTTTACTCCCAGAAGAGAATCTTCACGGAAGGCGCTTGGATCCATAAAAGTATCGTCTATTCTTCGATAGATGACATCGATCTTCTTCAAACCTTTAGTGGTTTTCATATAGACCGTATCGTTTTCGACGATCAAGTCGGATCCTTCTACAAGATACACACCCATTTTTTGCGCAAGGAAAGAATGTTCGTAATAAGCGGAGTTATAGACTCCAGGCGTCCATACCGCAATGACAGGATCGCTTGAATCCGTTAGATTTTCCAATGTGGAACGAAGATGGTAAGGATAATCGTAAACTTGACGGATGTTTAATTTATCGAATAACTCAGGAAAGGTTCTTTTCATCACTTCCCTGTTTTCCAAAACATAAGAAACTCCGGAAGGGCAACGAAGGTTGTCTTCCAATACGTGGAAAGCACCTTCTCCGTCTCGCACCAAGTCGGTTCCTGTGATATGAATCCAAATTCCTTTAGGCGGCTTCAAGCCGATGCACTGTTTTAAATAACCTGTGCTGGATAAAACGATTTCCTCGGGAATGATTTTATCTTTTAGAATTTTTCCCTCCCCGTAGATATCCTGCAGAAATAAATTGAGGGCTTGGATTCTTTGAGCGAGTCCCTTTTCCAAACGAACCCATTCGTCGCTAGGAACGATTCTAGGAATCACATCGAACGGCATGATACGTTCTTGCTGCTCTCCGTCACCATACAAGGTAAAGGTGATTCCCAAAGAAAGCAGGGCTTTTTCGGCGGAAGAACTTCTTTTGATGAGTTCGATTCCGCCTAAACTTTCCATTTTACTTTTTAAGAAATGATAACTTTTGCGAGCACTGCCTTCTTTGGAAAACATCTCATCGTAAACGTTCTTCGTGTCATAGTCTGCAATAAACATAGCGCCTACTTCCTTTGCTTAATTTAGAAGCAATTTTCGTACCAATATAAACATTTCGCTTGTGGAACGAGTAGAAAGGGATTAGACATAATCGGAATCTATTCCTTTCCGAATTTTGCGTAGAAACTGTACAGAGATAAAAATGGGAGCGTAAGCATGACCAGTATCTAAGCAAAATGCTTAGACGACCGAATCAAAGGAAAACCTTTGATTTAATTTTCTTTCGATTTTTGCCATTTTTGGAAGAGATAATTCTGCCAAAACCGGTAAATCGTGAAAAAAATCGGAAAATAACGATCTAAAATCAAGAGAGTGCGGAAACGAAGCGATGGATGCACCGATTTCCTAGGATGAAGTATAGCACGGATTATTTTTTTGGCAACTTGTTCCGGCTCCTGCGCCGGCCAAGGAACCGGCACTGAACTTCCGGCCTCGGAAAAAAAACGGGTTTTTGTCGCGATAGGATAAACAACCGTTAATCGGAAGTTTTTTCCCATCTCGAAACGGAACGCATCCGCAAACGCATGCACTGCTGCCTTAGTTGCGGAATAGAGCGCATAACCTGGCAAAGGAAGATGCGCCATCGCGGAAGCCGTCATTATGATGTGAACTCCCTTGGGAAGCAGAGAGGTTAATTTTTCCGCAGTGTAAATAGGGGAAAAAACATTGGTAGCAAAGATGTTTTGGATTCTTTGCCAATCTTCCTTCTGTATTTTTTCAAAATAAGCAAACCCAGCATTGGCGATGAAAACATCGATCTTATCTAGAATCTCGATGGATTCTTCAATGAGTCGATCTACTTCTTCCGGTTTGCTGACATCGATTTTAAATTTATGAAGGTTGGAATGATCGGGGATTAATTCGGGTTTCAGATCCCCCACAACTACCAGGGCTCCTTCTTTCAGAAGCCTTTCCAAAATCGATTTTCCGATGCCGGAAGAAGCACCAGTGAGAACTACTTTTTTGGATTCCAGCTTCATGAATATGAGATCCGAATTGTATCTGAGATTATTGCAGGGAAAAAAAGTCGTCCAGTCAAATCTGTAAAATTTTCGGAAAAACCGGACGACAAATTAGGAAAACTTAATTTAGCAGAGGATCTTTTGTGTGTTCCACAAAGTATTTATAGATCCCACCTTTACTACGTAATGCATCCTTCCATAAGGATTCGGATTCATCTTCCTTAAAAACGATGTCTTCGGACACTTCGTTCACCACCCAGGAAAGTTTTTCGAATTCGCTTTCCAACTGGCCGGAAGACCAACCCGCATAACCTTGAAATACGCGGAACTTGGCGTCTTTGGATTGAAGGATCTCCACCATAGTATCGAAACTTCTGGCCATATAAATTCCAGGAATGATTTCAACGCCGGGGTCTGCGGAAGATTTCTGATTATGAACGATGGTTACGAACATATTGTCCACAGGACCACCGTTATAGATTTGTTTGTTGGAATGAACCGTTTCAGGAAGATTTTTGATCAGAGATTCCATGGTTTGGTTGGTGGGTTTATTCAACACCAAACCGAAAGCACCGTCCGCATCATGATCGACCATAAGAACGATCGATTTATGAAAAAAGTCCTGGATCACACTTGAGTTGGAAATGAGTAATTTGCCGCGAGTCGATCCCGGAACTTCTATCATTATTTATTTTCTCCAATTTGCTGCAATACTCTGTATGCAACTTCTAAAGTACGAATGTCGGATTCGCCTTTTACCATCGGTTCCGATTCGCCTTTGATGCATTTGACGAAATGTTCGTGTTCTTGCTTCAAAGGATTATCTTTGTGAACGAAGATTTTTTCAACGATCGATTCTTGTCTGTATTTAATTTCACCGGATCCCAATTGAGTCGTCGAACTCGCCTGTCTGTGAATCTCGATTTCCTGGTTCGTAAAATCCAAAAATACGTAAGAATCTTTTTGAGAGATATTCAATGTTCTGATTTTAGCTTGGGACGCTCTGGAAGCATTCAAGCTGGCAACACATCCGTTTGCAAACTTCAATACGACGCTGGCAACATCTTCATGAGCGGAAATGATGGAGGCTCCTGTCGCCTTCACTTCCACCACATCCGACTTCACCAAGTTCATCACGATGTCTATGTCGTGGATCATCATATCCAAAACGACTCCCACATCCGATATGCGCGGATTAAACGGTGCAATTCTTCTGGATTCGATCAAAAGAGGTTGTTCCGCGATTTTTCCCAATTCCAAAACGGCGCCGTTGAATCTTTCTACGTGGCCGACTTGCAGAACCAAATTGTTTTTTTTCGCAAGATCTACAAGCTCACGCGCTTCATCCACCGTTTGAGAGATGGGTTTCTCAACTAAAACATGTTTCTTCTCAGATAATGCTTGTTTTGCGATTTTGTGATGTAAAAAAGTTGGAGCGGCAATGATGACCGCATCCACTTCTTTAAACAAATCGGCTTCCGAAGCAAAAGCTTTGGTTTTATGTTTTTCTGCAATTTGAGTTGCTCTTTCCGTGCTTGCATCGTAGATACCTACAAGTTCGGCATCCGATAGCATTTTAGCAACATTGACGTGGTATTGGCCCATATGGCCCGTACCGATGACTCCGAGGCGGACTTTTTTATCCATAGATATATCTCAATCCTCGGTTCTCTTAACGGAAAAACAACTTAGATTTTCCCGCAGTGCCGACCTTTTCGCCGGATTCTCTTGCAAATTCTTCCAAAAGTTCCTTCTGCTTTTTAGTCAATTTTTTAGGAATTTCTACCCGGATGATCACATGTTGATCGCCTTTTCCGTAAGAACCTAGATATGGTACACCGTGTCCTTTCAAACGGAAGACTTGTCCGCTTTCGGTTCCTTCTGGAATCTTCAATTGAATGGTTTTTCCGTCGATAGAAGGAACTTCAATCTCTCCGCCTAAACAAGCCATGGACAAACTGATCGATCTTTGTACGATCAAATCGTTTCCTTGTCTTTCAAACACAGGATGTTTTTTGATGTGAGTGACTACGTAAAGGTCTCCGTTCGGACCTCCGTTCGGGCCGGATTCTCCTTCCCCGGAAACTTTCAATCTGCTTCCTGATTCCACTCCCGGCGGAATTTTAATATGAATTGTTCGTCTTTTCTCTGTTAAACCTTCGCCTTTACATGTCTTGCAAGGGTTGGAAATGATTTTTCCTTTTCCTTTACAGCGAGGGCAAGTGGTAGTGACGCTGAAAAAACCTTGGGTTCTTCTGACTTGTCCCGCTCCGCTGCAATCAGGGCAGACGGTAGGAGAAGACCCTTTGGATGCTCCCGAACCGGAACAGTCTACGCAAGTTTCCAATCTTGGAATTTCAATTTTATATTCTTTTCCAAGAGCGGCATCTTCCAAGCTCACTTCCAAATTGTAACGTAAGTCCGACCCTCTTTGCGGGCCGGATCTTCTAGAACCACCGCGGCTTCCACCACCTCCGCCTCCGAAAAATTCACTGAAGATATCTCCGAAATCACCGAAGATGTCGGAGAAATCGGTGTAAGCGCCTTGTCCGAATCCAGGACCTCCTGCGCCTACGCCTGCTTTGCCGTACTGATCGTAAGCAGCACGTTTCTGCGGATCACGTAACACTTCGTACGCTTCCGTAGCTTCTTTGAATTTTTCCTCAGCTTCCTTATCCCCCTTATTTTTATCAGGGTGATATTTAATGGCTAACTTACGATAGGCGCTCTTGATTTCATCATCGGAAGCACCTTTCGAAACGCCTAATACTTCGTAGTAACCGCGGTCGCTCATAATCTTACTTCTTTTTATCTTTTATCCGTTTTATTTTTTGTCTTCATCCACAACGGTGTAGTCTGCATCTACTACCTTCTCACCGCTTCCCGCAGAATTTCCGTTCGCAGAGCCGGATGCTCCCGCACCTGCTTCCTGGTTAGGTTGTTCCGCTCCTGGAGCGCCTTGCGAATAAATTTTTTGACCGATCTGCATCGCTACTTGTTGGATAGAATCGCGAGCGGCTTTCATTCTTTCCAAATCGCCGGATTCCATCGCCTCACGACCGCGTTTCACTTCGTCTTGAGCACGTTGTTTTTCGGATTCATCCAATTTATCACCGGATTCGTTTACCGTTTTTTCCAATTGGTAAACGATGGATTCCAATTCGTTTTTAGTATCCGCTGCTTCTCTGGCTTTTTTATCCGTCTCAGCGTTTGCTTCCGCATCCTTAACCATCTTTTTGATTTCTTCTTCGGAAAGTCCGGAAGAGGATTCGATACGAATTTTTTGTTCCTTACCTGTTCCCAAATCTTTTGCGGATACGTGAACGATACCGTTCGCATCGATGTCGAAAGTTACTTCGATTTGAGGAACTCCTCTAGGTGCGGAAGGAATACCCACTAAATCGAAACGGCCTAAAGTTCTGTTGTAACTCGCCATTTCTCTTTCCCCTTGGAGAACGTGAACGGAAACAGTTGTTTGGCTGTCCGCCGCAGTTGAGAACACTTGTGATTTTCTTGTAGGAATAGTTGTGTTTCTTTCGATGAGTTTCGTCATCACACCGCCGAGAGTTTCGATTCCCAAAGAAAGAGGAGTTACGTCGAGAAGTAGAACATCTGTTACATCTCCTGCAAGGACCCCGCCTTGGATCGCAGCACCTACTGCCACAACTTCATCCGGATTCACGGATTTGTTCGGTTCTTTTCCGAAAATTTCTTTTACGAGTGCCTGCACCGCAGGGATACGAGTGGATCCTCCCACTAGAATCACTTCATCGATTTCGCTGGCGCTGAGACCCGCGTCACGAAGAGCGTTTACGCAAGGAATACGTGTTTTTTCCACAAGAGACTTAGTGATATCGTCGAACTTCGCACGAGTCAAAGTCATATCCAAGTGTTTCGGGCCGGATGCATCCGCAGTGATGAAAGGAAGATTGATTTGTGTGGAAGATGTTCCGGACAATTCGATCTTAGCTTTTTCAGCGGCTTCTTTCAAACGTTGTACTGTGTTTTTATCGCCGGAAATGTCGATGCCGGTTTGTTTTTTAAACTCATCGATCATCCACTGCATTACAGTATTGTCGAAGTCGTCCCCACCAAGGTGAGTGTCTCCGTTTGTGGATTTTACTTCGAATACTCCGTCGCCCAACTCGAGGATGGAAACATCGAAAGTTCCCCCACCTAAGTCATATACTGCGATTTTTGCATTGGTTTTCTTTTTGTCGAAACCGTAAGCAAGAGCGGCAGCAGTAGGTTCGTTGATGATACGTTCTACTTCTAATCCTGCGATTCTACCTGCGTCTTTCGTCGCTTGTCTTTGTTCGTCGTTGAAGTAAGCAGGAACGGTAACTACCGCTTTTTTCACTTCATGACCGAGAAAGTCTTCCGCAGTTTTTTTCATTTTTTGAAGGATACGAGCGGAAATTTCTTGAGGAGTGAACTCTCCTGCGACGGTTTCGAATTTAACTCCGTCGTTTCCTGCACGAATCACTTTATAAGAAACCATTTTGGATTCGTCGCCCGCTTCGTTGAATCTGCGGCCTATGAATCTTTTTGCGGAGCGGATCGTATTTACTGCGTTAGTGATTGCCTGGTTCTTTGCAAATTGACCGACAATTGTTTCTCCTTTTGCAGTATAGGCTACGATCGAAGGAGTGGTTCTGGCTCCTTCCGAGTTTTGAATCACTACGGGATCTCCACCTTCCATAACAGCAACACAAGAGTTTGTTGTTCCCAAATCGATTCCGATAATTTTTTCCTTAGACATAGTCTTCTCCTTGACCTTATTGTATAATTAACTTTGCGGTTTTCCCACTTTCACTCGTGCAGGGCGGATCGATTGTTTCGTTTCCCCTTCCTCATGGAAATAACCCATTTGGAACGTTTCGATCACAGTCTCTTCCGTATATTCCGCACTCTCTTCGGAAACAATCGCTTCCATAATCATTGGATCAAAAGGCTGCCCTTTCGGATCCAAACGTTTGATTCCTTCCCTTTCCAAAACGGAAATAAAATCTTTTTGAATCATCAAGATTCCGTCTACGAAGGCTTTTACTTCCGCAGTAGGATTATTCACATTCGTAACCCTTTCCAAGTTATCAAGAGGAGTTAACAAACCTTCTGCGAATTTTTTAATCGAATCTTTGCGGGCATTGAGCAGATCGTTCGCAGTTCTTCTTTTGTAATTTTGGAACTCGGCTCTTTCTCTCAGCCAGGAATCTTTCAAAGTATCGATCTCTTTTTTTGCCTTATCCAACTCGGCTTCCAAACCTTCCGGAACAGATGAAGCTGCTTCTTCGGAAATGGCCCCGTTGTCTTTTGTTTGGGAATCTTCCTGTTCTATTGTTTCATTGGTTTCTGCCATTTCTCCTCCTATATTAACGACTTAGTTTTGTGATCATTTCAGAAACTAATTTCGAGGTGAATTCCAACAAAGGAAGTGCTTTGTTGTAATTCATTCTCTGAGGTCCGATGATTCCCATCGAACCGATTCTTTTTTCACCCATACGGTAGTTTGTCGCTATGATGGTTACACCACCTAACTTAGTATCTCCGTCTTTTCCTATGATGGTGTATACTCCGTCCATTGGAACGTATTGAGTGAAAAAATTGCGTAAAAAATCCTTTTCATCGAAAAGGTGCAGAATGTTCTCCAATCTGTCTTCTTCATCTCTGAAGTTTTCATATAGATGTTTCAAACCATCTATATATAAATTGTCTCCCGCCAAACTGTCGCTCGCCATTCCTCTGGCGATATAAGGAGCGAAAACGGAAAAACCTTCCGGTCCGTCTTTCTTCATCATCATTTGAGGGATCAGATTGTTCTGGATTTCATGAACATCGAACCCTTTCACGTTATCGTTCATATAACGGGAAATTTGATATAAAGTCTCTTGAGAGATATGATAATCGAAAAATATATTTCGGTTCAAAACGGTACCTGACCGCATCACCAAAATCATCAAAACTTCTCCGCCGTTTACGTGGATGAGTTCGATATGTTTCAAAGTGTCCAAAGAGCCTTCCGGTCCCAAAACCACACTGGCACTTTGAGAAAGAGATGCTAAAACTTTGGAAGTCGCCACAAGGACTTGGTCCAAACGAAACTGCATCTTTAAGTATTCTTCTTGGATTCTTTGTTTCTCTTTGATGGTGAGCTCGAAAAGAGTCACCAAACTATCCACATAGAAACGATACCCTGTTTCCGTAGGAACGCGGCCGCCGGATGTATGCCTAGCTACCACAAATCCCATATCTTCCAATTCCGCCAAAGAAGAGCGGATGGTCGCAGGAGAGAGACCGATTTCATATTTCTCCGATAGTGTTTTCGAACCTACCGGGCGATTGTCAGAGACGAACTCTTCGACCAGGGCTTTTAAGATAACTCTATGTCGGGGAGAAAGATCCATATACTTCTTCAGTTTCTTTAGCACTCTATTCCTTAGAGTGCTAAACTATACTAAAAGTTTAGCAAAATGGAGATATAGGTCAAGTAAGTTCAGAAAAAATGGACTCAATTTTAGCAGTCTCTATAAAAAACTGCTATTTTAGGGACATAATATCCGCAATTTTCGTTCTTTTGCTGAAAGGAGATTCGTAAATTTCTTTGTCAGATGGGGAGGCGCGGATCGTTTTTGCCAAAGAATCGAATTTTCATGAGTTCCGATTCCAAGCACTTACTTTATGGGGGCAGGAATTCATCATCAAGGTTCCTTCCACAGCTGCTAGATCTCTTACCATCTGCATCCCTACTTTTCACCTATAGCAAACGCCTGGTCGGATCGATAGTGCATTTCCTCTCGGAAAGCTCTGATAGTGGATGTTCGCTCGATTCAAAGCGATTGTGAACTGTCCTGCGGAACCTTTGATCCTTGTGATCATGGCGGGGTTCTCTTCTAAATCCAAAGGAGAGCCGTTGGGATCGTAAAACGCACCGCCCACTCCCGCCTGACCTGCTCGAAGCCAAATCCCTTGAAAGGAAAAAGAAATTCTGACAGCGAAAAGATAGGCCGGATTTTTAGATCGGGTACACCTGAATTTGGTCTCTTCCCGAATTTTTTGCCTGATAGAGCGCAATGTCTGCGAACTTGATTACCTCTTCCGCTTTCTGCATAGGATGGACTTTCGTATAACCGATGCTCACTGTTACATTGAGATAAAAATTATCGAAGATAAAAAAGCGATGTGCTTTGACGGATTCACGAATTCTTTCCAGAACCTTTTCCGCACCCTCCGTACTTGTGTCCGGTAAAATGCATCCGAACTCTTCCCCTCCGATCCTTCCGATGGTATCTTCTTCTCTCAGACAGTCCGTAAAAATATTGGAAATGTTTTTGAGAACCATGTCCCCTATGTCGTGCCCGTAAGTATCGTTGATCGATTTGAAAAAATCGATATCCATTACTGCAAGAGTGTATTCCCTACTTCTTCGCTTAACAGTTGCTATTGATTTTTGAAGAGTATCGAAAAAAGAGCGTCTATTCGGTAGTAAAGTCAGCTCATCCATATAAGCCAAACGTTTGAGGCTGTTGATCAAAAGAGTTTTTTGATCCTCCAGTCTTTTTCTTTCCCGAATGTCACGGATGATCGTGGCATAAAGTTTTGTGCCGTTTTCCGAAGGAGAGATTTCGAAGGCGTGCATTTCCACAGGAATGGAACCGCCCGGTTTGGTATTGAGTTCGATTTCTTTCAGATGGCCTGAGATATATAAGGAATCTTCCTTCCCCACATAACTCTCTATATTCAAAGGAATATTTTCACCCGGATTTTTTTCGTAAGGAAAAAGAAACTCGAAAGATTTTTCCCTCAGTTCGTCGGATTTGTATCCGCTTAATTCTTCCAATGCAGGATTGACCAAACTGATTTTGTTATGCGAGTCTAATACGACGATCGCATCAATCGATCTTTCCACGATTTCCTGAGAGATTTTTGCTAATTGAACTTCACTCATTGCCCCAAACTTTCCTCTTACCTTTTTCACTTCGAAAAGAGTCGCGCCATTGGTGGATATGACGAAAATTTATCTCCGGTTGGTTCTGCCTAAACTCCTTTTTTGGAAGAATCGGAAACGGATCGCGACTCAATGTCTGATACCAGTATGCCACGGAAACCAAATCCAGGGTCAAGGAATTTGCATGCCCATGCTCTAAGTTGAATTGGAAATTTTTTTCAAAACTGAGAGGTGATTCCAGCCAAAATCGATAAAGATGGGTTCTTCCTAACCATCCTATCGAATCTGTAACTCTGGGATAACCGAAGTATGGATGCATAAAAACTTCTTTCGGACACCATGCGGTATTGAATAAATCTTCCGTTCCGGTTCCGTGCAAACGAGGAGGCCATTTTTCTCCATCGATCCAAATTGCATCGTCCCCTTCTCCATACCACATGGGAGTGGGAGAATCCACATAAAGATTAAGTCCGATGAAATGACCTTTTCCCTCTGTCTTTAATACGACGAAATGATTGTCCGTATTGTGAGGAGCTTTTTCCGTTTCTCCGAGCAATGCCCATTCGTTTTCTTTTCCCGATTTGGTTTGAGGTTCCGTGATGCTTCTGTTCCAAAGAGCATGAAACCGCAAAGAAGAAGGAGGATCTTTCGGCCATGATTCGTAATCGATGTAAAAATAAAAACTGGAGATGTCTGAATCGGATTCGTTTTCGATTTCAATCTTTGCCTGTGAAGAAAAAGGCATAGGAATGTAAGAATTCATTGCCTTTCCTTTTTTGGGAGCCGCAACAATGAGTGCGGAATTCATTAAATATTCTTCTCCCCAACCTTGTCCGAAAAATTCGCCTAAAGGGACTTCCACGGAAGAATGAGGATGTTTGTCCCAATACATTCGTATAACAGTATTTTTGCGAATCATAGGGTCTTTGGATGCCAAAGTGAACCAAATATGTTTGATGATTCCTTTCCCTTTGATCTCCGCAATCGTGACTTTTGAGTGTTTGGGAATCACTATGAAATCGTCGTTACCGCCTGACTTATCATAGCTGGAAATGCGTTCCGTTTTGTATTGTTTCTCCTGCCAGATGGTATCTTCCCAAGACTGAGCAAAAACGGGAATGAACGAAAAAATCAAAGACAGACAAAAAAAGAAAAACTTCATCGATTGCCGCCGTCGACCTTTCGATTCCAAAGAGTAAAAATAAAAGCGGTCAAAGCGCCTTGCACAAGGATTTCCAAAGCGACCAAAGAATGGATTTTTGCGGTAATCATCGGATGGAAAAAAAGAATCCCTTCCAAGGTTCCCGGAGAAGGGGCGATGGTTGCGATCCCTCCCAAAATGGATTTGATCCAAAACAGAAAGAAAAATTGCTTCGCAAAACTTTGTTTCTGAAACCAATCAAAAACCAGAAGCAGCAGAACCACAAAACAAAGGGCATGCAGGATTTGGAATGGAAAAAGCAGCTTCATCGCAGTCGCCCACTCGCTGACATTCGCTTCCGTAATTAAAAACTTGGAAAAGACGGAATTCTCTCCCACATAATAGTCCTTCATCACCAAATTGTAATAAGGAATGGAGACCACTAAATAGGAAAAAAGATGACTGGAAAGGAAACGAAATGTGATTTTAATCCAAGGTTTCATGTTTAGTTTGACGTTTAGCACTCTTTCTTACCAAAAATTCGCAGTATGAAACTAGAACTCAAGGCAAAACTTCTAAGAACTTTTCCGAAAGCCAAAACGATTCAGTCGGGAAGACTATTCACCCGCCAATTGAGTCATTTGGTGGATGCCTCTTTGATCTCTCTGTTTCAATCCATAGATAAGGAAATCCCTATACAGGACCACATCGCCTTGATTCCCATAGGCGGATACGGAAGGATGGAGATCTCCCCGTATTCCGATATCGATCTTCTGTATCTTCATGACGGAAATTTAAGCCAAGATGATTTAACTCAAGTTATATCAAAGATCAATAATTATCTTTACAATAATGAAAGAGAAGTCGGTCATACCTGCCGAACTATAGAAGAATCGTTTTTATACCTGGATAACATCCAAACCTATCATTCCATTTTAGATGCCAGATTTCTTGTAGGATCGGAATCTCTTTTCAAACAATATGAAACCGATTTTCTGAAACAAATCCCCAAAGAAAGAATTTCAGAATTCAACGAATGGAAACTGAACTATCTGAAAGAAAGAATCATCAATTCATACAATCCTCTTTTACTTTCCGAACCGAATATCAAAAACGATCCTTTGGGTTTAAGAGATGTTCAGTTGATGTATTGGATCGAAAAAACGGATCCGTTGCATGGAAAAAGCAATGGTGGCGTTTTTGATTATTTTCTGAACGGTGACAGTCTCCCTCTTGTCACAGCTTATGATTTTATGCTCCTGACAAGATCCGCATTACATATATTATCCGGTAGAAAGAACGATCGATTGGACCTGAATTCCCAACCGGAAGTGGCAGAGTTCTTAGGTTTCGGTTCCAGAAGGGAACTGGGAGCGATCGAAAAATTCATGAGCAAGTTTTATAAATATCAGAAAGATGTTTATTTCTATTTGGGGATGTATTTGGATAAAAAATCTTCGAACAGTAAATCGGCGACTCAATGGGATTTTTCAAATCCGGATACTCTTTATGAAGATACGATTCGTTTCTTTTTGGACTGTCAAACGACAGGAACGGAACCTTCTAGAATCGTCTTAAACGATCTTCGTTTCGCTTCCAATTTCATAGACGATGATTTTAAAAACAACGGGAATGTGATCGAATCCTTCTTGAGTTTGATTAAAAACAAAAAACAAATCGGCAGACTGCTCACCCTGATGCATGAATGTAACATTCTTGGAAAACTCATCCCCGAATTCGGAGCTTGCTCCAACTTTCCTTTATTCAGTTATCATCACGAATACACAGTCGACGAACACACATTACTTATATTAAGAGAACTGGACATTCTCATCGAAGGAAATTGGGATGATCCACAGATTCAATCCGTGTTTAATTCCTGCGAAAAGGTGGATATTTTAATATTAGCGATTCTCATTCACGATGCGGGAAAGGTCAAAGAAGGAGACCACTGTCAGTACGGTGCGGAATTAGCTTTGATCGTTGCGGAAAGATTTCATTTCAGTGAGGAAGATACGGAACTGCTTCGCTTTTTGGTGGCGGAACACATCATTATGTCCGAACTATCCTCCAAAAGAGATATTTACGATCCGAACCTGATCGCAAGTTTCGTTAAACTGTTCTCCGATAAAAATACATTACGTTTGCTTTATATTCTAACAATCATTGATACGAAATCCGTTGGCAAAGGCGTTCTAACCAATTGGAAAAAGGAAATTCTGTTCTATTTGTTCCAATCAACCTTACACGCTCTGGAAAAATCGGAAAACAGAATCGATTCTACGGAAAGAGTGGAACAAACTCTGGAAAATTATCTGATAGAAAAGGAAGGATTGGAAGCGAACATCGCATCTTCCATAGTTCATTTTGCGACGGAAATCAAACCTTCCTCTTATCTGAATTACAACACCCCTAGAAGGATCTTCCAACATTTCGTAAATATTGCGGAATGGCACGAAACAAAAACGGCTTTCCGATTCGTTTCGGAAGCGGAACCTGCTTTCGTTACCATTTCCATTTTCGGAAAACAAAACAAACAATTGTTATTATTTGTCAGCGGAACCATTTCCTCTCTAGGATTGAATCTAGTCGGCATGAGATTGTTCCGCACTCATTCGGGAGACTTGATTCTCCAGGCGCAAATCACGGATCAATTCGGAAGCGGAGAAATCGCTGCGGAACAAATTCAAAAAATTGAATCTATGATCGAAGAATGTATTTTAGGAAAAGTGAATATAGAAGATGTAGCGATGACCACAAATATATGGTCATCCTCTCCTAAGATCCCGGAAGGTATGGTGGAAGAATTGGTGAAATTTTCCAACGATATCTCCGAGTCCTATTCCGTTCTGGAAATCAGAGTACCCGATTCTATCGGACTTGTTTACCGCATTTTAAAAACGATTTTAGATTTTGATTTGGATGTGATTTTCGTAAGGATATCGACTAGCGCCGATTTTGCGTACGATTCGTTCCATATTCAAACGAAATCCGGCAACAAAATTGAAAATTCGGAAATTCTATTCTCAATAAAGGAAAAAATTTTAGAAGCCGCCCAAATGAAACAAAATCAAGGCGTTTTCGAAATTAGTTTTTAATTATGACTTGGTGGAAAGAAGCGGTTATATACCAAATTTACCCTCGTAGTTTTCAAGATTCCGACGGGGACGGAGTGGGTGATCTTGAAGGAATCATCCAAAGACTGGACTATTTGGGAGGATCGAAAGATTCCCTAGGGATCGATGCGATCTGGCTGTCTCCAGTGTATCCTTCTCCTATGTTCGATTTCGGTTATGATATTTCCGACTATGAACAAATCGATCCCGTTTTCGGAGATTTATCTACATTCAAACGATTGTTAAAGGAAGCTCATAAAAGAGATATCAAGATCATTATGGATCTTGTGGTAAATCATACTTCCCATCTTCATCCTTGGTTTATCGAATCCAAATCTTCCAAAAACAGCACCAAAAGAGATTGGTACATCTGGAAAGAGCCTGAACAAGGAAAACCACCGAACAATTGGTTAGGCGCTTTCGGCGGACCGGGATGGGAATACGATAAAAGAACCGGAGAATACTATTTTCATTCCTTCCTAAAAGAACAACCAGATCTCAATTGGAGAAATCCTGAAGTAGAAGATGCCATCTTCAAAATGATCCGCTTTTGGCTGGATCTAGGTGTGGACGGCTTTCGTTTGGATGTTGTGAATCTTTATGTCAAAGATGAATTCTTCAGAAACAATCCTTCTTATTTTATGAAAGGGCCACGCCCTTACGATAAACAAGTTCATATCTACGACAGGGATCGTCCGGAGATGCACGGAATCCTAAGAAGACTTAGAAAACTTTTGGATTCATATCCCGATAAACGAATGTCAGTTGGAGAGATCATGCAGGATCTTCCCGGTAATGTAGTTCTTCCTGCGACTTATTGCGGAAGAAACGACGAACTTCATCTAGCCTTTAATTTCATGTTTTTGTTCAGTCCCTGGAAAGCGGAAAGTTTTTTCCAAATCATAAAAGATTTCGAATCCGCTTTGGGAGAAGACAATTGGCCGAACTATACTCTTTCCAATCACGATTTTCCAAGACATATCACACGTTATATGAAAGGAAAAGAAACGATCCCTAGAGCTAAATTAGCGGCCGTTATGATGCTGACTTTGCGAGGAACTCCTTTCCTTTATTACGGAGAAGAGATCGGTATGCTGAGACAAAAAGTTCCACGCAACCAAATCCAAGACCCTGTCGGTAAAAAATATTGGCCGTTCCATCCGGGAAGAGATCCGGAAAGAATTCCTATGGCTTGGGATGCTTCCGAAAAAACCGGATTCACCACAGGGAAAGCATGGCTTCCTCTTTACGAAGATGCGGGAAAGGCAAACATAGAAGCGCAAAAAGATGATAAATTCTCTTTATGGCACACTTATAAAAAATTAATTTCCTTACGTAAGGAAAGAAAATCTCTGCGAAGAGGAAATTTGAAAATCCATCTGAGCAAAGACAAAAAAGTCATGTTCTATAAAAGAAAAGAAGGGAAAGAAGAAACCTACATATTCCTCAACTTCAGCAACGAAGAAGTGCAGGTTTCTTATCCTAGAAAATGGTCCTTGGAAGACATACTGTTCAGCACGGCCCCCAGACCGGCATATCTGAAGCAGGACATGGACGACGGATTTTTGCACCTTTTCCCGAACGAAGCGATTTTGTTTGGAAATTGATTGAATCGAAGTTAGGTGGGGAAGGGGTGCCCCCACCCCGAATTGGGTGGTGGAGGCGGGCCTTGTGGGCTTTCCCGCCTTTCTGCCTATATCACATTCCCGGAGGCTTTCCTACCGAATTCTTAGTTTTTCGAAATTTTATTCTTTTTCTTTCACCCTTTTGCCCGATTCACCCGAATGTGACATTCCAATTTCCTTTGTAACGTTTCTGTAAACCCGTAACAGTTTCGTAATCATTTTGTAACAATAAAAGGCTAATTTTGATACATCAAAGCGAAAAGAGACGGTTTTTCGTCCTTTCTTTTTTGAGTTGTAATCAAAATGAAAAATAACCATAAGAAATTAACTTATTCACTCCTCTTTTATATTTTAACATTTTCATTTTCTAATATTTACTCCGAGGAAAATGGAAAAACGGCACCGACTGAAGTTCAATCTCCCATAAGAGTGAAAGAACTTTATATCGATGAAAACACTGGCCAAGTTTATACGCTTCCCGGCCCGAATAGAAAGAAGATGGTTTTAGAAAATCAAAACTATTCCGTAAAGGTACCGGAACCTGCTACCGGATTTGCCAACCGTCCTGATGAAATAGGCAATGAAAAACTTACAATCGCAGGGAGAATTCAATTTAGAGGTATCAGTGGAGAAGAGGGTTCTGTTTATTCCAACGGAAAGAGCGATTTTAAAACGGTGGATTGGCACTTTCGAAGACTTCGACTCGGCTTTATTTACGAAGGGAATAAATGGTGGGGTGGTTTAGCAAATCTTAGGTTAGAAAATGCAATCAGTAGTATTTATCTAAAAACTAAAAAAGATCCTGCTACAGGCAATGTGCAAGATGTCTCTCTTGCAAATGCAAGAGGATTGATCCAAGAAGCAGCGATTTGGTTGAATATTCCTTTCATGAAATCGAGGTTAACCTTCGGTGCAGGGCACGTTCCGTTTCAAAGAGAGTACATTATGACCTCTGCAAACCTTACGAACATAGAAAGATCCATGTCGACTTTAGTTCTTCCTCAATTCGATACTGGAGTCATGTTGACTTCACATCTTTTAAAACCTTTCAGTGATAAATGGGAAAAGTTATTAACCGGAAGTTTTATGGTAGGAAACGGCCACGGAGGTCCGGGAGATTACGGCTATGGTAGAAGGATCGATCTTGCAGAAGAAAGGCCCAATGCTCCGAAGTTACTTACTCCCGCATATTACGGAAGGATCCAATGGAACCCTTTTGGCGGATTGGAAAAAGACGGAAAGGATTTAGGATGGATCGAAGGAGAAGAAATCTTTCAAAAAGATACCAAACTTTCTATAGGAACCGCATTTGCAAGCATGGCAAACGTAAAAGTTCCTTCTCCACTTAACCCCGATTATTATCCTGCAGGATACACACAGCCAAATCTCCTCGCATATCAAACCACTAAAGACGGAGGAGAACTAGGTGCTTCTTATAACGAAGGAATCAATAAAACGACTCCTGGCCGTCCCAAATTAGGAGTGATCGGCCATACATACGACTATACATTCACTTCTCATGGTTTTTATAGCAGTGGGGCTTATTCCGTATTTAGCGGATCAGCCGCTCCTCAAGATCTAAAAGGATATTCGTTTACTCTAGGTTATGTGCTTCCGATGGGAGGCGGTACGTTTGTCATGCCTATCGCCCGATACGATTTTTTACAGGGAGATTTTAACTGGGATAAAAGTTTGGAACCAGGAGAATCGTATAGATCTTACTGGGTAGGTTTGAACTTATTCGGGGACAAACATGTATTTAAAGCACAGATTTTTTATCAGGCCTTTCATGATAAGCTCAAAAAAAATTCTATTACGGGAGAAGCTGTCGATATCAACGACAATGTAGCCTATCTCCAATTACAAGCTAACTTCTGGACAGGAACTATGACTCCGGATCGTTTTTCGAGACTGGAATGAAATTTTAATTCTTTTGGAGGATCAAACGTTCGTAGTTGTTTCCTGAAAGACCAGTGGCAGCACCGCATCTCCAACCGGAACTTGCAGCATGCCAACAAAGTCTTTTTTCAGGAACGGAAGTTTCAATATCACAACTATTTTTATTTACCGGCTCACTTCCCAAAGTAAAGCCCCAGGCTTGAGATGCATTGAAATACCAATTCACTCCTCCCGCAGAGTGAACTACATTTGAATTTACTCCAGTATCGAATGTAACATCCGATGTAGCTCCATAAGCGGCAAGAATTACAGTTGAATCGCCAGTAAGTCGACAAGCAAGCATTAGATTGGTTTGTGTACATGAAGCAAAAATAGACGATAGATTTAAAGGGGCAGAATAATCCTCCTGCATACAAATACTCCAACCATCGGCTAAAATATTCGTAAAAGAGATATTTGTATAAATATTTTCGACTGGGGTAGTAGCGGAACGTTCAGTAGTATTTCCATCCCGATTCCCAGCTTGGTCTCTAGCCCTCACTAAAAAATAATAACTTGTATTAGGTGTCAAAGAAGAGACAGTATGCGAGGTCGCACCTGCAGTACTTGTAGAATTGACCGTAAAAGTAGTTTGGCAAGTTCCCGAAGAAGTAGAAACGCATATATCATACACCAAATTCGCAGGAATAGTCACATTATCACTTCCAGCAGTCCAGTTTAAAGTGACAAAGGTTCCTCCATTTGGAGTCGCAGTAGTAACTCCCGCAAAACTAGGAGCAATTACATCTGCGCTGGTAGCTTGGGTGGCTGGAGTGTAAAGAGATATGTTGCCAGCGCTGTCCTTTACTAATACTGCAAAATGATAAGAAGAGGACGGCGATAGAGCCGTCACATTGTAGGTCAATGTATTCGCAGCCCAGTCCATCAATAAATCCGCGCCAGCTTTTGCATTTGCCGCGGCAATGGTATTTATATTGGCAGTGGAAGTATTATCTTTCACTAATTTATATTGAAGAGATGCACTGCCTGTTGCGTCATCAGTTGCTTGTCCCCAATTGACAGTCATAGAAGTATCTGCGACGGAAGAAAAAGTGATACCCGTTCCTACAGTTGGAGAGGTTACGTCATTTGTCGTAGTTTGAGAACTTACAACATATATGGCTTTATTATGAGCAGCATCTCTCACTAAAACCACAAAATGGTAGTTAGTAGAAGGAGATAGCCCTGTTACTGCAAAAGTAGTCACATTTGCAGTCCAGTCCATTAACAAATCTGCACCTGTTTTTGTTTCGGCAAGAACGATTGTAGAGATATTTGCGGAACTAGTATCATCTTTTACGACTTTATATTGAAGATTGGCAAGTGCGGTGATGTCATCTGTCCCTGCTCCCCAATTCACATTCAAAGACGTGACATTGATTCCTGAAAAATTAATGGCAGAACCTATTGTAGGTGGAGTGGTATCCACAATACTGGAAGTGCTGAAACCATCTTTCTGAACGTAATCCTGAGACAGCGTTTTACCATAGAGAGTTTTTACTGCCGTTGTCACTTTCACTTTATAAGTCGCATTTAGCACTAAACTAGGAGAAGTAGAAAATGAATATTCGGAAGAAGATGAATCTTGGTTTGAAGTAAGTCCTGCACAAGTTGAAAAATCGTCCTTACTGATTTGAACGGACCCGGAACAAACTCCTGAAGAAGATTGAATGGAAACGGAATCCAAAACTACCGTTTGATTAAAAATAATTTTAATTGTGGGAGATGAGGAAATATTCGCCGATCCGTTGTCAGGCGTAATGGAAACAACGGATAGAGTGCTTGTTTCACATTTAGAAGTTTGCCCTGTCAAACAGGATAAAAAAACAGCATCCGAAAGAGTTTCGGTGACTACCTTGCCCAGTTCCGGATTACATTCATAAATGCTAAAAAAAGAAAATAAAAAAATAAGCAGGCTTTTTCTTTTCATAGTATAGATCTTCATCAGGGAATAATATATTGACTTGTTGTGGAAAAAATGCAACAAATATGTTCTTTTAGATTATCGTTATATTCTTTTCGATTTCTATAAATTAAAAACCTATATAAGAAAAAGAACAATCATCACATTGTGAGATTATGTCACAATAAAGTAGAACGATCGTTGATTGCGGGAAAGTACGAGAGCAGTAAAGAAATTTCTAAGCGGGCTGAAACACGGGACCGATTTTATCATCGTTTCGTTTAAACTTAACTTTGTTTCCGATAGCGATTTGGTTTACGTCCGCATCTTCCAGAACCGTAGTGAGTTTGACATTCTCTTCCGTTTCCACAATCGCCAAAACGTAAGGAGTTTTTCCTGCCATGTGCCCGAAACCGACATGAACTACGGTAAAGGTATAAACCTTACCCTGTTCCTTTAAAAAAATGGTTTCTATTCGGTCACTGCCGCAACTCGGACAAGCAAACATGGATTCGGCGATTTTTAAGTCGCAGTCTTTGCAATGGAAACCATGGAAGCCGGAAATTGCAGTCATATAAACCTCATTGAATCAAAGCGGGAAAAGAAATATTGGAGGACATTTTCAAAATCCGGGTTTTGTGAAGAAACCCGGAAATTGAATCCGCGTTCGATAGAAAATCTAAACACGGAATTTTGAAAACGCTTTGTTTGAAAAAACAAAGCGGAGAATAAACTAGTTTTTCAATCTTTCGATGATCGTAGCGATTCCCATACCGCCACCGATACAAAGAGTGATCAAACCGTATTTAAGATCTCTTCTTTCAAGTTCGTCTAACACAGTACCAGTGAGAATCGCTCCTGTCGCTCCGAGCGGGTGACCCAAAGCCATAGCTCCACCGTTCACATTGATTTTCGCTTCGTCGATTCCCAGTGTTTTTTTCACATAAAGAACTACGGATGCGAATGCTTCGTTGATTTCCCAAAGGTCGATGTCGTTTACGGAAAGACCGGCAGCCTTCAAAGCTTTTTGAGAAGCGGAAACAGGACCAGTCAACATGATCGTAGGATCTTCACCGGTAGCTACAGTCGCTAGAATTTTAGCTCTAGGCTTCAAACCGTATTTTTTAAGACCGTCATCGTTCGCAACAAGCAAAGCAGCTGCACCGTCAACGATACCGGAAGAGTTTCCTAAAGTATGGATGTGATTGATTTTTTTGATTTCAGGGTAAGATCTAAGTGCAATCGCATCTAACTCTTTTTCACCGATTGTTTTAAATACCGGACCAAGACCGGAAAGGAAAGCATAATCGGATTCGATACGAGGGTTTTCCTCTTCGGTAACAATTGTTCCGTCATCTAACTTAATTGGTACGATTGATTTTTTGAAATATCCGTTTTTAACTGCATTATTTGCTTTGATTTGAGAAGATTCAGCGAAACGATCCGCCTCTTCTCTGGAAATATCATACTTAGTAGCGATTAAATCCGCTGAAATTCCTTGAGGAACCAAATTGTAATGGCTTGCAATTTTTTCATTTCCGATGCTGAAATCAAGACCGACCATATCGTCGCCCATTTTTACACGGCTCATGGATTCAACTCCGCCGCCTACAGCCAAATCCATCGCTCCGGAAGCAACGTGGTTTGCAACGTTGTTCAAAGCTTGGAGGCCGGAACCGCAGAAACGATTCACAGTGTAACCTGGAACTTCTTTCGGCCAATGAGCAGCCATTACAGCATAACGAGCGATACAAGCAGCTTGGTCCGCTACCTGCGAAACGCAACCTAATACGACTTCTTCAACAGCTTTCGGATCTACTCCGTTTCTTTCTTGGATTGCTTTTAATGTAGCGGCGGAAAGTTCTTGAGGGTGAACACTCGCAAGCGTCCCTCTTTTTTTCCCTTTTCCTCGAGGCGTTCTAACGGCATCGACGATATATGAGTTCCCCATGGGTTTACCTCTCTCTGGGTATTGACTTAGGAAAAACGTACAAGGTTCCGCTCCCCTGGAAAGAAAAAATCACGATTTTGTAATAGATTTCTTGAATTTGTTGCCATAAAACCGCAAACCCCTGCCAAAATTGCAGGATTGGTTCATAAAATAGGCATCCATCCTATCTCCCAGTGCCAATCTGGACTCTTCCACCATGCGGACATACCTAAGATTGGGATGAAACGCATCTTCAAATCCCCTTTTGTCCCAGTCCACATACCTCCAGGCACTGAAGCTATGGTTCACTCCAATTCGTTCATCAATCGTTCCAATGAGTTGGAATCGGTCGCTGCATACGGATCGGAAGAAAATGAAGCGATTGAAAAAGTAGAGAATGTTTCGATTGGGATTGGCTTCCAAAATGGAGGAAAAATGTTCCTTCATCTCTTCGACGGTATAGAATAAATCCGGGCCTGAATTCGTGGAACGAAAGATTAGCGGGGTAAATTCATTTTTAGCATAAACTCTTGTTAGTATGCGGATGAACTCAGGATCGTCGATTAAAACTGGAATTTCATTGAAAGAAAAAGGGAAAGGTTCTCTTTCATTCATGTGAATTTCTATATAACGGGTATGATCAAAGGAAGTATCGTTGATGTCTGTGGCAACTAACTTGCTTAAGTGGCCGATCAAAAGTTGATCTTCATACAGATCGCGGACGGTCACAGCACCTTCTTCGTAAAGAATCGCACTTCCGAAATCGATGAATACGGCTCCTTCGAAGAGATTTCCCAAAGAACCGTACGTTTTATGAATCAATTTATTTCGAAAGATGGAACGCAGGATTAGATTATGGTCGTAAAGTCTTCTTCGACCTGACCTTTGTTCTACGACGGTATTCTTTGTTTTTTTGACTTTGTAATAATGAATATGGTTGGCTAAACCGAATCGAAGTTTTTCGATCGCATGGTTTTCCGAAAGACGTTTTTCATCTTCCTCTTCTTCTATGATGGTTCCTTTGGCCCAATTCGCATCGGCCAAAGGAAAAGCGAAAAAGAAAACTAGGAAGGCAATTAAGGAAGGAAAAAGAAAATAACGAAACAAAAACACCGATTCTTTTCCAAAGAAAATAGATCTATCGGGTTATACCCTTTGACCTAAAATCGGACCGCCTTGTTTTTCCATCATTCTTTCTTTTGTGAGAAATAGATCTTCCCTGTTGTCTGCGGCCATCTCTCCGGTTCCATCCAAATAAATAGCGCCCTTAGGACAAGCTTCTTCGCATAACCCGCAGAAGATGCAACGAAGTAGATCGATTTCGAATTTTTGAGCGTATTTATCTTCCGGATGCAGATGTTGTCTGTCCGCAGGAACTTCCGCCGCTTGGATATGAATCGCATTCGCAGGACAGATCCACATACAGCAGAAACAAGCAGTGCATCTTTCTCTTCCTTGTTCGTCCCTCTTCATGGAATGCATTCCTCGGAAACGAGTGGAATATTGGCGTTTTTTCTCAGGATACTCGATGGTGACTTGGCGATTGAAGAAGGCCACCTTCACAAAATGTTTGAGAGTGATCCAAAGACCTTTTCCGATCGACCAAAAATAAAATTTCTCATACCAAGAGAATTGGTGCCGCTTCGCTACATTGACTACATTAACGGTTGCCAAGGACTGCCTCCTCTTTCGTACGAATAGATGTTACAAGTCTTTCGAAAAACTCTGCGGATGAAAGAAGTCCTTTCGGAGCAGACATCGATTTTTCGAAGTTTTGTTTGAGTCCGTTTTTGTTGGTGAAACTTCCTTCTTGTTCCGCAAAGATCTGAATCGGAACGGCGAAGTTCGCATTTTTTGCGGATAGAGTGATGTTCGTATCCAGTTGAACTACTGTTACTTTTCCCAAAAGACCTTCCGGGATTTCCTCTTTCAAAACGAATACCAAATCGATTTTTCCGGATTGAATTTGAGAAAGCAGACCGCTGATTCCTTCGGATGTGGTAGCTCCCGCATCGACGGCACCTTTCGTATTCGGGTGTTGGTCTTTGGTAAGAAGGAAATCCACTTGTTCGGTTTCTTTGTACTGCGCGTCAGTCACCCTGGATTCGAATAAGAAGGTTTTGCCACCTAACTCTTGTCCTAAGGAAGAAATCGAGTCTTTGATTTTGGAAATATTTTCATTGGATTCATGAGCTCCTCCCAAAACTGCGATTCCCTTCGCACCGCGAAGAGAAGAAACGATTTTAGGGATCACTTCCGTAGAAGCGGAAGGAGAACCGTTTTCCATATAGGTCATAAGTCTGTTCTCGTTCATCCAATCCAAATCGAATCGGCCTTTATCACAGAGAAAGAACATTCCTTTTTCATAATTTTCTTTCACCATATAACGATACATTTTATTGTCCCGCACATTCGTTGTTACATTGCAACCTGTGGAGCAACCGTGACAAACGGAAGAATGAGATTTATACCACCAAACTCTGGATTTGAATAATGTCTTATTGTTGAGAAGAGCGCCCACAGGACAGATATCCGCCAAGGCTCCCTGGTAATTGTGTTGGATCGGTTCGTTGTTTGCCAGACCGATGAGGGAATGATTTCCTCTTTCAAACAAACCGAGGTTGGATTCTCCCACCTTTTCCTCTTCGAAACGAACACAACGATAACAAACGATGCAACGGTTGTGATTGATGATGAGATTGGTTCCTATCTCTTCCTGAGGAACATTTCTTTTATGAAACTCGAAACGGGAATGACCTTGTCCGGAACCGAAAGCGTTATCTTGAAGTTTACATTCGCCTGCTTTATCACAAACAGGACAGTCTAACGGGTGATTTGCGAGAAGGAACTCCATCGTACCGGCACGAGCTTCTTTCACTCTGTCCGACTTAGTGATGATTCCCATTCCTTCTTTTACGGGAGTGTTACATGCGGCTTGGAGACGAGGAACTCCTTCGATCTCAATCAAACACATGCGGCACATACCCACAATGCTAAGTGCAGGATGATAACAAAAATAAGGGATTTCTACGCCGACATCTTTTGCGGCATCTATTAGATTTTTCTTCTCGTCGACTTCGAACTCGACACCATCAATCTTTATCTTTACCAAAGAGCGAGCCCCCTATCGTTTGATTAGAACTCGCTTATCTATTTTGTCAAACCTTCATTTGGAAATAATGTTCGCATGATCCAGATAAGAATATTTTGCCAAATCGATCACTGTTTCTTTGAAGAAACCGGAATCGATAAAGATAGATGAAGTGCGAATATTTGTGCTTTTTACTATTTTTCCGATCAAATCATCTAAGATCTGAAGCGCATTTCCTTCATAGAAGAAGTTCGTATCGAGATTCATTCTCAAATTGCTGAAAGTACCTCGTCCTGCCAAAAAATGATGAAACTTATCATAGATCTCATCGGCTCCTTTTTTAGGAGGGCAACCGGAAACCTCCATCAATGCTTCCGAGATAGAAAGTTCCGTCACTTTTACAGTCAGTGATAAACCTTTTTTATCTATGATCATGTCGGGAGTCAGATGAAGAACGGATTGGATTTTTTCCATAAGAGAAGTAGTAGAGATCGGTTTCAAAAGGTAACCGCTGACTTTACTGTATGCCGCTCTTAGGATTTGATCTTTTTCCCCTACGGAAGTAAGCATAATCACAGGAGTGCTTTTTATAAAATCTTTCGCTTTCTCCAAAAAGGCAAGCCCATCCAGATAAGGCATCATTATGTCGCTGATGACCAAATCGAAAGTGTTGCTTCTGATTTTGGTAAGAGCCGCCATTCCGTCCGTAACATGCGTAACGGAAAAATTGTATCTTTCCAAAGTATGGATGAGCAGTTTCGCAGAACTATCGTCATCTTCTGCGAGCAAAACTTTATAAACCTTTTTCATAATTCAATACTTCTTATTGATTAGGGATCGATTCCAAATTTGCGTATTTCAAAAACCACTTCGGCTGCAGGGCTCTTTGGTAAAAATAAGCATCTACTAACACCAGATTGATTACTGCTTCTACTATCGGCACAGCTCTAGGCAAAACACAGGGGTCATGTCTACCTTTAGCTTTTAAGACAGTTTCTTGGTTCGAATCGTTCACCGTTTTCTGTTCTTTTTTAATAGTAGACGTAGGTTTGAAGGCTGCCCTTACAACTAAATCCATCCCGTTCGAAATTCCTCCTTGGATTCCTCCCGAACGATTTGTTCTTGTTTTTACTTTTCCTGTACCATCTTCGATATAAAATTCGTCATTATGTCTACTTCCGGTTTGTCTCGTACCTTGAAAACCGGAGCCCACCTCGAATCCTTTGCAGGCGGAGATGGACAAAAGAGCCTTCGCAAGATCCGCATCCAGTTTATCGTAAACAGGATCTCCTAGTCCGGGGGGAAGATTTTTCACCACTGCTTTTACGATCCCTCCTACGGAATCGCCTTCGTCTCTGAGCTTTCGGATCAAAGTTTCCATTTCGTCATTCGAAGATTTTTTAGGGCATCTGGTGGGAAACTGATCCACATAATCTCTGCTTAACGGATATTCGTTTTCTTCGATTCGGGAATCGATCTCTCCCACGGAATCCACCCAAGCAACTGTTTGAATTCCCAATTCTCTTTCTAATATAACACGCGCAAGTCCCGCAGCAGCGACTCTTCCGATGGTTTCCCGAACGGAGGATCGACCTCCTCCTACGTGGGCTCTATGTCCATATTTTTCGGAATAAGTATAATCTGCATGAGAAGGACGAAAGACATGGGCCATTTCGTCATAATCGCTTCCGATCGTATTCTTATTGTTAACTTTCATAAGAATCGGACTTCCGGTTGTTTTTCCCTGGAAGACTCCCGACTCTACAATGACTAAATCGTCCTCATCTCTGGGAGTAGTGAGGTCGTTTTGACCGGGCCTGCGGCGAGTGAGATCCTTTTGGATTTCTTCCTGCGGAAAAGGAATACCTGCAGGCACCCCGTCCACGATAACTCCGACAGATACACCGTGTGATTCTCCGTAAGTGGAGACTTTAAAAATCTTTCCCCATGTAGAAGGCATATAGATACCATTGAAAATGAGGATTGCAATCTATCCAATAAAGTTTTTCTCTATAAAAGGGCGGAAGGACTCATTTGCAAAGACTGACTCTATTTCTGGAAAAAACGACGAAAACCTTCAGCCGCATTTGGCTTCTTTCTCTTTCCTTCCATCTTTCCTTATTATTTCTATTTTACTATTCATCCGATACAGAGTCCCTGTCGGAAAAAATCCACCTAACCCAAGGAAGTGCCCTCCGGATGTTTTCGAATTCTCCGGTTCCCCTTTTGGGAACAGGTAAAACATCCTCCCAGTTTCAGGAAACATCCGACCGGGAAGGAACCAAAGATACTGAGGAAGAAATCCAAAGTTTTCGTAATACCTTATCCTACCCCCTGTTGGCTTTAGAACAGAGATTAGAAGATGACTGCTCTTTTCGAGTTACTGTTGCAGAAAATGGAGACATTGAGAAGGTGGTGGTCTTGGTTCCCTGCCGTTACAATGTTTTTGAAGATCAATTTCGCAAACAAATTCAGAATTGGAATTTCAAATCATCCCGAGGGAAAGAGATAGTTCTGCCCATCCGGTTTCGTATTCATGCAAGGGAATGATCCAATCCATTCAGAAAGACACTGGTTCGTAGTTTATACGAATCCCAGGGCGGAGAAAAAACTTTCCCGTTTATTCAAAAAGTATAAAATAGAACACTACCTTCCTCTTGTTTCCAAAAAGCAGAAATGGAGTGACCGCATCAAAACTGTGGAACTTCCTTGTTTTCAATCCTACATTTTTGTCAAAATTTTATTTTGGCAGGAAAGGGTGAACGTTCTCCAACTTCCCGGAGCCCACCATTTTGTTTTCGAAAAAGGCAAACCTGCCATCGTGGATGAAACGATATTATTCGGACTGCAGGAAGGACTCACCAATCACAGTGAAAGTTTCGAGATCAGGCAAGAGGAAGCCCTGCAAAAAGGCAAGTTTGTGAAAGTGATTTCCGGCCCATTGGTGGGTAAAGTTTTGGAAATCGAAAAAAGGAAAAACAAAGTAACTGTCATATTGAGGTTCCCCATGTTAAATCAAGTGGCTACCTACGAAGTAAATATAGAAGAGATAGATTGGGAGGAAATTCAAAAATGAAAGATATAATGAGTATCGTTAAACAAGCACTAGATGATGAAATCTCTTCTGCTATTCATTTTAAAGAAAACTTAGATCCGAACATCGCCGCCTGCGTGGAACTCATCCTAAAAAGCAAAGGAAAGGTGATTGTGACCGGAGTGGGAAAATCGGGAGATATCGCTAAAAAAATATCCCATACTCTTTCTTCCACGGGAACCTCTGCCTATTTCCTTCATCCAACGGATGCATCCCATGGGGATTCCGGAATCGTAAGCGCAGATGATGTGGTACTTGCCATCGGAAAAAGCGGGGAATCCGAAGAGCTGAACTACATCCTTCCGACTTTGAAACGAATCGGAGCGAAAATCGTAGGGATCACTGCGAACTCAAAATCGAAACTCGCAGAACTTTCCGACATCGTCATCATCACTCCTATCTTAAAAGAAGCCTGTCGTTTGGATCTGGCTCCGACTTCCTCCACAACCATAGCACTTATGCTAGGTGATGCGATTGCAATGGCACTTATGGAATTAAAAAATTTCCAAGCGGACGACTTTGCACTTTATCATCCTGCGGGAAGACTGGGAAAAAGACTTTCTCTTCATATATCCGATGTAATGCGTAAAGAAAATAGAAACGCAGTCGTAAAAGCAACGGCAGGATTGGATGAAATCCTAAAGGAAATCACATCCAAAGGAATCGGTGCCACGGGAGTCACCGATGATTCCGGAAAATTAGTCGGCCTCATCACCGACTTCGATATCAGAAAGGCCCTTACAGGTAAAAAGATCAACGAATCCGTAAAAGCAACGGATATGATGAATCCGAATCCTTCCTTCTTCCTTCCCGAAGAAAAGGCTTATGACGTACTAATAAAAATGGAAAATAGGGAAAGACCCATCTCAGTGGCTCCTGTCGTTACGGCGGAACGTCTGTTTGTGGGTATGGTTTCCCTTCACGATTTGCTTCAAAAAGGATTATAAACATGCCCGATTCATATAAAATCATCGCCACATTAGGCGAAGACGATATCCGTCATCTGCAAAAGAAAGATACGAAAGACATAGATGTTTTGGAAATCAGACTGGATCTGTTTTCCAGAAACTACATCCAAAAGGAGATGAAAAAGAAAATCAAATCCTTGGGTCTGCCTGCGCTTTTCACATACAGAAGAGCCGAAGACAGCAGTGTAAAATCGTATGTGAAACTTTTCCCGGAAGATGTGGAAGGGATTCTAAAAGACTTCAACGATAACTCAAACTATCTGGACATCGAGCTTAACAGGGAAGATACCATCTTCAAAAACTACGAACAGTTGAATTTTAGAATCATCTATTCTTATCATTCCTTCAAAAAATCGATTTACGCAAAAGAGATGAGAGAGTTCATTCAAAACTCCAAACCGGTCAAAAAGAAAAACCCTATCTATAAATTCGCAATCACTCCGGAAGACATCGAAGAGACTGCCGATTTTATGAACGATATCAAAACCTTATCCAAAACGAATACGATGATCGGAATTTGTATGGGGGAAACTGGAATTTTATCTCGTGTGTTCGGAGATTATTTCAACTCCTCCTACACCTATATGACCTTAGGCGAGCCAAAGGCACCGGGACAGATTTCCATCGATACCTTTAGAAAATTAAGATCCGATTTATTTAAGGGTTCTTCTGCGGGGAAGGAGTCGAAGGAAGAGGAGTAGTTCCTGTTCCGTTCGCCACAGGCGGAGCCGTTTTAACGGAAGAAGAGGGAGTCTGAGAAGGAACTTCAGTGTTCGTCTCGACTCCTTTTTTATTGATAAAGTCTACGAATTTAGAATCCTTTAAAAATTCCTTAAAGTCTTCTTCTTTGGAAGCCATAGTCCAATATTCGTCTTTCATCTGCCCTGCGGATTTTAAGTTCGACTTTGTGGAATTCAAATCTCCCTTTTTCGCGAATGCTCTTGCTAACAAATAATAGGCGGCAGAAGAATTTGGAACTTTTTGCAAAAGAGGGATCGCCGTATCGAATTTATTCAGATAGAATAAATTTTTTCCTCGGTAGAATAGATATTCTCTGGTTCCGTTCACATCCGTATCGTTCTCCAAAGATGCGAAATATTTTTCAGCAGTGTTTTCTTTTCCTAACGCAGTCAAATGACGAGCCAATCTTAAGAAGCCGATTTTGTATTTATCAGGAGCCTTGGTAGGGGATTGAAAATTGGATTCTAAAAATTGAAAATATTTTTCAAAACTGGAATCGAGTTTGGTTCCCGTTTTTCCGGACTCCGCCAAACAAATGAATCGAAACATGTGGGATTCTACTTGTCCCGCAATTGCCACCGCTCCTTCCGCATTTTGCACACATTCTTCCCAAGAAGATTTTTGGTGTTTCAAACGAGCCAATGCCAAAAGAGGAGTGTCTTTTGCGAGCTGTTTATGAGCGGCCTTGAAGGAAGCTTCCGCTTGGTCCAACTGGTTCAATTTTTGGTAAGCAAGTCCCTCATTTAGATATACATAATAAAAGAATACGTTTGTATCTTTGGAAAGAGGGTTTTTTCTCGCCTTCTCGAAAGATTCGATCGCTGCCTTTGGATCGTCTTTACGAAGTTTAACGATTCCCATCTTATAGTGGTAACGAGTCCGAGTGGGATTTCTTTCGATGAGTATTTTTATGTTCTCTTCCGCTAGATCGAATTTTTTCTCTTCGAAAAGAGCCAAAGCATATTCCCAACGAAGGTCGTCATTGGTAGGGTTAGCAGCCACTTTCTTTTCATAATCGGAGCTGGGTTTGATGGAATCGGAACCGTCTTCTTGTGAGGACAGGTTTTGTTTTCCGTTGTCTTTTTTATCCTGATCCGGTTTGTTGTGGTGAACCGTCTTCTCTTCGTTATGTTTCGGTTCAGCGGGTTTTAAAGGCTGGATATGAGCGGTGTTCGCACCGGGATTTCCTCGGTTTCCCACAGCTCGATTGTAAATTTTTTGCATTTCTTCGTTTTTAGAATCGTATTTCAGATAACGGGAAGAATACGCTGCTGCTAAATTCCAGTCTTGGTGGTAGTTAAAAAAAAGTGCGAGCTTCAAAAGAACCGTTTTTCTTTGGTCTTTATCTAAATTGAGTTCGGCGGCCTTACGAAAGTTTTGAATGGATTTGGGATAATCTTTTTTATATTCGTAGATATAACCCATGTACATAAAAGAAACACCGTCGGAAGGGTGTGACTCCGAGTACTTTGTGAACTTCTTAATCGCTTCTTGGTACGCTTTCTTAGAGAATGCTTTTTTTGCTTCTTTTAATACCGCATCTTCTCCTGCGGATAAGCTCAGTGCGAAGGAAAGTAGAATTATAATTAAGGAAATAAATTTTCCCACAAGTTCCAGAATAGTAGAAACCCGTGGGATTGAAAGGGGAATTTTTAAAAAAGTTAGATCTTTGTTCTTTCTTGCCTTTGTTTCGCAAGATTACGAGAAGCTCTCAATACAACACTCATTGTTGTGATCTGAGGATTCACGGAAAGTCCCGTAGGATATACGGAAGCATCCATAACAAAGATATTTTTGTGTCCAAACAGTTCCAAATTTAAGTCAACCGCACCTAAACTCTCATCTTTTGCGGATTGAATGGAACCATGTGGGTGAGCGGATCCTACACTTACGTCTCCCGGGCGAAAACTTTCCTTCAAAATCCAATCAAAATTGGTGTTTGCATCCACTTTCATCGGTTCTTTGAATCTTGTGAAAGGAAAGATCAATTCAGTAGCTCCTGCCGCAACAGTAACTTCCGCTAAAGTCTTTAAACCTCTCAATAGATTCAAACCGTCCGTAGGTGTTAGTTCGAAATAAACCTTTCTTCTTCCTAAACTCCAAGAGACACTTGCATTCGCTTCTCCATCCGCTCCATCTCTCACAAGAACGATTCCTGCATTGTACTTTGTGAAATCTTTCATGACATCGAACTGTGTTTTCCCGTAAAACGGCACAAGAGAAGAAGCAAGAGTGGGTCGATAAGGTGCTGCTTCCAACCAATAACCGTATCCGGTTCCGTTCTGATTGTGTCCGTCTTTGATCACGATGGATTGAGGAGGACCTTGGAACATTTTGATCTCTTCCGGAAATTTTCCGAAGATGGTGGATGTAGGATGCACTTTCAAATTACGCCCTACCCAATCATTGCCTAAACCGCTTCTTTGCAAAAGAGCCGGGCCTTCGATGGCTCCCGCACTGACAATCACAACAGGAGCGGAAATTTCCATAGATTCGATCACAGTCGCAGGGGCCTTTTCGTATGCATCCGGTGTAAATTCTGCGATGACGGTTTTCATTTTACCGTCTTTGATTTTCACAGCTTTCATATTGGATACTACGATGGCACCGTGTTCGATGGCATCAGGAATCCAAGTAAGAAAGGCCGATTGTTTTGCGTTAATCGGACAACCCAATCCGCAGCGTCCGAGTCCGATGCATCCTCTGTTGTTGTTTTTGAGAACTTGAGGATTCAGTCCTATCTTTTTCCCTCCCTTTCGGAGGACGTTATTATTCGCATTCACTAAGTTATCCGGCACTTCGTGAACTCCCAATCGTTCGTGGACTTCCGACACGTAAGGATCCATCTCTTCTCTGGAAAATCCCTTCCAGCCGAATCGTTTGTCCCATTCGTCGGTCACATAGTCGGGAGGATACAGAGAAGTTTGCCAATTGATTGTGGTGGAACCTCCGACCGATCTTCCTTGCAAAATGGAAATCGTTTGTTCTTCCGAAACGATAAAACCTGCATCCCTGTACAATCTAGCTTGGGAAAGAAATTCATCGGAGTTGAATTGTGCGGGAGTGAAATAACTTCCCTCTTCGATTAGGACCACTTTCCAACCTTGTCTGGCAAGTTCGCTGGCGGCGACGGCGCCACCGGCGCCGGAGCCGATTACGACGGCATCCGCAGTGAGATTCCATTCTCCGTCTTTGATTTTATATTCTTCGATAGCTTTCGCATGTTTTTTAGGTGTGATGATTTTATCGTTATATTGAGGAATGCTCATGTAGGATGACCGCCTTATGTTAGATAGCCGACAAATTTCTGGTACTGTTTGTCCGAACTGAGCAGAAAAAATGAAATTTGTCGAAGGATGGAATAAACGCCTCTTTTGATTCCCAAAGAAGATGTTTTCCAGGAAAGCAAACGATTGATTCTTTCCTCCGGGGAGAGTTTCGCCAAAGGAGTAAAAGAAAAATCCAAAGCAAGAGCCGCAAGTACGGAGGAAGGAACACTAGCTAACAATTGTATAACGCTTTCTGTTTCAATCGGATACGGATGGCCGTAAACATAATTGTCCAAAGCTAGCCCTAAATCAAACTCGGGTATAGGACAATCCTGCAAGAAGACTTCTTGCAAAGCGCGGAAATTATGATACTCTTCTGTGGATATTCCCCGCAGAGGAGGAGTCACGACTCCCGGTCCACAATTGACTCCCTTTAAGGAAACTGCGGTTAAGGCAAAACATTTGAGAGTAAATTTTAAAAATCGATTTCGGGAAAGTGTAAACGGTTCCAATTCTTTGATCCTAAGTTCTCTGTTTAGGCGTACATTATGGCATAATCTGGGAAAATTTTCATTCTTTTTCCTCAGTTTTGTCGGATGCGGCTTTGATTTTAGAATCAGAAAACCATTGGGAGAACTCGCTCTTCCCAATGTAGTACCTATTACAAACATCCAAACCAAAGGACTCACTTGGGAATCGGTAGACTTCAGTTCCAGACAACCCAAAGAAGTGAGTGCCATCGTTCTGCATTCCACGGACAAAAAAGCCCCCGCAGAATATCTCAAACTTTCCGCAGAGAACGGTTTTATGATCCATATCCTGGTCGATAAATCAGGTACTGTCTATGCCGATCCCAAATTTCTATTCAAAGAATTCCAAGCCGCGCCTGGGATCGACAAGGAAAGCATTCATATCGCCTACGAAGGAACCCAAGAATCCTTATCCTCACAAACGAACCAATTGGAGAAACTTTCTTCTATCGTAAATCTACTTGCGACCGAATTGGAAATTCCCAAAACGAATAAGGATGTCATTTCCAAAAAAGGGATTTTCTCTCACAATCAAACCAAACGAAGATTTGGCGGTTTCGCCGATTTTTCCTCCTGCGGAGGAGAGAAAGCGATGGCGGCCATTCTGAACAAAATCAAAGGGGAGTTTTTCGAAGAAGACTTATGGCACGATCGTTTCGAATCCGGCTGGGTCTTAAAAAAGGAAAGCAAACAAAAACTTCAGGAATCTTTTCATCCTACGAACGGAAGAGGAATCACAAAAGCTTCCAAAACAGTTCTTCCCTCTATCGAAAAAGACGAGTTAGGTTTTCCACCGGAAGCCTATAGAGTGAAATACACTCATAGAGGAAAAATCAATCCCACTTGCATTGTCCTTCATTACACTGCAATCCCCGATTATTTCCAATCCTTAAAAACATTGGAAAATCGAAATCTGACCGCCACTCTTATGATAGATAAAGACGGTAAAGTGTATCAGCTAGTGGACGTTTTAGAAGATAGAGCTGCGGCAGCAACAGGAACAAACGACAATTGCATTCAGATCGAAATCATTGCCAGAGACACTGCGGAACTTTTAGCGCAAACGGTTCAATTGGAAAAAGTAAAATCGATCGTTCTGGAACTTTCTTCCAAATACAAAGTCCCTTTGAACAATGAAGACATCGCATCCTTTTCAGGAATTTTCAGCCACACCCAAGCCAAAAAAAAATGGGGAGGTTCCATCTTTCTCAATGCGAAAGATTTCGATCCGGGAGAAGAATACATGGAACTGGTATTAAAATCTATTGGTGGTAAATATTATCCCGAGCCAAACTGGAAAAATCGCAAAGGAATCGATTGGGCGATTTTGTTTCGAAATTTTCAACCGTAAGGAACTCTTCTGCATGATGAAATTCAAATCCATCCTATTTCTCCTCCTTCTCAGTTTTGTTTTTACTTTTTGTAAGGAAAAGCCGGAAGGATACCACCTAACCCAATCCGAGGCGGAAGCGAGATCCGGTTTGATTTCGGATGTTCATTACAAATTGAACGTTCTACTTACCAAAGAAGATCATTTCTCAGGAACGGTAGAGATTCGATTCGAATCCAATGACAACAAAGACGTCCGCATCGATTACTTCTCCGGAAAAGTGAATTCTTTACTTCTCAACAACGAAGATCTTACGGAAAAAACAAAACCTAAAGACGGTTTTATTCTAATTCCCGGAAACTTTGTCTCTATTGGAAAAAACCTGGTTCAAATTCGTTTTGAAACTCCTTATTCCAGAACAGGGAACGGTCTTCATAAATTCACGGATCCGGACGATAAGGAAATTTATATCTATTCCCAGTTCGAAGCCTTTCACGCCAACAAGATGTTTCCTTGTTTCGACCAGCCGGATCTAAAGGCCACCTATCAATTGACAGTCGAAGCGCCTAAGTCTTGGAAAGTCATCTCATCGAACCTTCAGGAAAATATTTCTCCCGCCGCATCGAACGAAAACTCGATCCACACTTTCCCTCAAACGAAAAAGTTTTCCACTTACGTATTCTCTCTTCACGCAGGGCCGTATCAATTCTGGGAAGATAAACACGATCAAATCCCTTTGAAATTATATGTCAGAAAGTCCCTTGCGAAATACGTCGATCCTAAGGATTGGTTCAACTTCACAAAGGAAGGATTCACATTCTTCGAATCCTACTTCGGAATCCCTTATCCTTTCGAAAAATACGATCAAGTCATCGTTCCTGAATTTAATTTCGGCGCGATGGAAAACGTGGGAGCAGTCACTTTTTCAGAACGTTTCGTACATAGAACTACCTCCACTCGCGCCGAAAGAGAAAATCTTTCCGATGTGATCCTTCACGAGATGGCGCATATGTGGTTCGGAGATCTGGTGACTATGAAATGGTGGAACGGTTTATGGTTGAATGAAAGTTTTGCGACCTATATGGCCAGCCTTGCCCAAGCTAAAAACTCCGAATTTAAGGAAACTTGGGAATCTTTCTTCGAGAAGATGAAACAATGGGCCTACGATGAGGATTCTTATTCCACGAACCATCCTGTAGAAGCCAAAGTCGCAAACACAGAGGAAGCATTCACACAATTCGACGGGATCACTTACGGAAAAGGGGCCTCCGTCATCAAACAATTGGTATTTTTCATAGGAGAGGAAGCCTTTCAAAGAGGAGTTCACAACTATCTTCAAAAATATTCCTACTCTAACTCCAGTTTAGCGGACTTTCTAAGAGAGTTGGAATTTGCCAGCGGATTTCCTTTGAAAAAATGGTCGAAGGATTGGCTCGAAACGAAAGGAACCAATGAAATCGAATTCATGAACATCTGTAAGGACCAAGACTTGATTTGGAAAATCGTTCAAAGTGCTCCTGGTCCTTCCAATAAACTCAGAGATCATAAAATCAGCATCGGTGTCTATTCCATCGAATACGCAGCTTCCGACAATCCGGAGGAACAAAAACGATTGGCTTATGAATCTTTCTCCACTGTTTACGGAGGAAGAGCGACTGCGAGTGTCAATAAAGTCAAAACATGTCCTAACTTTATTTTGGTGAACGACGAGGATCACGATTTTGTAGTATGGAAGTGGGATCAATTCCAATTGGAAGATCTAAAATTCATTCTTACAAAAGACAAAGATTCCTTTAGAAAGCTCATCCTTTGGACCTCTTTCTACAATCAAATCCTGTTGGGAAAAGCAACCTTTGAAGATTTTTATTATCTAAGTGCGGAAGTTCTTCCTAAAGAAGAAAACATCAAAATCAAAAAATGGGTTTTATCCAAACTCTCTTCCAACAGAGAACATTCCTTTTTCTATTCCCGATTCTGGTATCCTGCTCCTCAAAGAAATTCGGATCTTTCCAAACTCAGTGAGTTTTTATGGAACGGATTGAATGCCGCAAAACAAGGATCTGACGAACAAAGATACTGGTTCTATTCCTATTTGGAATCCTCCTTTCATGCGGACTCTCAGCAAAAACTTTGGGACATCTATTATGGAAAGATTTCAATTCCAGGCTTGAAGATAGCCCAAGATCTAAAATGGTCGATTCTTACGAAACTGGCATCCTTGAATGCGAATAGGGAAGAAATCGATGCGGCGGTCGCCAAAGAGAAGAAGGTAGATCCTTCCGCAAGAGGACTCAACTCAAGTTATGCGATTGAAGCCGGTTTTCCAGATCCGAAATCCAAAGAGAAGTGGATGAACCTTCTGTTAAATCCGAAAAAGACAGACTATTCCAGTTCGACCCTTCGAACTGTGGCATACTATCTATTCCCCGTTTATCAAAAGGATCTGCAGCTTCCTCATTTGGAATCCTACTTTTCGGCATTGGATCAGTTCGGATCTTTCGATGACGAAAACTACATAGATGGTTTTGCCAAAATATTAGTTCCGAACTTCTGCACGGAAGAAACAAAAATGATTCTGAAAAAATTCCATGTCAATCATCCGAAACTTCCTGCGGCCATTCGAAAGACATTGATGAAGTCTATCGATTCGGAAACAAGATGTTTGGTGATCCGAAAAAAACATAAGGAGAAATTTCTTCCCTCTACATCCCCGTAATGCGAACTACTTTTTCGATTTTCATATTATCCATCTTATCTTTGTTCCTCGCCGGGGGATGTGCTTCTCCCGGAGTCGGCCCGAAAGGGATTTTTTTCACACAAGCGAAACTGGGAGTCTTCGGGACAGGTGAGCCTAGCTCTAAGTTCGGAATTGCTTGTGTTCATTCCATACTAGGTCTTATTGCCTTCGGAGACGGATCCATCGAAAAAGCCAAAAAGAACGGATCGATCGAAACCGTTTACGAAGTGAACTGGGAAACCCAATCCATCTTAGGCATATATGCAAAGTTATGTGTGGAAGCGGGAGGAAAGTAAGAAGATGAAATTGGTTCAACGACCTTTTTATTTTTCTCGAATCTTACTGGTTCGATGTCTGTTTCTTTGTTTCTGTTTCGTATTTGTAGATTGTCTGAATTTAGGAACCCCGCAAGGCCTAGGCCCGAGCGGGATCTTATACAGCTCGTATCAAATCGGGGTTTCCGAAAACCAGGAAGTGACTACCATTTCGAAACGAGGAAGGGCCTGTGTGGAAAGAATCGGATTTTTTTATACAAGGGGAGATGCCAGCGTCGAAACGGCCGCCAAAAACGGATCGATCCAAAACATCAGAACCGTAGACAAACAAGCATTCAACGTTTTTCTCGTTTATTCTTATTTGTGTACGGTAGTGACCGGAAATTGATTTTCAATTTTTAATCATTGAATCGTTTTTAAGGCTTCGATTTTCCAGCGACGGTTTGCAGTAGATTCGGATAGTCGGAAATGATTCCGTCCACTCCGCACTCCACAAGTCGTTTCATTTCCTTTTCATTGTTCACAGTCCAAGGAATCACTTCAATTTTATCCTCGTGAGCTTTGTTCACGAACTTAGGAGTCACATAAAGAAAGTAAGGTGAAATGATATTCGCTTTCAGGGATTTTGTTTTTTCTAATATTTCGGATCTATATCCGTTCCCGAAACCGATCGTCATTAAAAATCCCTGAAAATAAGTAGGAGCGAACAAAGCACTGGTTCTGATTTTAGGATTCTTCTTTTGCACGAAAGGCAAAGTTCTCAAATCAAAAGATTGAATTGTGGTTCTTTCTGCTGCCTTCGCTTTCTCTACGGCGGCCACTAAAAGATTCGTATGTTCTTCCACTAAGGCATCCGAAGCGGAATTGTCGTCCGGGAATTTAGTCTCAATATTAAACAAAAAACTTTGTTTGGTTTTCTTTTCCACTTCCGTTACTTTTTGAAAAAATTCTTCGATGGAAATGAGTTTCGTTCCTGGAACAGGAACCTGATCGGGAAAAGAAGGATTTTTTTTAGATCCACAATCTAATGTCTGTAACTCGACTAATGTCAGTTCGTAGAGAGATTTCTTTTGAATGGGAGATCCGTCCTGATTTTGGCAAATCACAGGATTCGTCTCCGAATCATGATGGATCACAATTTTTTTATCTTTCGTCAGAACCGTATCCAATTCAAGAGTGATCATCTTAAATTTGATAGCTTCTTCAAAAGCAGGCCAAGTGTTTTCCGGTTTCAAACCGCGAGCTCCTCTGTGCCCTTGAAGATCCAGTTCGGAGCGAAGCGGTTGGTTTTGAAAAGCAGCAGAAGCACAATTTGTGAGAAGTACTAATGTAGAAAGAAAATTTATAACATGAAAAAGAAATCGAAATTTCATATTTTCTCCGTCTTAAGATTGAGAATAAGATAAAGAGAAAACGAAAGAGTGAAAAGAATTTTTTAAATCGTACTAATACTAGAAATATAAAAAAAAAGCTAGCTGCACAAGAGTTAGGCCTCCCTCACGCAGCTAACTTCCAAAAAAGGAAAGTTTTAGCATGATCTAAACCTAAGTTTTTTTCTAAATGGATCGGTCAATGAACGCAAAAAGAACATCTTTCTCTTCGAACGCCCATAACGTTCCGAGGGATCGAGTTTGACCGTTTTTAACGTTAATTTTACTTTTTTTGTTTCCTGATTATCATATAACGCCAAATTCATAGTTCGGAATTAGAGTGCATGGAAAAAATCAATCCATTTAGAATTGCAAGAGAACGAAGAAGCTTTTCCCGAGTAGACCTTGCGGAAAAACTCTCCTTGCCTCGAACTGCCATTGAGAATTTAGAATCCGAAGATTGGGTTCGCACTAAATTCGAATATGTGGTACCTGTGGCAAGGGAACTTGGAGTCTCTCTCATCGAGTTGGTTAAAATGGAATTTGATTTTGATATAGAAAAAGAATTTTATAATGAGGAAGATTTCGAAGAAATCGTAGCCAGATACGCAAACGCAAGAGTCACTCTGATCCTCTCCGAACTAAAATTGTTCTGTAGAAATGCAAAACTAAGATTAGATGATTACGACGTGACAGAACTTTCCTTTTCCATCGGCAATCTGCACAAACTCATCACCTTAAACCAAAAACTGGAACGCAAAGAAATGGATGTCAAAGATGCGATCAAAGAATTTCCACCTAAGTGGGGTAAGTTTAGCAGAAGAAACGAACTGGAATAAAAAATCGACCGGATAAAGTAGCAGAGCCGGCCGCCTTTCCGGCTCTCAGTCGACGAGGGCGCTCCTTCGATCCGGGGCGGGAAATCCCTCTCTTTTGGCGAAACCCACAATCTGGGCCGACGCTTAACTTTAATTAAGCTAATTTAACAATTTAAACTAATTAAAAAAGTTAATTAAACAACAAGTTCGTCTTCACCGGCACGAGCCACAACGATTTCACCGGCTTCTTCCAGTTTACGTATGATGTTTACGATCTTTTGCTGAGCATCTTCCACGTCTTTCAATCGGACAGGACCCATAAAGTCCATATCTTCCCGTAAAAGGTTGGCGGCACGTTTGGACATGTTCTTAAAGATTTTATCCTGAACTTCCGAATCCACAGATTTAAGGGCTTTCGCCAAATCAGTGTTATCTACTTCACGCATGACCTTTTGGATCGCACGGTCGTCAAGTAGAACGATATCTTCGAATACGAACATACGTTTTTTGATCTCTTCGGCAAGTTCCGGATCTTCCTCTTCGAGAGCTTCGATGATCGTTTTTTCCGTTCCCCTGTCCACAAGGTTGAGAATTTCCACCACGGAATCGATACCCCCGGCAGAAGTATAATCTTCACTGGCAAGAGTAGAGAGTTTACGCTCTAATACCCTTTCTACCTCGCGAAGGACGTCCGGAGAAACCCGGTCCATGGTTGCGATCCTTTTGGCCACTTCCGCTTGGATCTGGTGAGGAAGGTTCGATAGAATGTTCGATGCTTTTTGAGGATCTAAGTAAGATAAAATTAAGGCGATGGTCTGAGGGTGCTCCCCCTGGATAAAGTTGAGAAGGTGCGCCGGGTCTGTCCTTCTGATAAAATCGAACGGCCTTACTTGTAAGGAAGAAGTGAGTCGATTGATGATATCGATCGCTTTCTGGTTTCCTAAAGCTTTTTCCAAAAGGCCACGGGCAAAGTCGATACCACCATTGGTGATGAACTCCTGCGCCATCATGAGTTCGTTGAACTCTACTAAAACCTTCTCTTTGTCTTCCGGGGTGATTTTATCCAGACGGGCGATTTCAAAGGTGATTTGCTCGATCTCATCTTCCCGTAAATGTTTGAAGATTTCGGACGCTACTTCGTTACCAACGGCAACAAGAAATATGGCAGCCTTTTGGCGACCTGTGAGAGACGGCTTCTTATTGAGCATGAAATTCTGTCCGAAATCCTAGTTACTAAATTTATCGGCGAGTTGCGAAAAAAACAATAAGATTTCCTTGGGAGGAAAATCCGGAAAGAAAGCAGGGATGGAAAGAAAATAATCGCCTCGGACCCAGGACAAAAAGGGAAGAAAGGAACCTATTGGAGATATGGGCCGATCTCAATTCCAACGATTCCAAAACCCTGCATATTCCAATTCAATCCGAACAAAGAGATCCCGAGTCGCCTCTTTTAATTACAGAAAACATGCAGTGATGTTTCTTGTACCTCAAGATCTTTTGCCCCACCTACGCTCCCTCTTAGCGAAACGTCCGTTTCATTCCGTTGTCAGAGGCCTTTTAGCCAAATATTTCGAAATGATCTTGAGCGACGCTTCCTGGGGAAGATCAAAAATCGGCCGCCGCTACCAAGAACAAAATTTGGATCTAAAACGGATCGGAACAAGGATCCAAGAAAAAGATTTAATCGAATTGGATTTACTAGCTGAATACTTGGGGGTCTCCAGATGCTTTCTTTTTGCCAGATTACTTGAACTGGATCTGATTGGATGGGGCCCTGTGTTACGTGAGGTTGGATTTGTTAGATCTATCTGTGCTAGTATAGTATTCACCTGACAGTTTCGTAAAGAAGCAGTGGTCAGACCTCTTCTAATTGGGAAAATGATTTT
>NZ_RQHW01000032.1 GCF_004770995.1 Leptospira idonii | reverse complement strand
GAATCCGAAGAAGAAGAATCTGAAGAAGAAGAATCCGAAGAAGAAGAATCTGAAGAAGAAGAATCTGAAGAAGAAGAATCAGAAGAAGAAGAATCCGAAGAAGAAGAATCTGAAGAAGAAGAATCCGAAGAAGAAGAATCCGAAGAAGAAGAATCTGAAGAAGAAGAATCCGAAGAAGAAGAATCCGAAGAAGAAGAATCTGAAGAAGAAGAATCCGAAGAAGAAGAATCCGAAGAAGAAGAATCTGAAGAAGAAGAGTCTGAAGAAGAGGAATCCGAAGAAGAAGAGTCTGAAGAAGAAGAGTCCGAAGAAGAGGAATCTGAAGAAGAAGAGTCTGTTGACTATGAACTGAGCGATGAAGACGACGTTTATGAAACTGCATCCGATTACGGCTTAGAAGAAGACTGGCTGGAAGAGGACGAAGGGGATTGGACAGAGGAAGACTACGAAGAATTTGCGGGAAAGGCATTCTCCGATAACGAATATCTAGGTGAGACCTTCGATGACTGGATGGTAAAAGAAGGTTATGAAACGGTCGAAGAGGAAGAGTCCAATCAATACTATGAGAAATTATCTTCTCAAAGTCCTGCTGTTGCTTTTGAATCGGTTAAGTTTTTCAAAAAAGGCGGAAAGGTAAAACCGCAAGGATTTTTAACTCCCAAAGCCTTTAAGATCCTTTCTAAATTTTTCGGAAACGATGTGGATGTTACTAATGTTCATTTTGTAGATCCTCCTAGCACATTTGTGGTTCCAAAACCGGAACCTCTACCTAAAAAATTGGCAAAAACGAATCCGAAACAAATCGTCGATTTAAGAAAGTATTGTTCTCCTATAGGAAACCAAAAACAAACGGGACGTTGTAAGGCGTATTCGATGACCCATGGAATCGAAATGCTGCGTATCATGGCGGGCAAAAAACATGTAGAGCTTTCAACAAACTATACTATGGTGAGAACGCATAGAATGTTAGATACATTCACCGACTTTGTGACAGCGCACATGGCAGATGACGGAACTCCGAGCGGATTGGATCCGATTACGAATCTTGTGAAAACGGGAGTCTGTAGCGCCAAACTCTGGCCAAACGACGATGAAGAGCCGACGGTGAGTGAAGAAAAAATGAACAAAAATGCCAAGAAGTATAAACCGAATGTCAAACCTACTACTGTCGGTATAGACGATTTGAAGAAACTTCTCAGTAAGGGAATCCCAATCGTTTTCGGAATGGCAACCGGTCCTGAGTTCGGAAGCATCGGACGGGACGGAATCATGCGACGTGCGGAAGAACCTAGTGGTAAACACGGATCCCATTCCATGTTGATCGTGGGTTATGTGGGGAACTATTTTATCGTGAAAAATTCCTGGGGGAAAGAGTGGGGAGATAAGGGATATTGTTATATTTCCAAACAGATCTTCTCTAAATCGAACCCTAATTTTCATGCATACATCCCTACGAAATCGTTCGAAGAATGATAGAACGCGAAAGGGAAGATAGAGAGATATAATCTCAAGGAAAGGATGATGGCATCGAACTCGTTGGACTCACAGGGAAAATTGCTTCCGATTCAAATCGAATTGGTGGAATCGGCAGGTCCGGTATCTCCGCAGTATCAGTACGATTTGAATTTGAACCTGAAAAACCATGAAGACGGCCTACTACTTAAGTATTCTTATGTGGGAGAATTCGTTTATGGGGTTCCTGAAAAAAAAATCGTTTTCGAGAGCATCCTTTCCAAAGAAAAATCCATAGAATGGATCGATCGTTTGTTGGAACTGAAACCTCTGGGAATTCAAAGAGAATTGCCGGACAATGTGAAAAACAACGTAGGGATCAGTTTCAATAGCCTGCATATAGAGATAGGTGCCTCCGACAAAACGAAAATCATGTATACGTTAGGTGATTTGAGACGGCCTGAATTCGCAAACGAAACAAAGATCATTCAGTTTCTCAAAGAATCGGGAATCAAAAAAGTCTGATCGTTTTTTTTAGTTTGGTGAAAAAAGAAGAATCTCTTTGATACTCCTTCGTTATTCCTTCTTTGTTTGTCTGCTAGGGCTTTCTTTTGCCTGCAAATCTCCCGGTTTGGGAAACGGATGCGATCCTTTCTCTGAGAAATACCGCGATTTTTATTTTCTAAAATCTTTCCTGAAGATCAGCTATGATCCTTGTTCTTTCCAACTTCCCGAAAAGAAGATTTGTGAGCTCCCTCCTTCGGAAGTCATTCGGCCGGAAAATTGGACTTTGGTACAAAATGAACTCAGACTTCAGGCAAGGTTAGGTGCCGGTTCTCCTTCGATCGGTCTTTTGCCGTCTCCTATCAATGGTACTGCGAAATGGCTGGGAGGAGTTTTGGCACCCAACGGAAAAATCTACGGGATTCCTTTTGATGAAAATAACATCCTTATATTCGACCCTTCTACGGAACAATCCGTTACGATTCCCACTCCCGTTACCGGAACGAATAAATGGGAAGGAGGAGTTTTAGCACCTAACGGAAAAATATACGGAATTCCCAGAAATTCGGATGTGATTTTGGTGATTGATCCTACGAACAATACGACTGCGACGATACCTTCTCCTGTCCTGGGAGCATCAAAATGGAGAGGAGGGATACTCGCTCCCAACGGCAAAATTTACGGCGCTCCCATTTTGGAAGATTCCGTCCTTGTGATCGATCCACTTTTGAATACGGCAACCACGATTCCTTCCCCGGTTACTGGTGCGAACAAATGGGAAGCGTTCGTTTTGGCGCCTAACGGAAAAGCGTATGGAATTCCGGTGACTTCCGATAGAATCTTAATCGTAGATACGAATACGGAAACCGTCTCTTCCATCGCTTCTCCCACTACTGGTCTGACGAAATGGAAACACGGGGTTCTGACTTCTTCCGGATTGATTTTCGGAATTCCTTATATGGATAATAATTTTTTGATCATAAATCCAGCTTCGGATACGGTAACCACATTCGTTTCCCCCGTAACGGGAACCGGAAAGTGGAGAGGAGGAGTGCTTTCCCCTGACGGAAATATTTATACAATGCCTGCGGATTACGGAGACGTATTGGTCTTAAATCCGGAAACTATGGCAAGTTTTGTATTGCCAACAGGAGTATCGGGCGGGAACAAATGGGGGGACGGCGTTCTCACTCCTTCCGGAAAGATCTACACCATTCCCCATACGGACAACCAGTTCCTTCGTATAGATACCGCTGCCAAAGGAAAAATCTGTAATTCGATTTTGATGAGCAGTTATTTCAACGGTTACTAACAAACAAAAGATCAAAAATCGATTTCGACAGACTGTTTCCATACGATGGACAGGGAAAAAACTTAAAGCATAAAACCTCCGGATACTTCTATGTCCTGAGCAGTCACCCAACCGAAGTCTTCCGATAACAAGTTTACGATCACTTTTGCAATATCTTCCGGTTTTGCGATTCTGCCGAAAGCAGTTTGTTCCGCTAAGGGTTTGATGTATTCCGGATGTTTGTCGAACACTCCGTCCCCGAAATTGCTGTGAACCGGGCCGGGAGATACCGCATTCACACGAATTTGTCTAGGAGAAAGTTCTTTCGCCAAATAACGAGACCAAGTCGATAGAGCCGCTTTCAAAGATCCGTATACGGAGTATCCGGGAGGAGTGATTTTGCTCGAGTTACTGGATGTGTTTACGATGGCACCTCCGTCTTCCATAAGAGGAACCAATTGTTGCGTCAAAAAGAAAGGCCCCTTAAAATTCGTATTCAAAATGGAATTGAAATAATCTTCCGTGGCATCGGTAAACATCATTCCTCCTCCGATCCCTCCGTTATTGACCAAATAATCGAAAGTTTTTCTTTGCCAAACATCGATGAGGTGCTTTTTGACCGTTTCCGTAAAACCACTGAAAGTCGATTTTTCACTCAGATCCAATTTGAGCGCCACTGCTCTTGTCTTTTTGTTTTGTTCTATTTCCCGAACGATCTCTTCCGCATTCTTTTTATCGGAACGATAGGTGAGTATAACACCGATTCCACGATCTGCCAATTCTAGCGCAGTGCTTCTTCCGATTCCGTTGCTTCCGCCTGTTACAATTGCTACTTTCATTCTATTTACCTTTCCTGTTGAAATGTTTTGTAATCGAATGATAGTTGATTTTGAAACTTGCTACAAGATCCGATTCTGTCGTTTTATTGCCTAATTATGCCATTCATTGTTTTAAAAACTGATATTTTTCTGAATTTTTTGATAAAAATAAGCCTAATTATACCTTTTCATGGTAAAATAAAAGAATGAAAGATGTTTTGAATGAGATCGTTCGATTGACTTCCCATGCGGATACTACTCCCACATCCACAAATCTACCGGGAGTATTGATCATCAAAGGAGAAGTTCCTCAGCATCAGCTTGCCGCAATTTATGAGCCGATGATCGGTCTTGTCGTTCAAGGAGGCAAAACGATTTCTATCGGAGAACAAGTTGTCCACCTCAAAGCTCCTTCTTATTTCGTCATTCCGACGGAAATGCCCGCTACAGGCAGAGTGCATCAGGGAGCAGGCGGACTTCCTTATGTATCCGTGGGTCTTTCTTTAAAACAAAGTTCTCTTCTTGATTTACTCAAAGACCTTCCGAAAGATCTTTCCGAGACAAAAGTTTCAGACGAGTTTTCTGCCTGTCCCGCTACCGAGGAATTTTTGGAAGCTTGGTTGAGAATGTTGCGGCTGTTAAACACCCCGGAACATATCCCAGCGTTGGCTCCCTTATATGAAAGAGAAATACTTTATAGGGCGCTTCTCGGGCCGCAAGGATGGCGTTTAATGCAGGTATGTCGGTCTTACGGGAAAGGTCCGAGTATACATCATGCCATCCGATGGATTCGTAAAAATTATACGGAACCGATGGCAATCAAACGTATGGCGGAAAGATCCGGACTGAGCATCACTACATTCCATCGTCAGTTCAAACAAACCACAGGACTCAGTCCCATTCAATTTCAAAAACAATTGAGACTGTTGGAAGCAAGAAAACAATTGGTCTTCAGCGGCGCTTCCGTATCCGATGCCGCTTTCGAAGTAGGGTATGAAAGCGTATCTCAGTTTAACCGAGAATACTCTCGGTTTTTCGGCGCATCCCCCGCAAAAGATGCCTCTCAACTGAAGCGGATAGAAAACGATCGATTCTCCGGAAACGCCGCCTAACTATGGGTGAATCCCCGATGGAATTTGTAGGAAGAAGTTTCTCTATTCGTAAAATACATAAATGGATGATCGATCCCCATCGGGGACCGGGCTGCTTCGGGGTGCGCTGACGCTCCCGTCGCTTCTGCGACCGAGCCCTCCGCATCCCTTTCACTTATGTTTCCTTTAGGCTAAAAACTCGGTAACTTAAAGATCATAAAATGAGTTTATATTGCACTCGGAATCGCACAGGTAAATCATAGATCCTATGAATGTTTTATTTAAAGTCATCAACTCCTCTCTGGCATTGCTATTTTTCGCTTCCGCCGCATTACAATACAATGACCCGGATCCCATTCACTGGATTTTTATGTACGGATTGGCAGGCATTTTGTGTCTGCTCTCTGTTGCGGGAAAAATACCTTCTTCCTTGATCTATGTATCGTTAGGTGCTGTGGTTTTGCAGTTATTGATTCTTTCCGATGGGGCACTTCAGTGGTATTCCAGAGGGATGGAAAATATGCTTTCTACCCCAATGTCTCAAGAAAAACCCTATATAGAAGAGATCAGAGAATTTTTGGGAACACTCATCGTATGTGTTTCGAATTTGTTTTTATTGTACTTAAAGAAGCGAGAGAACAAATAAGTCTATATAAGATGAATCTTATGTATTAAATTTATCATTCTTGTGAAAAGGATGTGAAGGGCTTGGCCTGCGGAAGCAGGCGGGAGCGATAGCGCACCCCGAAGCAGCCTGACCCCGAAAGATCAGGACAGACTGCATTCGGAAAGAATGAAATTTCTATTTTAGATACATTTTGTTCGGGGATTCACCCGCAAAATACGAATAGAGATGAATCCCTTCCGAAAGTTTTTAGTATCCCTTTCTTGGTTTTACAATCCGAACCAAATCTCCTTCCGCAAAAGTGGTTCTAGGATAATCCACGATCTTGTCTTCCGAGGCGACACCTGTTTTGATTTCTACCGTTTGATCCAAAACTCGATTGATTTCTATTTTAGAAAAATGAACTCGATTTTTGGAATCCAAACGAACGATGCTAGGATTCTCTCCTTCGAAAAATATGCTGCTTGCAGGTATCGTGAGAAGAGGGGAAGAAACTTGAGAACCTAAATTTACCTGCGCATAAGAACCGGGCAATATCTTTCCCTTAGGATTCGGAAGTTCGAATTCTGCTAGAACCGTCTGCGAAGAAGGATCAAAACCTTTGGAGATTGTCAAATAATGTGCCGTAAAGTTTTTATCAGGAAATTCTGGTAGGTTTACCGTACAGGTTAATCCCTTTTTTAGCATAAAACTGAATGTACTGGGAACGGAGACAAATAACCTAAGTTTGTGGACGTCCGCCACTACGAACAATGGAGCTGCATTTTTGGGATCACTTAAGTTCCCTTCCTGGTTCACATAATCTCCTATATTGATGTTACGTTGTGTAACCACTCCGGCAAAGGGCGCTATGATTTTTTTGAAACGGATCATCGACTGCCATTTTTGCCAGTTGTTCTGCATGGCCACCCATTTCGCTTTCTCCAAACCTTGGTCCGCCAATACTTCCGAAATGGCTTGGTCGGAAACGGCATTTGTTTTTTGCAAAGATAGGTATCGTTTTGCTGTGACTTCCGCCAATCTGTATTTGGCTTCTTGTGCGTCTAATTCCGATTTTGCTTTGGAATACTCCGCATCTAAGACAGGGACTTGGATTTCCGCCAGCACTGTACCTGTTTGCACTTCGGCTCCGTAGTCTTTGTGCCAAACCTTCACATAACCGGAAACTTGCGAAAAGAGAGGCGCTTCATTCCACGCTTTGATTGTTCCTGGAAGATTTAAAAATTCCATTTCGTCCAGAGGTTTGGGTTGGACAATGGAAACGGTAGGCATCGCCATTTCTTTGGTTTCCTTTTTTAAATCCAAATAACGATAGAATCGAAATCCCAATTGAAACAAAACGTACAAAAGAAAAAGAAACATTCCGTAATGGAATTTATGTTTTTTGGATATGGTAATTTTCATAAGGACCTCTTTGAGGAATCTTCCTCGGCGGGATTTAGTGCTTCTTCTTCCTCTTTTTTGTTTTTCTCGATGGTTTTATCTTCTATTTTGTCTGTGATCAAATCGTCTTCTAATAGGGAAGCTCCTGGGTTTTGTATCACTTTATCTTGAGGGTCTAACCCCGACTTTATTTCCACATAACGATCAGTAACTTTTCCTACGTCTATCGATTTGAAATGAATTCTTTTGTCTTCGGTTAAAGTTGCCACTCTGGTTCCGCTTTCATCGAATACCAAAGCACTTGTAGGTATGGACAACGAATGATTTTCCATTTCATTCGGCCATTGAACATTGGCAATGGATCCGGGCCAGATCGATAGATCTTTGTTTTCGATCAAAAATTGCGCTAAAACGGTTTGCGAACCGGAATCGTATCCTCTTGAATAATTGTAAAATTTTGCCTTCCAAACTCGGTCTCTGAACTGGGAGATTTGAACGGTGACTTCGAACCCTGGCTTCAGCACAGATACATAAATTTCAGGAACGGACACAAACAGTCGGATCGTATGAATGTCTGCAACAGTGAACAAGTTTTTCTGTCCTTGCCCTTCACTTAAATTTCCTTCCTTGTTTACATACTCTCCTACGTTGATGTTTCTTTGTGTCACGATTCCTGCAAAAGGAGCGCGAATCTCTTTGAAGGAAAGAAACACTTTCTGTTTTTTTACTTGTTCTCCCGTGGCTTTCCATAATGATCTTTCCGCATTCTGACTTGCCTTTGCTACGGATACGGATTGTTCGGATACCGCATTGGATTCCCTTAAAGCATTGTATCTATTCGCGGTGATGTCCGCTAAATCGTATTTCGCTTTCTGAGCTTCCCATTCCGCTTTTGCTTGGGAATATTCCGCATCCAAAATAGGAGCTTGGATGTCCGCAAGCAGTTCTCCTTTTTTCACTTGAGCGCCGTAATCTTTGTACCAATGTTTCACATAACCGGAAACTTGCGCATAAAGAGGAGCTTCATACCAAGGTTTGAGCTGGCCCACAAAGGAAGTGAATGAATCTCTTTGCAAAGGCTCTGGATGGATGAGTATCATTCTATTGGAAAAACTTTCCGGTTCTTTTTCCTTGGAACAGAAGGAGAATGAAATTGAGAAAACAAGCAGTAAAACAGGGATTTGTTTTACTGCGAAATTCTTTTGTGACTTTCTTGGTTTCATTTTTTTCCTCTCTTAGGTGGAGTAACAGGAGTAAGGTTAGGACTTGTGGAAAAACCGGAAGGAGTTTCCTTGTAATAAACGATGGCATAAACACAAGGCACAAAGAAGAGAGTGGCAAAGGTAGCGACTGTGAGTCCGCCAATGACTGCAATTCCCAACGGCGCATTTTGCGAGTTACTGAAAGCCATAGGCACCATACCGATGATCATTGCGGAAGCGGTCATGATCACCGGTCGGATTCTAGCATAACCTGCTTCAATGGCCGCTTCAAGCGCTTTACCGTGTTCTAAAAATCGTTCTCTCGCATAGGAAACCACCAAAATGGAATTAGCTGTAGCAGTGCCCATACACATAATCGCTCCGGTCAGAGCAGGAACGGAAATGTTCGTGTCCGTCAAAAATAAAGTCCAAGAGATTCCCGCCAAAGCTCCCGGTAAGGCGGTGATGATGATGAACGGATCCGTCCAACTTTGAAAATTGACTACGATCAAAAGGTAAACGAGCACGATGGCTAAACTCAAACCTGCAATTAATTCAACATAGGCGATCTTCATTGTTTCCGCCTGTCCGTGGATTTCTACTGCAGCTCCTCTGGGAAGTTCCGACTTCAGTGCATCTACCGCTTTCTGGACGTCGGAAAGAACACTTCCCACATCCCTTCCTTCCGCCGAAACATAGATATCGATCAGTGAAAGTAAATTGTGGTGAGTGATGAGTCCGGGTGTTCCTGTTGCAGTTAGGCGGGCGATGTTCCCCAGCATCTGAACGGAAGAACTGTCTTTGTCGAAATCTCCCGTATTCACGGGAACAGTCAGTAAATCTTGGGTTCGTTTCATTTGCAGCTGAGGCACGTAAATATTGACCTGATAGGAAATCCCGGTTTTGCGATCCAGCCAATACTTTTGATCGATCTGTTGGCTGCCGGAAGTGGTGAGCAGCATATTTTCTGCCAGGGATTTTAAAGGTAAGCTTACATTCAAACCCAGACTGCGGTTTCCTTCCACAAGCAATGTTGGTGTATTCATTGTTTGGTGAATCACTACGTCCGCAGAACCTGTGATTTCTCTCAGTTTGGATTGTAGTTTTCTGGAATATTTGAAGTTTTCTTCCAAATCGAGACCGTTGATCTGAACATCTATCGGTGCGGGCGAGCCGAAATTTAAAATAACGGAAGTCAGATCCGCCGGTTGGAAGGTGAATATGGTTCCAGGATAAAGTTTGGCTAGTTCCTTTCTCAACCGTTTCCTATAATCCCAAACGGGCGAGGATTCGTTCTTTAACGAGATTGTGATGTCACAGTCCTGAGAACCGATGGTGGGAGTAGGGATAAAAGCCATGTTATGCGGACTCACAACGGGAAGACCGCAGTTGCTCAGAACATTTTCCACTTTTCCCGGTAATATTTTTTTGATGTCTTCTGCGACCAATGTGGCGATCCTTCCTGTCACTTCGAGACGAGTGCCTAACGGAGCGCGCATATGCATTTGGATCGTACCGGATTTGATTTCCGGGAAAAAGTCCCTTCCCAGAAAAAAGAGGAAGCCGAGAGAAGAGATCGCAATGAGAAGAAATATTTTTACGAACCTTACACGATGTTCGATCACTTTCTTTAATAGGATGTGGTAATCTTCTCTCATCGTGTTGAATTTAGTTTCAAAACCTTTTTGGAAAGCTTTCAAAAAATGCAAAACCCTGGAAAGAGGACCTTTGGGAACTTTATGTTCTTCATGATGTACCGTATGAGAGTGTTCTTGTAACATAAATTTCGCCATAGTAGGAACAAGAGTTCTCGAAAGTAAAAAGGAAGCCAACATGGCGAACATAACAGCTTTTGCCATCGGCATAAAAAGCCATCCGGAAACACCTGTTAATTGGAATAGAGGCAACCAAACGATTACGATGGCAAGGGTTGCCACGAAGGTAGGGATCACAATTTCATTTGCGGCATCTATGATGGCGGTTTCTAAAGGTTTCCTCCTCTCCAAGTGAGTGTCTATGTTTTCAATCATCACCGTGGCATCATCCACAAGGATTCCCACCGCTAATGCCAAACCTCCCAAGGTCATAATATTGATGGTTTCTCCTGTTAGATGGAGAAGTATCAAGGAACAGAGCAGGGAAAGAGGGATGGATGTGGCGATGATGGCAGTGGCTCTCCAGGAACCTAAAAACAAAAGTACAGCGACTCCCGTAAGTGCCGAAGCAAGCACCATTTCATGAACTACATTTTCAATGGAGTCTTCCACGAATACGGAAGCGTCGTTTAGGATTTTGAATTCCACATCGGGAGGGGCGATGGATTTGATTCTAGGAAGCATGTCTTTGATCCCTTCCACAACTTCCAGAGTAGAAGCATCACCGCTTTTCATCACAACGATGACGACGGATTGTTTTCCATCCACCAAAACGGAGTTCAATTGAGGGGGGCCCGCTAAGGCCACATTGCCTACGTCTCTCATAAAGATGGTTCTAGTTCCGTCCGATTTGATCGGTATATGATTGAAATCTTCCACCTGCATCGGCATGGCATTCGTCATAACCATCCAATCCGTTTTTCCTATTTTTTGATCCCCTGCAGGAAGAACTAAACTTTGTTCATTGAATGCATGATAAACGTCCAAAGGAGATAAATTCCTAGCCATTAACTTTTGTTTGTCTAGGGAGACCAAAAGCTGCATCGGCGTTCCCCCGTAAGGCTGGGGTATGATGGCTCCAGGAATCGTCACAAGTAAGGAGCGAATTCTCATAAAGGCTAGATTATAAAGTTCCGCAGGAGTCATTGAGTTGGATGTCACTTGGAGCATTGCGACAGGAACTGAAGACGCTTCCAAGCGCATGACCATAGGCGGAGAAATGTCCGGCGGCAAAGAGTTTACTACTGTTTGGGAAATCGCGGTGATTTCTGCCTCCGCACCCGCTAAATTTGTCTCCGGGTGTAGTTCAATATTGATGATGCTGCTTCCGTAAAAGGATCTACTGTCTATGCTTTTGATCCCTTCCACGGTTGTGGTAAGTGCTCTTTCAAAAACGGAAGTGATTCTACCGGAAACATCTTCCGGAAGCATGCCTTGATACACCCAAACGACTGATATGACTGGGATTTTAATTCCTGGAAATACATCCGTAGGAGCTTTCCGTATGGTTTGAACTCCGAATAGAACGATGAGGATGGACATCACAATAAAGGTATAGGGTCGATTCAGCGCGATTTTAACGATCTCGTTCATTTAATTTCTCCGTTTGGGAAAGGAATGGGAATTGTGAGATCCTGTTTCTCTTTCTTCTCATTTAAATCAGGGTTGGGGACATCTTTGGATTTTTGGATTTTGTCAGGATCTCCTAACACAGGAAAGGGTTGGATTTCATCATCGCCCGGCATATGTTCTTTCTGCCATCCGCCGCCTAACGAACGAACCAGAGAAACGGTTGCAGTGAGGAAATCCGTTTTGACTTGCACTACGCTTAACTTGGATTCCAAAGTGGACAGCTGCGCATAGAGAATCTCCATACTGTTGCTGAGACCGGCAGTATAAAGTTGAGTGGTCATCTCTTGGGTTAGAAATGCCATCTCTACCGCCTTTTCCAATTTTTCAGTTTCTAAATATAGATACTGCGTTTGGGTGAGATTGTTTTCCACTTCACGAAAGGCGTTGAGAACCGTAGAACGATAGAGATCTTCCGTTTCTCTGTAAACGGACCAAGCTTGTTGTAATTGGGCTCTTCGATACCCTCCTTGGAATAAGGGAACACTTGCCATGGAACCGTAAGACCAATATCCGTTGGAAAGATTGAGAAGATCTTTGCCTCCTTCAAACCCTCCTTTCAAACCGAAGGAAATGTTCGGAAAAAAAGCGGCTTTTGCAATTCCTATCTCTCTATTTGCCCTTGCCATTCTTCTTTCTGCCGAGGCAATATCCGGTCTTCTTTCCAATAATTTAGCAGGAAGAAGGAGGGGAAGTTTGAAACGAACCGCATTTAGGTTGGAATTTTCCGGAATATGAAATTGCGTAGGAGTTCGATTCACTAAAATCGCGATTGCGTTTTCTATAATTTTCCTTTGGCTTAGGATTTCGAAACGTCTCGCTTCGGTTGTTTTTAAAAGATATTCCGCTCGATAAACATCGATTTTCGGCGATAATCCTCCTTTAAATCTTTGGTTCACCAGCTCTAATAGTTTTTCATAATATTGAATGGAAAGGTCATAGGTTTCTTTTTTTGCATCTAAACCGCGTAACAAAAAGAAATCGGTGGCAAGCTCGGATTGTAAACTCAATCTGGCGAGCGCATATTGAGCGGCAACCGATTCCGCTTCGTAAATTTTAGCCCAAGTTTCATTTCGGATGCTGGACCAAAAATCCGGTTCCCAGCTGGCAAAAGAACCTAAAGTAAGATTTTTGTCGTGTGTGGGATCCAAAGGACCGCGAAAGAGAGCATCTTCCGATTGTTTGTTGTTAGATGCTCCAAAGCCGATTCCCAAATTGGGAATCAATTTGGATCTTGACTTCATCACCATGTCTCTCGCTTGAAGAAATCTTTCTCCAGCTGCCTGTAAATCCGGATTGGAAACGAGGGCTTCCTCTTCCAATTGATTCAGAACTGGGTCGCCGAAAAGTTTCCACCAATCCTGAGGGAGTTCTTCTCCTCCCGGATTCGCTTTGACAAAGGGTCCATCCCCCTGCCAAGAATCCGGTACTACAAATTGAGTCGGCTCATATTTGGGTGCCAGATTGATAAATGCACCATTCAAACAGCCGGAAAAGGACAACACGAAACCGATAAGAATGGCTCGTTGGATCTGAGTCAGCATATAATCCTCGTTTTTTTTTGAAAAGACCGCCAAACTCTACGTTAGGGTAGAGCCGTACTCTAAATGTTAGTATTCGGCTTAGACGAGGGGAGGTGGGAGATTTGTATAATGGTGTGCTAAAAAAGAAGAAAGTGCTTTGGAGTGGGAGCCTGAATTTAAGGGGAAAGATACCTTTTGGGTTACAGAAAGAACGGAATGGAGAACCGGATTCAGTAAATCGAAAGAGAAATTAACTTCTTCTCTTTCTTCCTGCTCGGAAGATTCCACAAGAACGTGTGTGGAATTTCTGTCCGTAATTCCCGTTTCGTATTTGTGAAATTCAAAGGATGCCAAGGACAGGAAAACTACGCTCAGGGAGGAGAGCAGTAGAAGGGAACGTTTTATGTTTCTTGGCAAGAACATGACTGACATCCTATATTTCCTTAGTCTGTTTCCCCCTCTCCTTTGGCAATCTTTTTTATAAAAATTCTAAATTTACTTTCGAGACTGCCTGACGTAGATTTTGGGATTCTTTTATATGGTTCAGAGTTTTCGGCGGGATAGATCGGGGGACTGACATATTTCCTCTTTGGCTATAGTGGCATATCATACTTGCTAATCGAGACTATTAATTTCGATATATTTGCAAATTATCATGAGCTTGGTATTTACTTTAAAATTTCTATATACAATTGGTATATATGAGAGTGTGTGCTGAAAAAATCGCACATGTCGTATGTTTTATGGGCGAATCTCTAAAAACTTACATAGTGAGGAATCTCAAGCTTGGCTATTTAAGTCGGTTTATCGATTCCAACCTTAAACAGATTCGTTAAATACAAAATAGAAATAATCAAATCGTATTCGTTTTAAGTTTTTCATATCATTTCGTGATTAGAATTTAAGGAATTTTCATAAATAGTACAATTGTTTTACGAACATTTTTCTTTGTTAGTAGGATTGTTTGTTTTTTTTGAGGGTTTGGAAAATGAATCGACAAGGAAGTATATTGCCGTTAACTTAACGGCCTGTAAGGTGTTTTTCTTGCTATGGTGTATGCATAAGGTTACTCAAGTATTTAGCTTGAGTAACTGGCGCGACAAAGACTTCTCTAATAAATTAAAACACGTATACGGTTTGGATGAGCATAAAAATATTAAGGAAGAAAAAGGGATTCCATTTGCGGTATCCATACTGGTTGAAGTCACGGAAGAAACCACATATGAAATTGATCCTAAAATCCCGAGTTCTCGGCCAGACTATAAAACGATTCAAGCACTGTGCAAACCGACTCAATTGATAAAGCATGAAATGTTTCCGTTAGGTGATACAAAGTATATTAACTTCGAGCCGTCTTGGATCTCTAAAAGTGAATTTTCCGTTAGTTTTGCGGATAATGGTTCTTTAAAAGGAGTTACCCTTAATTCAGATCCAACTGCGTCCATAGAAACTGCCACAAATCTTTTGAAATCCTTTATTCCTACTAATACTACAGTATCATCGGGAGAATCTAGTAGTCCAACGACTGCAGCTACTGTCAATCTGGAAGAGCAAAGAAAGAAGGTATGCATTATCAAATCCTTAAAAAAAACAATTAAGCGCATTTAGCTCGGCAGATTTAAAATTAGAGAAAGGATATTTTTATAAGAAACTTGAAGTTACCCAAAATCCTTTTATCTTAGGATGCTTTTTGACTTGCACCACTGCTAGCCTGGAAGAAAGCCTGGCATATCTGGTTTGATCTGGCCCTACTTAGTGTTTCATCGAAGGGGAAAAATGTTCTTTTCTGTGAAGATGGTGACGAGAGTCTGGCGGGGCAAAGTTTTATTTTTTGCAATAACGAGACAGGAGATGATTCATCGTGAGCCGTCCTTTTAAAGTTTTAGGCATTCAACAAGTTGCGATCGGAGGAGAATCCAAAGATAAGCTAACTAATTTCTGGGTAGATATTTTGGGACTAACCAAAGTGTCCGATTACAAAAGTGAAAAGGAAAATGTAGATGAAGATATTCTATCTTTAGGAAACGGTCCTTATAAGGTAGAAATCGATTTGATGCAGCCGATCGATCCGAACAAAAGCCCTAAAGTGCACGATCCGAAACTCAACCATATCGGTCTTTGGATCGACGATCTTTCTAAGGCAGTGGAATGGCTGACAGCAAAAGGAGTTCGTTTTACTCCCGGCGGAATTCGCAAAGGTGCCAGTGGGTTCGATGTATGTTTCATCCATCCCAAAGGCAACGATGAATTTCCTCTTTGCAGCGAAGGCGTATTAGTCGAGCTTGTCCAAGCCCCCGCGGACGTCATCAAGGCCCTTGGATAACGATTTATCTCCCTTAAAGAAAATCCAAATCAGATAAAAAACGAGGGCAAGGATGGTCAGGATGACGAACTGGGTCAAATGGACTACAGTCGCATAAACGAATCCTTCGCCCGAATCTCTTCCTAAAATCAAAAAGCCTGAAATCAGCGCCGCATGAAACACTCCGATTCCGGATGGTGCGGAAGGGATCGCCACTCCCATTCCTCCTAGGAACATAAACAGAAGCGCTTCCAAAAAGCTGATTTCCATTCCTATCAGTTGACCTGCCAACCAATAAGAAATGGCATACCCGCACACCCAAGTCGGCAGGGAAATCAGTAGAGGTTTGGCGAGCTTATCTCCTCTTAGGAATTCACTGAATTCAACTACTTGATGGTCGAATCTGGTATCATAAAGCTCTTGTTTGCCGATGATGGAAAATAGTTTGCGGAATAAACTGCGGATCGGTTCTAAAAAATAACGAATTGCCAATAAACCCAAGATCATTCCTGTAATGACCAGAGTGGATAAAAAGAGTAGGCTTAAATTTTTACTTTGCCCTAAACCTAGTAAAAACAAAACGGTTGCTCCCACTAAAACGACAGATCCCAGATCCATCACCTTTTCCAAAAAGATTTTGGACACAAGGTTCGTTAAAGGAAGGTTTGTTTCTCTTTTATTGATCATCAGTCGAACAACATCTCCTCCTCTAGCAGGAAGGAGCATATTCAAACCGACTCCTATGACTGCGGAAGAGAGTGAACTCCAGAAGCCGATTTTCTTTTCCAAAAGATATTGCCATCTCAGTGCGAAAGGAAGGAAAGCCCAAAGATTGGAAAGAAAAAGAAGGGGTAGAATCTCCCAACGGATTTTCCCTTCCAATCTTGCGAATTCGTTGATATCGAAATTTTTAAATAAAAAATATACCGCAATTCCTGAGATGCCTATGCCTAAAATCCATTTTTTCATTCGATTTTTACCTGATCAACCCGGCGGCCAAGCTAGATGTCTTCCGCCTAATACATGAAAGTGGATATGATGTACTGTTTGTCCGCCGTGGTCTCCGCAATTGTTTACGACTCTGTATCCTTTTTCATTCACTCCGAAGGATTTCGTGAGTTTAGGAATGGTTTCGAAAATTTTGGAAAGAAAACGGGAGTTTTCCGAATTGATTTCGTTGGCGCTTGCTATATGAGTTTTGGGAATCACCAATAGATGGAGAGGTGCTTGAGGAGTGATGTCGTGAAAAGCGATGATATCCTCGTCCTGATATTCTATTTTTGCGGGAATTTCCCCTTTTGCGATTTTGCAAAAGATACAATTTTCGTTCGTCATTTCTGACCTCCTAAGTTTGAAAATACCAAGCAAGCCGCCCCTAGGCTTCCCGCAAAATTTTTACCGACTTCGATTTTCAATCGTTCGTTTAGAACGGGAAAAATCCTCTTTCTGATTTCTTTCGAGAGTCGTTCTCCGTATAAGTTCCATGAGGCGGTGATCCCTCCCACAAATACGATCGATTCCGGGTTGAGTATGTGGATCGCTCCTCTGACTGCTTCCGATAGACAGATAATTCCGAAGTCTAGAATCTCTTTCGCATTTGCATCGTTAGAGGAAACTTTTTGAAAAAACTCTTCCGCATTTTTCAGGGAGACTCCCGTTTTTTCCGAATATCTTCCTAAAAACCCTCTTGTGGAAAAATAACTTTCCACACATCCTCTTCCTCCGCATCCGCAGACGGCTCCGTCGATCACAACGGTAGTGTGTCCGATTTCGACTCCGTTTCCTTGGAATCCTGAAAAAAGTTTTTTTCGTTCCACAAAACCGCCTCCGATCCCTGTTCCTAAGGTGAGGATCAGTTGGGAATCGGTGTGGGATTGGGAACCGAAGATAGATTCGCCTAATGCGGCACAGTTGGCATCGTTATTATAATAAACCGGTAAGGAAGAGAAAGATTCTATTTTCTCTTTTAAAGGAATGTTTTTTAAACTTGGCATGTTCGCACTGGAGATCAAAATTCCTTTGTCTGCATCGATTGGCCCCGGGGAACCGATTCCGATCCCTTTGATATTCGGATCTCCTAATAAAGGAAGGATGGCTGCTTTGACCGTGTCGATAAAACTATCTTCGTTTAGGGGAGAAGGAATCGGCTGTTTGGATTCTTTTTTTTCTTTTCCTTCTTTGTCGAACAGACCCGCTTTGACGGATCCTCCTCCTATATCGACTCCGATGGCTAGTTCGCTCATCATTTCCCTTTGATCACTTGGTCGAATTGACCCGCTTTCATTTCGTAGATCGTCTGGGCGTCGTATGCCAATTTCATATCGTGAGTGACTAAGATGATGGACAGATTTTTTTTGTTAAATTCGTTTAACAATAGTTGTACGAGATAACTGTTTTCAGGGTCAAGATCCCCGGACGGTTCGTCCGCAAATAAAATGGAAGGATCATTGATCAGAGAACGAGCGATTGCCGTTTTTTGGATCTGTCCTCCGGAAAGTTCTCTGGGAAGTTTGTTTTGGATATTTTCCAATTTCAAATGTTCTATTAAGTAGGTGCATTTTCTTTGGTATTCCGCATTGGAAAACTTTCTTGTGAAAAGGGCAGGGAGAAGAATGTTTTCTCTTACGTTCAGGTTACCGACTAACTCTGAAAATTGGAATACCAATCCCAGTTCGGAGGCTCTCATTTCCGCAAGTTCCTTTTTGGACAATTGCCCAAGTCTTTTGTTATCGAACAAAATGTCCCCTTCCGTAGGAGACAACATCCCCGTCAGAAGAGAAAGAAGAGTTGTTTTTCCTGACCCGGAGGGTCCGATGATGGCAACGTAGTCCCCTTGGTTGATGTCGAAGGAGATGGAACGAACTGCGAATTCTTTCCCGTAGGTTTTGGTGAGATTGTGGACCCGGAGCAACATTATTTTTGTCTCCGTATGGAGCGGTAAGGATCTACAAAACTACTGAGTCCGATTGTGGGAAAAGAGACTACAAAACCTAAAAGTATGAAAAAAGCGGTTCCTGTTCCCCAACTCATGAATTCCAAACCCAGGGTCCAGTCTCCAGGAGGGGAAATGAGTTTCCCTAAAAAGAATCCTACCAGAGAACTGGGAGAAAATAATAGAAATAAGACCAAAGTGTGCAGCCAAATACAGCCTAAACGGTTCCCTCCGACCGCCATCATCACCCCGATATCACCTAAACGGTGCAAGGAATGAAAAAAGAAAAGGCTAGTGAGGGAGAGTAGGCTTGAATAAAAAAGAATTTGGGGAGTTTTGTCAAAGGAAACGATACTAGATAAAGAGATACCACCGAATAAAGACAAATGAATTCGTACAGAGAGATAAAATACAAAAAAGAGCAGGCTGGCGGTCAGACCATAGGCCAGAGAGTAGAGGCGATCTCGCAAAAGAATCCTCCATGCAAACGAAAAATAGGAAAGTGGTGTCACTGTAAGGACAGGTTTAACCTGGTTCTGATTTTTACCAACTAAAATAGGATTCTAGGAAGTAAGCGAAATTGGCATTTTTTATCTTTGTGGGAATCGGGCTGATATTACTCGGTTTTTTGCTCACATTCATCATAACTCAAAAAAGAGATGGTTACAGCAAAGCACTCAGTTTGGCTGCTTTGGGGAATTATCTGGACGCTAGAGCCATCGTCCGCGAAAAACTGGAAGAAGATCATCAAAATCCTTACGGACATTATGTGATGGCAAAAATCTATTCGATGGAGAACGATCCGTTGAATGAAGCCAAACATTTGGAAATCATAAAGAAAAATAACCGTTATACGAAAGAAATCGATCTTGTTACAGTCTCCAACAGAGTCGCTGATATTTATTATAATAAGGATTATTTCGAAGAATCTTTCTTTCACTACCTGGACACTTTGCAAACGGACAGATCCAATCCTACCGCATGTATGAGATTGGGTTTTATGGCACTCGGACAGAAAGAATTCAAAATAGCGGATCATTTTTTCGCAAGACTCCCTGAAGAAAAAATGAATTCTTCCCTCTACTTCATTGCCAGAGGAGTGATCTCAGGAGTGACTGGAGCGGGAAAAGAAAGGGAATATTTCGAAAAAGCATATCAATTGGAAAAATCAGCAGTGTCAGGGTTTTTATATGCGATTTCACTTTCCCGCGAAAACAAACATAAGGAAGCAGTGAAAATCGCATCCACTATCTCCGATCAAGTGGAAGACGAATACGTTCGTTATACGATCTTTCAGTTTTTGATGACAGAAGCCATCCTGCAGCAAAACTTTCCCGACGCTCTTAAATACTCCAGGCTTTGTATGGAAATGGCAAAGTTAGGCGGTTGGACGAGTGAGTCCATAGAAAGTAATATCCATTTCGCAATGGTATGTGTGTATATGGGAAGATACGAAGACGCTTCCGAATATCTGATCGAAGCTGAAAGCGAAAGATTGGATGATCCGGAAGTGGTCGCACTTGCGAATTTAAAATACAAATTGGAAAGGGAGCTGGGAAATCTGGACAGTCTTTCTCATGAATACGATTTGACCAGAGAGCTGAATCTTTTATCCGTAACTCTTTTTCCTAACTCACGTTATTTTGAACTCAGTGGAATGAGATCATCCAAACCGTTCAATATCAAAGGTTTGGTGGACGACAACGGGAAAAAAATCGCAGGCAAATTAGATATGGTCGGCCTGGATAAATTCGAAAAGTTCATCGCAATGACAGGCACTCAATTCAAAAACCAAGCCACTAGAATCATTTTGGCAATGGGATACAGAGTCACGAAAGAACTGGGAAATACGGACGGAGAAGGCGTGAACCTTTTGGGCTCTTCCAAAGAGAATGTGGACCAGAGAGCTTTGTTTCGTGTAAGAAAATGGAAAGATGCGAAAGTATCCGACGTATTCCTCAGAGAGATGGTGGGGCAAATGCAGGAGTTAGGTGCAAGCAAAGGTTATGTGATCGGGAACTTCGAAGTGACTGAGGGCGGTAAAAAGATCATCGCATCCAGCGCTAACTCTTTGGAGATCATCAACGGAGATAAATTCGAAGATCTTTTGGAAAGGACAATGTAATGTATATTAAACATTTTGTATCTTTCGTATTTCTGGTTTGTTTTTTGGTTCGATGTAACTCTTTCGAGGCAAAGGCAGGAACCAGGGAAATGGATCCTATATTAGCAGCCCCTCTTGTCTGTCCTTTTTCTGTCGAGATAGGTACGATCTACGGCAAACAAGGAAAACCGGAAGATGCAAAACTCATCTTATCTCTGATTGAAATCCTTCTTTCCGATATATGTGCTGGGAACTTAAATCATCTTCCCGAATGGGTACATCCTGAAACGGGACTTTTTGTGGATGCGAAAGGTCATTGGACAAAAGATGAAGTTCTGAAAGATCTCGCGGATCCCAAAGGGTATTTTGCCACCAATTTTTGGAGAGGCGATTTGTTAGACGAGAAAAAAAAGACCACTGGAAATCTTACCATCCAAAAAGCGTTTCAATCCGCAAAATTGATTTATGTGGATTATTTTTTCGATTCCTCCCTTGAATCGGAAGTTCAATTCCGATTTTTGGAAAATCCGAAAAATGCTCGTTACTTGATCAATCCTATATTCCAAAAAATAGATGGTAAATGGATGCTCCTTCGGATGTTTTAACATCTATGTCCGAAAATTTTACCATCCTTTCTCCCGATCTTTCCCGCCTTTCTGAAACAGCACTTATCTTCGATGAATACAGGCAGTTCTATAAAAAGACGAGCGATTTGAAATCCGCAGAAGGATTTTTACGCAACCGTTTGGAGAATGGAGACAGTAAAATATTTTTACTCATGCAAGGAAACCAAGTTGCCGGCTTTATGCAGTTATACTACGGATTTTCTTCCCTTTCCATGTTGCCTGCCTTGGTGTTAAACGATCTTTTTGTCAGAGAGAATTTCAGAAAACAAGGAGCGGGAGAGTTGTTGGTTCAAACCGCTGTGCAGTTCGGAAAGGAAAGAGGAGTGGCCTACCTCAGTTTGGAAACCGCTCCCGATAACCTCAAAGCCCAAAAACTTTATGAAAAACTAGGTTGGGAAAAAGACACAGAGTTTTTTCATTATAGCATCAGCCCGAAATAGTTCCATTTGTTCTTGCAAAGGGAAGGAAAATCCCTTCAAAATCGATGAGTATGAAAAAACGAATTTTGTTTCTCTCTGCCATTTTGATCCCTTCTCTTATTTTTTTCGCAGTGCTTTGCATTGGTTTTTTACTTACATTTCATACGGATGTCTCCAGGTATTCCGAACTCTACATTCCCCCCACGGAAAAGAATACCTCCGACCTCAAGATTACTTTTTTAGGAACATCCAGTCTTTTGTTTCAAGACAAAGATACTTCTTTGTTAGTGGATGGGTTTTTTACAAGACCTTCCAAATTTCGAGCGATTTTAAAAACTGTTGAACCAGATACTGAGATCATTCAAAACGTTTTGGACCAACTACAAGTGAAGAAGTTGGATGCTGTTTTCACTGTACATTCCCATTATGATCATGCGATGGATTCAGGGATCATCGCCAAACAAACAGGAGCTTTCCTTGTAGGAAGCGATTCCACCGCTTATATAGGACTCGGTTCCGGTCTGGAGGAAAAATTCATCCGTCGTGTGAATGCAAAGGAAACGCTTCAATTCGGGAAATTCAAGATTACCATTCTTCCTTCCAGGCACAGTCCTCATGCAAGATATGAAGGTGAGGTCACGGCGCCTATTTCGACTCCTGCAAAAATAGAAGAGTATAAGGAAGGAGGAGCTTTTTCTCTTCTGATCGAAAGAGAAGGCAAATCCGTATTAGTGCAAGGAAGTGCCGGTTTTATTCCAGGTGCTTTGAAAGAATATGATGTGGATCTTTTGTACTTGGGAGTAGGAGGACTCGGAAAAAATCCCGAGTCTTACAGAGAAGAGTATTGGAAAGAAGTTGTTGAAGTTACCAGACCCGAACAAATTGTACTCATTCATTGGGACGATTTTTTTCTTCCTTTGGAAGAGACTTTGAAACCTCTTCCTCCTTTCTTTGATGATTTCGATGCGACTATGGAATTTATGTTGGGCAAAAGCAAATCATCGAAAATACCTCTCTTTTTGCAGGAGAGGTATTCCGTTCACTCTTTGTAAAAGGAAAAAACAAGTTAGCGGGTGATGACTTTACGTACAATCTCTCCCGCTTCCAGGTCGGGAGATGTTTTTCTAATCGCATCTACCTCTCTTTTGGCGGTTTTTTCATCGTATCCCAATTGAATCAATGCAAGGATCGCTAAGTCGTCTTGTACATTGGCTGGAACCGATTCCCTAGTGGATTCTTGTAGAAACGATTCCAGTTTTTTCAGATTTTGTTTGATTTCGAATAAAATTTTCTCGGAAGTTTTCCCTTTCACTTTGGGAATTTTTTCCAAAGTTTTACGGTCATCCGCCTGGGCGATTTGGTACAATTCGTCCGCTTGGAAGAAAGAAAGAATTTTTAAAGCGGTGAGTTCTCCGATTCCATGGAGGGATTTGATGAGCTTAAAAAGTTCCCTGTCTTTATTGCTGGGGAAACCGAATAGTTTTTGGCCTCTGTCCGTAATGGAATGAAAGATATGCAGATACACTTCCTTTCCAACGGATTCTCTCAAACTGAGATGAAGGGGGAAGGGAATGAGAACTTCATAACCCACTCCTGAAACTTCGATGAGTATGGAATCCAAATCAAGTCGAAGGAGGGTTCCTCGTAAGCTGGCAATCATAGTTTACTTGCAGATTAGGAAAACAAGTAGAGGAAGCAAGTCAAAATGGGAATTATAGATTCCAAATCTCAGGATCTTGTCTGTTTTGCCAAAGTTCCTTCGCTTTTGTGGACCATTTAGTAACTTCCTGCAAAGGGACTTTCGGATTTGTCTTCGCTTCCTGTGCTAACTCTGCTTTGGTGATATCCAGAACTTTTATGTATTCTCCCGCTTTCGTTTCATCTCCCAATTTGATGGAGCAGGCAACGATCAAATAACAAACCTCGAACTCATACGCCTTTTCCGGAAAATCGGAAAGGCGAAACACTTCTTCCAAGTCTGCTACCGTTTTTTTCAAAAGAGAATCGTCCATGACTTTGTTGTATTTAAATTTCAACGAATAAAGTCTTAGATAACGATGGGCTCTTTTGATCATACTGTAGGGAACTTTTCCGTGAATTTCCACAGTGGCTTTGTAGATCGCTAGATTTACGCTGAGCAATACCGCTTCGGCAGGTCTGGGATCCAAAAACGATTCTTCGTTCACTTGGATTTGGCTGAACTGCGCTTTGATTTGTTTCGAGTTCGCTTCCCAATAATTGATGATTCTTTTGTCCGTGTCCGTATGTTTTTCCGTTCCGGAAAGTGAGTTGAAAGAGTTGAACTCCGATTTGTTGGCGCCTACGTAATAACAAACTGGGCAGACTGTGAATTGAAGTTCGTTGAAATCTACGTGAAAATACTTGGGATTTTCTTCGTAAATAGGGACTTGAAATACATTGTGTCGAATCGGAAGAGTTTTCGCTTTGAGGGAATAGTTCTTCACTTCTGCGAATTTGCAGATGGGGCATTCCACATCCTGCAAGATGATGGCACTGATTACTTTTTCTTCTTTATTGGCATCCGTCACGAGTCGGTTCTCTCTGATTTTGGAATCTCTCTTCCTCCATTCTTTCGAAGGAATCGTACATTCAAGAATTAAATTCAGATTCACTGTAGGTAGGAAGAAGAAACTTACCTAAACAAAACGGAACTGCCGAATTCGGTAGGATTTGAACTAGGATTTTTCCATAAAATTATTTCTTTCTTCTCTTACTCAAAGATTTATACTAGCTTTCATGAATTCGGCGGATGTGAGGAAGATGGGAAAGTATTTCCGCAGCCGAATCCTGCCTTTGTTTTTCATATTTTTTTCCTTTCAATGCAATCCTGAGGGACAGATCAAATTGATTGCGGAAAAAGGAATTGTTTCCCTTTCCGAAATCGATTTCCAAGAAAACAAATTATTTTCTTTGAACGGAGAATGGGAGTTCTATTGGAACGAATCCTATTTCGGTTATTTATCCAAAAAAGATACAATTTCGCCGGAATGGATCTCCGTTCCAGGCTCTTGGACGGATGAAGACCGCTTCCCTAAAAAAGGAAAAGCTCTCTATCGGCTGAGGATTTTTTCAAAAGAAATAACGGGAGTTTGTGGGTTAAAAGTATATGAGTTTCCCGGAAGTTACAGATTGTATCTGAACGGAAAACTGGCTCACGAAAACGGAAAGTATTCGGAGACACCCGAACAAAGTTCCAGATCCTTAACCCGTCCGTATCTTGCTTTTCCTTGTGAAAAAGAGATGAATGAAATCGTTTTTGAAGTAGTGAACGAAAAGGATGAAGAACCCGGGCCAAGACGTCCTCTTCTTTTCGGAAGCGAAACTTCCGTACGATCGGTTCAAGAATACCAGCAGATGTCCGACACGATCAGTTTCGGGATTCTTGTGTTTATGGGTTTGTATCATATAGGTCTTTTTTTCCAAAGAAGAATGGACAGGGGAAGTTTGTTGTTCGGAATATTCTGCCTTCTCATGTCCTTTCGCATTCTGGTAACGGAAGAACATTATCTTCATCGTTTTTATCCCGATTTTCCTTCCGCATTGGAATGGAAGTTGGATGTTCTTTCCTTTTTAGTTCTTCCTCCTTTTTTAACTTTGATTTTCTCTTCCTTTTTTCAAAAAGATTTCAATCGTAAAATCCTTTATCCAGTGATCCTAGTCAGCTTTTTTCTTTCGTCTTTGTATTTGATCACTAATATAGAAATCATCTTCGTTATTTATCTCATCTTAGCTTTGTTTTGTGGTATTTATCTTTGTTACGTTTTGTATCTGGGCGTTCGGGAAAACAGGGTAGGTGCCAAAGTGTTTCTTTTGGGCTGGATCGTTTTTTTAGGCACTGTGGTTTTCGATCTTTTGTCCTACGCAAATCTGATACGTTCCATCTATATCAGTCATTTGGGCTTTTTATTTTTTATCTTTTCTCAGGCGAATTTCCTTTCCGTAAAATTCAATTTCGCTTTGGCCACTGCGGAAGAACTCACTACTCGTTTGGATCAGAAAGTCAGAGAAAGAACGGACAACTTAAATAAGGCTCTCGATTTGATTCGTTCCGACTTAAATATGGCGAAAAGCATTCAGGAGACCAGCCTCAGAAGAAAAAAATTTCGACATCCTTATCTTCATTTTGTGGAAAGATCCGTTCCTCATTCGGAGATAGGAGGGGATATATTCGACGTAAGAGAAATCCATCCTGGATATGTGAGAGTGTTTCTTGCGGATGCAACCGGACATGGTGTTCGGGCGGCTTTCATCACGATGATGATCATCAGTGAATCGGAAACGATTCTAAATTCGAAAGAACCTCCTTCTTTGATCCTGCAAAAAATAAACGAACGTTATACGTCAAAATACGGAGAGCTCAATTTATTTTTTACCTCCTTTATTTTGGATTTCGATTTTATAAACGGCCAAATCCATTATTCCTCGGCAGGCCATCCTACGCAGTATTTGATTCGGGAAGGCGAACTGGTTCCTTTGAAAACCAAAGGAAAACCTATCGGAGTGCTTTCCGAAGAGAACTATCATTCCGTTTCTTCGGAATTGTATCCTAAAGATCGCATCTATATCTTTACGGACGGACTGTACGAGGAAATCGACGGCAATGGGGAAGCCTTTGGGCAGGGTCGTTTGGAAGAGTTTTTGCTGCAGAACAGGGAATTTTCCTTGGGACAGACTTTGGAAGATCTATTCTACCGCATCGGAGAGTTTCGTTCTGGACGCCCCAGCGAAGATGACGTCACTTTCCTGGGGTTTGAGGTGGAAGATTTTCTGAAAAACCATTTTTAGATTTTGAGAATCAAAATCATTTATCTTGCTCTTTTTCCCCCTTCTCACAATTTGGAATGAGGAGGGGTTTTTATGAAAACGATTGCCGATCCGAAATTGGATGTCTTCCAATTGCCTAAATTTTGGGAAGATTACAAACACTTAGAGAGAATCTACAGAGACAAAGCGTTCGCTTCCGAATACCAGCCGATCGTATCCATTCGCGATAAAGAGACGGTTGCCTTTGAGGCATTGGCTCGATTTTATACGAAAGGCGGCAACATCCAACCGGACAGAGCGTTCACCCTTCTTCATAATGATCCCGGTTTTTTCTTCGAATTCGAGAAAGAACTGAAAGCATTCCAAATCCGAAACAGGCCAGACTCTCATTTTTTATTTTTAAATTTCGACGCACATGTTTTCAGTCGAGAAATACATGCGGAACACTGGAGCCATGTTTTGCGGGACGAAAAAAAGATCGTATGCGAACTCATTGAAAATACGGATTATGCTTCCGTAGAAGATTCCAAATTCTGTATGGACCATCTGCTTGAGTTAGGTGTTCCTTTCGCCTTGGATGATATCGGAGGAAAAAACAATCTTTTCTGTTTCGAATTTCTCAAAGGCGCCAGTTATCTTAAATTCGACCGTCAATGGTTAAAGATTTTAAGAGAAGATTCTTCTTATGAAGAGATCCTTAAAGGTTTTTTGACTTTCGCCAAAAAGAAAAACATTCATTGTATTTTGGAAGGGATAGAAACCCAAGAAGATCTCAAACTTGCGGAAAGATTAAAATTCCCATTGGGCCAAGGGTTTTTGTTTAAATACGGAATCCTGCAGTCTGTCGCTTGATCAAAACTTGATTTTCCGGACACTGAAAGTTGCCGGGAATGCTTGCTTAAAATAAACGGGTTTCGAATCCTTCCTAATAATGAAAGAGAAGGATCGCATTCTAATCATTGAAGACGAACCTGGAATTCTTTCCACTCTTCAAATCGCTTTGGAAGAAGAGGGTTATCTTTCTTTTTCCGCAATGACGGGAGAAGCAGGTTTACTTTCTCTTTCGAAAAATCCCCATCTCATCCTTTTGGATTTAGGGCTTCCCGACCAAAGCGGTTTCGAGGTCTTAAAATCAATCAGAAAAGACCACCAAACTCCCGTAATTTTACTTACCGCAAGATCTTCCGAAATCGATAAAGTATTGGGACTGGAGTTAGGAGCGGATGATTACGTAGTCAAACCTTTCAGTCCCAGGGAACTGATCGCCCGCATCAAAGCGGTTCTCAGACGAACCGATAAAAAAGAGAAATCGGACGAATCTTTACTTAGAATCGATGTTTCTAAAAAATTGATCTTCTTTGCAGGGCAGTCTCTTTCTCTTTCTCCTTACGAATATAAAACTTTGGCTTTGTTTTTTAAATATCCCGGGAGAATTTTTTCCAGAGAAGAAATCATGGACAATGTTTGGACGGAACCTGAAGATAGTTTCGACCGCGCCGTGGACACTGTGATCAAAAACATACGTTCCCGCTTCAAAGAAATTCAAAAGGACTTTGATCCCATCGAAACGAGAAGGGGAGAAGGTTACGGGTTGAAGGAAAAAATATGAGTCTTTGGATTCGAATTGTCATCGGTTTTTTTTTGTCTTAGGAATCGGTTTCTATTATTTAATCGATCGAACGGAAGACTCCATCCGCCCCCGTTATATGGAGACAGTGGAAGAGTCTGTCAACGATACGGCTCATCTTTTCGCTTCCTTAGTGGAAGATAAAATCTCCTCTCTACGAAATATCTCCGAACCTAATCTTTTGGAAACGCAGGTGTTTCAAATCCTAAATCCCGTTTTTGAGAAAACGAAGGATCGTTCCTTACAGGCAAAAATTTACAGCCAAACCAAAACGAGAGTGGATCTTCAAATTTATGTTACGGATGCGAAAGGAATTGTGATCTATGATTCCGAAGGATACAGAAAGGGACTGGATTATTCCAGATACAACGACGTTCTTCTCACCTTACAGGGGAAATACGGAGCTAGGTCTTCTAAACTTTTGGATCCTGAAAAAGAAGGCGCTATCTTCGTCGCAGCCCCGGTGTTTTATAAAGGAAAAATCTCAGCGGTTCTCACTGTAGTGAAGCCTAAGATTGCGCTTCTTCCTTTTATCGAATTGGCAAAGGAAAAGTTTTGGCAGATCAGTATTTTCGTGGCTGTGGTGATTTCTCTAGTCTTTACGATTCTCGCCTATTTGGTGTTCCATCCTATCCGCAGGCTTTCCAGATATGTCTCTGAGCTTCGTTCCGGAAATAGACCTTCTTTTCCCAAAATTGGAATCAAAGAAATAGGAGAGTTGGGAAGGGAAATGGACGGTTTGATCCGTGAGTTGGAAGGAAAAGAATACATAGAAAACTACATCCAAACATTGACGCATGAAATCAAAAGTCCTTTGTCTTCGATACTAGCATCTGCGGAGTTGTTGGAATCCAATCCGGAAAGAAAACAAACACTCATAGGAAACATCCAAACGGAAGGAAAAAGAATCCAGTCCATCATCGAAAAACTTCTGGATCTTTCCTCTTTGGAAGGAACTTGGGAGTTGGAAATGGAGGCAAACATCAATTTGTTTGCATTAGCTGATGAAATCAAATCTTCCTTTTCCGATCTATCGGAGAAAAAAAACATCCGGCTGGAAATACTAGGAGAACCTTTGTTCGTGAAAGCGAATCGTTTTTTTTTAACACTTGCTTTGCGAAATCTAATTCAGAATGCTCTCGAATTTTCTCCTTCCGGCTCTACCGTTCAAATCCAAACGAAAGAGGAAGAAGGAGTTCCCGTTTGCACCGTTCTTGACGAAGGGGAAGGAATTCCTGGCTACGCTCTTTCTAAAATCTTTGATCGTTTTTATTCTCTGCCAAGACCCGATTCAGGAAAAAAAAGTTCCGGGTTGGGTCTCAGTTTTGTGAAACAAGTGGCAGTTTTGCATGGAGCGGAAATCCGCGTGGAAAATAGAGCAGGGAAGGGAGTGTCCGCTCGTTTTATCTTTCTTGGGCAACTTAAATTGTGATCATTGAAAAAGATTCGCAATATTTAAAATGATTCCAATCATGGTACTCCCCTAGAGAACCGAATTTTGGAATCAGCAAAGAAGCCCGAAAATGAAAAAGTTCGATTAAAGGAACTTAAATCCTTAGATATATTGGATTCCGTGAGTGAAAAAGACTTCGATGACATCACTCAAATTGCTTCTCATATCATGGGCACCCCCATCGCCCTGATTAGTCTTATCGATGAGGATCGTCAATGGTTTAAATCCAGGGTAGGACTTCCTACACAGGAAACTCATAGAGATTTAGCTTTCTGCGCACATGCTATTTTGGAACCGGATCACCTTCTTACTGTTCCAGATACTTCTTTGGATCGAAGATTTTTCGATAATCCTCTTGTTACAGGTGAACCGAATATCAAATTTTATATGGGTGCCCCTCTTGTCACCAAACAGGGGAATGCGATTGGCACTTTGTGTGTTATCGATCGTGTGGCAAGAACAATTGATCCTGAAAAAGAAGAAATGTTAAGAGTACTTGCTAAACAGGTAGTTACTCAGATCGAGTTAAGGGCATTAAACAGAAAATACGAGATAGAGAATCGACTTCTGATCGAGGCGAAACACGATCTGCAAAAATTTCATAAAAGAATTTCTGCTGATCTGGAAACCGCTAGGGAAATTCAAAATTCACTGATACCGAAGGAATTTCCGAAATTCAATAAAATCAAAATCCATACGAAGTATCTTCCTATCGAAGAAGTAGGAGGAGATTCCATAGGGTTTTATGAGGGTGACGATTATCTAGATTTTCTTTTTGCTGATGTATCCGGTCATGGAATTTCCGCAGCATTCATATCCGCCATGTCCATCAAAGTCTTTGAATCGGTCGCTTCTAAGAAACTAGACCTGCTTTCCTCCTTGCAGGAGATTCATTCCAGAATGAAGACAATCCGTGAAATCGAATATTTTTTATCCTGCTGTTATATTCGAATTTTTCTGAAAGGCAATACCATTCGATATGCATTCGGCGGTCATCATCCGATTTTAATACTAAGAAAATCAGAACTGATCGAATTAGGAGGGCAAGGGAATATTTTATTTACTTCTCTGCCAGTAAACAGCGAAGAAAAGGAATTTTTTTTGGAACAAGGAGATCGCCTAATTTTGGTATCCGATGGTTTCTTCGATATATTCAACCGAGATCTGGAGCAGTTGGGGTGGGCCAGACTTAAAGAATGGATTCTTACTATGCATAATTTTAATACCCAAAATCTGATTTCCCAACTTACTGAGAATGTAAAGCTTCATTCGAACCATTTCAAATCTGACGATATGACTCTTCTTTGTATCCAATTTTAAACGGTTTTTCTTTTCCTCACACAATCCTCACAAACCGCACATTTTTATCTCACGAACCTGAGGCATACTTTTCTCTAACAGGAGAAAAATATGACTAAAATCCAATCATCCGTAAATCTTCGTTTGGTGATCCTGGGAGTGATGATCCTTTGTTTTTTGATCCCTCTCTCGATGATCCAAAATCTGATTTATGATCGAAAACTAACAGCCGAAAACGCAGCTTTGGAAATCAGTTCGAAATGGGGAGGAAACCAAGTAGTGGCAGGGCCTTTTTTGGTGATTCCTTATAATCTAAAAATTCCTGTTTCCGACCAAAGCTCTAAAAAACAATCCTGGGACTATGTGACTCATTATGCATATTTTCTTCCGGAAGATGTAAGAATGAAAGCGGATCTGCAGACAGAACTGAGAAAAAGGGGAATCTATGAAGCCGTATTGTACAAATCCGATCTTAATTTGGAAGGCAAATTCAAAACACCCGCTCTTTCCGATTTTCCCAAAGATACAAGTTATGTATATTGGGATGACGCCGCACTTGTGTTATCCGTATCCGATGTGAAAGGAATCGGAAGTGAAGTGAAATTGAATTGGGGAGGAAAGGAAAAAATATTTCTGCCGGGAGGAGCTTCTACTGGGTACTTCGGCACAGGACTTCATACTCCCGTATCTTGGGAAGATTCGGAAGTAAATAAAAAATTTCAGATCCGATTCGATCTAAAAGGATCTCAATCCTTTCATTTCGTTCCCACTGGAAAAAACAGTAGCTTTCAACTTTCCGCCGATTGGAAAGATCCTTCTTTCGACGGAAATTCGCTTCCTAGAGATAGAAATATCACCGAACAAGGATTTGATTCCACTTGGGATTCCTCCTACTTCGGAAGAAATTATCCTCAGGTCATCACCTATATGGACGGAAGTATTTCCGAATCCATCGACTCTTCTAAAAACGGAGTCAAACTCATCACACCGACAGACCATTACCTAAAAACGGAAAGATCAGTGAAATACGGAATTTTGATTCTAATCACAAGTTTCACATTGTTCTTTCTCATGGAAGTGTTCGGAGGGGTGATCCTCCACCCCATTCAATACTTGCTGATAGGTTCTGCAATGGTGGTGTTTTATATACTGAATCTTTCCTTTTCCGAACATATCGGTTTTACGGGAGCATATACCGCCGCTTCAATCGCCGTATCTTTGTTAATCGGGTATTATTCCGCTTCCGTATTAAAGAATTCGAAAAAAGGAATTTTAACGGGAATCTACTATTCGGGTCTGTACGGTTTCCTTTATGTCATACTTTCTTCGGAAGACCAGGCACTTCTTTTGGGCTCGGTCGCATTGTTCGTCGTTCTGGGAATCGTAATGCACTTCACTAGAAAAGTGGACTGGTATGCATTCGGAAAACCGAACGAAAATTCAACGAAGAACTAGGTCTTTGAAATAAAAACCCGGCTGTTTTTCTTCGGACGGAGGTTGGAAACAATCGTCGTTCGAAGAAGAAGGCGCCGGATAGGTTTTATAAACGGTCTCTCCCTGTTCGAACAAAATCCGATTCTTAAAGATAGGGCCGTCATAAACGAAAGAATGATACTCTCCGTTTTCACCGCAAGGATCCACTCCTTCGGGAAGATCTTTCAAAAGCTCCCTGTCGATTTCCCTTCCTGCAAAAGAAACATCCAAATAACGATCGTTCACACAAACTAAAACCGCTTTAAATCCTAGATCAATAAATTCGGAAATAAGTTCTTTCGTATCTCTTTTCCAAAGAGGAAACACCGCCTTCCAGCCTATTTTATGAAGTTGATCTTCTCTGTATTTTTTCAAATCTTCCAGAAAGATATCCCCGAAAACGGAATGATCGATTCCTTTCCCGGATAATTCATCCATCTTGTCTTTCATAATAGATTCGTAAGTTTGCATATTCGGATGTTCCGGCAGAAGAATCTTGTCCAAAGGAATCCCCAGACTTTCCGCTTGTTTTTCCAAAAGGGAATTTCTGACTCCGTGCATACTGATTCTATCCGCGGAAGAATTAACGGATGTAAGTAGGGAATGAATTTTATAACGATTGTCTTTTTGAATGTGATAGAGAGCTAAAGAGGAATCTTTTCCTCCGCTCCAATTAAAAACCGCATTTTCAGCCATTTGATCTCTCTGAAAAGAAAGAATCTTGCGGACGGTATCTGGGCGCATCCCCTTTTTTCCTGCGGAAAAGGGGTCGGGCTAGTTCGGGGTGCGCTTCGCTCCCGTCTTCACCTCCTCCTCACAATCCTATATATTATCGATGTAAGGTGAAGACCTTCGCCCTGCCTATCCCTTGCGCGGGGATAGAAGATTAAAGTTTATCTGCTTCTGCTTGGTATTTTTCCGCCTCTTTTAAGGAATCTTCGGAAAGTTTTTTATATTTTTTCTGAGTTCCTTCTGCGGAAGCAGCTTTTCCGCCTTGAGGTTGTTTTGATAAACCTTCATACTTTACAGCAAGATCTTTGTAATCCTGAGCCCTTTTTGCGAAGTATTCTTTTGTCGTTTTTTTTGCCTCCGGTGTAACCGCTTCCTTTAGGAACAACTTTTCCAATTCGGAAATCGCAGACATTTCCGCTGCGGCCAAAACCAAACAAATCAAAAAAATCTTTTTCATCATTTGCATCTCCTTTTGCCCACAGTGGAAACCCGCTTTCTAGGAATTCATTCTTTTTTTTGAGGGTGAAAAATGATTTTATACCATTCCTTAAATTTTGGATCGTTCTAAATTCACTTCTTCCAGGTATAGGTTTCTCCGACTCCCAGAAGGACTGCCTTGTCTCCCAGAGGTTCCAAGGCTCTTTTGATTTCGGGAAGTTCCGATTCTAGGGATCTATAAAAAGTGCCGTAATGCATAGGAATCATTATTTTAGCATACAGATCCAGATAACTGCGGGCAGCTTCTTCCGGATTGATATGAACTGCGTTATTCGGCCCTTTGCTCGGACCTACGGGGAGTAAGGCGACATCGATTTTGAATCTTTTTCCGATTTCCTTAAATTCCTCTTTTTGATATCCAGTGTCTCCCGCAAAATAGATGGTCACATCCTTGTATTCAATCACATAACCGGTATAAGGATCACCGTCCCAGAAATTGTCCACTAGCCATCTTCCTCCGAAATGGCGTGCGGGAACGGCAGTGATTTTAATTCCTCTGGTTTCAACAGAGTCCCAAGGATTCATTTCCTTGAGATTTTCATCCCATTTCGAAGGGACGTAGGTTCCCGCTCCTTTCGGAACAAGAAGGTTTCCTTGGATGGAAATGGATTTTAAGGAAGGTTGGTCCAGATGATCGAAATGGCTGTGTGAAACCACCACAGCATCCAAAGGAGGAATCATTTCCGGGGAAATGGCCGGTTCGACATAACGTTTAACCACAAAACCTAAATTTGTTGAAAAATTGGGATCTGTCAAAATCCACTTATCGTAAATTTGAATGAGAAGGGTTGCATGCCCGATCCAATGGAATCGAACTTGAGAAGGGTCTACCGCTTCCAAACGGATCGTTTGAGTCGGTTTGTCCAAAGAACGAAAGACGAAACATTGTAAGTGGAAGAAACAAAGAAAGGCCAGAAGAAAAATTCGAAACATGTAATGGGGTCACCTTTTGAAAAATCAGAATTTAGACCCGCCGAAATCGAATTCGGTTCCGGCGGGAGCCGATTAATTCGTATTTTCGATCACGATCGCAATTCCTTGTCCTCCTCCGATACAAAGGGAAGCGACTCCTCTTTTTAGGTTTCTTCTTTTGAGTTCGTAAGCTAGAGTGAGTGTGACTCTGGTTCCGCTGGCTCCTAGCGGATGTCCGATGGCGACCGCTCCTCCGTTTACGTTGGTTTTGTTTTTATCCAAGGAAAGTTCTTTCATCACTCCCAGTACTTGCGCACTGTATGCTTCATTGATTTCGAAAAGATCAATATCTTGCAAACCGAGCCCCGCCATTTTTAAGGCTTTGGGAATGGCAAATACCGGACCTAATCCCATAGTGGAAGGATCGCAGCCAGCCGCCGCATAACCTAAAATTTTTGCGATCGGTTTGATGTTTCTTTCTTTTACGAAATGTTCGGAAGCCAAAAGAACCGAGGCAGCACCGTCATTGATTCCTGAAGCATTTCCTGCGGTTACGGAACCGTCCTTTGTAAAGGCAGGAGGGAGAAGAGAAAGTTGTTCGACACAAGCTTTTCCTCTGATGTGTTCGTCCGAATCCAAAAGAAAAGGTTTTTTACCGGGAATGGAAACGGGAACGATCTCTTCTCTCAAATAACCTTTGTTTGTAGCTTCTTCCGCTCTGGATTGGGAGATTGCCGCCCAGTCATCCTGTTCTTCTCTGGAAAGTCCGTACAAAGAAGCGATGTTTTCTGCGGTTTGTCCCATAGGAAGACCAATGAAACTGTCAGTGAGACTCTGAGCCAAACTGTCTTCTACAGGACTATTACCATATTTCCATCCCCACCTAGCATTCCTTAATACCATGGGAGCGCCGCTCATCGATTCTGTTCCTCCAGTAAGGATCAAATTGTTTTCATGAGAGAGGATCTTTCTAGCTCCCGATACAATCGATTCCAATCCGGAACCGCAAAGCCTGTTTACATTCAAGGCAGAGGAGGAGAGGGACATTCCCGACTGAAGGGCTATATGCCTTGCCAGATAAGCGGAGTTCGCACTGTCTTGGATGACATTTCCGTAAATCGCTTCTTCTATTTCTTCCGGATTTACGTTCGATTTAAGAATGGTTTCTTTAGCGGAAATCACTCCTAGTTCCGTGGAGCTGAAACCTTTGAGAGCTCCTCCGAATTTTCCGAAGGGGGTTCTTTTTCCTTCTACGATAAATACCATATTTTTCTCCTTATGGTGTATATACACTATTTAAACGTTTCTTTTTGTTTTCGTTTTTCCTTTTTCATTTAGAGAAATTTTTTCTTTTCTGCTTTGTGATGATTGAGTAACTTAAACTTCCGCAAACTTTCTGATCTCGGAGAGAAGCGACAAGGTTTCTTTCCACTTTTTAGAACCTAAGTTTTCGGAAAGGTTCTTTTGGGCTTTCTTCCATAGATCCAGTGTTTCTTTGAGTTTGGATTCTCCTTCTTTGGTAAGACGAACGGAGCGGATATTTCCTGTGTCTTTTTTTTCTATCTCAACCAAACAGTCCCTTTTTAAAATTTCTAAACTTCTTTGTAAGGTGGTTCTGTCTATGTCAGTGATTTTGGAAAGGTCAGTGATGCTTTGTTCTTTCTCATAAGCGATGCTCGCTAAAACGGTGAACTGTGTGATCCTGATTCCGCTCGGTTTGAGAATCTGATCGTAATAAGTGGTGAGGATACGATTTGTTTTTCTTAAATTAAAATTCAGGCAGCTTGTGCCGATTTCTATGAGTTGTGCCTGGGAAAGTTTCAAAATCGTAACCTCGATACGTCAATCGTGTATATGCACTATATGGGGTCAAGAAATAAATGGCGGCGGACAAATCCATTTCGTCCGCCCGCACTGGCCGCCTTATTTTGAATCGGAGCGGAATCTTTTGTTCGAAAAACTTGCCTTTTTTCGAAAAGGCTTTTTCCCTGAAGGAAAGTTTTCCCTCTTTTGGCCTTTTTCTTCCTTTTTTACGAAGGGTTTGTTTTCTTTTTTTCCGGAAGGGACATGGTTTTGTTTCGTATGACCTTGGTTTGGCTGTGATTTTTTAGTTTTATCCGCCGTTTGTTCCGCAGGAAAAGAATAGTTTTGATCCACAGGGATCTGTTTTCCTATTTTTTTCTCAATGTCTTTTAAAAGAGGGCGCTCTTCTCTGTCGCAGAAAGAAATAGCGACTCCTTCCGCTCCCGCTCTTGCCGTTCTGCCGATCCGATGTACATAACTTTCAGGAACGTTCGGAAGTTCATAATTGATGACATGAGTGACTCCATCCACATCGATCCCTCTTGCTGCGATGTCCGTAGCGACCAAAGCTCTGGCTTTTCCTGTCCTGAAATTTTCCAGTGAGGTTTGCCTTGCCGTTTGGGATTTATTTCCATGTATGATTCCCACGGAGATTCCTCTCTTTTGCAAAAGCTCCGCCACCTTATTGGCACCATGTTTGGTTTTTGTGAAGACTACTACTTTTTTCAAGTCCTTGTTTTGGAATAAGGAAACCAAAACTTCTTTTTTCTTTTCCTTATCCAGAAATAAAACGGACTGATTGATTTTTTCCACTGTCGTCGATTCAGGAGTGACTTCGATCCTGACAGGGTCAACTAACATTGACTTAGCTATTTTTTCTACTTCAGGAGGCATTGTTGCGGAAAAAAACAAATTGTGCCTTTTGGAAGGAAGAAGATTTAAAACTTTTTTGATGGCATGAATGAAACCCATATCCAACATTCTGTCCGCTTCGTCCAGAACGAAGGTTTCAACACTGTCTAATTTTAGGTATTTTTGATTGATGAGATCGATGAGTCTTCCTGGAGTAGCGACCAAAATGTCCACTCCGCTAGAAAGAGATTTTACCTGAGGCGATTGTCCAACTCCTCCGAAAATCACAGAATGTTTCAAGTTTAGATATTTTCCATAGGTTTGAAAATTTTCCGAAACTTGGATGGCAAGTTCTCTTGTGGGAGTTAAAACCAAAGCTCTCGGTTTTTTTTGCTCCAATTGCCGCCTGTGATTTGTTAAGTGATGCAGGATGGGAAGTGCGAATGCTGCGGTTTTTCCTGTACCAGTTTGTGCACAGCCGATCAAATCTCTTGTTTGTAAAAGTAGGGGAATGGCTTGGGTTTGAATGGGAGTGGGGGAAGTGTATCCGGACTCGTCTATCGCTTTTTGAATTTGAGGATGTAAACCGAATTGGAGGAAATTTGTTATTTTTTGCAAGGGAGTTCCTGTGAAAATTTAGCCGTATCGAAACTTTTTGCAGGATCGTTCGGGGGAATGTTCTCTATTTGCCACTTCCTCCGATGGAACTCACCTTGGAAGTAATAAATTTAACCGGAAGTTTGGTTTGAATTCCTTCGGCGAACATGGTAAAATGGAAAACGGTTAAGGCGAAAGGATGATTTTACAAAAAACAAAAATACAATCGATTGCTCTCTATCTATTATTCTCCCTGACTCCTCTCTGGTCTCAGGATTTGGTAAACCTACTAAACAACGATTATTCGAAGCAGGAATCTCTACTCATTCAAAATGAAGTTCGAAAAAGATTGGGAAGTAAGTCCGATGTTTCTTTGGTTCGGGAAGTCACGAAAAAACTGCTTCCTTGGGCAATGATGGAAGGATTAAGTCCCGAAGAATTCACGAATTCTTTAGTGAGGATGGTGGCCAACGAAGAAGCTGGAATTCCTTTCGAAAGCGGGGAGGACCTTCTTCCCTTAGCTCCTAAATTCGTGGGAAACGAAACGGACTTTTTGTACACTTCCAAGTTTTTCAAAGAGGCGGAAGAAGCGGAACTTCCCGTGGCACTTAGAGATTCTCTTGTTGCAGGCAGCCAAAAGAAAAAATGGGAAGGAGCCAGCCTTCTGCTAGGAGGAAGGCTTTTGATTCTTTCCAGAAGAGAAAAGATAGAAAGTGAAAGTTATAATAATCTTCTTCTTTCCGGGATACCGCCTAAAACCGGTTCTCTGTCAGATGCAAAATTAAAATCCTTAATCTCTTCCTTAACATCCGATTTCAAATCCGAATCCGGCAAAAAAAATCTTGTTCTTTTGCAGAAGGATTTTTTCGAATTGAGAGCATCTAAAGGGAAGAATATTACCAAACAAATGTTAGTTTCCTCCAGAAATATAGATTCTAAACTTTCGGAGATAGGCGCTTTGGAAGTAAGAGAAAGGCCGAAATTGCAGCTGAGTCCCGAAGACTTAGGAATCACGAATCCTGTGGAACCGAATTCGGTTGAAAACCAAACAGGAGATTGGCGTTATCTTTCCCGCGAAAATTATAAGAAAGTCGTGGCAGGATGGATCGGAACCAAATATCTGTACGGCGGTTCCAGCAAATCGGGAACGGATTGTTCCGGTTTTACCAAATCGGTTTTGACGGACGCCTCCGTTGCGGTACCTGCGAAAATCATACCTCGTTCCGCTAGAGACCAAGCACAGATGGGAGCATTCATTCCTCGCAATTCCCTTTATGAAGGAGATTTAATCTTCTTTTCCGCTTCCCCGAATCAAACAAAAATCACTCATGTGGGAATTTCCATGGGAAAGGATCAATTCGCACATGCTTCTACAACAAGAGGTGTGGTGGTTCAGAGTCTGGATGAAAAATGGTGGAAAGAAAGATACACCACATCCAGAAGAATTTTTTTGAAAGTGAAGTAAATGTCTCGAAAGAAAGCACTCGTATTGTCCGGCGGAGGAGCCAGGGGATCTTATCAAGCAGGTGTTTGGCGGTATTTGGAGGAAATCGGTTGGAAACCGGATATCATCTGCGGTACTTCCGTAGGAGCCATCAATGCTTCCGCCATAGGTTCAGGAATTCCTGGTAAGGAACTTACCGAACTTTGGCTGGATTTGGATCGGGAAAAGGTGATGTTGTATTCTTGGAAGAATGCAATTAAGGAGTTATTTCGTAAAAAATACGCGCCTCTTGCAAGCACTGCACCTCTCAGAGAATTGATATTGGAAAAATTGAATCTGGACGCTTTGAATCGTTCTGAGACAAAGGTCGTTCTTTCTGCCGTAAATATTTTAACCGCAGAACTAAAGTTCTTCGAAAATCCGGATATACGTGTGGAACATATACTTGCTTCCAGTGCGATCCCTCTTTTTTTTCCCTGGCAGATGATCGAAGGAGAACCGTATTGGGATGGAGGTGTGATGGCGAACACTCCCATTTTACCTGCAGTGACTCGAGGTGCTGAAGAATTAATCGTTGTTTTACTTTCTCCTGTGGGAGGTTCCGTACAGATGAAGGTTCCTAAAAACAAGGATGAAGCTTTGGAAAGATTGTACGAATTGTATTTACTCGGCTCTTATCGAAATATAGAGCAGGGGATCGAATTCCAAAAAGAGAAGTCGAAACATCTGTCTCCTGTGGAAACTTTTTTACTTCATTTCCGAGGACTGATAGGAGACACTAAAATACATGTGATCGCTCCCAAGGAACTTTTGGGTTTAGGAAGTTTTTTAAATTTCACCAGAGAACAGGCAGAAGTCCTCATCGAACAAGGATATGAAGATGCTAAGGAATATTTCCTAAAAATTGAGAGATAAAATTCATAAATAGTAGTTTCTTATGCAAATTGATTTTTTCTTCGGCAAAGTTTGGGTTTTATTTGTAATTCTAATTTTTCTGCATGGATGTATTGGAAAAATAAGATCCCGAAAATACATTAAAACAAACCCCGAATTAGAAGCAGGGTATAAACAAATTTTCTTTTTTTGGGTTGTCTGTGGAAATATTCCATGGGTCATCATCGGACTAGGAAATGCGACTCATTTCACTGAAAGTTTTTTTGAATATTTTAATCCGATCTCATTCAATCCATTCGTAATAATGTTTAATATTTCATTCATTTTCCTTTGGTGTTCTGCTGTAAGATGGATATATTTTAAGAATGGAGCCGAGTTTTTGGAAAAACATCCAGGGTTCTTTGCCAGAAGTAGATTTAGCAGCGATATAAAAAAAGAGATCAATGCGAGACAAATCAAGATTAACTTAGGAATCGGTTTTTTCAATATCCTTCTTTGTTTGGGGATCATGTGGGTTTATGGGATCGGTTTGATGCATTAATTCGATTTTAATCCATTTGTCTAAAAATTTCTGATATAAAAGAATCATTACTATTTGCTAATTTGTTGAAAATAGAATAAAGGTTTATCATGAAATTCATTCAAGTTATTGTTTTATATATAATCATTACGATGTGGGTAGGATCCTGCTCTAAAACGGAAGGTTATATTTATTCAAATGCAGTTTCAGGTCTACGCATCAGAACTCTTCCTAATTTGAATTCTGAAAAAATAGCAACTTTTCCATATAAAGAAAAAGCGGTTCTAATTGAAAAAGAGGAACGTCTGGATGAAATTGACGGATTAGTAAATTATTGGTACAAAATTAAATATTCAGGCCACACCGGCTGGGTTTTCGGTGCTTATATTTCTCATATTCCTTTGGAAGAACGCAAACCGGATGCGGATGCTTATACAGGATTAATATATAAAAACGATCTTCCTAACTTCAAAACAGTTTCGGTCAATATCATTTCCGAGCAGATACGTTTCAGCATTTATAGCGGTCCTAAAAATCACTTTTATGGATTTTTAGAGGAACAAAATAGATTAGATGAGCAGACAGTAGAAAAGAAAATACTTCATTCGATTCAATTTGATTTAGGAAAGAACGAAGAATTTCTTCAGAGCATAAACCAATGTTTTACCCCTGATGAGCAAGAGATCATTTTTGCTATTTATTATTTAGAAATCGATACTACGGGAGAGACGATCGGCAATCACTATGAATTGGAGATCAAAAAATTTAAAATCATTAAATCGTGGCTCTTAAGTGAAGATAAACAAAGTCTTTTGCCGTTGAATTATACAAAAGGAATTAAATGTATTTTTCCTGATCCGGCGAATATTCTTGAACCTGTATCCGATTGATGTTCCGAATGTATGAATTTAAGGTAGCACTGCGAATCGAAGGGAGATGGTAAATTCAGGAGGAGCGCTTCTTTCTAATTTCCCTCCCAATTGTTCCGCTAAAATCTTAACTAAAGAAAGTCCGATTCCTTTTTGAGTAGTAGGGTTGCCGGTAGGATGGTTTTTTCCGGAATCTTGCACGGTAAGAATGGCGCTCGTTCCTTCTTTTTTTAAAGAAACATAGATACTGCCTGTTTCTTGTTCGTTATATGCGTGTTTAATGGAATTAGTGATGAGTTCGTTTAAAATCAAACAAATCAAAACAGTGTTTTTTAAGTCGGCTTTTGTTGCGTCTAGATCGCAATGGATTTGAATTCGATTCTCCACATTGCAGACTTCCAGTAAAGTTTTACATAGATTTTGAATATAACCGTCCAAATCGACGTTCTGGAATTCGCTCTCCGCTTTGCTGTAAAGCATTTCATAAATTCCCGCCATAGTCATGATTCTTGTTTGTGCATTTTGAAATATTTTTTGAGCGGCTTCATCATCCAGTTTGGAAGCTTCCAAAGAAAGCAGGCTGCTTACGATCGCAAGAGTGTTTTTTACCCTGTGTTGTAACTCTTTCATCAGGGTTTCTTTCAATTGAATTAAGTTTTGTAATTTATTTTCAGCCAGCTTTCTTTCTGTGATTTCATATGTCAGTATGAACAGACCTTCTTTGATCGGTTGGATACTGAATTCGAAAAAACTTTTAGTTCCATCCGTATGGATAAATTCCATTTCCTTTTGGCAGTGAGTTCTGGTCTTCATTGCTTCATCTAAGGTGAAAAAGAGATCTTGCGTTTCAATTCCCGGATATACTTCGAAGATGGATCTGCCGATCAGTTCCTCCACTTTTTTCTTCCCGTAGTTTGCTCCGCTTTCGTTGATATAAAGATAGTGCCAGTCGTAACCTAGGATTTGACATCCTTCGATCATTGAATCGAGCGTGTTCCTGAATCTTTCCCCGCTGGTTTTGATTTCGTTCTCTCGATCCAATAGTTCTTTTTCCGATTGAATCAATTGTAAGTTGGCAGATTCCAGTTTGTTATAAGCTACTTGTAGTTCAGAATTTTTTTCCCGGATTCGGTTATGAGCTTCATGGAGCCTGAATGCCATTCGAATGGAGGCAGCTAAGATATGAATGCCGGAAGATTTCATCACATAACCGTAAGAAGTGATCGATTCCGTTTTTCTTACGATATCTTTTTCCGAATGAGAAGAAACGAATATGATGGGAATATTTCTAATTTGTAAAATTTCTTTTGCGGCTTCCGTCCCGTCGATTCCCTTTCCTAAATCGATGTCCATTAGGATTAAGTCGATGTCTTCCTGTTGAGAACGAATCATTTCGATCGCTCTTTCTCCGCTTCCTACGCTCAAAACTATAAAGGAATCGTTTAATTCCAGTGAAGTGGCCATCGCGATGATGGCTTCGTCTTCTACCAAAAGGACTCTTTTTTTGACTTCTGTAGCTTCCATTTTTTTTAGGTAGAACTTCCTCTGGAAGGATACATTGATTGGCGTTAGTTGTCAATTTTGGAATCCCCCTATGCGAAAAAATCTTCAAATCAGGGGAGGGTAGTATGGGGTATTGACGGGATTATGTCTGGCAAGATGGGATTTGATCACTTTCGGAAGTGAGGTTGGTGGAATGGAGAAGGGATTGAAAGTTTTATCTTCTAATAAAATTTCTTTTAGTAGGTAATTTTCTATCTTACCAATCTTTGCTCGTAATTTAGACGGTAATTTGAAGGATTAAAATATGCTTACTAAAATCCAAAATGTAATACTCTGTTGTTTTTTATTTCTTAGCACCTTGTGTAACTGTAAATCCAGTTCAGTCGGATTTGGCTACTCTTCTCATAATCAAGTAAATGTTCTTGAAAAGCCACTGCATAATGGCCAGGTTATTTATGAAATAAATAAGAACGAATATTTTGATATAATTCAATATGATGTGGAAGAAAATTCTAAAACCCCATTTAAGTGGCATAAGGTAAGAAGATCTGGCTCGAATTCGTCCGGGTATATTCATCAGGATCAGACTGTTTCTACAAACAAAACTCAAATATTTTTGCCTGTAACAAAGGATAATTATGGTTTAGTGATCGCTTCAAAATTAATGCTTAGGCAGTATCCGGATGCTAAATCTTCCGTATTGGAGCAATTGAATACAAAATCTATAGTGAATATTTTGGACGAAGGAAAAAGTCAAGTATTCGTTGATGGTAAACTATCTTATTGGCTAAGAGTTAAGACGAAAAACAATCTAATCGGTTTTGTATTTTCTCCTTATATTGTCCCTGGAGTCAGTGAAGAATTCTTATTATCTTTAAGTGAATTTGAATCTCCTGAAACCGGCTGGGCTTATGTAAATAAGTCTCCTAAACACGTTTATCAAAAAGTAAATGGTAAGCTAAAGTCTCAAGGAAATGATGAAATTCAAGAAGGTGAGTTTTATCGATTTAAAAGTCGATTTCTCGCATCGAATGGTGAAATTTATTTGCGGCTAGTTAAAGAGGAAGCAAAAACGCCTGATTGGTATGCGGATACAGAAGTTGAGACAATTTTTAGCTACTATATTCCAATAAAATACTTAAAATCTTCGTCCAGATACGCATTGTTATACTCTTCTGTTTCTAATTCTAATGCACAAACAAAAAAAATGATTGAATTGATGGATCGTCAGAACAGAGAAGATTTTGATATTGATAAAACTCAAATTAATTCTTTTGTTCATGCAGGAAAAAGAATTTATGTAATCACAACTGAATTTATGAATAAATATGATTCTTGTATCGGCTTCTTTTGTAGTTCACCAAAATGGGTCTACGTATTCAGTGAGGATGGTGAATTACTTTTTCACAGATCTAGTGCTTCGGAAGAAGACATTACTTTTACCAATAGCAATGGAAAATATCGAATTACTACTCTTGAAGTTACTCCTCCAGAAGGAGATAAGCCGGCAGGAATAAAGACATATGACAAATTTGTCTTTGATGGAAAGACATTCGTTTTTGAAAATTGATTCAGGCCATTCTCTGTTTTAAGTGATGGCTAATGTCTCTCGCTGTGATAACAAGGACTGAATTCAGAAAGGAGAGTTTTCCCCTTTCCCCAACAAACTTCGGTTTGTTTTGAATCAGGATCCACTTGGGAAGTAGGGTGATTTCCTAGCGATTCCTTTTCTCGCCTGAAAAAATCAATTGCCCAAAGATCAGCCTCACGCATCATGACCTTACCTATTCCGCCCTGGTAGTTCAACGGATAGAACATCGGTCTTCGGAACCGACAGTGGGGGTTCGATTCCCTCCTAGGGCAAAATCTTCTAAAATCGAATCCATTCTCCAGCAAACAAAAATAAGTCGAAATCCGACTGATTTGCCAGCAAAATGCAATCAGCCATAAATGCGGAAACCTTTGTTATGAGGATGGCAGGCGACTACCAAAACCCCGCCTAGGAATTAAAAAATAGTTTCCTATCTTCTTTCTTTTCCATACATTCTATCTTTATGACCCATTGCCCAATCTGTATGTCTCACTCCGAAAAAAAGGAAATCCTTTGGGAAACGAACCATTGGATTTTAAGAAAAGCACCTTCAACCAAAGAATTGGAAGGGTATTCTTATTTGGAATCCAAAAGACATGTGGAATCTTGGACTCAGCTTTCCGAAGAAGAATGTTCCGATTACGGCCGCATACTTCATAAGGCACTTTCCCTATCCTTACAGCTTTCTCCTTCCCCGGAAAAAATTTATTTTGCTGCCATTGCGGAGCAGGTGCCCCACCTTCATATGCATTTAGTACCTAGATATTCCGGCCAGGAAAAGGGGATCAAACATTTGGAAGTTGCTTTGGGTCCCGGTTTTTCCAAACCTCTATAAAAAATTCTTTCTTTTCGGATCGGATTCTTTATTTATCCAAACATGATTCGTTTAAAAGAAACCGAACCTGATGAAGTTACTTCCGAATTATCCGAAAAGGATATGGAAAATCTTCAGGAAAGACTTTTTATTTTACAGAACAAAGCGTTCGAAGCCAAGATTGCAAATATCTTTCTGATAGAAGGCTGGTCTTCCAGTGGAAGAGGAGAGATACTGCAGGTTCTTACGGAAAGGTTAGATCCTAAAAAATTCAAAGTACATTCGCCTTTCGTGCATCAGTCGGAAGATAAAAACTTTCCTTTTTTACGAAGTTTCTGGCAAGTTCTACCTCGTTTCGGAGAATCCTTGTTTTATCTGAATTCTTATCTGGGAAGGCTTGCCTTCCTTAAGAACGAAGATAAAATTGAAAAAGAGGATTACGAAGATACGATTCTTTCCGTCTTGAATACGGAAAGAATGCTTTCCAAAGATCGACTTTATTTTCATAAATTTTTCCTTCACATCTCTGAAAAGGAACAATCCAAACGTTTGGGCAAATCCAAAAAGAACAAACGAACTTGGGAACTTTCTTCTTACGACAAAGACCAATCCAAACATTATTCCAAGTATCGTAAAACTTTCGAATCTCTGATGAATTCTTCCCATTCTGACATTTGTCCTTGGATCGTTATCTCTGCGGACGATTCGGAGAAAGCAAAGGCACAGCTTTTGACCACTTTGGTCGAAAGGTTGGAAAAGATCTTAAACATCAATTCAGCCGAAGAGCTAAAACTTTTATTGGGAGGCAAGGTATGAAATTCAATTTATTCGCAGATAGAATCCTTAAACTCAAAGATGTAAATTTGAATCAATCTTTGGATAAATCCGAATACAAAGCTGCTATCAAAAAGTGGAAAGAAAAGATCCGTCTTTTTAGTTTTTATGCGGATCAAGTAGGACGGCCAGTCGTTCTTGTTTTTGAAGGATGGGATGCAGCAGGAAAAGGAGGGGCGATTCGTCGTCTAACAGGAGAAATCGATCCTAGGCTGTACCAAGTGAACGGGATCGCCGTTCCCGACTCCGAAGAAAAACAAAGGCATTATCTTTGGCGGTTTTGGAGAAAGATTCCTCCCAAAGGTCATTTCGGAATCTTCGATCGCTCTTGGTATGGAAGAGTCCTAGTGGAAAGAGTGGAAGGCTTTGCTACGCAAGAAGAATGGTCCAGGTCTTTTGAAGAGATCGTAGATTTCGAAAAACAATTGTATCAATCGGGTGCCATCATCATCAAGTTTTGGCTTCATATATCTCAGGAAGAACAATGGAAACGTTTTGAAGACCGTAAAAACGATCCTTTGCGTAGATGGAAATTCACGGAAGAGGATGTGCGCAATCGGGAAAAGTGGCCGCTTTACGAAGAGGCAGCGGACGAAATGTTCGAAAAAACCGATTTTCATTTCGCACCCTGGATTCTGGTTCCCGCAAATGATAAATACTATGCCAGAATCAAAGTGATGGAAGAGGTAGCATCCAGATTGGAAACCATTTTGAAGATTCCTAAAAAGTTCAGCTGATAGATGTTATTTGTTCCAACGATAGGGCTTTTGTCTGATCCGATACACCACTCTTTCTTCTTGAGTGGTGAGGATCCATTCCGAAAAGAAGGCTAAGTCCATATATCTGAATTTAGAACGAAAGAAGGAATAGGTTTCGTCGAAAACTTCCGTTCTGCAATGTTCTTCCAGTTCCCTTAATTTGAGCAAAGATACGGAATGATATAAAAAACCTTTGGAGTAGGTGGGAATTTTTTTTTCAGGGATATTCATTTCTTCCGTATAACAAACAACCCCTTCTCTCGTTAGAATTCTAAATTCCAGTTTCCAATCTTTTTTAGGCAAAATCAAATTTTCGTTCGTGTTGTTCTCTATAAAAAGAAAGTATCCTTGGGATAGATCGTCGTTCTCTCTGGAAAGACTTAGATAGGCTTCATTCCCTGCTATTTTCTTTTTTTCCGATTGAGTGGGGCTTTGAAAACTTCCTGGATTGAGCGCTCTAAATGCCAGATAAAAAACAAACAAAAGCAGAAGAACATCTATAATGATGATCACCTGCTTCCATTTGATTCTTTTTCCTTGTTTCTGCATGGACTTCAGATATTCCCGAAATTCTTCGGGCGATCTGGAATGATATCCGCTTCCCATTATAGTTTTCTCACAAGATAGTTTAGGATTTCGAAAGCGCTGGGAAAAGGTTCTTCTGTTTCTCTTGTTCCTTCCAAAAAGGAAAGGGCATAATACACCGAAGTTTCTATGGAATAACCCAAGGACAAAAAGCGGGCGATGATTCCCACAAGTAAGTCCCCCGTACCCATGGTCGCTAATTTAGGATTAGGCGATTCCCATACGAAAGAATTTCCTTCCGGTGTTACGAAAAGACTCACATAGGACTTAAAAAGCAAATGCACCTTGTTTGTTTTGCAGAAATCCAAAGCAACAGGATGGGCGGATTGTACTGTTGTGCAACGTTTCCCAGTGAGCCGTTCGAATTCTCCTGCATGAGGAGTTAGAAGGATTTTTCCCGAACGAGGGAGAGGTTCTCCTAATCGAGGGATGGATCCTGCATCTAAAATCAATGTTTGGTGTTCTTCCAAAACGAATGTTTTTAGAAATTCGGGATATTCTTTCGTTCCTGGACCGACTACGATCGTTTTTGTCTTTGGAAAGAAGGGATCTTCTGAAATTTCTTTTCCTTTGCTTACGGAAACCATTTTGGAAGGATCCGTATGCAGTATGATTTCTTTGGTCGTCAGGGAAGGAGTGAATATTTTCGAAATACCTCCGCCTAGACTTTGAAAGGCGGAACTGGAAAGTAAAACTGCTCCTTCCATTCCTTCGTCGCCTCCGAAAAAAATCGCAGATCCCGCTGTGTATTTATGAGAATCCGTTTTTCTTTTGAGCAGTCCTGAAAAATCTTCCCAATCCAGTTTTTCCAGATAATATCGATTAGAGAAAAAACCTTCTCCCTTTAAGGTTCTTGTGGGAAAACCGATGCTTTCGTAATAACGAGGCACCATTTTGCCTTCGGAAAGAAATCCTATGTTTTCCCATTTCCTAGTTCCTAGTTCTTCAATGGAATCCGCTTCGATATGAACGGAGGTTTCCGTATTGGGAGAAAACCCGCTGGCAGTATCCAAGGATAGTTTGTAAAAGAAAGCGGGGGAAGAATTGATCCATCGGATTAGGTTTGCGATCGGTTCGGAAACAGGAGCCTTAAAACCGGTTCCCAGAATAGCATCCACCAAAAGGACAGAACCTTCTTCCGCTTCTTCTTCCTGAATCGGCAGATCGTTTGCGGAATAGATTGGAATTTCGGATCGTTCGCAGAGAGACTTATAAAATAAAGAATCTTCTCTTTTTGAATCACCTAACGAAAATAAGGAAACGGAATGTCCTTCTTGAAAAAGAATATTCGCTAGAGCGTAACCGTCTCCTCCGTTTCCTCCCGTTCCCGCTACGATCCAAATTTCTTCCGCAGTGGCCCAAAGATCTTCGTTGGCATGATAAACGGACAAGGCAGCCATCCCCATCAAAGTAGTTTCGGGATAACCCAATTCAGTATGGCAAAATTCGTCGATCCTTGCGGATTCCTCCTTTGTAAAAAGAGGATGTGCTTTCCAGTCGTTTAGATCCAACGATATACTTCCAGCGCACCTGCGCGAATGCGAACGGAATAAATATTGTCGTCCGAATCGGTATAAGTTTCTCTCCATTGTCCTCTGGGTGGGGAGAACGGCAAACGTTTGTTATTTACGTGATTTCCTTCGCTGTTATGAACCTGCAAACGGATCGAGTTGCCTTGGTCTTCCGTTTCCCAAATATAAAATTCGTTATTGGATCGGATGGAAAATAAAATCTCGGAAGGGTCTTGGATCTCTTTCATAAACACTCCTTCGTTGTTCGTGAAAGAATATCTGTAGATTCTTCTGAATTTGAAACGTTTGTCTTTTTTGGAAAAATAACTGAAAGAAGCGAGTACGTATTCTCCTTCCGGGTGAGGAAGGATTTTATCTAGAGTGATATCGTATTCTTTCGCTTCGGGGCTTTTGAAAACGGAAAGAGAGGCTTCTTTGATGTTTCCTTTCAGTTGTCCGTCTTCGAAATAGGAAAGTCGCATTTCCTCCGCTATACGATGGTAGACGAACAGTTTTTCTCCTTCTCCAGGGATCAACGCTTCCATATAGCGGAACGGTTCCGAATTCTCTCCGGAAGCGCCTAGCATAAACTTAACGACTCCTTTTTGAGAGATTTGAACCAAAAAGGAGGGCAGAACGGTCGTTCCGGATGTGGAGAACACCCCGCTGTGCGATTTGTACACATTTTCTTGCCCGACGGGGACTTCGATCCCTTTGGAGGAGATTCTATTTTGAACCACCAAATCTCCGTCTTCCGTGATGGCTACGATCCCAATGCTTCCGAATCGGAAAGGGTAGTGGGGGATGCCTGGAATGGATTTGAAGTCTGGATTGCCGATTGTGGCTTCCAATCGTCCGTTTCTGTCGAAAAGTTTGATGATGGATTGTTTTGCGTCCGCCAGAGCCACCACATTGGAGGCGACAGGGACAGTGATCGGGACATTGGTCAAAACTTGGTTCACAACCACTCCTTCCCAGGTATCCGAGGTTTGCCCTAAGGGGATTCGGAATAAAATTTCATCTTTTAGATTGTCTACTCGGAAGCGGAGACAGGAAATGGAAAGGAAGATTACGAGAGAAAGGGATAGATAACGCATAAGCCAGCTTCCATTCCCTATTTTTTTATTTACAGCACAACTCGGTTTTCCTAGCTTGACAAGTGTCGTGTTAATTTTTAACATGAATTGGGTCTCTTACTAAGAATCCTTTTAGGGATTTCTTTTGGATATGGTTTGGTATATACCGAGGAAAACATCAGAGAACTTTTAGATAAAATTCTCGAACCGCCTCTAGCGCTTTTTTCGCTCCAAGTACAGAATCGGAAAAACCACGCCCTCATTGAGATAACGCTCGATCACCTCACTCATAAAACTGGCTCTGTCAGTTTGACAGACTGTGAGGAAGTATCGAAGAGACTCAAGGAGGAGCTGGATCTATGGGGAGAGGAGTTTGACTTCACTCTTCAGGTGTCCTCAGGAGGGGCTGAGCGTGCTTTGCGCTTGCCTGAGGATTTGGATCGTTTCCAAGGGCTTCTTGCAAAACTAGAAGTTCGTTTGGAAAATGGAAACTGGGACAAACGGGTCTTTCGTTTAGGCAAAAGGGACGGGGAAACTATTGAGCTGATACCTTTCGATAGAAAGGTTTCTAAGCACAAAATCATCCCTCCCATTCAAATGCCTCTTGCAGAGATTCGAAAAGGAAATTTATTTTTAGAATTATAAGACTATGGCGACAAAACAAGCAACGAAAGAAATTGGGCTATTCGAAGCCATCCAGCAATTCTGCCAAGACAAGTCCTTAGACCGAGAACTCGTATTGGGAGTGATTCGTGATTCCCTTCTCACCGCGTATCGAAAAAAACTCGGTTTGGAAGTGGATACGGAAGAACGTTGCCAAGTCGATTTTGGCGGAGACAACAAAAACGAAATCGTAGTTTCCGTTTTGAAAGATATCGTAGAAGGTGAAGTTGCTTCTCCTCTTGAGATTTCTTTGGCAGAAGCCACCAAAATAGAGCCTTCTGCAGCAGTCGGTTCTCAAATCCGCATTTACGAAAAACCGCAAGACCTTTCCAGAGTTCTTTCCAGCCAAGCGAAACAAATGGTGTTCCAACGCTTGCGCGATATGGAAAAAGATCTTCTTTACCAAGAATACAAATCCAAAGAAGGGGAACTCACTCACGGGTATTTCCAAAGATGGAAAAAAGACGCAATGAGCATCGATCTAGGAAAGGTCGAAGGCATCATGCTCAAGAAAGACCAAAACCCTGGTGAAAAATACCGCCAAGGCGATCGTCTCAAAGCAATTATATCAAAAGTAGAAATCCGTCCGAGAGAACCGATGCCGGTGATCACTCTTTCCCGTGCCTCAGGTGATTTCGTAAAAAAATTATTTGAGATGGAGATCCCAGAAGTTTACGACGGGATCGTGGAAATCAGAGATGTAGCTCGTATTCCTTCTTTCCGAACTAAAGTAGTTGTTTATACAAGTAAGTCCGACGTAGACCCTGTTGGTGCTTGTGTGGGAATGAAAGGGGTTCGTATCCAAGCCATCGTAAGAGAACTAGGAAACGAAAGAATCGATATCGTGCTTCATTCGGAAGAACCGAGTGTGTTTATTGCCAATGCTATTTCTCCCGCCAAACCGGTGGAAGTGCATGTGGATCGCAAAAGAGGAGATGCTCTAGTCATCGTGCCGGATGAATCTCTGTCTCTTGCCATCGGAATCAACGGTTCCAATGTGAAATTGGTATCACAACTTTCCGGATACAAAATCGATATCAAAACTGTATCTCAATACAACCAAGAACTTGCTTCTCCGGAAGCTCGTGAAAAATTAGATCGCCTATTCAATGCACAGCAAGAAGCGATGGAAGAGGCGGAAGATGAATCTTTCTCCGGTGAAGAAGAGGATGACGATTTAACTCCTCTTTCTGAAATTCCAGGCCTTACTCCTAGAATCATTGGACTTTTGGAAGCAGGCGGTGTGAAAAACGTGGAAGCTCTTCTGGATTTCAGTCCGGAAGAATTATCAGCCATTTCTGGAATTGGCCGAACAACAGCAGACCAAATCTTACGTCTGTTACGTGAGTCGATCGAATGGGTGGAAGAGGGCTAATTCTAGCAATATTATATGGAAGAACAAAAGTCGATCAAAGAAACCCTTCAACAAGGGGCATCTGGTGGCGATAAGTCTAAAAAGAAACTTGTCATCAAAAAAAAGCCAGGCTCCGTTGAACCTAAAACAAGCGCTCCCCCAGTTGAGGCGAAATCTAGTTCTTCTGCACCAGAAAAGAAAAAAGATCTCAATGAATTGATTCGTGAAGAAGCAAAAAGACAAGGAGGACTCACTAGTTCTTCCGGTCAGGCTTCCGGCCAAAGCCAAAATTCCGGTTCCGGCCCGCAAGCTCCTTCTCAAAATTCTCCGATTGTTTCCCGCCCGGATCGAAGAAAGGAAGAATTGCCAGACACATCTTCCCCATCCAGATCCTTGGATCGAAAACCGGAATCGATCCTTTCGGGGGATACATCCTCACCTAACTACCGTTCTGACGAACGCAAAGGTGGAGGAAACCAACAAGGTTTTTTTAGAAAAGAAGATAGAAATCCTATCGTTTCCAGACCGACAACTCGCCCGCAAAGAAATGACAGCGGTGGTCAGGGCGGAGGCGGTTACCAAGGTGGCGGCCAAAGAGGACCAGGCCAAGGCGGCGGTGGATACCAAGGTGGCAACAGAGGCGCTCGCCCGATTCAAGGTGGAGCCGGTGGTGCGAAACCGATCGGGGATCCTTCCTTTTCCGGAGGTGCTCCTGCAGGCGGCGGTGCCAGCGGAGTTAACAAGAAAAAGGCTGTCTTCGATAAAGACAAAGGCGGAAGAGAAGAAAAAGATGAGAACACAAAGTTCTTCAAACAAAGTTTCCGCAAACAAAAAGCGCAAGCAGCTGCATTGGCAGCTGTTCCAAAAGAAATCTCTATTTTAGAAAACATCCAAGTGGGTGAGATCGCTAAGAAGCTGAATCTCAAACCGGGTGAAATCATCTCCAAACTCATGAAGATGGGTATGATGGTAACTATCAATAATGTGATCGATGCGGAAACTGCTTCGATCCTTGCAGATGATTACGGTTGTAAGGTGAAGATCGTTTCTCTTTACGATGAAACAGTCATCGAAGAAGAAAAAGACGCACCGGAAGATTATATCACCAGACCTCCAGTCGTTACGATTATGGGTCACGTAGACCACGGTAAAACGAAACTTCTCGATACCATCCGTTCCTCTAGAGTGGCGGAAGGAGAATCCGGAGGAATCACTCAGCACATCGGTGCTTACCAAGTGGAAACGACCCGAGGAAAAATCGCATTCTTGGATACTCCTGGTCACGAAGCTTTCACTAGCATGAGAGCCAGAGGAGCTTCCGTAACAGATATCGTTGTGTTAGTTGTTGCTGCGGATGACGGTGTGATGCCTCAAACCATTGAAGCGATCAACCATGCGAAAGAAGCAGAAGTTCCTATCATCGTAGCTGTGAACAAAATCGATCTTCCTACTGCTAACCCAGAGAAAGTAAGACAAGAATTGTCCAACTATGGTCTCCAACCGGAAGAGTGGGGAGGAACCACAATCTTCTGTGAAATTTCCGCAAAGAACAATATCGGAATCGATAAACTATTAGAAATGATTTTGATCCAAGCTGAGCTTTTGGATCACAAAGCGAACCCAAGACGACGTGCCAAAGGAACCATCGTGGAAGCGAAATTGGATCCGGGCCGCGGCGCTGTGGCAACAGTCCTCATTCAAAACGGAACGTTGCGAGTGGGAGACGCCTTCGTTGCAGGTGTACACGCTGGTCGTGTCCGTGCTATGTATGACGACTTAGGTCACCTCATTAAAGAGGCAGGTCCTAGTTTTCCTGCACTTGTGACCGGTTTGGATGGAGTGCCTGATGCAGGAGCTCCTTTCGATGTGGTGATCGATGATAAGGAAGCGAGAGGAATCTCTCACAGCCGTCAAGATTACGAAAGATTGGGTCAGTCCAAAAACTCCACAAGAGTCACTTTGGACAATATGAGCGAGATCATCAAACAAGGCGCTTTGAAAGAACTCAAAGTCATCATCAAAGCGGACGTAAGAGGTTCTACGGAAGCGGTGAAAGAAGCTTTGGAAAAACTCTCTACTGCGGACGTTCGATTGAACGTAATCCATGCGGGAACGGGAGCGATCGTAGATTCGGATATCATCCTGGCATCCGCTTCGAATGCGATTGTGATCGGTTTCCATACAAGAGCAAATCCGAAAACGGTATCTCTTGCAGAGAAAGAAAAAGTAGAAATCAAATACTACAGCATCATCTACGACGTGGTCAACGAAGTGAAAGCGTCTATGGAAGGAATGTTAGAGCCTGAAAAAGTAGAAAACGTAATCGGTAAAGTAGAGATCCGAGACGTATTCAAAATTTCCAAAGTCGGTAACATTGCTGGTTGTATGGTTAAGTCCGGTAAGGTGACCAAAACGGCAAGCGTTCGTGTTGTATCGAGCCAATCCGGTGAAATCACTTGGGAAGGTAAGATCAAGAACTTGAAACGTATGAAAGACGATGTTCCTGATGTTCTCACTGGTTTTGAATGCGGTATCTTACTGGATGGTTTCAACGACTTCCAAGTAGGAGACGAGATCGAAGTTTACGAGATCAGAGAGATTGCCAGAAAACTTTAGGAAACAAAGAAGATGAATCCGATTCGAAAGAAAAAACTCGAAGCGGAGATTCTTCGCATTCTTGCCACTGCCATTTTGGAAGGGAAGGTGAAAGATCCCAGGGTCTTTCTTCCTTCCTTTCATCGAATCGAACTTACGGACGATTTGAAAAAGGCGACCATCTATTTTACTGCACTTTGTAATAATAACGAAAGAAAAAAACTCACTGCAGGACTTGCTTCTTCCGCGGGTTTTTTAACTTCTCTTGTGGGCAAACAACTTCATTTGCACACCAATCCTCGATTCACATTCGCTTGGGACAACAACTACATCAAATCATTGGAAGTGATTCGACTCATTGACGAATCCAAACCCAAAACTCTATATGAGGAAACTCATCCGGAAGAGGATTCGGAAACATCGGAGGAAGATCCTACGACCTCCGAAGAAGATTGATCGATTTATTCATAGAACTGGAAGTGATGTCCGTAATGGAAAATCCGCCTTTCCCTTGTTCGAATGAATGCAGAGAACAAATCAGAGCAGAAAAGGATAAGATACCGATTCAAATTTTGATCGTATATCCTAAACTATAAAAGAAGATATTGTGGATGATGTGCTGTTGCTGGTGGTGACTGATGAGTTCCCTTTTCACTAAATCATTGGGACTATACTGTGAAATTGCATCCACAATGATCTGGTTTTGATACCCGTAAATTTTGGAAGGATCCGTCACTTTGCCGTCATTGGAATTCGTATCCGCATAAACCCCTTCACTAGGAGTATAACTTGCATTATCCACAAGAGACGGAGTGGCTCTGTACATCATATTCACCGAGAAAAAGTATTTTAAATAGTCGAATTGAAGTTTGGGACTGATGTCACTGATCCCTTTTTTGCGATCCACATTGTCGTTTACATCCGCATAACCTATAACGAGACTAGGAGTGATTCGAAACTCTTCTCCTTTGAAAAACTCATGTGCGAAAGAAAGTCTGTAATTATGAGTTCCCTGGAAAATTCCTCCGTAATCGTTTAACATCTTGTTGTTCATGGAAAATTGAGGATTGAGCCAAGGTAAAAAATTGGGCTTCCATCCTATGATCCAATATCCTCTCATTACGTAGATGGGATCGTTCGCATTGATAAATAAGAACCCTGCGGAGAAAGTTCCTAACTTGGTTTCATGTTCATACATGGCTCTTGTGAAAAGATAGTCCGGCAGCCCGTTTTTTTCTTTTCTGGTTTTTACTTGGTTAGGATCATAAAGAAGAGTATTGTTTCTTAAGGAAGCGTTTATCAAATTGCTTTGGTCCTGTCCTCCGGGAGCGGATTGTAATCTTAAATCCGCATCCGTATTGGTTCTGTCTACTAGAGGATTCATGATCGTCAAACCGAACTTAAACTGTTTCGGTAGTCCCAATACTTCCACACTGGAAGTAAGAAAGTATGCTTCGTAAAAGTCTTTATATTCCGTTTTGTTCCTTCTTGCTTGTCTTTCTCCGAAAAGATCCGAGCCTTGGAAGGCTCCGTCGTTGGAAAGGGATTGAGAAAGTAAAAAACTAAATTCGGGAAGTTCGTTCGGATCTTTCTTTTTTTCCAAAGCACCAGTAGGAAGACTTTCATCCGTTAGCAACTCCGGTATGGTTTCGTTCGCATCCGCAGTGATCTTTTGAATTTTATCTTTTCTGATCCGTGTGATGATTCCCGAAGTGTCTACAAATTCAATCTCCTGTTCCGTAACCTTGTCTATGGTTACTTTTTCAAAAGATCTTCCTGATTTTGTAACTATAGTAGTGGCAAAAATAGGAGAAAAACAAAGCCAAAGAAAGAAGGTTAAGATTGACTTTCGACTCATATTCCCAAGATGGAAAATGGACTCTTTTTCTCATTTCATATTTCAAGAATCTTGAAATATTTATAGTTTATATGCCTCACCAAGAAAGATCAGGTTATTTATTTGTGCGTAAATCGCCGGGACTTACTTCTTCCGATGTAGTCATTCGTTTGAAAAAAAGACTCCATCTGGATTCGATCGGACATACGGGAACTCTGGATCGATTTGCGGAAGGCCTTCTCATCATCCCCTTCGGAGATTACACCACCTTCTCTCAATTGTTTTTAGGACAAGATAAGTCGTATTATGCGGAAGTTCTATTGGGAAAAAAAACGGATTCCGGAGACCCGGATGGGATCGTGGAAGAAGAGTGGGAAGAATCAAAGATCAAATCCTTTATAGAGAAAGGAGTTTGGGGAGAATCATTTTTAGAGAAAGAACTTTCTAACCTGACTTCCTGGACGACTCAAAAAGCACCTAAAATTTCCGCTCTCAAAGTGGGGGGAAGCCGCCAATCCGACTTGGTGAGAACCGGCAGAAAGGTAGTGGAAAAAGAAAGACCCATTCGTATTGAAAGGGTTTGGGACATCCGCCAAACGGAAAAAGGGTTCTCTTTCCGAATTCATGTGAGTTCCGGCACTTACATTCGCAAAATCATACTCGATCTTTCGGAAAAGTGGGAGGTACCACTGCAATTGGAACGATTGGTCAGAGAAACGATCGGCCCTTGGGGTTTGGATTTGGCCACGGACTATGAAATCATTGAAGAATCCCAAGCCCTTCCTTGGCAAAAGGTGCTTCCTCTTCCCGCTAGAATGACGGACGAAAGAGAGAAAAAAGCAGTCATCCACGGAGGATATATCTGGGATAAACTTCCCAAAGCAGGAGAAGATGGATTCTATCTGCTGGAAGAGGGAACCGAATCCATACTCGCATGGTGTCTTTACCAAGGAAAGCCGAGTCATTTGCCCTATCGATATGGAAAAGTATTTTTTGATCCTACCCAAAAAATTATGTTTTCTAAATGAAGGGTTTTTAGATTTTGGAGGAAATATGATCACCAAAGAACAAAAACAGCAGATCATTGCTACCTACGGAAGCAAACCTAATGATACTGGATCTGCAGAAGTACAAATTGCCCTTCTTGATTCTCGCATCAAGGATCTGACAGAACATTTTAAAACAAATAAAAAAGATTTCCACTCTCGTCGTGGTCTCCTTGCACTTGTGAACCAAAGAAAGAGCTTGTTGGAATACCTTAAAAGATCCAATATCGATAGCTATAGAAAGCTTATTGAAAAACTCGGCATTAGGAAGTAATTCCTATGGCGACAGAGTTCACTGGTTCTTGGGGTAGAGATTCTATCACCATCGAAACTGGCAAGTGGGCAAAACAAGCCCACGGCTCAGTTGTGTACAAAACTGGAAACTTAGTTCTTCTCGCCACAGTTTGTGCGGCGGATGAGCCTAAAGAAGGCCAAGACTTTTTCCCACTTACTTGCGAATATACGGAAAAAATGTATTCTGTAGGACGTTTCCCCGGTGGTTACTTCAAAAGAGAAGCAAAACCCGCGGAACATGAAGTCCTTCTTTCCCGTATCCTCGACAGACCTATTCGGCCTATGTTCCCGGAAGGTTATTTTTCAGAAGTTCAATTATTAGTTCAGGTTTTATCTGCCGACAAACAAGTGTCTGTTGCAGGTCACGCCATCAACGCTGCTTCCGCAGCTCTTTCCGTATCTCCTATCCCTTTTGCAGGCCCGATTGCAGGCGCTCGTATCGGTAGAATCAACGGAGAATTCATTCTTAATCCTACCAACGAAGAAATCACTAAGTCCGATTTGGATTTAGTCGTAGCAGGAACAAAAGATGCCATCGTCATGATCGAAGGAGAAGCGCAAGAAATCTCCAAAGAAGATATGATGAACGCTCTTCGTTTCGCACAAGAACAGTTGAAAGTTGCTGTTTCTTTTCAAGAGCAATTGGCGGTTAAACACGGAACTAAGAAAAAAGAAGTAGTTTTGAAAGTTCCCGATAAAGAACTTCATGCCAAAATTAGAGACTTCGCATTTGCTAAATTAGCTGCTGCTAATAAAAATGCAGAGAAGGCAAAACGCAACGAAGACATCAAAAAAATCAATGATGAAACAGTTGCTCATTTCAAAGAAATTTTAGCTCCGGAAGATCATTCCAAAGAAATCAAACATTTCCTTCATGAATTGGAATACGAAGTGGTCCGTGAACTTGTGTTAAACGAAGGGATTCGTTTTGACGGAAGAAAAACGGATGAAATTCGCCAAATCTCCTGTGAAATAGATGTTCTTCCCGGACCTCACGGTTCGGCAGTGTTTACCAGAGGACAAACGCAAAGTTTAGGCGTTATGACTTTGGGAACAACTTCGGATAACCAACGTTATGAAACATTGGAAGGCCCGAAAGAGAAGAATTTTATGCTTCATTATAACTTCCCTGCGTTCTCCGTAGGAGAAGTGAGAAGAAACTCCGGTCCTGGTAGAAGAGAAATCGGTCATGGAAATTTAGCGGAGAGAGCTTTGAAAAAAGTCCTTCCTAGCCAAGCTGATTTTCCTTATGTGATTCGAGTTGTTTCCGAAATTTTGGAATCCAACGGATCTTCCTCTATGGCTTCCGTTTGTTCCGGCACTCTGGCACTTATGGCAGGAGGAGTTCCTATCTCCGCACCTGTTTCCGGAATCGCTATGGGACTTTTCAGTGATGAAAAAGGTCGTTTTGCGGTTCTTTCCGACATCGCTGGAATCGAAGACCACTTCGGAGATATGGACTTTAAACTAGCGGGAACCAAAAAAGGGATTACTGCTTTCCAAATGGACCTAAAAGTAAACGGTCTCGGTTTGGAAGTTCTTCAAAAAGCAATCGAACAAGCGCAAGTCGGTAGAGATCATATCTTGGGAGAAATGAACAAAGCGATTTCTTCCGTGAAGGGAAATCTTTCTTCCAACGCTCCTCGTATCACTTTGAAACAAATTCCTAAAGATAGAATCGGAGAACTCATCGGTCCTGGCGGAAAAATGATTCGTGCCATCATCGAACAATCCGGTTCCGAAATCTCCGTAGATGACAGCGGTAAGGTGACCATCGCTTCTCCTAGCGAAACAGCTAAGGAAAAAGCGATCGCCATGATCGACGGAATCTTTGAAGAAATCGAAGTAGGTAAAATCTACGAAGGTGTCATCAAAAGAATCGCCGATTTCGGCGCTTTCGTGGAAATTCTTCCTGGAAAAGAAGGCCTTTGCCACATTTCCAAGTTAGATGTGAAACGAGTACAATCCGTACGAGACATCGTATCGGAAGGTCAAAAAATCCAAGTTAAGGTGATCTCTGTGGATAAAACAGGAAAGATCGACCTTTCTCGTAAAGACGTGCTTTTGGACAATTAAGACAAATCCCTTCTGAATAGAAGGGAGAGGCTCAAATTTGGCTACTTCTGACGAATTCAAACGTGCGGTTTTGCCGAACGGACTCACCATTCTCTTCCAGCCCATGAAGCATGCCGCTTCCATGGGTGTGGGTCTCTTCGTAAAAGAAGGCTCCCTTGCAGAAACAAAATCAGAGTTAGGTTACTTTCATTTTTTAGAGCACATGCTCTTTAAGGATTCCGAAAGCCGCACTTCCAAACAAATCGCTGCGGAAGTCGAAAGAGTAGGCGGTATCCTCAACGGATCCACAAGCAGGGAATACACTCAATACTATGTGATCGCCATCAAAGACAAGGCGGAACTTGCTTTCGATATCTTATCCGATATGATCTACCGTCCTCTTTTGAAAGAAGACGACATCAAAACGGAAAAAGGGGTAGTGATCGAAGAGATGCGTTCTTATGAAGACGCTCCCGATGACTTCGTTTACGATTACTATTTCAGAAATATATTCAATACATCTCCTTACGGGAGAGACATCATAGGAACTAAAGAATCCGTAACAGGCGTAACACGCAGTTCTTTGGGTAAGTTTTATAAAAAACATTATTTTCCTGCGAATATGGTTCTTTCCGTTTCCGGAAATTTCAAATGGGAAGAAGTGCTTCGACTTGCTAAAAAATATTTTCCTTTCGAAAATCCTAAAGGAAAGGTAAGCGCTCCCGTATCCATAGCATCGCCTAAAAAACAGTATACGAAACATTTAGAAAGACGCAAAATCGAGCAGTTCAATATTATGTTGGGCGCCAGAGGTGTTCCTAGAAGTTTTAAGGATGTAACTGTCACTCAGTTGATGTCCACCATTTTGGGCGGAGGAATGGCTTCCCGTCTCTTTCAAAATATAAGAGAGAAAGAAGGGCTTTGTTATTCGATTTATTCCTTTCCTTCTTTTTACAGAACAACAGGTTTATTCTCCATTTCTTGCGCCACCTCCAAAGAAAAGGCGAATAAATGCGTCAGTTTGATTTTGAAAGAAATAGACATCCTTCTGAAGGAAGGTTTTTCCAAAAGAGAATTGGAAGATGCCAAAAGCAATCAGTTAGGTGGAATGGCGATCGGCTACGAACTTCCTGAGAACAGAATGAACAATATAGGTCTTCAGGAAATTTATTTCGGAAAATACTATTCCCTAAAAGAAAGAATGGCCGCCCTCAAATCAGTCGATCTGGACGAATTGAACGAAAGAATGCGTTATACTTTTACCCTTCCCAGCTTTCATCTTTCTTGTGTTGGGGATATGAAAGACTCCGAATTCCAAAAAATCCCGAATACTTTATGATCCAAGTTCCCGTTCAAATCTTAAAACCTGGAGCGGTTTTGCCCGATAGAAAATCGAATGGCGCGGCAGGATACGATCTGTCCGCTTGTTTGGAATCCGATCTGATTTTACCGGTCGGTGAGGTCGTTTTGGTTCCTACGGGACTTGCATTTGCCATTCCGGACGGGTTCGAGGGGCAGGTTCGTCCTAGATCCGGCTTCTCCACTAAAAATAGAATTTTAATGCCCAATTCCCCAGGAACCATCGATTCCGACTATAGAGGAGAGATCTTTGTTCCTCTATTGAATTTGGGAAAAGCCGACTTCGTTCTGGAACATGGAACTAGAATCGCCCAAATCCTGGTAAAACGGTATGAGGCAGCCGAATTTACTGTGGTATCTACCCTGGAGGAAACCCAAAGGGGAACCGGTGGATTCGGAAGCACCGGAAAATAAACTGAAAATAAATAAGACATAAATTCAAAAAAAGGCACTTACCCTTTTTTGCAAATCAGCCGATAGATCTCGAAAGAGGTGCTATTATATGATGAGGTCACTTTGGACCGGCGCTACCGGAATGATTGCACAACAGTTTCATATCGATACTGTTGCCAATAACCTTGCAAACGTAAATACGACCGGTTTTAAGAAAAATCGAGTCGACTTCGAGGATTTGGTTTACCAACACCAGGTTCTGGCAGGGACTCCCGCAACCTCTGTTTCCGAAATTCCTACGGGAGTGAATGTGGGGCACGGTGTGAAAGTTGCCGCCACACAGAAATTATTCGAAATAGGTTCCTTTCAAGCAACGGGAAATAAATTGGACATCGCACTTACAGGTGAGATGGCATTTTTCAAAATCCAAATGCCGGATGGAACATTCTCCTATTCCAGAGACGGATCTTTTAAAATCGACTCGAACCAACAAGTAGTCACATCTAATGGATATTTGTTGGAGCCTCCCATCATTCTTCCTGAAAACGCCATTTTAAACACTTTGATGATCGGAGAAGAGGGGGAAGTGACCGTAAAGATAGGAAACGACATTCGTCCTACTACAATCGGACAGATTGAACTCTATCGCTTCGTGAACCCGGCAGGTTTGCAAGCAGTCGGAAAAAACTTATTTAGAGAAACTGTGGCTTCCGGCCCTGAAATTCCAGGTATGCCTAGCCAAGAAGGGTACGGAAGTGTTCTTCAGGGATTTTTGGAAATGAGTAACGTTAAAATCGTGGAAGAGATGGTGAACATGATCGTGGCTCAAAGAGCTTACGAATCCAATTCCAAAACCATCCAAACTTCGGATAACATGCTTTCTACGGCAATAGGTTTGAAGAGATAACCGTATCTCTAAGTAAACGATGAATATGTTTCGCGGATTCACGATTCCTTTTTTTCTATATGTCTGTCTTTCCCTTTCTTTCGGGCTTGGTGCAGACACAAACCAAGGAGCCGGAAGAGTTTATTTGAAACCGAAACTGGTCACTTCCAAAACGGAAGTGAGAGCTTCGGAGATTTTGAACTGGAAATCCGCATGGAATCCCGTTTTATACTCCAATCTAAAATCTCCTTTGATTGTGGAACCGGACGAAGTGTCCGCAAAACTTTCCGAGCTTGCCAAAAAGGAAAACCAATCCCAAACAGATTGGGATGTTAGAGGAACTTCTTCTACGATCATTCCTTTGACGGAAGAATGGGACGGAAAGGAAATAGAATCGTATCTTGTTTCTTATTTGGAAAAAGAGGCGGATCTGGATCGAAGCAGATTCCGCTTTCAATACCAGGGAGAAAGTCTTTCCCTTCCTGTAACAGGGGTGGAACTTCAATGGAGAAAGGTTGGAAAAAACCTTCATGGAGGGAAACGATTGTTTCCTTTGGATCTATTCCATAACGGAAAATTGATTCATTCCGTTTCTCTCGGCTTTGTGATCGATGAAAAAAAAGAAGCTTGGTTCACCAAACATCATATCGAATCCAAACACATCATTACTTCGGAAGATGTGGAAAAAAGATCTTTTTTCACATCTGACAACACTAAGGATTACGATTTAAATTCCCCTGTAGGGAAAACGGCTCTCAATGCCATTTTGGAATCGACTCCCATAGAAAAAAAGCAGCTTCGACTTCTTCACACCGTAGAGAGGGGAGGAGAAGTGCAATTGGTTTACACAGTCGGTAATATCATGATCAAAGCCAAAACCAGAGCCTTGGAATCGGGAAATGAAGGTGATGAAATCAGTTTAATGAATGTAACTTCGAATAAAATATTGAAAGGAAAAATTCAGTCGCCTGGTATTTGTTTGTTGGAAGAGGGAAGATGAAAAAGGTTTTTAAACATTCTGTAAAGCTGGTTTTTCATTTTGTGGCACTGCTTTGCCTTTGTTTCTTTTTTCCGGATTTTTTTCAATCATTCAGAGAACAGAATGTTTCTTCAGGAGAATTCTCCTTATCCGCGGAATCCCTATGGAAGGATAAAGATCCGTATTCTTATCCGAAAGCGGTGTCTCCGGGTACTGTGGTAAAAGTGGTTTTAAAATCAGGTTTGAAAGTGGAATATGATTCCGAATACAAGGCCACTTTCGACAACGACATCAAAACCGTGCCCGATAAAAAATTAATTTCAGATCTCCCTTCCTATAACACGAATAATACGTATATGCGCTCGAAAGTGGGCAAGTCCAGAACCAACGGTAAAATTTTAGGCATCATGGCCGTTCTGGTAACTGGAGTGGATCCCGGATCCGGAAATTTGGAATTGGAAGGTTCCAAAACTTTCAATTACGGAGAAGAAAGAATCAACCTTCGTCTCTCCGGCACTATATCTCCGGAAGATCTGGATAAATATAGGAATATATCCAGCGAACAAGTTGCTAATTTGAGAGTGGAGTTCCAAGGGACATTGAATCCTAAGGAGTTGAATTCCCCTAATATACAGATGAAACGAATTACGAATCCGGACGGAACTGTTTCAGAGAGAGCCGAACTTTCCGAAAGGGAAAAACAAGAAATTCTTTTGAAAACCATTAAAAGAGTGTTAGGGGAAAGCACGGAATGAAGTTTCTAAACCATCAGTCTTACCGAAAGTTTATACGTGTTCTAACTGCATTCGTTCTGTCATTCGTTTCCTTCTCTTTGTTCGGTGTGGAAACAAGACTGAAAGATGTTGCCAAAATCAATGCCATTCGGGAAAACCAAGTCACTGGTTTCGGACTTGTAGTGGGTTTAAACGGAACGGGAGACACTAAAAACCCTCTCACGGAAGAAGCTCTTCAAAACTATCTGGCTCAACTGGGAGTGAATACTAAAAAATCACTGAGAGAAGCTAGAAATACCGCAAGTGTTTTGATCACAGCGAATATTCCTGTTCATTTGAAAGAAGGGGATAGAATCGATATCACAGTATCTTCCGTAGGAGATGCCCGTTCTTTGGAAGGAGGAGTGCTTTTACAGTCTCCTTTGAAAGCGGGAAACGGAGACATTATCGCTGTCGCATCCGGTGTGTTAGTGTTCGGTGGTAAGGAAAAAAAGACCAGAGGACTTGCAGAGAAAAAAGGCGGAAGCAACACTGGGATGATACCCCAAGGCGCCATTCTGGAAAAATCTGTTCCCAACCAGCCGGTAGTAAAATCGATCAAAGTCACTCTTATGGATAAAGATTATTCCACAATGAACAGCATTGTGGAAGCCATCACTTCCAATCTGAACGTCAAACCGGAAGTAGTGTCTGCAACGGAAATTTTAGTTCCTCTTCCTAGCGAGCCTGCGGGAACGCAAGGCGGGGAAAACATTGCGCCTAAGATCGATTTGGGTTTTTTATCCAAATTGGAGAATCTAACGATCACTCCGGATAATCCTGCTAGGGTGGTGATCAACGAAAGAACGGGAACCATCGTAATGGGAGCAAATATCGCTATCGATGAAGTGGCGATTTCGCAGCAAGGACTCACCATTCAGGTCGCAAACAACCAAAAGATGCGTTATTTTTTCCCGATTCAGGAAGAATCTAAGGGAGAATCCGTTTTTGTTCTAAAAGAAGCTACACAAGTTTCAGATATTGTCGATGCTTTAAATAAGGTAGGAGCGAGCACGAAGGACATCATTTCCATTTTGGAAGCTTTGAAAAAGCAAGGTGCCTTGAGAGCGGAACTCATCATTCAGTAGGGAAACATGGATATATTTTCTGTACAAGATTATTCGGGTCGTATGAGTCGTTCTCGTGATGAGAACATCATCGGAAGAATGAATTCATTGAATTCCAAAGCAAACCAATCCGTTTCTTCCGAAAATAAGTCCGAGTTCCAAAAACTTCTGGAAAATAGAAATGACCTTCCCGGTCGTTTCAGCAGTTCCCAATTGACTGTTACTCAAAATATCAGAGAAGAGATCTCGAACGATCCTTACAGAAAAAAGTTGTACGATGCTTCCGTCGAATTCGAATCCGTTTTCGTGAAGATGATGCTGAAGGAAATGAAGAATTCAGTGCAGAAAGAGAAACTCATCGACGGGGGGTATGCGGAAGAGATTTTCGAAGATATGCTTTACGACGAATATTCGAAAGAAATTTCCAAAAACGAGTCTCTCGGCCTTGCGGAGCAAATTTACAAACAAATGTCTGCTATGCTCCCTCCGGCCAAAAATAATTCTTACAAATAGATAGTTAAATTATGTTTTTGAATTCAATCGACTGAAGCTGGGTTTTCAGCTTTGTCTCGATCGATTTTAATTCCGCTCCCAGTTTCACCATAGACTTATCCACTTCCTTAGGCGCTCCCAAACTCATTGAGATGGTTTGATCATAGAGTTCCTGAAGATCAACCTGTTCTTTTAATTTTACAGGAGATAACTTTCCTTTGTCGGTTTGAACGATAAAACCTGCAGTTTCCAAAGAACTCAAAATGAGTTTTAGATCTTTTTCGGGAATAGTCAGTTCTTTTCTGATCGTATTTTGATCGATTAGATTTCCCGTTTTTTCCTGATATTGATAAACATGAACCAAAAACCTTACAGTATGATAAAACTCGTGTTTTACGAACGTATCTACGTTTTCAAAAGGATGTCTTGGCAAAATGTATCTGTCCGGGAATTGAATCGTGGCAGTCACTTCCGCACCGAAAAGAACGATCATCCCTATACTGTAGATGGTAAGTAAAAAGATGGGGATGGCGGCCAAAGCTTTGTAAATCAACATGGTTTTTTCCGTAAAGGAAGTGATGTAGATATTGATGAAACCCCAGAAGAAGATGATTAGAATGATTCCCGTTATGGCAGAGCCGATAAACGATGCTTTGACGGGAACCTTGGTATTGGGGATGATCGTATAAAGCAGAACGAAAAACAACCAAAGAGAAATCAAAGGCAGCAGAATTTGCAGGATCGAATATAAGGAAAAAAACTTAGAACCACCTTGGTATCGTTTCCAAACAGTCATACCGTTCACATCGTTCTCTACTCGGATGATTTTATTGTACTCTCCCACACCGATGATTCCGAGCATAGATTCGTTGAGTTTTGTCTCTTCTGGTTCCTTGATCTCTGTTTCGACGGATTCTTCACCTGTCATTTGCACGGAAGAATCGATTGCGTCTAGGGATTGTTTTTCGGAGAGAAGGATGAGATCTAATATGTTTCCACCTTTCGATTTGTAAGCCACATACCAGGATTCTCCTCCGTCTTCCGAGATGAGAATGTCTCCTAGGCTGTTCAAGACGAAGATATCGAAATCTCTTTTTTGGGAAGAGCTGAATACCCAAACTCTTTCGTAGGAATATCTTTTGTGGTTTAGATCTTCCCAACTGTTTCCACCGTCTCTGGTTCGGAAGATGGCGCCGTTGTCTCCCACGACGAACCCTACGTCCCTGTTCGCGAAGGATATATCGTTTAGGGTTTTTTTAGCGATGACCTGAGGATTAAAATTATTTCCACCGTCTTGAGTTCTCCATAGACGTCCTTCGCGGTCCAGAATGAATCCGTCTTTGTCCGTAAAGAAGCGAACGCGAACAGGTGTTATGGATCTGTCCGTAAAACGTTTCACTTCCTGGATTTTTTTACCGACGTCGTATCGCAGGGTTCTTGTATCTTCCGTAAGGATAAAAATAGTATCGTCGTCCACGACTCCGAAGTCTCTGACGGAAAGATTTTTTAAAGAATGTACATGCCATTTTTTTCCTTCGTCGAAACTGAATAATAAGGTTCCTTCTTCTGAAATTGTATATAAGTAAGGGCCTTGGGAACGAATTCGGAAAAAGTTCTCTTTGCCTATATTCGGCTTTTTGCATGTTCCCGTTTCTATCTCTTCGAAATCGACGCATAACATATTTTCATAATCGATGGAATCATTGGGAATGAAGGAGATTTTTTCCTTCAAATCGGAGACTACTCCTATGTATCCTTTTTCTCCAGCCACCCAAAGTTGCCCGCTCTTGGTATAAACAATGGATTTTAAATGGGGCGCTCTTACCGTATCGGTCAGTTTGTCCGAAATCCCTTTTCCCACTACGAACAGAAGAGGGCCGAAAGAGATTAGGAAAAAATACAATACGAATTTACTGATAAAACTTCTATGAAGATCGATTTTCCAAATGCTATGGAACGCTTTTTCCAAAGATCGCAAAACAGCCGTTGCAGAGAAGATGAATACGATGAAACCGACGGCACCGATTTGTGAAGCAGTGTTGATGATGTCGCTTAGAGTTTCCCAGTAGGGAGTAATATCCACCTGGATGTTGTTTTTGATGAGAAATCCGTTTACGTCCTGAAAGATTTGATCCTGTCTGGTTTGAATTCCCGATGCAACAGTGAGAAGCGCGAATGCCACGGTTAAGGTAGGAACCAAAGTCACTATTGCTGTGTAGGCTAGTCCTGAAGCCATCGTTAAACAGTCGTCTGCGATGAACCTGTGGATGGAAACCAAGATCAGTCTGATCCCCAGGACTAGCTTTCTTCTAATTCCGTTTTTTTCTGGAACAGCTGTTAGTTTAATTAAGAGGGACTGAGCCGGAGAGTGATTCATGTAAACCTACCTGGAACGAAATGAGTAAAGGACGTGACTGGAGGTCATAGGAAAACCTTCTTTTTTCCACTTGGAACGGAAATGGTAATAACCGATTCGAAACCATTGCAGATAGTCGGATAATTTTCTGAAATTCCCTCTCGACTTTAAAAGTTTAGCGGAAAGGGGAAAGTCCACTCCAAAGTATGAAATAAAGCGGTCAAATCCCTTCTCAGTCAATATCTTTTTAAGAAGAGCATCCGAATAATAAAATACGTGGCCAGGCATATAGTAGTGATAGGCGGAACCAGCATCTTTTGCCTGCCATGCTTCGAAATTAGCGGTTTGCAGGAGAAGAAGACCTCCCGGTTTTAAAATGCGGGAAAGTTCACTAAAGACCAGTTGAGGTTGTTCCAAATGTTCTATGACTTCCACCAAACTGATCACATCAAAATGTGAGTCAGGAAATTTTGCTTCCAGCAAAGATCCGTTAAATGTTGGGATTCCGTTTGCGTTCGCATGAGAGGAGGCAAACGAAGATATCTCCACTCCCTGCACTTCGAATCCGAAGAGGGAAGCTCTTTTGAGAAATCCTCCGAAAGAGGAACCTACATCCAGAAACCTTCCTTGGGGTATGAATTTTCGGATATTCTTAATTCGGGCATCCCAAACATAAGAGTGGAACTTTTCCGTATTTCTTTCATCTACGTAGGAATATTCCGCCTTTCCTGAATAATATTCTTCTGTATAAAGGGTTGTCTGTTCCGGGCGGGGGTATAAGGATTGAAGTCCGCAAGTATTGCATTTAACAATGGATAAATCTTTGTGCTGCCCTGTAGTTTTGTATAAAAACTGCCAATCACAGTTTCCTGAAGTAGGGCATTCTTGTCTAAGAGAGGAGAAATCCGTGGGATTAACCCTTTTTCTGCGCTAAAAAAAACCAGTGGCAAATGCGTTCTTCCAATTTACCCAAAGGAGTTCTTTCGCTGTATCCGATTTCCACGTTCGTAAAGCCGGATAAAAAAAGTTTCAGATCTTCCAGTTCGTATGTTTCCGCATAACCTCCCTTTAGATCCTGAAGATTCATTTCTCCCGAATCGATTTTAAGATGCGTGTCCGTATTCGCACGAATGGAACCTAACAAATATCCGCCTTTGTCTAAAGAAGAATGAAGTTCTTTTAGCATCGATTTGGCGGTCTCTCTTTGGTTGTAATGAAAGACTCCCCAAGAAACGATGAGTCCGAATTGATTTTCGGAAAAAGGATAGGGAAGGGACTCCGTATGGTAAAGTTGGACGGGAAGATTTTGATTTTTGATTTGTGCGATGGATTCGGAAGAGGAATCGGAAGCGGACACTGTGTAACCTTTGTCCAAAAGAAGATAAATATGTCTTCCCGAACCGGTTCCAAAATCAAGCGCTTGTTTATTTGTATGGGATACTTTGGAAAGAAGCCGTACTAAATTTTCGTCCGGATAACTGAGTTTGGACTTATCTTTCTGATAATGATGATCCCAGACATTTTTCATGCGTTCAAGCGGTCTTGCAGATGGGAAACCCATTCGGAAGAGGAAACTTTTTTTGTCGTAGAGATTCCGTAAACATAGGCTCTTTTCGCATTTCCTTCTAATTTTTCCAAAGAAGTCCCCGGTTTGAGAAGTTCGTCTTTGAAAAAAATGGTTTCTCCTTCTTCCAAGGGAAATTCCGGTTCTTCCGCAACTAATTTCTGTTTTTTGGAAGGAATTCTGAATAGAATGACTGAGGTTTTGGTCTTATGTGGGGATTTGATCAGAAACTTTGTTTTCGGTTTTTCTCCCACGTAGAGAGAGATTAAGTCTTTGAAATAAGAATATCCGTAATGTTCTTTTAATAGATGTTCTGCGATAAATTCCCCTCCCACTTCAGGAGCGGATTCCATCAAATAACATTCTCCGTTTTCGTTGATTTTAAATTCTGCAACGAAAGGGCCGTTTTGTAGTCCGGTTGCATTTACGATGGACTGACAGATCATTTTGATCTCTCCCGTCATATCGATCCGACGAGAAGGGGCAATGTGGGCGATTTCCAGAAAAGGGGGTTCACCTGTGGTAATTTTATCCGTTAAAGATAGAATATGAAATTTTTTAGAAATTACGAAACCAAGAACAGTGACTTCGTCTCCGTCGATTTTGGATTCTAAAATCCATTGATCCGTTTTGGCTGATTTTGAAAACTCGGACCAGTCTTTTTCCCCTTCCAAAATTTGAATTCCTTTTTTGCCAAAACCTGAAGAAGGTTTGGCGATCAAAGGAAAGGAAAGATCTGTTTTCTTTTTTTCGGATTTTTTTTTGTCCGGGAGTGCTTGGGATTTAGGAACTAGGATTCCTTGTTTTTCCATCAGAACTTTCATTTTCTTTTTATTGGAAAAAAGAGAAACCGCCAAACTGGAGTTACCTGGCAGCTTCAGCTTTTCGGAAAGATAGGATGCAGAAAAGGATGCGGAACCGAAAGAACGAGTACCTACACCTAAGAGTTTGTTGGTGAGAGGAACCTTTCCCATGGAAAGGAGGATTTTGCGGTATTCGCTTGTGGATTCCAAGATACGAATGTCGCAGTCTTCGAACCCGGGGGCAGTGGAATTTTTATCTACCCCGATGATATGAAGGTCACGTTCTTTTGCGGCACGAATGAGAGGGATTTGGTTTTTTCCCGCTCCGATAGAAATAAAGCTACCTTCGAGAGGTTTCATCCTCTAGGAACCACGGCTTCCGCCTCGGCGTTGTACTCCCGTATTTCCCCCGCCTCCTTGGGCTTGTTTCCCAAAGATATTTTTTTGGCCGGTGGAGAGGTTCTTTTGTTTATCAGTCGATGCGTTTTGCGCCGCTAGATCTTCCTGTTTTACAACCACGATCTTTTTGCCTTCGATTTCCTTTCCGTTCAAAGCTTGGATCGCTTTTTCTGCGGAGGCTTCGTCCATCTCTGCGGAACCGAAACCTAAAGAAACCTTGGTGATTTTATCTCTTTTGATTGTGACACTGGTGACAGAACCATGCGCTACCAGTAGGGCTTTGAGCTGGTCTTCGGAAAGACTTTGGGGAAGGTTGCCAATCGATAACTTCATAAAGGATACTTATGAATAATAAGGAATATAAAAAATTTCAAGTCTTTTTTGACTATGTCCCATTTCAGGGAAGATTACTTTTGCGTTCTAACAAAGGAGGGACGTTCCCTCCTTTCACCTAACGAAATGGTTTAGTTGTAACCGTTGCCTTTGCATTTTCCTCCCTTGACGGTCGAATCCCAGTAGCATCCTTCTTTTTTTTCACATTTCGTGCTTTCTTTGATCTTCTGGCATTGTTTGTGGGTTTTTTCATCGACTTTATCGGGATTTAGGGCGGGAGTTCCCTCGCCGGATTCCACCTTGCTTTCTATTTGGCAGGCAAAATCATCCGGTTCGCATTCTGCCAAAAGCGGGGAAATGGAAGAGATTAAGGAGAGAAGGAATAAACTTAAAAGAAATCTACGCATATTTTTACCTCTTTTCTGTATGAAACAGGGATTTTTTTGCAAAAAATTGACAAAGTCAATCTCATTTTTTTTGTAATCTTCCATTCTTTTTTAACTATGTCCCATTTTCTCTTTAGGAGATTTCGGAAACGGCCGAAGGGATAGTATCGGAAGAGGGAAAGTATGATTCGAGGACTCTATACAGGCGCAAACGGAATGATCTCGCAACAGGTGAGGATGGATGTAATTGCAAACAATCTTGCCAATGTGGATAAAACCGCATTCAAAAGGGATACTACTGTTTTTAAAACCTTTCCTGAGATGTTGTTGCACCGATTTTCGGAAGACGGAATCGGCAAAACCCCAATGGGTTCTTTCGATACGGCACCTGTAATCGGTAAACTTGGATTTGGTGCGGAAGTGAACGAGGTGTATACCCGCTTTGAGCAAGGCGCCGTAAAAAAAACCGACAATCATTTTGACTTGATGCTGCAGGATCAGCCGGGAAGTGAAAACCCCGCTTTCTTTTCCGTACAAACCAACCGAGGTGAAAGACTGACCAGAAGCGGAAGTTTTGTTCTCGATAAGAACGGTTATGTGGTGACTCCCCAAGGATTTCCTTTGTTAGGAGAGAAAGGGCCGATCCGAGTGAACCAAGGAAATTTTCTTGTGAAAGAAAACGGAGAGGTTTATGTGAACGGCAGGATCGGAACCGATCCCAAAGACGGAACGAATGTTTCCGAAAACAGATACGACCAACCAGTACTCATTGACCGGTTAAAGATTAGAACTGTAGAGAACCCCAGACATTTAGATAAGGAAGGGGATTCTTTTTATGCGGATACTCCCGAATCGGGGGAGCCGACTCCTTTTCCCGAAAGACTTTCTCCTCAAATTTTACAAGGATTCTTAGAAGCATCTAATGTTTCTGTGGTGACCGAGATGGTGGATATGATCGAAGTCAATCGCGCCTACGAAGCCAATTCGAAAACGATGCAGACTCAAGATTCCCTTTTAGGAAGGTTGTTCGAAGTCATTCGTTAGTTGGCATTCCCTAGCACCAAACCGCACAACTGGTTCACCTGTAAATTTACTTGAATGAACCAGTTTCTCCATCCCAACGGCCTGAATGGATTTGATGAATGATAGCTCATTCAGGTAGAGTTGTGAGAACTTAGGCTTTATATAACAATAAGCACTAAAAGCAGATTTGAGTATTCTCTGATTACCTTCAGCAACTTGATTGTGAATAGAAAATTTACTCCAACGATTTTTAGAGAACTTGTACCTTTTATCTTTACTATGAGCCTGATGATTTACAGTTCTATGTTTTTTATAAATTCCCCAAAGCCAAGGATAACCTTCATCGCTAAATAATGGAGATTCATTCTTTGTTCGGAGCGTTTATTGCCGGTTCGATGATTCCTGCCAATCATAAGATTAGAAAGATCATCATAGGTAAATTCCAAGATGTAAGTACGCTCTTTCTGCTTCCTTTGTTTTTCTCGGATTCTTATGCAGCAGATTTTTCGACGCAAATGGAATCCTGACGAAGGCAGGGATGCCGGAGTTCGGGAGTCGAAACAGGAAGTTTCGCGACCGAGAGCGTGAAGTATATTTCG
>NZ_RQHW01000003.1 GCF_004770995.1 Leptospira idonii | reverse complement strand
TGCAATTAATTTGATTTTATCTGAAGGGTAAGGTTGAAAAATCTTGAATTTCCTTTTGTAGGAAGTAAGCTGAGTTCTAAGGAAAAGATTTTCTGTAACTAGGTTTCGATGTTTATAATGAATGGAAAAAGATAGAATGAGTAGGATTATAATCATTGAAAAATCTATTCCAGCGCCATCGGATCGCAGCGTAAATCCAAACGAAACAGACTTCTTGCTCTCGGCCGCGAAACCTCCTGTTTCGACTCCCGAACTCCGGCATCCTTGCCTCCGTCACCGCAAGAAGTCCGTTTCGTTGCGTAGGAAAAATTGTTTCGTTTGATTGGAGCGAAGAGCCGGGTCGTGCTGACGATAGAATTACTGCGATCGATTGCATTCGAGGCGCCCTTAAGATAAAATAGAATGTTCATATAATGACTCTTAATCGGGAGAGAGAGTTTCTAGCGGTGGCGAAGGCCAAGGATGGCCGAAGCAATTTCTTCTGTGCAGGAAGCACAGAGAAATTGAGCTAGGAACGAATCTCGACTTAGGAAAGCAGGAACACGAACTCGACTGGCAATAAGTATGTTTTGTTTGGTGGATTGGAGTATCGGAACGCAGTCGTTGGAAAAAGGAAAGTTTATTTACCTAGTTTGAGAATGATATCGAATTCGGATTTTTGAACAGGTTGAATGGAAAGTCGTCCTCCTTTACGGATAACGATCATATCTTCCAAACCTTCTGTTTCTCTGATTTGATCCAAAGTGACGAAGTTTTTAAATCGTTTGTGAAGTTTGATTTTCACGCCAAACCAACGAGGATCTTCCTTTTTGCTTTTCGGATCAAAGTATTTGCTTTTGGGATCGAATTGAAATGGATCTGGAAGTCTTTCTTCTACCACTTCCGCAATTCCTGCGATCCCGAGGGGATTTGTGCTACTGTGATAAAAAAGAATGAGATCCTTTTTCTTTACATCGTCTCTGAGATGATTTCTAGCTTGGTAGTTGCGAACACCTTCCCAGAACGAGATTTTTTCCCGTTCCAGGTGGTCTATGGAGAATACATCAGGCTCGGTTTTAAAAAGCCAGTATCTCATCTTTGACTAAGCGGAATACGCCGGTTTGGTGCTTGCTTTCGTTTTGGAGCCGGAAGATTTTTTCTTGGAATCGTTTTCCACAGTCTTTTCTCCGGAAGGATGTACGATGGACATAAGTTCGTCGTGATCGATGATTTCTTTCACTAACAAAGCTTTTGCGATCGCTTCCAGTTTTTTGGAGTTTTTGCGGACTAAATCTCTTCCTTTATCCAAAGCGGTTTGAACGATTTTACGTACTTCTTGGTCGATAAGCCCTGCGAATTCTTCCGAATACGGTTTGCTGGAGGTTCCGTAATCTCTTCCGATGAAAGGAGAGTTTTCTCCTCCACCGTAATTGATGGTTCCCAGTTTTTCGGACATACCCCATTCACAAACCATTTTGCGAGCGACATTGGTCGCATATTGGATGTCATTCGAAGACCCTGTGGAAGTAACACCGAATTGGAATTCTTCTGCGATGAATCCCCCCATAGCCACTACGATCTTATCGAGCCAGTAGTGTTTCGGAAGAATGTGTTTTTCTTCCGTAGGAAGGGATTGAGTGAGTCCTAATGCTCTTCCTCTAGGGATAATAGTAACTTTATGAACCGGTTCCGTATAAGGCAGAACCGTTTGTAAAATAGCATGACCTGCTTCGTGATAGGCGATGACTTCTTTTTCTTTATCTGAGATAAAGAAGGACTTTCTTTCCGGTCCCATCATCACTTTGTCGCGAGCTTCTTCCAATTCTTCTTGAGTGACTCTTTTTTTATTGCGTCTTGCCGCAAGCAGAGCCGCTTCATTGATCAAGTTGGCAAGATCCGCACCTGTAAAACCGGGAGTTCCTCTTGCAATGGAATTGATGGAAATATCGGAAACCATAGGAACTTTTTTAGCATGTACTTTGAGGATTTCTTCACGGCCGCGAAGGTCAGGAAGGTCTACCATCACTTGGCGGTCGAAACGACCAGGTCTGAGAAGGGCAGGGTCTAAAACGTCCGCTCTGTTCGTAGCAGCCATCACGATGACTCCTTCGTTCATTTCGAATCCGTCCATCTCAACTAACATCTGATTGAGGGTTTGTTCTCTTTCGTCGTGACCGCCTCCGAGACCTGCGCCTCTCAAACGACCTACCGCATCGATCTCATCGATGAAGATGATACAAGGAGCGTTTTTCTTTCCTTGGTCGAAAAGATCTCTTACGCGGGAAGCACCCACACCTACGAACATTTCCACAAAGTCGGAACCGGAGATGGAGAAAAAAGGAACTCCTGCTTCTCCTGCAACCGCTTTGGCGAGCAATGTTTTTCCCGTTCCGGGAGGACCAACTAACAGAACTCCTTTGGGAATTCTCGCGCCGATCGCTTGGAATTTTTTAGGATCTTTTAAAAATTCGATGATTTCCAAAAGTTCGACTTTGGCTTCTTCACAGCCTGCCACATCGTTGAAAGTCACTTTTACTTTCGGATCAACATTCATCTTCGCTCTGGACTTGCCGAAGCTGAATGCTTTGTTTCCGGATGCCTGTAACTGACGCATCATAATGAACCAGATCACACCGAGAACGAGCAACCAAGGAATGATGTTTTGAACAAAACTCCATAGTTTGCTTTCTTCGTTCGATTTTGCAGTGAAAGAAAGTCTGGATTTTCTAAGCTTAGTCACCAATTCGTCGTTAATTGGTGCAATTGTGGATTTAAAAGCTTTCGGTTTGTTGTCTTTGGAATCTTTAGGGATGTACCAACCTTCGATCATTTCTCTTTCGATTGTGATCTGCTGTTGTTTGTTGGTAGTCGCCTTACCGTCTTTAGTTGTGATTTTTCCGATGGGTTCTTTGCCTTCCACCGGTTCCACCATATTGAGGAAATCGGAATAACTGATTTCATCCGGTTTGGAAGTAAGCTCCGGGCTTTTGTACACGAAGAGGAGCATAACTAAGAATATAGAAAGAAATAGAAAAACGGTTCTTATGTTTTTGTTCATGGAAGGAATATCTCCCTGATTAGACTAGTTCAAAGGTGATATTTCTGAATCACTTCGTCGATATCCCCCATGGAAATCGAGCGAATCGCGGCTTCCGCGTCGTTGATAATCTGAATTAAGCTTAGATTCTCTAATGGCTCAAAATCTTCACGTAAAAAATCTTCCCTTTTTTTCGGGTTGTACTTCGGATTTTTAACACCAATTCGGATTCTGATGAAATTTGGCGATCGGAGAGAAACGGAAACGGAATCAACTCCCGGGTGTCCGTCGCTTTCTCCTCCCTTTGTGACTACGATTTGTCCCAATTCCAGTTCTAGGTCTTCATGGATCAGAACTATGTCTTTTACCTGGATTTTAAGGAAGGAGGCGATGTACAACACGGACTCGCCGGAAAGATCACTGAAAGTTTGAGGTTTGAGGAGAACGACTTCATCCCCTTCAAAGTCTCCTCTTCCAATCAGAGATTTTTTCTTCTTTGTTTTGATCTCGATGCCAATGTTATTCGCAATGACATCGAGGATCTTAAAACCAATGTTAGATCGATTGTTGTTGTATTTATCCCCGGGATTTCCCAGGCCTACTATCAGCTTCATTGGTTTTTAAAAAGTGAACTTACTTTTTGCCTTTTTTAGCGGCTGGTTTTTTGCCCGCTTCTGCTTCCGCTTTTTCAGCTCTTTCCGCAGCTAGGATCGCTTTTGTTTTGTTGCAAGAAGTAACGATCGGATCTCCGTTCACCAAAATTTCCCAAGTTTTAGGATAAGGAAGTTGGGAAACTTTAATGCTGTCCCCTACATCCAAATTGGAAACGTCGATTGTTAATACGTCTGTTAGATCTTCAGCAGTCGCTTTCACTTTGATTTCATGAATCAAATGTTCGAACTGTCCACCCGCTTTGGAACCTTTCGCTGTTCCTGAAGTTTTGATCGCTACAGTTGTTAGGATTTTTTTACCGGGAGCTACTTTGAAAAAGTCGATATGACGAATTTGACCTGTGTGAGGAAATCTTTGGATTTCTTTTACGAAAACTTTTTCCTTTTTATCACCTAATTCAAGTTCAATGAGAGTCGCTTTTCTAATTCCAGAATCGATGAGTTTTTGAATTTCTTTTTCGACAACGGTTGCGGAAGTAGCTTCTCCGTTTCCAATGATGTTTGCCGGAACAAGACCTTCCGTGCGTAGACGTCTAGCAGGTCCTTTGCCGGTAAGAGTTCTTGATTGCGCTTTGATGCTATATTTTTCCATGATTATGTTCCTTATTATTATGAAAACAGACTAGAGATAGATTCTTCGTTGTGAATTCTTTCGATGGCTTTAGCAAAGAGTGGGGCGATCGAGAGCGTTTTCAAGTGATTTATTTTCTTTGTCTCGGGTACTTGAATGGAATTTGAAAGCACGATCTGCGTAAAATTCCCCGCATTCAGTTTTTCAGGAGCTTCCCCGGAAAGAACTCCGTGAGTCGCACAGCACATAACCGATTTGGCACCGTTTTCGTAAAGAGCAGTCGCAGCTTTTGCGATGGTTCCGCCTGTGTCGATCATATCGTCGAGAAGAAGGCAATGTTTGTCTTTGATGTCTCCGATTACGTTCATCACAACGGACTCGTTCGCTTTCGGACGTCTTTTGTCTATGATGGCAAGAGAACCGTTTACTTTTTTTCCGAAGTTACGGGCTCTTTCCGCTCCTCCCGAATCGGGAGATACGATGACTAGATCTTCTAATCCGAGCGAGTTGATGTATTCGGCAAGTACGGGAGAGAAGTAAAGATGATCTACGGGGATTCTGAAAAAGCCTTGGATTTGATCCGCGTGAAGATCCATCGTTAAAACACGGTTAGGTCCTACTGTTTCCAAAAGATCCGCAACGACTCTTGCGGAAATAGGAACTCTAGGTTCTACTTTACGGTCTTGTCTTCCGTAACCGTAATAAGGAATGACTGCAGTGATTCTTCTTGCGGAAGCTCTGCGAAGAGCATCGATGATAAGAAGAAGTTCCATAAGATTGTCGTTTGCAGGATAACTGATGGATTGAATGACGAATACGTCTCTACCTCGAACGTTCTCTTCGATTTTAACGGCACTTTCTCCGTCTGAGAAACGTTTTACGGTAATGGCTCCGTTCGGAATTTTCAATTGCTGACAGATTTCTTCCGCCAGAGGACGATTTGCATTTCCAGAAAAAACTGCAACTTCACTCGGATTCATACACCAACTAACCCTTTGTCTATATATTGTTTTGCTGTTTCCAAATCTTCAGGAGAATTGATCCCGTGACTTTCCAGAGGATTTTTTAAAGTGAGGGCACCCACTTTTTTCCCTTGGGAGCGGAAGATTTTGATCACATCGGTAAGGTAATATTCTTTTTGAGCGTTGTCGTTTCCGATTTGTTTGAGAGCATCAAATAAATGTTCTGCGGTAAAACAATAGGTTCCCGTATTCACTTCGTTCACTGCCTTTTCTTCCGGGTTTGCATCTTTTTGTTCTACGATGCGAAGAAGAGAACCGTCATCAGAAGAGCGGATGATGCGGCCGTAACCGGTAGAATCTTCCATTTTTGCGGAAAGGACGGTAGCAGAGTAGGAATTCGTTTTATGAAGTTGAATGAGTTCTGAAAAAGAGGAAGAAGAGATGAGAGGTGCATCTCCGCAAGCTACTAGAATATAACCGGAATGAGGTTGCAGATTTTTTTCCGCAGAAATAACGGCATGACCTGTTCCTAGTTGTTCCGTTTGTTCGGCAAATTCCACGCCTGGGAAATTTTTTGCAATTTCGGTAACTACATCTTTGCGGTAACCGATCACAACGACTTTGCGTTTGATGCCGGACTGGTCGATGTTTTTGAGAACGTGGATTAAAAGAGGAGATTCGTTCAGTACAACCGCAACCTTGGGAAGTTCACTCTTCATTCGAGTTCCTTTCCCCGCCGCTAATATAACAGCAGTTACAGTTGATTCAATGTTCATACGATAGAAATATGGAAAAATAAAAACTGGCTGGCCTGCTAGGATTCGAACCTAGGGAATGGCGATACCAAAAACCGCTGCCTTACCGCTTGGCTACAGGCCAGTTTCTATAAAGAGAAGGATCGGAAATCCGTTTCGGGAAATCGACGTTTCAAAGAAGAGAGCAAAATCGGTTGGTCTGTCTCTTTGGCAACAAGGCCATACAAACAAGAACCGGAACCTGATAAAGAAGCGTAAACCGCACCTTCTTGCAAAATTCCTGATTTCAATTCCTTTAAATCGGGGTGGGACTGGAAAGCGATTTTTTCGAACTCGTTCTCTAGTATGCCGTTAAGGCTGGCCCATGCACCGACCTGAAGACTTCGAATCACATCCTCTGTCAGAGTTTTCCATACTTTTGAGTCACTGGTTTTTTGTAAACTTTTTTGAAGTCCCTCGTACATTGCTTTTGTAGAAAGAGAGACATTGGGGACGGCAAGAACTCCAAAACCGGAAGAAACGGAGATAGGTTCTAAGGTTTCTCCGATTCCAGTGACTTTGCAGTGGTGGTCTTGTAGAAAAAAAGGGACATCTGCGCCGATGGATTTGGCAAAGGAGATTTTTTCTTCTCCGCTCAGATTCGTTTTAGAAAATAAAAATCGAAGAAGGCTTCCTGCATTGGAACTTCCTCCCCCCACTCCTCCTTCCGGAGGAATTCTCTTTGTTAGGCGAACTTCCACTCCGAAAGGCTCCGTCAGATGGGGAAACAATTTTAGATATGCCTTATAAAGTATATTCTTAGTTATGTCTCCTCGTTCCGAGACGGATTCGAAGAGAGGGTGTTTTTTCGGACTCAATTCATTGGAAGAGATAAGTCTGAATTCGGGAGTTTGCGGAGAAGTTAACGGAAAGGAAGAACATTCGAAGTCGTCCCCGAAGTTTGTTTTTAAAAACAGGCTTCGGATTTCATGATAACCGTCCTCTCTTTTGAAAGGAATCTCCAAACCTAAATTGATTTTTGCGTAAGATAAAACTTTCACGAGTTAGAAACGAATTATTTTCCGGGGATCAGGGATTTTGCTTCTTCGATTTTTCCCCGAATCTTTTCGGAAAGTTCTTTCGGTTCCGTAACTATGATGCTGGTTCCGTAACCTAGAATGGTATTGATAAACCAATTTTCTTCCTGAATCGGAGCTTGGTAGCCGTAGTAAGTTTCACCAAAGTAGGATTTGGTGGTATTCAGGTCTTTTAAGGGAAGTTTTCTTCCTAAATGAAATGCGGAGGAATCTTTTGCGAAAAGGACTGCGTGGCGATCTTTCGGTTCTTGTTTCGGTTGAACCAATTGCACGAAACCATCTAACCATTCTTTTGCGCCCTTCGGAATTTCTCCGATTTTGCGGTCGGTTTCTCTGATGGATAAAATGCAGTCGATTCGATAGGATCGAAATTCCTGTTTTTCCAGATCGAAACCCAAAAGGTAAGATTCATTTTCTTCCCAAAGAAGCCAAGGAGATAAGGTTCTCACTTCTTTTTCTTTGCTGTTTCTTTTCCAATAATCCAGTTCGATGATCTTCTGGTTTTGAATGGAGTCCGTGATTTTTTTTCTGATCTCTGAATGAGGTTCCCAGGTTTCGGAAGGAATGATCGAGTTTATCTTTTTTAAAATCGATTCTACTAAATGTTTTTTGGAATCTTCTTCTTTCTGTCCCTGACGAGAGACTAAGTCGCGTAACAGAATCCATTCGTCGGGAGAAAGAGGCAGTGCTTTATCGATAGCGATGGGCAGACGGATCTTCACAAGTTCTCCGTCGAAATCGATATCCACACAATCCTGAGGAGAGTAGGGATACATTTCGATCATGTAAAGTTCACCGAGCTCTTTTTTGAGTTCGGTGACGGATTTGTGTCCTGTGATTTTTTGGAGATCCTCCAAACTCAAACCATCCGGATGTGCCGATAGAATTCGGATCAGATTGAGTTTGGAAGCTGCCCTTAGGGTAGAAGGATTCATTATACTTCTAGAATTTGTTTCAATTCCTTTGCGTTAGAAGCACATAATGATTGTTTTTCGATATTCTTCGCTTTTAAGTGTCCGCCTGTCAATCTTTGACTCACTACACTCGGTCCGAAATCGATAACTGCCTGAATGGAAGAATCGTTCCAGATAGGAGCGATCGCCAAATCCCAGTAAAGCGGCTCGATCAAAACCATTTTGAAAAGAATGTCTCTTAGGTTTCCGTCTTTTTGAAGGTTGTGTCCGTCGAAGATGCTGTAAACGGGAACTTTCAAATCGCTTCCGGAATAAGGGAAAGGAACCACTTCCGCATCTTCTTTGACGAAACCGGGAAGGGATGCATTCATGAAAGGGCAGTGGAAAGGAGCGGTCGTTTTCAAATATACGAATTTGAATTTTTTCTCATCCATTTCCGCTTTCCATTTTTTTCTGAAAGCAAGCAAAGAAGAAGGAAGCGCAGATAAGATCATGGAATCGGGAGTGTTGTAAAGAGAAATAAAAACAGTGTCTTGGCCTTTGAGTCCCAAAGATTCGTTTGTTTGTTTCACTCTATCTTCTAACTCATCTTTGGTGTAACCGATCACAGCAACCATAGGAGCAGGGTTTTTGTCTCCGTTTGCTTCGTTCTCTTGAACGATATTAGCAGCAACATTGAAATCAGGATAAACTTTTTGACCGTTGAATCCTAAGTAGAAAACGAATTTTAAGAAGTCGCTGTATGCTTTTAGGAAATCATCTCCTTCTTTACCTAATCCTACCAATGCTCCCGCAATCACACCTTGGCTGTGGCCGCTGATGGCACCCGTAGTTTTGATAAGATCCGCAGTAGGATAACCTCTTTTAGTTACGAGCACATAGTTCGCAATTTGGGTCATGAAGATTCCAGGAACGGAAACGGGAGCGCGGGATAGATAATCTTCGGAAGGAGCGCTGTCCGGATTTTCCAACCAAGCTTTGAAGTTTAAACCTTCGCTTAAGAAAGGACTTTTGCCGTCTCTGGCAACGATTTGATCGAGAGTTTGGAAAGAAATAGCGAAGAATTCTTTGAGTTCCGGTTCTTGGAAAAGTTTTGCAAGTTCTTTAAGATAAGGAGAACCTTGCCCGCCGAATTGTAAGAAAAATTTCTGAGACTGAGAGGAAAAACTTGTGAGAAGTTTTGCAGTTGTCATTAGATATTCCTAAAGATGTAGTTTTTCAGATACCGTACAAAAAGAGCATATCCGAACAAGGAGAAAATTCCAGGGCAAAGGAGCCTTAAGATCCGTAGAAAATGATCTTATAATATGTCAGATTCCCAGTAGGAGTCCCGCTGTTCTCATCTTTCAGGAGAAGATTCCATGTACCATTTGCGGGAAAATCCAAAAATCCCGAAACTCCGAAAATTTGATTCGTCATCGCAGAACAACTTATAGTCGGAGTTTGTTTTTTTCCTCCCGAATAACATAGATGAGGCTCTTGAATCTCTATCGTTCTTTGTACGGGACTAGTGGGAGACTGAAGTTTCATTCTGATTTCTCCCGGATTCGGGTGGCTGGATGTAAGAATGAGCCGGATGAATTCGATTTTGGTGATCCCGGAAGAGGAAACGACTATGTTTTGAGTGCTGTAACTTCCCGACTGGTCTATGTTCAAGCTGACTGTTCCTTCCGTAGACCAGGTTTTCAAAGAGGAGGATCCTCCCAGGCTGGTCCAGGAAGATGCCGTTTGCAACGCTTGTTCCGCATCCACAGTTCCGAATCCGTAAACAGTGCTGTAGTCGTATCCCGGAGAAGTGCTCACCCAGTTTGCATCGGAAGAGTCCGTTTTTTTGGCGGATTTTGCCAAAATCACTTTCACATCTCTCCAAGTCAGGTTGGGATATTTTTCTAAAAGGAGAGAAACCACTCCGGAAACCATTGGTGCCGCTGCGGAAGTTCCGTTGAAGGTGGAAGTGTACTTTCTGTTCGGATAATTGAAACTGGAAGTATCCGGATAATTCGTACTTCCCGTTCCAGGGTTGTATCCCCATTCCGTTGTGAATCCTATATTGTCAGTGGTTGTAATGGCGGTATTGATCACTCCGTCTCTTCCCGTATAAGCGGATAACCAGAGATTGGCGCCTTTTTCCGAATAGGCGGCTCTGACTCCCGTATTGAGAACCCCCGAAACAGCCATAGTTCCGTAATGGGAAGCATAACCGTCATAATTCGAATTATCTACTTCCGTACCTGTCGCTTCTCCTAAAGTTCCCGCACCGTTTCCTCCTGCAAAAACATAGACGGTTCCTTTTCCTTCACGATTGTTTGTTATCCCCGCTTCTATATTCGTATAAAATGAATTAGGTGCTTTTTGATAATGTCCCGATCCGTCTTCACTTCCCCAACTGTTGTTGGAAACGAAAACGGATTTATTCCCAGTCAATGAAGTTGCCATATTGGCATCCGTACTTTTAGAAAGATAATTATAAGCTATGAATTGACTGCAAGGCGCTACTCCGGTAACCCCTATCCCGTTCCCTCCTCTTGCGGAGATTATGCCTGTAACCGCTGTTCCGTGATTTGCGAGTTCTCCTCCCGTATCGTTTGCTGCAAGTCCGTTCGTTCCGTGCAAAAAGTTCACACTTTCCGATTTTGCATTCGGCTGCAGATCTTCATGATCCAATAAAACCCCGTCGTCCACTATGGAAACCAAAGTGGTTTTTCCGCTGAGGCCCGCCTGCCAAACGGGAAGAACATTGATATCCGCTCCGGAAGTTCCCGCAGGATGAGTTCCCGAATACATGGCTTGCCCCGTGTTTTTCAAATGCCATTGATAGCCGTAGTATGTATCGTTAGGTGAACTGACTGCACTGCAGTCTGTAGGTGAGTAGTCGACTGTGGACTTGGTTCCTAAAAGGATGGGGTTGAGCCAGAGAGCTGAATTTTTTTTTGAATCGGAATTGTTACAACCGTTGTGAATCGAAAGTAAAATGAATAAAGCAAGAAGACGATTCATAGAAGAGATCCGTTCGAATCGTCTTCTATGATAAGCTAAGTGGATTTATTACTACAATAATATTAGGATTTTGACAAATATTGTAAAACTGTGAGTTTTTTGCGTACAATCACGCAGCTTTGGAGACCTTTAAGTTCTCTTTGATCCGCTCGTGGTCTGCCGCTAAGAGGACAATGTTCTCAAAATAAGATGCGAAATCGATTCTTCCGGAAGAAAAATCTTCATGTAGTAAGGCCAATAGGAGATAAAACATTCTGCCTCCAGTTGGGAATCATTCTAGCAATGTGACATAATTCGAAAAGTCTTTTTCCTATGCCTGAAGCAAGAATCCCAGCATTTCTAGTTTTCCTTCGGTAGAATTTCCGAATGCCAAGATTCTTTTTTCTTTAAACAGGGATTTGGTTGGAAAGTAAGATCGCTTCGCTTAGGAATTTGGGGAATTTATTCTCGGGGTTGAGGGATAAAACTTTCCAATCTTCCTTTTTGATCCTGCTGCGGCAGTGGGAGGTACCACAAAAACACTGAAAGCTCTGGTCGAAATTCACCACAAAACTTCCGTAATCGATGGTAAGTTCGTCTCCCGGATAAATCGTTCCTTTGGCTATGATATTGTCCTGGCCGTCGAACTGAGTGTTCGGTCCGCAGGAATGGTTGAGAAAATTAGTCAGGTTATGGACATGATTTTCGGAGAAAGTTCCCATTGTTTTCCCGAAAGAAAGATCGAAACTGTATTTTAAAAACATTTCCTTCTCCGATTCGGGGAATCGGTTCACTTCTTCAATGCTGTGAACTTCCCAGCCGCCCAGTGCAATGTCGGCGTACCAATCTTTTTCAGTAAATAACAGGGTTCCAGGTAGGAATATTTGTGAGGCGAATAGTCCGTAGCCTCCCAAAGAATTGATTTTTTTTTCGATCATAGAAGCGGATTCTTTTCGGGAACCCTTTTGCATCCTCCTTCGAATTGGATCAATAGAGGGGACGTAATTTCGGAAAGCAAGATATTTTCAAATCCGCATTTGAAATTTTTAGACAAAAAACGCCCCGAAAAAGCATACATACTTGCGGCATTTCCTCGAAGATCGTCTTACAAAGAGTAGATTTTCGGATAATAAAAGTTTGTCTGTAAATAACGGGAGGTATCAGTTTTCCCTAAATCGGAACTTTTCGCCTAAAGTTTTACCCGGCTGTCATAAAATAGTAATTGAGAGATGATGTAATTCGATTATGTTTGCTACAACGTATAGAAAACCTATGAAACCCAATCATTATACAGAAATTCCTTCTTCATTCACTTTGAATTTAGAAGTATGTGACGACTACAACATCCATAAACACATCAGTGCTCGAGGGATGACTTTCATTCATACGAATGCATTCGATGTATCTACGATCCTAAAAGTTTCTTTGAAAATGGTCTCAATGACCGGCTCGATGGATTGTTACGTAAAAGTATTGAAGTGTACTAAGATCGAAGGGGAACCTTTGTTTGAAATCCATTGTAACTTTTATGATACAAATGCGGAAAAAGAAGACGAGGTGCTCGGTTTTATAAAGAGTTTCTAAGGAGCTGTCGCAGGTTTTTCCACTGCGGCAGGACCGAACTGATCCTCATGGATCGCTTTCTCTTTGGAAACTTGTGCGATCAAAAACTTGGTGGGCGAAAAAAAACCGTCCGTCGAAAACGAATACCCACCGCCTAACGGTGCACCGGAGACGGTTCTCAACTCGAAATGCAAATGGGAAGGATACGCTCCTCCTGCATCTCCGATGCTTGCAATCCATTCTCCTTTTTTCACCATCTGTCCGGGTTCCACTTCGATCGTATAAAGATGGGCATATAGGGCTTCGAAATAATAAAATTGATTTTTGGTTTCAGGAACGGGATGTTTATGGATCACCCGAACTACCTTGCCCCATCCACCTCCGTAATCTGCGATGACGCTTACGATTCCATTGGAGATGGAATAGACAGGTGCTCCATAGTCGGAGTCTCCTCCTCCTACATAATTCCAATCTTCACCCAAATGAAATCGGTAACCGAACTTGGGATTTTCCACTCCGAATTTTTGAGCGATGTAATATCCTTCTCCGTATTTGCCTCCTGCAGGAAATTCATAAGAGTCTGCAATGAAATCAGGATAACGTTGAAAGATCTGCATCGTATCGATTTTTTTCTCTGTGGCTCCGCCGCCTAACCAACCAAAGAGAGGATTTCCCTGGTAACCCAATCCTTTCGAAGAATAACAGTTTATAAAATGGAATAGAAAGAGAAGTAAAACCGCTCCGGAAAAAAATGAATTTTTTCTCGGAGCAAGTTTTGCGGCGAAATCGGATTTAACGTTTCGCCTTAATTTTTTTCGATTTTGACGAAGAGGATTCAATACGATCAATCTCTTCCGCAGCAGGCTGAATTGGCAAGGGATTCCCTGCCTCTTTGGCTCTTTTTTTGCCTTCTGCCATTTCCTTTTTCATCTGATGGAGGAAAATATCGAAGTCTACCTGGATGGTATGTCGCGTACTTGAGACGTATCTTTTTTTCATCGCTGTTTCATCCGATTGAATCCAATCTAACATGGATTTGTGGTTCGGAAGTTCGTAATTTCCCGTAAGATACTGAGCGATCCATTTTCCCTGCATTTCCGCTAAAGGCATAATGGCTCCTAAAGGCTGCATCAGTCCGACAAACATCAAATTGTTGAATTCAGGTTTGATCATCTTATAGAAAAGAGGGATATAGTTGTCGGGAGCGGACAAAAAGTCCTCATCAAAGAAAGGAAATTTGATGTTGTATCCCGTGCAATAGATGAGAACATCCGCATCTTCTTCCGATCCGTCTGCGAATGCGATTTTTTTCCCTTTGAGTTCCTTGATGACCGGTTTGGGTTTGATGTCTCCTCTTCCCAATCGAACGAGTAAATCCTGGGAAATGGTAGGATGGGCGGATCCGAATTTATGATCCGGTTTAGGGAGTCCGAAATCTTCCATTTTTCCTACACCGAATCGAATCAAAAGGTGAGCGAGTGCTTGTTGAATCCAAAAAGGAACCCAAGTAGGTGTGTTCTCTGTTAGTTTGTCCAAAGGTTTTCCGAACAGATAGTTCGGAATGACATAAGCCCCTCTTCTTGCGGAAAGAAAAACGTTTTTTGCCACTCCCGGACGGGACAGTTCCACGGAAATATCCATGGCGCTGTTTCCCATTCCCAAAACCACTACGTTCTTTCCTTCGCAGTTGAAAGGAGTTTTCGGATCAACATAAGAATGAGAGTGCATCACTTGTCCGGAAAATTTTCCGGGAAAAGCAGGATTCGGCCATCTTTCACTCCAATGGTGACCGTTCGCAACAACTAACACATCGTAGATTTTAGAAGGCCCTTTCTCTGGAGTGACTTCCCAAAGACCGTCTTCTCTTCTTTCTACTTTTTTTACTCCGTTTTTGAATTGGATGTGTTTTCTGAGCCCGAAGTGATCCACATAATCTAGAAAATAATTTTGAATGGGTTCGTGATTGGGATAATCAGCATAATCCTTAGGCATAGGATAGTCTCTATATTCCATCCTGTCTCTGTGTGTGTTGATATGAAGGGATTTGTAAATATTACTTAACCCGTTGTCGTTCTTATAACGCCAGTTACCTCCTACATCGCTGCCTTTTTCATAACAATCGAAAGGAATTCCGTTTTCTTTTAAGGATTTAATTACTGTTATACCGGAAGATCCGGCGCCGATTACACACACTTTCGGAAGGGTCATATTTTTTATCTCTCGTTACGGGAAGTGATTCTAAGTCGAATAGTCTCCCCAAAAGAGAACACTGTTTCAAGTAGAATTTTTGCCGCTGAGGGGATTTATGAAAAAAATGTGAAATATGTGGTAACTAGTTACCACATATTTAGAAAATTTCTAATTACTTTTTAGAGTTTGGTTTCGGAGAAACTAGGAAGGTTTTGAGTTTCTCTTCTTCGTTCGTAAAATCAACAGTTACCACTTTTCCTTTTTCCAGTCGGATCAGAGTGACAGATCCTTTGTTTTGTGGAAAAAAGGAACCAGTTTTGTCGTCTCGAATCAAACGCATTCTGTACGAATATCCCTTCATTTTGGGAAGTGCTACAAATTTTGTGATAAGAGAAGGCATTCTATGGATGTCGGAGATAAATGCTGCTTGGTTCGCATTCAATAAAACATCTCCGTCTTTCTCAAGAATCTTATGAACGATTTTACTCGCATCCATATCCGAAACAAAAAGGATCTTTTGAATTTCCTGAGTGATGGATGCATTCTCATCGTGTTGATCCGTAAGAGAAACGGAAGGGAAGTCGGATCCGGGTTTGATCTCTGCAACTTCTTGAGCGTATATGCCCGAAGCGAATAAGACTAAAATTCCGGTGAGAACAGAAAGGATGTGTTTTCGGATAGAGAGTTTGCGAGACATTGTTTCCTCAATTGATTTAATTTGCGAATCGATTTAGATAATTTAATACTTGTTCGTTGCTCATTTTGCTGGCGTTGGAAAATTCCCCGCCTTTGGTAGTAGCTATGATCGTTTCGGAAGGATTCAAAATCACAAGTGCAGGAATTCCTTTTCCAATAGGATGCTCCAATCGTTCATCCAGATCCAAGTTTTGATCGAATCTTCCTACATCCACTTTCAAAATGATGTAATGATTTGTGATCAGTTCTTTGATTCGGGAATCCGAAGTAAGAATGCGGTCCAGTGCATTGCAGTCCGGGCACCAGTCGGCACTGAAAAGTACGATGAGCTTTTTATTTTCTTTTCCTGCCATCTGCAAAGAATCTTGAAATAGAGGTAATATGCTGGAACGAGGTGACTCGGAACATCCGAATCCACCAAACATAAGCAAGCTGAATGCGACAGCCAAGGAACAAAGAAGTTTCATGAATGTTATTTTTTAGACGGGTGGAAAAGAGGAGAAGTGCGTTTTTAAGGAAAAGGAAGATTCGGGAAGGAAAAGGTTAGAGAAGCCAGAAGGCCTCTCTTTATTTTTTAACTAGTTCTTTGAGGATTTCTTGTCTTTTTTTGTCTTTGTCAACATGAGAAAGCGCAAGCCACTCTCTTTTAAGCTGTTTTTCAGAAACACCTTTCAGAGTTGCGAATTTTCCGAGAATTTTTGCTGTTTTTGAGTTCATGCGTGTCAGGTTCTCCTTCGGGTTTTTCCTGTCAATGTACATCCAAAAGGATCTGCCTTTGGTCCATTTCTATGGGACATAATTTATAAGTCTTCAAATCCAATTCTCTGTCCTTTATCATCTTTTCCATCCTCCATTGCTTTTCTGTTGGGTTTTTTTCTTGGTGTTTCTTCCCCTTTCCTGCGCCATCTTTTGCTTTACTGGGAGCGCTGATGCGGCCAATCTGAGGCATAGAAGCAATTGGGAGATTTCCATTTCCTTTCTGTTTTTAATCTCTAATCCATGTTTGAAAGAAGAATCTCTATCTCCCAAGCTCTGGCTCAGGAATTGGTAAAAACCATCCGCCTTCTGGCATTGTCCGGAAAATCTCATTTTAGAAAATATCTCTATGACCCTTTGGCTTATGCCGGATGGGAAAAAGACAAGGCGCAGTCGAGTCTCTCCGCAGGGAAGATGATGGACAAGCTGAAAGAGGATATTGAAGATCCCGCCTATCAAAATACGATCGGTCCGCAGTGCAAACGTTTGGTGTCGAACGCTTTGTCCGAAACCTTGTCCGCATTAGGTGATTCCTGCATCTTTTTTTTGGAAAGAATTCAGGAAGATCAGAAACTTGCTCAAACTCCGGAAGCTTTGGATTTCGTTTCCGCAATCGAAAAGTCTTTGAAAGATTTTTCCGTCCTCACTCAGACAAAAAACGAAAAACTATTTGAAGATACGATTCGTAACTTTACGGGAGACGAATTGAGATCCGCTTTCGAGCCTGTGAAATTGGATACGGCTCATCAAAAAGTATATCTGGAAAAGGAAGTTCATAATCTTTACCAGCAGATTCTTGCGGCAAGCAAAACGAATAATTTCTCCCGCTGCAAAAAACTTTTATCCAAATACATCATCGATTACAGCGATTCCGATTCATATAACGAATCAGAGGTGGAAAAATTACTTTCCGCTGTGGATAAAAGAGAGCCCGGCTTCAAACAGAATGTGATGGATTCTCTAGCTATTGATCTTTATTATTCCGTTACAAAAGGAATTTTGGAAGGTAACGCAAGAAAGGCGATCCAAGGGATTCGTAAGTATGCGCATATCTTCGAAGGAAATCCGGATATCAAAAATTATTACGAGATCGATTCCTTGGAAAGAAAACTGTACGGAATCATACAAGCGAAAGATTTGATGAAAGACTTAAAAAAAGGATTATGAAATGGCAAATCTTACATTGAGCGAGAAGTTGGACGGCAATCGTTTGATTCTGAAAATCGGAGGAGAGTTGGACGCAAAAACGGCTCCCGATTTGAAACTAAAACTAGAGTTAGCTGTAAATAACGGAGTGAATCTAATCGTTTGCGATTGCACTCTTCTAACTTATATCGCTTCGGCAGGGATCGGAGTTCTCAATGCAATGCAGAAATTTTTGAAGGAAAAATCGGGAGAAATCGTTTTCTGTCATTTGAAGAAGGAAGTGAAAGATACGATGGAACTTATGTACTTCACGAAAAAGGTCAAGATCTTCGGAAATTTAGAGGAAGCATTGGCCGGGATTTGAAGTTCAGACCGGAAACCTCCTTCCGTTTCCCGAACGACTTAGGGGAACTAACAAACATTAGAGAAAAGGTTCGTCATTTTTTAGGGGAAGATTGTACCGATCTGGTCAAATCTAGAATCGTTTTTTGTCTGGATGAGGCCGCTACGAATGTCATCGAACACGGTTTTCCTGAAAAAAAACTTTCCTTAATCGAACTGAAAATGTCGGAAAACGAAGAAGGTTATTTGTTTGTAATTACGGATGAAGGAATTCCCTTCGATCCCACCCTAAAGGAAAGTGAAGATTTGGAGAAACTCTATGAAGAAGGCGCAGATGGAGGATTCGGACTTCAGTCGATTCGAAACATCATGTCTCTTCGTTATCAGTATCTTTCCGACTCCCAAAAGAACCAGTTAACATTGATTTATCCAAGAGAAACCTTATGATCAAAAATAAATTTTTAAGAGCGGTTCTGCCCGGAATCCGTGCCAAACTTTCTTTTTTCACTGCAATTCTAGTTATTACGATCTTATCCATCACCTCGGTCATTCATTACAGGCAACAGAGTTCCGCCTTGGAAGAAAAACTGGGAATGGAGCTTAAAAGTCCTCTCGAATATGTGAGCTCAGTCGTAGTCGATCTGGAAAATCTAAGCCGCAGTTTAGTGTTAGTCGAAGAATATAAAATCAGAGTTAAAGAAAAGAAAAAAGAACTCAGTAAATTCAAAAGGACGGTCGTCAGCAAAGAAAAAGGTTTTTTCGGAGCCTTAAAATCTTTCGGGCAGTCCATAGGCCTCAATGTGAAACGAGGCAACGTATATCATTCCGTAGATACTTATTTTTCCCGTTATCTTTCCGAAAAGGAAATCGTAGATTTCGAAGTGAATGTAAAAAACCGTCTTCGCAAAGAAAACGGAGCGCCGATAGATCCTGTTCAATATGAGAGAATCAGAGTTTTAGCTGAGAAAATCGCTTCTTCCCGAATCGGCATCGAAACTTCCAAATCCAGAATGGAAGAAATCGAAGAAGAGAAAAAAGCCATAGAGGAAGAACTGCTCAAGGAAGGTTTGGCTCCTAAAGATCAGAAGAAACTAACAGCAAACAAAGATAAGCTGGAAAGAGAGAGAAAAACTTCCGAAAAAAACATTCCTATCAATGAGAAAAAAATAGAATCGGGAGAAACCGCTTTGGCTAAGGCCTTACAGGCTTTTTTCCGTGGTTCGTATAAGGATAAAATTTCTTCTTTGGGTTTGGTTCCGGATAAAATCAGAATTTTAGCTTATGATAGAAACGGAAAAGAAACTTTGGATACCGGTTTGTTGTTTTCCGTTTCCTCTGAAACCGGAAAAAAATTATTTCAAAATCAGGAATTTAAGGCAAGTAAAGCTTCTCTCTTTCAGGATAAGGACGTTCTGAATACGATCCAAAACAAATCTGAGTCGGAAAGTTACGAAGTAGGGGGGAGGCAATTCGAAGTGGTGTACCGCCCCGTTTTCAGAAGCCCCATCACTGCGGAGAGATCCAGGCTCATCGCGGAAGAATTGGCGAAAGAGGATAGCATTTGGAGATCTTACTTGGAAGAGGATAAAAAAATATCCTTAGAGATCGGTGAATTGTCCCAGAAGTTGAAAGCTAGAATTTCCTTTTTGAGAAAAGAAGGAAAGGTAAAACCTTCTTCGGATGCGGAATATAAATCTCTAACGGCTGCTTATCGACAATTATTGAAGAAAAGAGAAATCAAACTGGAATCTCTTCAACCTTATAAACAGGTTTATTCCGATTTAGAAAAAGGCTGGAAACAGAAAAAAGAATCCGTTACGAACAAAATCTCTGAAAAATCCAAAGAGATTACGGATTGGCAGAAACGTTCCAAAACTCCTCCTAAGGAAGGAGAAAAACAACTATCAGCGGAAGAAATCCAAGACAAAATCAAAAGTCTGGAAGCGGCAGAGGAAGAACTGAGAGATGCGTTGCTCCAACTGGAAGGAACTAAGGAAGATTGGAGTTCCATATCAGAAAGAAGGATAGAAGATTCTTTTTACGGTTTGAGAGAAGCCGCGTTGGAAGATTTTGCTTTTCTTTCGTTCCAAACCGGTTCTTCGGGCTTGAGAAGATATTATAAAGAAGCTCCGGAAAGAAAAGAAACACAAGTTAAATGGAAACTTTTGCGGGATTGGATTCTTTCCGGAGATTCCGAAACCGAACTCCCTAAGTTTACGAAAAACAAATGGGATTCCGGAATTTTAGTACGCAGCAGAAGCGAAGCGGAAGAAATGATGTGGGCGCTCGACTCAGCTCCTCTTTCCATGTTGGAAGAAAAAATCGGAAAAGGTTTGGTTTATGATCTTCTTAGAAAAGATCTTCTCGGCTACAACATTGTCCTCATCGATAGAACGGACGGCGCAAGACAGATGCGCAAAAACAGAGAAGAACTTCTTCAATTCACTGCAATTATCGGAATCATCGCTATTCTGTTAGCTTATGTATTGGCTTCGTTTGTCGTTAGACGAATTCGCCTCATCAGCAGAAAAGCCGAAGAAATCGGAGAAGGAAATTTGGAAGTGCAGTTTCCTAGAGCCGGTTATGATGAGATAGGAATTTTAAGCGAATCATTGAATGATATGGTGAAAGGTTTGAAGGAAGGCGAGGAAATGAGAGGTGAACTTCTTGCCGCAGAAGAGATTCAAAAACGACTTCTCCCCGAAACCCTTCCCACTCATTTGAAAGACCAAGTGGAATTCGGTGCCTTTTACAAAGCGATGGCAGGAGTAGGCGGCGATTATTACGATTTCATTGAATTAGAAAATGGGAAAGTTGCCTTTTGCATCGGGGACGTTTCGAATCACGGTGTGGGGCCTGCCATCATCATGGCATTGTTCCGTGCTCAAATCCGTTCCATCTTGAGAAGAGGGGAAAGGAATTTGAAAAAGATTCTTTTGGAAGTGAATGCTCATGTTTATGACGATACTCCCGATCATATCTTCGTTACTTTTTTTATGGGAATTTTCGATTCCGTAAATTCACGAATCGAATATATTTCCGCAGGTCATATCAAACCGGTGTTTTACGATGCTTCCGAGAAAAAAATCCATCTTCTTCCCGCAGGAGGACTTCCTATCGGTATGGATGAAAATTCTTTCTTCGAAACCACAGTCGAAAGAAGGGCTTTGAATTTGGACTCTGGAGATTTGTTTTTTCAATATACGGACGGTTTGGATGAAGCCCGTTCTCCCGACGGAAGTATGTACACCAAGGAAAGAGTGGCCAAACTCATTCGGGAAAACGGAGAAAAATCTCCCGAAGAATTGATCCAAATCGTTGTTTCCGACCTACAGACTCATACGAATTACGATTTGAAAAAGCCGGGACTTTCCCAACTCTCCGATGACGTGGCAATGATTGCTTTGCGTAAAAAATAGGCTTTTAGGGGTCACAGATTCCTTGACCCCTAACCCTGCGCAGAAACATAGTAAGACCTAGAAATTTCCGGCTACTATGAACAAACAACTCTCCGACCGTTACGAACCCGAATCCGTAGAATCAAAATGGATTCAGAAATGGGAAGATGCGAAAGCGTTTTCTCCCGATCAGACTGCGAAAGAAAGTTTTTCCATAGTCATTCCTCCTCCCAATGTAACGGGAAATTTGCATATCGGACATGCTTTAAATCACACCATCCAAGACATCATCATCCGTATCGAACGGAAAAAAGGTAAAAACGTAGTTTGGGTTCCCGGTATGGATCATGCGGGAATCGCCACTCAGGTAGTCGTAGAGCGAGAGTTAGCTAAAGAAGGAAAAAAGAGAACCGACTTCACCAGAGACGAGTTCAATAAAAAAGTTTGGGAATGGAAAGCTCATTCCGGTGGAATGATCACTCGCCAGCAACGTTTGTTAGGTGAGTCAGTGGATTGGAGCAGAGAAAGGTTCACCTTCGATGAAGGACTTTCCAAAGCGGTCATTCTTGTATTTAAGAAGTTATATGAAGAAGGTTTGATTTACAGAGGGGAAAGAATCATCAACTGGTGCCCTGTCACTAAAACCGCCATTTCAGACATAGAAGTGGAGTATAAGGAAAAACAAGGCAAACTCTATCATATTCGTTATCCCAAGGCGGAAGCGGTTCGTTCCGGAAAAAACATTCAATCTCTTTCTAAAGACGACTATATTGTGGTAGCTACCACAAGACCGGAAACCATGTTCGGGGACGTAGCGGTATGCGCTCATCCGGAAGATCCCAGATATGCTTCTCTCAAAGGCAAAAATCTAATTCTTCCTTTGGTGGATAAGGAAATTCCTCTTCTTTACGATTCTTTCGTGGATAAAGAATTCGGTTCGGGACTAGTAAAAATCACTCCCGCACACGATCCTAACGACTATGAGGCGGGATTGCGCCTCGGGCTCACTCCTATTCTTGTGATGAATTTGGACGGGACCCTCAACCAATTAGCGGGGAAATTCGCAGGAATGGATCGTTTCGAAGCACGTAAAAAAGTGGTCGAGGAACTTGAATCCTTAGGTTATATCGAAAAAATAGAAAATCATACTCACAGTGTAGGACACAACCAAAGAGGCGGGGCGGTGATCGAACCGATGCTTTCTACGCAATGGTTTGTGAAAATCGAAAGTCTCGCCAAACCTGCGATCGATGCTGTTCGTTCCGGTAAAGTTCAGTTCCAACCTAAGATGTGGGAAAAAACTTATTTCGAGTGGATGGAAAACATCAAAGACTGGTGCATCTCCAGGCAATTGTGGTGGGGACATAGAATTCCCGCTTATTATCTTCCTGACGGTTCTTTGGTCGTTGCGGAATCTTTGGAAGAAGCGAAATCTCTTTTTCGAAAACAAGGTAAAACTTTCCAAGATGGTGAGATCACTCAAGACGAAGACGTTTTGGATACTTGGTTCTCTTCCGGACTTTGGCCGTTTACGGTTTTCGGATGGCCGGAACAAACAAAGGAAATAAAAAATTATTATCCTACTGCTGTTTTAGTTACCGGGTTCGACATCATATTCTTTTGGGTCGCTCGTATGATCATGAGTGGATTGAAGTTTATGGGAGATGTTCCTTTCCATAAAGTTTTGATTCACGGACTAGTGAGAGATAAAGACGGTAAAAAGTTCAGCAAGTCTTTGGGCAACGTAGTGGATCCTCTGGACATGATGACCAAATACGGAACTGATTCTTTTCGTTTTTTCCTGGCAGCTGTTCTTCCGGAAGGAAAAGATATCTTGTTCGATGAATCTAGGTTAGACGGTTATAGATCTTTCTGTAATAAAATATGGAATTCCAGCAGATTCATTTTCATGAATCTTCCCGAAGATTTTAAAGTCCAGGAACCCGATTTGTCCAAATTGGAAGAGACCGACCTTTGGATCTTTCATGAATTCGATAAAACCTTACAGGCGTATGAAAAAGCTTATGCCGATTATCATTTCTTCGAAATGGCAAACTTGGTGTACGAATTCATTTGGGGATCTTTCTGTGATTGGTACATAGAACTTTCCAAAGCAAGAATTTACGGAAACGTAACTCCTGAATCCCAAGAGGCATCCCGCCAAGTTCTTGTTAGTATTTTAAACAAATCTTTGGGACTGCTCCATCCTTTTATGCCTTTTTTGACGGAAGAGATTCATTCTCTTCTTTCCGACGAACTTTTAGTAAGAACCAAATTCCCGGTGAAGTATGGAGTTTCTTCCGATCATCCTGCGGTTAAAAAAATGGAAGTTCTGCAGGAGATCGTAACCAAGGTTCGAAATATGCGGGCGGAATTAGGAGTGAAGCCTGAAAAAAAATGCCAAATCATTCTGAAGTCGTCTGAAGCTTTTGTTTCTCAGATGATAGAAAAAGAATATAAATCCCTTCTTCAGCTAACAAAAGCAGATTCTATTCTCTTCGACAATGCTCATGAGGTAACGAATACCGATTCTGTGGGAGCCTTTTCCATAGGGGAAATCGTTCTTCCTTTGGCGGGCATCTTTGATTTTGAAAAAGAAAAACAAAGATTGGAAAAAGAGAAAAAACAAATCGTTTTGGAAATGGAAAAACTGGAAGCTAAAATCAATAACCCCGCTTTCGTGGAAAAAGCAAAACCCGAAGTTGTGGAAAAAGAAAAAGAGAAGTATGCGACTTGGAAAGAAAAGTTGGATAGCACATTGCGAGCGTTAGAGAAAATTGGAAACTAAATTTAAAGTTTTATTGATCGGGAGCGGGGGAAGAGAACATGCTTTGGCCCACTCCATTTTACAGTCTCCTTTATTGGAAGAATTGAAGGTGTTCCCCGGAAACGGAGGATTTGATCCTGCTTTGATTCTTCCTTCGGAAAAAATTTCCATTACGAACAAAGAATCGTTTTTATCTTATTTGAAAAATTCAGGAACGAACTTCGTAGTTGTTGGACCCGAAGATCCGTTAGTTGCCGGTATTGCGGACTGGTGTGAAGAAGTAAACATTCCATGTTTCGGTCCTTCCGCATACTGCGCTCAAATCGAAGGTTCTAAACATTTTGCAAAAGAGATGATGAAGAAGGCACATGTTCCTACGGCATCTTTTGCAGTATTCGAAGATCATAATTCCGCCTGGGCCTATGCGCAAAAACAGATTTTACCTTTAGTTGTAAAGGCGGATGGTCTTGCCGCAGGAAAAGGTGTCACTGTCGCCACTACAATGGATGAAGTAAAAGAGGCTTTGAACGACATTTTCATTGAACAAAAGTTCGGTGAAAGCGGCGCAAAAGTGGTCCTCGAATCTTTTTTAGAGGGAAATGAAGCTTCTTTGTTTGTTATTACAGACGGAAAAAACTTTATGTGTCTTCCCGCTGCACAGGATCATAAAAGAGCTTTCGACGGCGATATCGGTCCGAACACGGGGGGAATGGGAGCCTATGCTCCCGCTCCGATCCTCACTCCTTCCATTCTAAAACAAGTAGAATCATCCGTCATCATTCCAATGTTACGTGAGTTTAGAGAGGCGAAACATCCTTACAAAGGACTTCTCTATGTGGGACTTATGATTTCTCCGGAAGGGAAAGCTAATGTAGTGGAATTCAATTGCAGATTCGGAGATCCTGAAACACAGTGTGTATTGCGTTTGTTAGATGAAGATATTCTTCCTATTTTCCATCAAGCGTCCACAGGCAGTTTGGAATCCAGAAATATCAAACTTAAGAATGCTGCAAGTGCGGTCGTGGTTCTTGCCGCAAAAGGATATCCCGATGCTCCTATGAAGGGTCTACCTTTGGAAGTTCCTCCGAATGAAGGTTCCGTATTGGTATTTCATGCGGGAACGAAATGGGACGGAGGGAAACTTCTTTCTTCCGGAGGAAGAATTTTAGGAATCACTTCCGTTTCGGAAAATCTGAAAGACAGTTTGCAGCAATGTTATTCTCATTTGGATAAAATCAACGCACCTAACACTTTTTACAGAAGAGATATAGGAAAGAGAGCTATCTAAATGCCGTTCGCCGTTTCGGGAAATGTAGGAGTCTTTGAAAAAGGTACTCTTCGTAATTTTGAAAAACAATTAGGAATCATTTTATCCGAAAACCAGCCCCATTTGCAGCAGCATTTGATGATCCGCAGAGCCCTCCAACATCTGGGAGGTTCCGTAAGCGTTCTCAGCGGCCTTAGCAGACAAGAACTCCTTTCCTTTATTTTCGTATTAACACAGTTCGGTGATACAATCCGTTCGGAAACTCCTGCAGAATATATGCAGGTGGAAGCCATTCCTTATGTGGTGCAATGGCAGAAGGGACATTATATGATCCCTCTCGAAATTTTGGAATATCTCGCTCATGAAAGAATTTTCAGAGACCAGGGATATCTATTCGCACTGATTCCTGCACTTCCTATCAAAGAGAAAAAAGCATGGATTAGGTGGATGGGAGTCGATTTCGAAAAAGGGGGAGACAGAGATCTTAATTTTGAAATTTATTTCCAATGTCGACTTTTGCAAAAACCTTTTTTGGGAAAATCACTCGTTCAAGAATCCGAGATTGAACTGAATCAAATCTGGCCTTACGGAAAAAACGAATATCTGGATTGGTTTTATAAAGGGCTTTCCTGCTTTTATTACTCTATGGAAGAAATGAGTAAAAGGGAAAAAGATCCTTTTTTACTTCATGTCATCGAACTCATCAAAGCGGGGAAATTCATTCTTAAAAAACTTCCCGATGTTTATGGAAAAGAAACCTCCTATTCTCTCGTTTCCACTGTGGAAGGAAACACTCCTCAGTTGAGAGAAACCATATTTCAATGGGAAGTGGAAAGAATCCGCAAAGATTCCCTGTTCTGATTTTTCGCTTTTAATAATCCCTTCGCAGAATAAGTTGCTATTGTACCCATGGATCGTTCCTTAAAAGAGCTCAAAAAACAAACCCAAGAAGTCATCACCAATTTCCAAGACTACTGGGACTTGCACAATATGCAGGAAGACTACGACCGCCTATTGTCTTTTATCGAAAAGGCGAATGACCCTAAACTTTGGGACAATCCTGATCAGGCAAAGTCGGTCACACAAAGACGAAACGAACTTCAACTTAAATTAGATCCTTGGCTCGAATTGAAAAAAGAGCTGATGGAACTCCCCGATCTCATCGAACTCACCACAGAAGAATTAGGTGATGCAGGATTACCCACTCTTAACGGAGACTTCGAACGATTATTCGCAGCCTTTGAGAATTTACAGATGTTAGATGCTCTTGCTGGCAAAGACGACAACAAAGCCGCATTCATCAATATCCATCCGGGCGCAGGTGGGACAGAATCCCAAGATTGGGCGGATATGCTTTTGAGGATGTACACTCGTTATTGTGAGCAAAAAGGGTACAAAGCTTCTTTGGTCGACTACCAACCAGGTGAGACAGCGGGAATCAAAAACGCCACTCTTTATATCCAAGGAGATCATCCTTTCGGGTATTTAAAATGTGAGTCCGGAGTGCATCGACTGGTTCGTATTTCTCCCTTCGATTCCAATAAACGAAGACATACTTCTTTCGCATCCATCTATGTGACTCCCGAAGTGGACGACGACATTAAGATCGTCATCGAAGAAAAAGACCTCCGCGTAGACGTCTATCGTTCGTCAGGTGCAGGGGGACAGCACGTCAACACTACCGACTCTGCGGTTCGTATCACTCATATCCCTACCGGAATCGTAGTTTCCTGTCAGATGGAAAGATCCCAGATCAAAAACAGGGACACTGCGATGAAGATGCTTAAGGCCAGACTTTACGAAATGGAAAAGCAGAAGGCGGAAGAAGAGAACGAAAAAAAGTCGGGCGAAAAAAGAGACATTGCCTGGGGTTCACAAATTCGCAGTTATGTGTTCCATCCTTATAATCTGGTCAAAGATCATAGAACCGATTTCGAAACGGGAAACGTTCACGGTGTTATGGACGGAGATTTGGAAGGTTTTATCATCGCTTATCTGAAATACATCACCAATCTTCGTTCCGGCGTAAAAACGTAAATCATGGCGCAACCTCAGGACATTTCAGGCACGATCCGAAAAATTCAGAAAGAAATTCACGTTCTTCCTAATATTACGGACCGCTTGAATTTTATTCTGGACGCGACCCTCGCTTTATTCGGAGCCACAACGGGAAGTATTTCCATCGCAGACAACGAAGAACATGTGCTTACTATCGTAGCGGCGAAGGGAATGGATTGGGAAAAGAAAATTGCCGCCAAACTTCCGTTCAATTTGGGTGTGACTGGAAGAGCGGCATCCTCCAGAGAAATCGTTTATGTTCCGGACGTTTTTTTAGATCCAAGTTACATTAAACTGATCGAATCTGTTCGTTCCGAGCTTGCCATTCCTTTGTTGACTAGGGACACCACCATCGGAGTTTTGAACCTCGAATCGGACAAAGTGAACTTTTTCTCTCCTTCCATCGTAAATCAGGCGAATCTATTCGCTTCTCAGCTTACGATTGTTATTTTGGAAGAAAGAATCGCAAAAGAAGCTGTCGAAAAGTCGAAAAGAGAAGAAGACCCTGTAGAGGAAATTTTAGGTTACGATCCTCTGATTTTATTTTTGAAGAATAGAATTCGTCAAGTGGGTCCTTCAGATACTTCCGTAATGATCATAGGAGAAGAGGGAGCGGGAAAAAAACTCGTTTCGAAGTCTCTTCACTTCGTTTCTCAAAGAAAGTCCAAACCGTTTTTCACCGTCGATTGTTCCGGCCTCAGCTATGAATTGTTAGAGGCCGAACTTTTCGGATCTTTCTCCGGTAAAATTTTTAATCCGGGAAAATTGGAACAAGCGAACGGAGGCTCCATCTACATAGAATCGATCGGTGATCTTCCTCTCGATTTGCAGGATCGTTTGTTTCGAACTTTGAACGAGAAAAAAGTTCCTAATCCTACCAACTCCGAAGAGCAGGTTCTCAATTTGCGGGTTTTTACGGGAAGCAAACGGGATCTTTTGGACGAGATTCAAAAGGGAAAGTTCTCTATGGATCTTTACTACCGACTAGCGGAAGTTCCTCTAAGAGTTCCTCCTCTCAGAGAAAGAAGAGGCGACATCCCTCTGTTAGCTCATCATTTTTTATATATTTACAACCGCCAATACGGGAGAGAAAAAACTTTCTCTAACGATGCGATTCGTGCTTTGTCCGTCATGCCTTGGGGCGGTAACGTTCGTCAGTTGCAGAGCGTGATCCAATATGCGGTTCTGGTCGCCCCCGAATCGGAGTTGGAGCCTAGTTCTTTTTCTCAAGGAAACATTGTAGGTAAAGGTGAGACGGAATCCATTGCCAATCTTACCCCTTCTGCGGGAAATTTGACTATTCCCTCCGACATTCTCACTCCTAACGACAATCTATCTTTGAAAATCGCCACCGAAAGACTGGAAGCTATGTGGATCAAGGAAGCGTTTCAAAGAGTTACCACACAGGAAGAAGCGGCCAAGTTATTGGGGATCAGCCGAGGTGCCCTCCAATATAAGATCAAAAACAACCAATTTCTGGCAGGATATAACTCCTAAGCCCCCATAAGACCCGAAAAAGTCCTGGATTCATGGACCGGAAGGGTCGATACTTTTCCTAGGAGTACTATTGTGGCTGAAAGTTATTACCGAACCATCAAAGGTAAACAATACGATCGTGAATTACTGGAGATCGTTGAGAAAGCGGTTAAACGTACTAAGGCTCCTATCAGTAAAACCGTAGCGAAAAACCTGTTTGAGGCGATCAAGGACGGGAACGACTACACTGAAATCGAAAAGCGCACAGTAAAATACATCCGAGATAATTTTGCATTCAGCCCGGAAGCGGACGAATACCTCAGAACTGAGATTAGAAAATGGGCGGCTAAGATATCCGTACCTTCTAAAAAAACTTCTTCCAAAAAACAAACCGCTAAAAGAACGAAAAAAGAAGCGTCTCCTTACGAAGACAGTGATTCCGATTTTTATCATCCTTATCAACAAGAATCCGAAGAGGAAATCGCTCCTACTCCCGAATATCAAGAGTTAGTTGAATTGAATCGTTACGGTTCTTCTCAAAAATCCAATAATAAAAGATGGATCATCGTTGCAGGAATTTTGGTCGGGATCCTTCTGCTTATATTTTTATTTCGTATGTGCAGCAGTTCTTCTTCCAAAAAAGGAGCGGAAACATCTAAAACTGTAAAAACCGATTCTTCTAAACCTTCCGTGATTCAATTGGAAAGAAAGGAAGTAGAAACGGGAAAGGTGACTTCTGAATTTAAGTCAAGACCGGAAGCGATCCATTATATCAATCATCTTCAGATTCGTTTCATCAAACATTCTTTGGAGATGTCCGAAGAGGCTCCGAACCAAATCGCTACTCTTGCTTCCGCATTGAAGTCCTACCCAGGAATCAAAATCAGAGTCAAAGGACATACTTGTTTTATCGGTGAATTGGATGAAAATAAGATTTTATCCGATGAAAGAGCGAAGTTCATCAAAGATGAATTGGAAAAACAAGGAGTGGATTCTTCTCAATTGGATTATCGCGGGTTTGGCGAAACAACAAGCGTAGCTTCCAATTATACCGAATCAGGAAGAATCTTAAACAGAAGAGTTGACTTTTCCGTTTTGTCCGTAGATCCGATCAAAAAAAGAAAGAAATAACCTTTAATTTTCCGTTAAACGGTAATAACTCTTTTTCAGGTTTTTACGAGTAGTAACGAGGGATTCATGCAGTCCTTCGTACAACAAAACCGATTTGCGTGCGATTCCCAATTGAGCATTCTCTCTTTCCTCCAAAGAAAGCTGATCTTCGTATCCTTCCGTGATCGTAAGAATGGTTCTTTGAATTCCCAAACTTAAAATTTCATTCAAACCTTTTTTAGAAGAAACGATTTCGTCGATCGCATTCATTTGATTCAAATCGTTCTGGAATCTTTGTGGTTCGATTTGATTTCTTTTGATTTGCTCGTAGATCTTTTGGGAAAGAGTAAGCCCCTTTTTCACCGGAATCGAGAAGTCTGTAAGATGTCTGATGGTTTCGGATAATTGAGAAGCGAGTTCTTTCGGATCACAGACTCCTTCTTCCGAAGGAAAAAAATTTCTGATTTTTTCTCTGACTTGTTTTGCGTTGGCGATGTCTTCTTTCCCGAAACTTTCCGAAAAAACGGAATGGGAGATTCCTTCCAGAGCTGCGCCGTATAAAGTTAAGTTGATCCACTTATGTTCCGAAGCGTTTCCTTCGAACCATTTTTTAAAGATCAGCATTTTTTCATTTGTTAGGTGGATTGTTCCGTCGTAACCTTTTACTTGTTTGGGAGGAAGGGCGGAAAGTTGACGGTAATTATGAAGTTCTCTTCGGAACTTTCTGGATTCCTTATAGTTCAGTCTCTCTTCCATGATGGCGCCTTTGGAATGAGCCCATCCCTTCGTAAAACTTAGATCTTGTCCTACCAGATAAGTGGTTTCCGCTTCCATTAGGGTTCCCAGACTTGCCGCATTCGTGGATACGGAACCTCCGAAAGGAACGGAACCAATCTCTTGTTCTGCGATGCTTTCTATGAGTTTGATCATAGGAAAGGGAGAAGATGTGAAAAAACCTCTGACAGGTCCTTTTTCCAAACGAAGACTGAGGTATGTGGAAGTAGGATCAAACACCAAAATTCCTTTACCGGTATAACTTTCCAAATACTGGCTGTTCAGTGCCTGAGGATCTACGGAGTAAATCAAATCGGGTTCTATATCGAAATGATGAAGTATGGGAAGGGCAGTATCCACTGCGATGAGTACGAAATGTTCCCTATATTCTTTGATTTCCGGAACACTTTCGTAAAGACTGGGACCGGCACCAGCTACCAGAACTTTTGCGTTTTTTGCAATTCCGAAAAGTTCATGAATAGGAGTTAGTCGGCAGAGATCGGGAAGGTTGAAAGAAATATTTTTTGCCCAGATTTTTTCGAAACGAGTGAGTGTGGCTAGGTTTACGTCTTTTTTATGAAAGTTTTGTTCTGCGATCATCCTCAATTGGGAATATTCTTTTTCTTTCCACAGCCAGGAACTTCTATGAGGAACGAATGTGATCGGAATCGTGGCTTTCCCTTTGAAAGCATAGGCCAGAGCTTCTTCGTTTTTTGCATTCGTGATAAGGATGAGTTTTTCCGAAGTTAGATGGCGGCTGAAGTCGAAAAGTGAAAACGCATATTTGATTAGGAATAAATGCGGTTCCATCCAAACTACGGATACGTTCTCTTTTTCCAAAATTTCGGGAAGGATGTACCCTAAACCGGCACCAAACAAAAGATAAACTCTTTTGTCTCCGTCATCCGGTAATTCTTTGATGAATCGGCTAGCTTCCTTCTTAGGATCATGTTTGCTGTGGAGAAAAATTCCATCCGCTTCGATCGTGTAGTCTCCCGATTTTGTAGAAACCAAAGGGAAAGGAAGTTCGCAGGATTCGATTTCTTCGGCAAGATCTTCCGAAACTGCGGATAAATTCGATTTTAAAAATTCGGAGTTCACGAAACTGTATTTAATTTTGCAGAAATAGTTTAATTTCTGTTATGCCTTTTATGGGAGTGCCTTGTTTCGGTTCCTGCTTTACTACGAAACCCGAGCCTATGATTTGATAAGGTATGTTTAATTTTTTCAGAATTTGAATGCTTTCCGAAGCGGTGATTCCCGTGAAATCAGGAACCGTATTCAGATCGAATTTGAAGATCTTTTCCTTTCTCGATTTGAGAGCATACACTTGTGCCTTTTCACTTTTTTCCACGATAGGAATGATGCTTTCCACAACCTCTCTAAAAACGGGAGCTGCAATTCCACCTCCTGTGTGTGAGGCGCCGCCGGGTTCGTCAAAAACGATGAGTCCAACATACTTTGGTTTTTCGGAAGGGAAAAAACCGAGAAAGCTGGCGGTAAAAAGACCTTCTTGGTATCCTTGTCCCGCTCTCGCCTTTTGAGACGTTCCCGTTTTTCCTGCGATAAAGTAGTTTTCTATATAAGCCTTTTTCCCTGTTCCCAGTCGCACCGCTTTGCTCATGGCTTCCAATGTTTTTTTTGCAGCCCCTTTTTTCACACCCAAGGCTTCGTTCCTGGGAGTGAATTCGTGTACAAGCTCTCCGTATGAGTTTGTTATGTGAGAAACTACGGAAGGTTCATGGAGTATCCCTCCGTTCATTACCGCAGCAGCGGAAGTGATGAGTTGGATGGGAGTTACGGAAAGTCCCTGGCCGATAGGAAGAAAATAATGAGTACTTTTGTTCCATTTGGAAAGAGGAGTGAGATATCCTCTCGCTTCGTGGAGAGAGAAGTTGGTTCTTTTCCCGAAGTTGAAATGATCCAGATAACGATGGAAAGTCGCATCGGAAACTTTCTGCGCCGCCTTGATGATTCCTACGTTGCAGGAATACTGAAGGATCTCTTCTAAATTTACGGGACCGTGTTGTTCCGTGCATCGAATGACCGTTTTCCCCACTTCTATATAACCGGGACAATTGAACTTTTCGTGAGGAAGGATCGCACCTTCGTTTAACAGCATCAGTGCGATAAAGATCTTCATCGTGGAACCGGGTTCATAAACATGTCTGATCCCCCAATTCGTGTGAGAGTCCGCAGGATAATCTTGAAAATGATTGGGATCGAAATTAGGAAAAGATGCCATCGCCAGAATTTTTCCGGAATCGATGTCCATGAGAATTCCGATTCCTCGTTTGGATTGTGTTTCTAAAAACGCCTTTCCCAAGGATTTTTCCAATCTGTATTGAATGATACTGTCTATTGTTAGGTGGATGTTGTTTCCTTTCGTTGATTCCGCATCTCCTGTGGACAACATCTCCAAATTATAAATCGCTTCCAAACCGGAGAGTGCCTTATCATCGTCGTAACCTGTGAAGCCGATGAGATTGGAGGCAAGGGAACTTTGCGGATAAATTCTTTTGAATTCTTTTTCTACTCTGACTCCTGGAAGGGACAAAGCTTTGATCTGATTCGCCTTTTTGATGTCGATTTCCCTTTTTAGGAGGAAGTAATTTTGTTTTTCCCGAATGGCATGGAAAAGTTTGTCAGAAGACTGTCCTAAGATGGGAGCGAGTTCCTGGGATGTAAGCTCCAGATCGTAGATATTAGGAGGATCAATTCCTACTGTTCCCGATTCTTGGGATAACGCAAGTTCAATGCCTCTTCTATCGTATATGGTTCCTCTTTGTACGAGTTTATTCGATTTTAGATTGATGATATTGTCGTTGAAGTAGGTGAGATAAACGACTCGGCCGAGCAGGATGGCGAAGAGCCCCAAGATGAAGTAAAAAATTACGGTCAGTCTTTGTTTGCTTTCGTTCATCTTTTAGAAATATAAAAAAACTTTTCCTTTGATCTTTTCGACGGGAACCAAGCCGAAACTTCTGGAGTCCGTAGAATATTCCCGATTGTCGCCTAGCAGAAGATAATAACCGGGAGGAATCCTACCTTGGGAATTCATGGCTAGAAACGGAGAGTTTTTCAAATTTAGAAAAACGGAACTATTCGGCTCCGAAGTGAGACTTCCCATCGGTAAGTAATTTTCAATTAACATTTGTGAGTCGATGACGACTCTTCCCGCTTCGATGGAATAAAATTCTCCCGGAAGTCCGATGACTCTTTTTACTACGAGCTCGTCATCCTGGCTGACGAACAAAACCAAATCCAGCTTTTGGATGTTCGGTTCCGTATAGAGCCAGCCTGTTCCGAAGAGTTTGGCGGAAAGCGCAAAACCTCCCTTCCAGACGAACACGATGGAACCGTTTTCCAAGGTAGGATACATAGAGTTGCCTTGGATGGAATAGACTTGGAATAGAAAAATGCGGGTGAACAGCAATAGAACCCCTAAAAGGAGGACGAGAAGAGAGATTTTAGAATAACGTTTGATTCTTGTCTTCCAGGGAAGCTTTTCTCTTTCTTTATCCATTAGGTTGCTCTAAAATAAAAATCATTCGTGATTTTTCCTCCCTTCTCCAGAATGGAAAAGGAAGTTATCATAAACCACATCCTAAGAGAATTTCTATGTCACTTACAAAAAATGAATTTCGAGCGCAGTTTCGCTGCACCCATGAAACTTGTGGGAAAACCTACTCACTGGGAGAGGTCGTTTACTCTTGTGAAAATGAGGGAGAGCTGCTCTCTGTCGAACATGATTTGGAGAGTTTGAAGAAAATTTCCGCAAAGGAATGGAAAGATACTTTTGACTCCCGATTCCGCTCTCAAAAGTTTCCCTATCAGTCCGGCGTTTGGGGGAAAAAGGAGTGGGTGCTTCCTGGAATTTCCGAGGAAAACATAGTCACTTCCGGAGAAGGCGGATCCCATCTTTACGATGCTTCCCGATGGGCGAAAGATTTGGGATTGGGCGGCCTCTATATCAAACAATGTGGTATCTCCCACACAGGTTCTTTCAAGGACTTAGGGATGACGGTTCTTGTCAGCCAGGTGAAGCAGATGATCGCAGACGGAGTTCCTATTCGTGCTGTTGCTTGCGCTTCCACGGGAGATACATCTGCGGCTCTTGCTTCTTATGCCGCAAAAGCGGGAATCCCTGCTATCATATTTTTACCAGCTAACAAAGTTTCGACTGCACAATTGATCCAACCTGTTTCTAACGGAGCAAAAGTGCTGGCTTTGGATACTGATTTCGACGGTTGTATGGCGATCGTAAAGGAAGTGACCAAAGAGAAGTCGATTTATCTGGCAAATTCAATGAATTCGCTCCGAATCGAAGGCCAAAAAACCATTTCAATTGAAATCACACAGCAGTTAGGCTGGGAAGTGCCCGATTGGATCGTGATCCCAGGAGGAAATTTAGGAAACGTTTCCGCTTTGGGAATGGGCTTTGAAATGATGAAAGAGCTGGGTCTCATCGACAGACTGCCTAGAATCATTCTGGCACAGGCGAAAAACGCAAGCCCTCTGTACGATTCATTTAAGACCGGTTTTACGAACTTCCAATCCGTTACGGCGCAGAAGACGTTGGCATCCGCCATCCAAATCGGAGATCCTGTTTCCGTCAAAAAGGCGATTCGCGTTTTGAAAAAGTTCGAAGGGATCGTCGAAGTGGCAACGGAAGAGGAATTGTCAGATGCCGCAGCAAGGGGAGACCTATACGGATTGTACAATGATCCTCATACGGGAGTGGCTTTGGCGGCTCTCTTGAAGTCCATCGATCGGGGAGAAGTCAAAAAAGGCGAAAAGGTTGTGGTGATCTCCACTGCGAACGGTTTGAAATTCACCGAATTCAAAGTGAACTATCACGAAGGAAAGATTCCTGGCACAAACAGGGAGATGAAAAATTCGATCCTGCCTTGTCCGGCGAACCTGAGCAGCGTTTTAGAAATTTTAGGGAAAGAACTAGCGAATCATAAATAAGTAGACAAAACTATTCCCATGTGGCATTTTTCGTAAGTTTAACCTGAATCAAGCCCATGGATGCCAGCCTCGACCCTATTTTTCGTGAAGCCGTTGATAGAGGCGTTCTTGAGGGTAAAAAAATATCCCTCATCACCTATGTACTGGGAGATGCAGGGGAAAACAAATTAAAGTACATTTTATCTGCGGTTTTGAATAAAGTGGGAAGGCCCGATCTTATGGAGCTTTTTTACACTTCCGCAAAGGAACTCATCGTAAATTCCACGAAAGCCGCCATCAAAAGGATGATTTTCGACGAAATGCGTTTAAATATTCGTAATTTAGAAGATTATGAAAAAGGTATGAAGCTTTTCAAAACGAATCTAAACGAAAGAAAGTTTCCCGCTTACAAACAAAAAATGAAAGAACACGGATATCAGGTTAAAATTACTTGTATTCATACTCCAGAGAAGGTAGATATTGAAATTAGAAATAATTTTCCTTTGATCCCCAAAGAAGCGGAAAGAATCAAAGAAAAGTTTCTAAATGCTAAAAAATACGACAATTTATTTGAATTTTTTATGGAGCACGGAGATAATACGGAAGGAGCCGGGATGGGAATCACTATGGTAGAGATCCTGCTGTCTCAATCCGGCTTCGACAGAAGGTTATTTTCCATATACTCATCAGAAAGAAAAAGGGAAACAGTTGCGCGTGTAGAGGTTCCATTGGGCGGTTCGGTGAACGGAAATTCTAACATAGAACAGTTGTTTGTAGAATAATTTAATGTCCGATATAGACTCAAAAACAGAACAGTTAAAAAAACAAGCAGATCTTCTAGGTTTGACTATGGAAGCGGTATTTACCGACGAACAAGCAAAAGAAGTTCTTCAAGGCAAAATTACCGATGCTTATTTGGTAAAAATCAAAATCGATATCGAAAATAAAAATGGAATGCTTCTCATTCTGGTTTCTTCCATAAGAAAACAGATTATGGAAATTTATGCCGTCGTAGGCAACTCTCCTATCTTCCGAAGGATCAGAACTTTCGCCGACTATCTTCAAATCTCTCAAGACTTAGCGGATGTAGGAAAAACAGGAGGAGTGGATTTACCTCTCTCCGAAAATTTAGGAAGAACTTTGCATCGTGTGTTTACGAAAGAGAAATTGGAAGAGTTTCTTCCTCTTTGGCAGAAAAAAGATCCTTCTCGTATATCTGAACTTTTAGAAACTCCTTTCTTTACTGCTACAAGAGCGAAGGGAATTAAACTGCAGGCTGAAATCGATAAACTCTCCAGCGCAAAATTCAGATACGAAAATCCTATGAAGGGATACATTTCTCCTATTATGAAACCTGCGGATGAGACAGAGACTCCTGCTCCCGATTTGAATATCGCTCCTACGAATCTTGCCAGAGGAGAAGCAAATCCTTTGGATCGCCAAATCGGTATTTTTCGACAAGGTCGTTCTAAAGAATTTTCCATGAAGACAGTTATCTCTCCTATTAGCGGGGTCGAGTTCGACAACTTGATTGAAGGTCAGGAAATTTTATTCAGAGTTCCTTTGGATACTGCGGAAGGTATGGCCAACGCAGGTCTTTTAGGATTGATAGACGCAGCCGGGAATGTTTCTAAAGAGCCGGTTGTGGGTAAATTTTTGGGGATCGCTTCTTCTAAAAACGAATTTCATATTTTTGCAGAAGGTCCGAATCAATATCTGTTTCATTCCATAGAAGAACATCCCGTAAAGGTTGCGATTCCGAAAGGAGCTACTGTGCCGACTGCAGGCGATAAACAAGCAGCGGCAAAGAAAAAAGGTGGTGTCGTAGAACAAAAGAAAGGCGGCGGCGGAAACTTAGTCGCTCTGATGGGCGCTTTCGTTGCGATTGTTCTGGTCGGCGTTTTGATCTTTGTGATGTTTATCCTGTAACTACAAGATTCACAAGTTTGCCTTTCACATAGATCTCTTTTTTGATTTCCTTTCCTTGCCAAAAGGGTAGAGCTTTTTCTACCTGTTTGGCAAGAGAGATCGCATCTGTTTCATTCACGTCTCTAGGCGCTGTAAATTCCCCTCTCATCTTTCCATTGATTTGGACGACGATTGTGATTGTGGAATCCACAAGATATTTTTCATCCCAGGAAGGGTACGGTTCGTAAGCTAAAGATTCTTTGTGTCCTAGTTTTTCCCATATTTCTTCCGCTAGGTGAGGAGCGAAAGGGGAAAGAGCCAAAATGAAAGGTTCTAGAATCGCTTTCGGCTTTCTGGGATTGGATGTGAATTCGTTTACGAAAATCATCATTTGAGACACAGCGGTGTTGAAGGCAAAACCTTCTATGTCTTCTTTGATTTTTTTTAAGCTGCGGTGTAGAGTTTTGAGTTCTGCTTCGTTGGGTTCGATATCTTGTACTAGGAAACTTTCGTCCGGTCCCGAGTGAAACAATCGCCAAACACGGTTTAGGAATCGGAACACTCCGTCCACTCCGTTTTTGCTCCAAGGTTTGGACATTTCGAACGGACCCATAAACATTTCGAAAAGACGAAGTGTGTCTGCACCGAATTCGTTCACTACGTCATCCGGATTGACCACGTTACCTCTGGACTTAGACATCTTGCCTTTGTCCTCGCCGAGGATAAGGCCTTGGTGGACTAATTTTTGAAAAGGCTCCGGTGTGGAAACATGTCCTAAATCGAAAAGAATTTTATGCCAGAAACGGGAATAAAGTAAATGTAAGACGGCGTGTTCCGCTCCTCCTACATAGATTTCCACAGGCATCCATGTTTTTTCCAATTCAGGATCTATCAAACGTTCCGTATTTTTAGGATCAATATATCTTAAATAGTACCAGCAGGATCCTGCCCATTGAGGCATGGTATTGGTTTCTCTTTTGGCGATCTCTCCCGTTTCAGGATCTTTATAGACCAGCCAATCTTTAGCAAGTGCTAGTGGGGACTCTCCCGTTCCGGAAGGTTTAAACTCTTCTAGGTCGGGCAGCACCAAAGGAAGTTCTGAATCGGAAAGTGCTTTCGGAGTTCCATCTTCGAAATGAACCAAAGGGATGGGTTCTCCCCAATATCTTTGTCTTGCGAAGAGCCAGTCTCTCAATTTGAATTGGATTTTTCTTTTGCCGATTCCTTTGGATTGTGCCCAATCGGACATTGCATCAAACGCTTGTTTGTATGCCTTGCCGTCTAAGGAAATCAAAGAAGAGGAAGAGTTGATGCAAACGGAATCTTTGGAGTCGAATGCTTTTCCGTCTTCCATTTCTCCTTGGATTACTGGAATGATGGGCAATTTGAATTTAACGGCGAAGTCGTAATCTCTTTGGTCGTGTGCAGGAACTGCCATAATGGCGCCTGTTCCGTAACCATAAAGAACGTAATCGGAAATATAGATCGGGATTTTTTTACTTGGATCTGTAGGAAGGGTGGCATAAGCCCCCGTAAAAACTCCCGATTTATCTTTATTGAGTTCTGTTCTTTCCAGATCACTTTTCAGTGCGCAGTCTTTTTGATAAGTTTCTACTGCGGCTTTTTGGCCGGATATAGTGATTTCAGGAACGAGAGGATGTTCCGGTGCTAGAACTAAGTATGTGGCTCCGAAGATGGTGTCCGGTCTTGTGGTATATACCACAATTCCTTTGTTTCCTGTTTCCAAAGGAAATTCGATTTCCAAACCTTCGGATTTTCCGATCCAGTTTCTTTGCATTTCCAAAGTGGAGATGGGCCATTCACAAAGAGAAAGATCGTTTAAGAGGCGTTCTGCGTAGGATGTGATGCGCATCATGTACTGACGCATCGGTTTTCTTTCTACGGAATAACCTTTGGAAGTCCATTCTTCCACTTCTTCGTTGGCAAGAACGGTTCCCAAAGCTTCACACCAATTGACTGGGATGCTGGCTTCGTAAACCAAACGGAAGTAGGAAAGTATATCTTCTTTTTCTTTTCTGGATTTTGATTTCCAGTCGTTTCCTGAGAAGGAAACACCTTTAGGAAGTTCGATTTCTTCGTAGGATTTGGATCCATTTTGTTCTAAATCTTTCACCAAAAAGGAGATGGATTTAGCCTTCTTTTCTGTGCGATCGAAGTAAGAATTGTAGATTTGCAGGAAGATCCACTGGGTCCAACGATAGTATTCCGGGTCTGTAGTGGAAATCTCTCTGGACCAATCGTAGGATAGGCCAAGCATTTTGATTTGCCTGCGGAAGGTATCAATATTGTTTTTTGTGGTAACTCTGGGGTGAACCCCGGTGGTCATAGCGTATCTTTCCGCAGGCAGGCCGAAAGCATCCCATCCCATCGGATGAAGCACTTCAAAGCCTTGCATCCTTTTGAGGCGGGATAGAATGTCCGTGGCGGTGTATCCTTCCGGGTGGCCTACGTGTAATCCTGCACCACTTGGGTACGGAAACATGTCTAAACAATAGTATTTAGGTTTGGAAGAGCGGGGATTGGTGCGAAAAGTATTCTTTTCGTCCCAATAAGTTTGCCATTTTGGTTCAATATTTTGGAAGGGATAACTCATCGACTAACGTGGGAAAGTGCAATATATTTACTTTCTCACGGAATCGATGATTTTTACAAGCTTTTTGAAACTATTTGAGAGACAAACTTTGCAAACATCATTTTGGTATAGTATGGTAATTGTGCCACATTCTGCACATGGTTTAGCATTATTTATTTTCACATTGATATCGGCTGCATTTTCTATTTCTGTATCGCATTCCAGCATTCTATTTCTACCTAAAACTTCTATGCTTATCGACAGTGCTGTTCATAACTTCCGAAAATCGATTCGAAAGCGGCTCGGGAAAACACTACGATGAAGTTACTTTATATGAAACCCTCCCTTTTGGGTCAAAAAAAATTAGGATACAAGCTCAAAAGAGTGATATTTTTTTGTGAGTTTTTTTTTAAACCTGTGCAAAAGTTTTGGAACGAAAGTACAGAATGAAAAAAAAACATTTGCTTTGGAAGAATGGATATTATCTACGTTATGCGATGGGAAAAATGATAAATGCCCGTTCTTAGTCATCAGTTATGTGTTATATGGTAAAATTTGTGGGGGAAAAACCTAGTGCTAAGTTTTTTAAATGTCTATAAATCGTTTCAAAGTGAACCGGAGTCGATCGAAGTACTTAAAAAAATATCGTTTCAAGTGCAATCGGGAGAATTTGTAGCGATCATGGGACCATCCGGTTCCGGTAAATCCACTCTTTTGGGAATCGCAGCAGGATTAGATCAGCCGGATGAAGGCAGTGTGATTCTGGATGATGTTGACCTAACAAAGGAAGACGAAACAAGTTTGGCTTCATTGCGTGCGGAAAAGATAGGTTTTATCTTTCAGAATTTTCAATTGCTGCCAGGAATGAATGCTGTAGAGAATGTAGGGATTCCTCTCTACTTAAAATCGTCGCTCAGTGAACGACAAATTTTGGAAAAGTCGATGAATTTGTTGAAATCCGTTTCAATGGATCATCGAGCCAATCATTTCCCAAAACAATTGTCAGGTGGAGAAGAGCAAAGAGTCGCTATCGCTAGGGCATTTGTCAACGATCCTAAGATTATTTTCGCCGATGAACCCACTGCCAATTTGGATTCTAAAAACAGTCGTGTTGTTTTGGATCTTCTTTTGGAGAGAAACAAGCTACAAAATACAACTCTTGTTATCGTAACGCACGATCCTTCCGTAGCAAAATTAGCGGATCGAGTGTTGGAAATGAAAGACGGTGAGATTGTTTCGACTAGCGGATTAGGTACCAAAGGATCTTCTGCTTCGAAATCGGTGAAATCTCTGAAACCCGCTAAGAAAGCGAAAGCTGCAAAAAAGAAGAGAAAATGAACCTCAAATTACTTAAATTCTACCTGAAAAGGGAGCTATTTTCCCGGTTCCAGTTTTCCGTTTTGATTCTTTTATCCGTTGCCTTGGGAGTAGGGTCCGTCATTGGAATCCATTCCTATAAAGATAACATCAAATCGGCGATTCAAAAAGAAGCCAAGAATATCATGGGTGCGGATCTTGCTTTGCAGTCTCCTCAAGAAATCACTGAGGAAGCTGCGAAACTTACGGAACAATTGCTTCCTTCCGGTTCTTCTAAGTCTCTTTCCATCCAGTTTTTATCTATGGTAGCCAATTCGGATCAGAATGAAAACTCTCTCAGTTATATCAAAGCGGTAGAGAAGTCCTATCCATTTTACGGAGAATTCATCACTGAGCCGAAAGAGGCTTATTCTAATTTAACAAAGAATGAAATCCTTTTGGAAAAGAATTTAGGACAAAACTTGAAGCTCAAAATAGGGGATTGGATCCAATTGGGCGAGAGTCGACTGAAGGTTGCAGGATGGATCATAAAGGAACCCGGGTCTGTAGGTTCTTTCGTAGGCGCCGCTCCTACTTCAGTCATTTTATATGAGGCGACTGCTGCTACAGGGCTTGTGCAAAGAGGAAGCCGCATTCGTTATACGATCTTTGCAAAACTTCCAGGTTCCGTCGATAGTTTGGAGTGGAAGGAGAAACATTTCGAGGAGCTGATACGAAACGATCTTACTGTGTATCATAATACGGAAGTCAATTCAGGATCCCAACAATTTTTGACGAATACTTTCGATTATATGTCCTTATTGGCATTAGCCGGTTTCTTTTTAGGAGCGATTTCTGTTTATACGGCAATCCGCACCCGGCTGAGGGAAAAGAAAAACGAGATTGCTGTATTGATGTGCCTGGGTGCGAAACCTAAAATGATACTTGTTTTAGTTGTAAGTGAGATCCTGATCGTTTCTTTGCTCGGAACCATGTTAGGATTGGGGATTGGATATGAGATCCAAGCATTGCTTCCTCGTTTTACCGGTTCCGAGTTTTTAGGAACGATAGAACCAGGTATCAGCATTTCTTCCTTGTTGTGGAGTCTACTTTTGGGGATTGCAGTGCCAATGCTTGTTGCATTTCCTTTGGTGGTAGAATCGGGAAAAGTGAAACCTCTCTCCGCATTGAAAGAGATCGAATCGAAAGAACAAAATAATGAAGATAAAAGAATGATGGTATTATCTTCTTTGGGGATATATCTTTTATTCTTTGTGCTGGCAACCTATGAGACTCAGTCCTTTCTAAAAGGAGGAGTTTTTGCTTTAGTTCTTGTTAGTTTGCCATTACTCGTCTTCCTATTATTTAAACTTTTCGGATTAGGCATTGTAAAATTGACAAGTCTAGGTTTGGTTTCCAAGGAGTGGAGTTTAGTAACCAAGAAGATCGTTCGTAAATCAGGCTCGATGAGATTGTCTATATTGGGATTGGGTTCCGCCTTATTTATACTTTGCCTTTCTCTCATCTTGCAAGAAAGTCTGATGGAATTAAGCGGAGCCCGTGAAATAGAACGCCGCCCGAATATGTTTATGTTAGATATTAAGGGAGATCAATTGCCTTCTTTGGAAGAGATATTTTCCAAATACCCTTTGGAGAAAAAATACATCGCCCCTATCATTGGAGCTAGGCTCGCCAAAATCAATGATGAACCGATCAAAAAAGAAGATACGATTCGAAATGCAATGGATCGAAATTGGAGGGCAACTGCCCGAACAAGGGAGTACTTTCTTTCTTATCGGCAAGAGATGTATGAAACGGAAAAGGTAACAAAAGGAGATTGGTGGAACGACTCCGGCCAGGATGAAATTTCCTTAGAGAAAGATTTCTCCGGTTATTTGGGAGCAGGGGTAGGAGATCGTCTTACATTCAATGTTCAAGGAGTAGAGGTGATCGGAAAGATCACAAATCTTCGCTCCGTAAATTGGTCAGATATGAAACCTAATTTTGTCGTCCTATTTTCCAAAGGAAGATTGGAGAAGGCACCTAAGTTTTATATATCCTCTTTGCTTCTTGATAAGAGTGAAGATCGTTACTCTCTCCAAAAAGAAATCGTTTCAAAATATCCGAATATAACAGTCGTCGATACGGAAAAAGCGATACAAGCTTTTATGGGAATATTGGAAAAAGTAACTCAGATGATTCGATTGATGACAGGATTTATCTTGGCTTCTTCTTTATTATTGGTTTTTACAGCATTGTATTCAAGCCAATTGGAGCGAAAAAAAGAATTCGCACTTCTTCGCGTGATTGGGGCTCAAAGCAGTTATCTTTCCTCATACTTTGCAAGAGAAGCTATATTGATCGCTGTGGTGTCTTTTACAATTGGGCTGGCCTATTCCTTACTCGCCAACGAGATTTTAAACCGTTTCATTTTGGAGCTTACTAGCATTGTGCCATGGGGAATCCTTATTTGGATCTTTGGGATTGTTGTGGTAACTACATTGTTGTTGTATGCAAGTGGGCTGTATTCTTTCTTTAAACTTCCTTCTAAAACTTTACTCAAGGAAGTTAAATAGAATTCAATCTCCCTCGAATTATTATCTATCCTTGTCCTATACTGAGTAATGAAGTTTTTTTGTTAGGTTAGGTGGCGCAGGGATAGGGTAATGATTACTTACTTTTGTTCCAGAAATTAAATCCGGCTTATTTACAATAAGTTCGGCCAAGAATTATTATTGTGAACCTCCATTCTTTAGAATGGAAAAGAATGAAATCTTAATCAATGGTCTAGATTTTAAAAATTGGGAATTCGTCCGAAAGAGAATTTTTAGTGAACTTCCTGAAGAGAATCATTACGATTTCCAAGATGACGAAGACTCTTCAAATACATCTTTCATGGTTCCTCAAGAGCTTTGTGATAGATTAAAGTATATTGATGGAAAGCCTTGTACCTTTTCCGTAAAGATTCGAAATCTATTAGAAGATTCTGCATCGTTAATTTACCAAGGAATGATTACCGGTCGTAGGCGCAAGATCACACGAACGTATCAATCTCAAGGCTTAAATCTAAAGAAAGTAAGCTGTAGGGTTGTAAGTCAAAGTTTGATGGAAATGGACATCATTTCTCACGCTTTGGGGATTTCTCGTTCTGCTTTATTGAGTCTTATGTTGGAATGGGAAGTAACTGGCTGGCTCGATATTGTGCGTGGAGCGGGTTTAGCAAGAGATACCACATCCTTAAAGATACTCGAATCAAACCAACGATTCGACAGAACCACTTACACGAAAATCGCAGAATATAGAGTCAAAATCACTCATCTAGTAGACTCTTAATAGCTTAAAACCAAAAATATTAAGCCAACAGATACCAAGGCTAGTCTTGCTGCAAAAAAACGAATCGAGTCGGAGGGGGAAGTTATGGAATCAGAAATAAAAAAACCCGGCGCTTTCGGCCGGGCCTTTTATTGAAAGAGATGTTTCGGGATTATTGAGCTACCGAAATTACCTCATCCTTGTTGATGATGTTAACAATATGTTTGTATTCAGGAGAATCTTTTCCATATTTTAACTCAGTAGCACGGAGAAGGTGAACGTTCTTCTTGTATCTGTATTTGAAAAGCATGTCATCCGGACCTTTTGTCTTTTTGATCATGTTCTCTTCGAAAGAATATGCACTTGCAAGATATTTGTGAGCAGGATATTCTTTTTCATTATCATCAATCTCTATGTAAAGCTCAAGAATTGGGATACATTGAGGAAGATTTTGAAGATCGTATTCTGCCATAATCCAAGAGCGATATACATCGGACAAAAGTCTTTTGAACTCTGGTCTTTCTCTTAGGTCAGGGTTTTTAATTTCATCTAAGTGATTGATTGCTTTTGAGAAATAATTGAGAGCATCTTGTTTTGCTTTCATTTTTTCACGGTAAACCACTCGTTCTTCTCTAGCACGACGGTCTACTTTTTGCCAATACCACTTTTCATCCAATCGCTTCTTCTCAGCTTCTTCTTTTCTGAACTGCTCTACCCAGTCTCTATTTTTGAGAACTGTGTTTACGCCAGATTGGTAGTTTGAAAGAGCCAAACGGAACTGGTTGTTTGCGAAAGTTTTAGAAAGTTGGTGTAACTCTTGGAAAGTTTTGTTATACCCTTTGTAGTCAGGGTTTTTCCATAGAGTTTCATCCTCCATGGTCTTTTTCTTAAGTTCCTTCTGGGCAGGAGTTAATTCTGCGTCATCGTTTTCCGGAACAAGTTCACCTTTCAATAGTTCGTTGACTTGTTCTTTTGCCGCTTGGCTTTCCTGTGCAGTGGTAGCATCTTGGGCGAAAATTGCACCAGTGCTCAACACCAGATGGAGAATGAGGAGATATTTAAAAATCTTCATAGTCGTGTGACCCTTTTGTCTCTTTCAATATTTTGAAGAAAGGATATAAATCTATTTCTTCAATGAAAGTATCGGAAACCTCTAAGTCAATAATAACGAATTAAAGCCGAAAAAAAGGTTTTTATTTAGGAAAAAGAGGCAGGAAGTGCCGAAATAAGAGACATAAATCGCCCGGACTTTCCAAAATCTCAATTCTTGACAGGCTGGAAACATTAGGAACACTGCATTTAAGGATGAATCTTTCTGAAATCACATCAATCCGAGACGGAAACCAGCAGTGCAAAAACTGCGGAGGAGTCGGATTTACCTTAGCGGAACAAGTAAGAGGCTCGAGATCCGGCGCTCTTTCTCTCTGTTTCTGTGTCGGTAATGACTGTAACAAGTGTGAGTCGGAAGGAAAACCTCCTTTTTTAGTCTTCGATCGATCCCAAAATAAAATGATGCCCTGCCTTTGTCATAATGCAAGGCTCCATGTTCGTAATTTGGAAGTTCTCGTAGAAAATGCGAACATTCCTCCACGCTACCGATTTCAATTTTTGTCTACTGTCGATATTGGAAACACTAAGAACGATCCCGATCTTTCCTTTATGGTGGCGCATGATTGGGCCAACGAATTGGTTCATAGTTGGGCTGATCCTGCATTTTCCCCACAAGGTTTTTATCTTTGGGGAGGAACCGGATCCGGCAAAACCTTACTTGCTTGTGTTATTTTGAACGAACTTATTTTTAGATACGGTATTAAATGCAAATATGCTAAAGTGAATAAGGACTTTTTGTCCGCCATTCGGGATACTTACCAATCCGACAGTGAAACCCACGGACAGGAACGTTTCATCGAAAGAGAATTTGCAAATGTAGATGTTTTGGTCATAGACGATTTCGGAGTGCAAAAAGAATCCGAATTCAACAATAGAAAGTTATACGATCTGATCGATAGCCGTTACGAGCAGGAAAAAATCACCCTTCTTACTTCCAATCATCCTTTGGACGAATGGAGGGAAAGAGGCCAAGGCCGCATTTACTCCCGTCTAATGGAAATGACGAAGGAGATTCAGCTCAAATGTCCCGACTATCGGATGAAATTTGCGCCGGAGAAAGTGGGATGAAATATTCGAATACCGCCTACCTTTCTTTAGGTTCCAATATGGGTGATCGACATCACTATTTGGAACAGGCGGTATGGGAAATTTCTCTTCTTCCCGAAATTCAAGTTTTATCTCAATCGAAACCTCTGGAAACAGCTCCGTTAGAAAATACGAACCAACCGATGTTTCTCAATCAAATCATCAAGGTACACGTATCTCCTTCTTTCACTTTGCCTTGCCTATTGGAGTCGCTCCAAAGCATCGAAAACAAATTGGGTAGAAAACGCAGATCCTGGAAAGGACCCAGAGAAATCGATATCGATATTTTATCCTATGAATCCGTAGTGATGACTACTGATTTTTTAACTCTTCCTCATCATTCCTTATTTACCAGACCATTCATTAAACAAATATTAGTCGAGATGGGCGAAGTAGGCGTTTATTCACTCTACCAGGAGTCTGTTTATGAAAAATATCATTCTAGAGTTTAGAAAAAAATACGAAGCTAAAGAACCGATCTCGGTCATCACCTGCTACGATTATACATTCGCCCGATTGTTTGCAAAAACGGATGTTCATTCCATCTTAGTAGGGGACTCTATGGGGAACGTCATCCAAGGTCATGGATCTACCATTCCTGTCACTTTGGAAGATATTATCTATCATACGAAAGCCGTCTGTAAAGGTGCTCCTGAAAAAACGGTCATTGCAGATATGCCTTTTCTTTCTTACCAAACTTCGATCGAAGAAGGGATTCGTTCCGCTGGTAAAATTATGAAAGAGACTACGGCGGATTGTGTGAAACTGGAAGGGGACTCCAATCTTGTGATCGAGCTCACTCATCGTTTGACGGAAATGGGAGTTCCTGTTTTCGCCCACTTAGGACTCACACCTCAATCGGTTCATACTTTGGGCGGACACCGTGTCCAAGGCAAAACGGAAGAATCCAGAAAAAGGATGATTGAAAAATCCAAAGAGCTGGCGGATGCAGGGGCATTCGGAATCGTTTTGGAACTGATTCCTGAATCTCTGGGCAAAGAAATCACCGAGGCTATTTCTATTCCTACGATTGGAATCGGAGCAGGAAGATATACTTCCGGACAGGTTTTGGTGATGCAGGATCTATTGGGTTTAAACGAGGAATTTAATCCTAAGTTTTTGAAGAAATTTGCTAACTTGGCAAAGGATGTCAATATTGCCGTGCAGCAGTATCATGAAGAAGTTACAAAACGTACCTATCCTGGCGAATCGAACGTATTTTCTTAAGCCGCCGGATTCAAAGCAAGCTTTTGAATCCGGGCATTGTATTGTTGCAGAACCGCCGACTACCTCGGCGGCAAGCAAGGCTTGCCTAAATCAAATTAAACTTTTCTTTTTCTAACAGCTTCCGCTAGTTTCTCTAACATGGGGACTGTCGTTTCCCAAGAGACACAAGCATCCGTAATCGATTTCCCATACACCAAAGGTTTTGCATCGATGGATTGGCTTCCTTCCTGCAAATGACTTTCGATCATCACTCCTAAAATGTATTTAGAACCGTTTGAAAATTGTTCTCCTACGGAATCCAAAACTAACGGTTGTTTACGGAAATCCTTTTGGCTGTTTCCATGAGAACAATCGATCATTACTTTGGGAGGAAGATTGTTTTTTTCTATTTGAGCACCGAGTTCGTTGATTGACTGTTCGTCGTAATTCGGACCTTTGTTTCCTCCTCTGAGGATTACATGTGTGTCCGTATTCCCTGCGGTCTTGAAAATGGCGCTGGTCCCTTGGTTCGTTACGGATAAAAAATGATGGGAAGATCCCGCAGAACGAATGGCATCGATTGCGATTTGTACATTCCCATCCGTTCCGTTTTTAAACCCGATCGGAGCGGATAAACCGGAAGCGAGTTCTCTATGAACTTGACTTTCCGTAGTTCTCGCTCCGATCGCTCCCCAAGCCACTAAATCGGCTATATATTGAGGAGAGATCACGTCCAAAAATTCAGTTCCGCAAGGAACACCCATATTGTTTAGATCGGAAAGAAGTTTTCTGGCAGTATGTAAACCTTTGTTAATATGGAAAGATCCGTCCAAGTTCGGATCGTTGATGAGTCCCTTCCATCCTACCGTGGTTCTTGGTTTTTCGAAATAAACTCTCATCACGATCAAAAGTTCGTTTTTATACTTTTCGATCATCGGTAAAAGCTTACCTGCATATTCCATCACGGCACCTATGTCGTGAACGGAACAAGGTCCCACAACAACTAATAATCGTTTGTTGTCTTTGCCGTGAATCAAATCGGAAATTTCTGTTCGGGCTTTCGTGACTACTTCGGAGGCTTTGTCCGTAAGAGGGAGTTCTTCCATAATTACGGAAGCTGGGATAAGGCTGTGTTGCTCGAGGATTCTTAAATTATCTGTTTTTTTCATTCGATTAATACTTTTGCATGGTTGGATCGACTAAGTCGGAATAGGCCAACACACCTCCTGCCACATTTTTATAAGATTTGAAACCGGCTTCTCCCAGAATCCCGCATGCCATTCCTGACCTTCCACCTGATCTGCAATAAACGAGGATTTCGTTGTCTATTTGGTCTTTCAGTTCTCCGATGCGGGCAGCAAGTTCTCCGACGGGAATCAATTTGTCGGTTCCGGGAATGAGGGCAATTTGTTGTTCATTTGGGTTGCGAACGTCTAAGACAAAAAATTGATCTTTTCCTTGCGATCTGGCATCCAAACGTGCTTTAAAAGATTGTACGTCGATTTCTGGGACTCCCATGTTTAAACTGCGCCTCCGATTTCCTCTAATTCTTGAGTGGCAAGCTCCCATCTTGAGGTGAGGCTCGCAATCTCATTTTTAATATCGTTATAAGTGTCCATTTCCAATTGAAAACTTCTGTTTTTATAGAACTCAGGGTTCTGTAGAAGTTCTTCTTTGTCTTTTTTGTTTTTTTCCAATCTATCTAATTTGACTTCAATTTCCGAAATTTCTTTTTCTAATTTTTTACGTTTGTTTTTGCTGGCCTGTGTAGATTCTTTTTTCGTTTCTTTTTTGGCCTTACTGCCGGAAGAAGCAGTCTCTTCTTCATCGTCTTCCTTGTGAAATTTCAGGTAATCGTCGAAGCTACAATTTAGATTTTTTAGTACTCCTCCTGAAAGTTGGAACGTACGATTGCATAGCCCTTTCATAAAATCAGGATCGTGGCTGATGATGAGCATGGAGCCCGGAAAATCGTACAAAGAACGTTTCAATGCTTCTCGGATAACAATATCAAGGTGATTTGTGGGCTCGTCCAGGAACAAACAGTTGGTAGGCTGATTTACCAGAAGCGCCAGACGCAGCCTACTTTGTTCTCCTCCGGAGAGATGTTTTACCGACTTAAAAACTCCGTCTCCCGGGAATGAAAAATGGCCCAGTAGAGTTCTTGCCTTTTCATCACTTAGATCCGGATATTTTTTGACAACTGTTTCGACAAGGTTGAGAGACTCGTCTAAATCTTCTCCGTGTGTTTGGGAAAAATATCCGAGCAGTGTTTTGGGTCCGTAGTATAAATTTCCTGAATCCAATTTATGTCGGGAGAGAAGACAGCGCATCATCGTGGATTTTCCGGCACCGTTCGGGCCTACCAAAGCGACTTTATCCCCTGCGGAAATTTCGATTTCCGCATGATCAAAAATTAATTTCTTTTCTCCCGTATTTTTATCCGGGTAAGAAAACTTTCCGTTTTCTAAGCGAAGGATGATGTTACTGGAAGGGACATGCTGGAATTGATAGTCCGGTTTTTGGTTCCAAAAGGATTCTTCCGGGTTTTCTACCTTGTCCCTTTTTTCCAGACGTTTCAATACGGATTGCACCTGACGCGCCTTTGTTGCTTGCGCACGGAACCGATCCACCCATTCCATCCTGGTTTTTAAGTAGGCTTCTTCTTTTTCGAATTGGACTCTTAGTTTTTCCTGAATTTCATTTTTGGCTTCGAAGAATTCTTCCAGACTTCCTTCGAATTCAAAAACTCCATGAGGATTGATCTCTACGATGGTAGAAACCGTTTTGTTCAAAAACTCTGGATCGTGCGTTACCAATACAAATGCTTGATTTTGATCTAATAGATATTCGGCGAGCCAAGTTTTGGTTTTATCATCCAAATGGTTGGTCGGCTCATCTAATAAAAGTAAGTTGTGAGGGTTGAGTAATGCAATGGCTAAACCGATTCTATGGTGGTATCCTGGAGAAAATTCTTTCGTTTTTCTTTCGAAGTCCGCTTGTGCGAATCCTAATCCGGACAGGATTTTTTTTGCACGAGCTTCTAATCCGTGTAAGTCGTGGTTGTGAGCGAATTCTTCCAATTCGCTTTGGTCGTGCAGTAAAGTTTCGAATGCAGGGGAATCAGGATCGGTGGTTTCGAATCTATGTTCGATCTCGGATCTTTTTTTCGAATAATCATGATAGAGTTTGTTCTCATCGAGTACTGTCTCGACTACTTTCGCATTCGGATCGAATTCGGGAATCTGTTGGAAAAGGGAATGAACCGTATTTTTGGAACGAACTACTTCTCCTGACTCGGGCTTCAATTTGCCGGAAGCCATTTGGAACAGTGTCGTTTTTCCGGAACCGTTGGGACCTACGAGCGCAACTCTGCACCCCGGTTTGATATGCCAACTGAATCCTTCAAATAAGACTTTGGGACCGAAGTGTTGGTGGATTTGTATGAATTGGATCAAGGAAGGTCGAAGGAGTGCCCGCCTGCGGCGGGCGATTTAGGAAAATTAACCCTTTTTCTTGGCTAAAAGTTCCTCTTTTCTTTCACGTAGATGTCTTACGTAAAGGCTGGATTGGCCGTTCATGGACTCTACTGATTTTTTAATGGCCTGATCGATTTCATCGATCGTCATTTTTGAAATCTTTTTGTTTTTCTTTTCTTTTTCTTCTGACATGGAAGTTTTCCCCTTATAGGTACATCACTAGGATTCTTCCAGGGTTGATGTACCCTGTGGAGGGGCAAGAGAAAATATTTCCCAATCCCCAAATTCCAGATCTTCTTTCGCAATTTATTTGCAGGAGAGGGCCTGTTTGGTTTAGGCTTCTGTCTCTCTATTTACGGGTCTATATCATCAAATCCGAATATTCCCCGTTATTCTAGGATCAGCTTGTAGTGAGTTCCCTGGAATAAAACGTAATTGCCACAAAACTCTTCTCCAGCGACTCTTTTCTTTGTGCAGAGATTGGTTCGTTTTTTTCGCAAAGTGTACGATTATGATGTGCACGGTCTCGCTTCAGAGATGTCTTTCACGTTTCTTTTGACCTTGTTTCCTCTTTTGGTGGTGTTCGTTTCGATTTTAAGCATCACTCAAGATCCCAAAATGATCAATCTTCTCACGGACCAAGTAGGAAAGGTTCTTCCTCAGCCGATCTTTCATCCCATAGACAAAAGTATTGAAAATTTAACAAAAGTTAAGAGCTATAAAATTCTAGCAGTAAGTTTGGTAGTATCTTTCTTTTCGAGTCTTACCATTTTCGGAGCCATCGGAAAGTCTTTGCGGTTCATCAGTGACGATTCCACCAAAATCGGATTTTGGAGAAGCCAGTGGATCAACTTACGCCTGCTCTTTATCTCTTCCGGTCTTCTGCTGGTTTATTTTTATGTCAGCTTCGGATTGTTCCATATAGAAAGATTTTTATTTCGTACTTGGAAGATTGGTTTTTTCAGAAAGTATCCTGCCGTTTTTTTATCCGTCCTTGCATTTTTAATCATTGTTAGTTTGTTTAGTTTTTATTATTCTTTTATTTCCAAAAAGAAAACTGCGATTCGGGAAAGTTTGCCGGGCGCTATCATTGCTGCCTCCTTATGGCTTATTTTAACATTCGGATTTCAATTGTATCTTAGGTTTAAAAACGTAGGAGTAAACTATTCCTTCGCATACGATCTTCTTTCCAAAATGGTCGTATTGATGTTGTATGCTTATTTTAATTCCACATTCTTTATTTGGGGCTATGTGTGGAACCAAACGAGGGTGATCCCAAAACCCGATGATAAAAAATAAAAACTAGTTTTTGTTAAATGCTGTTTCTCTTAGAAAACGATTTTGGAGAAACAGACTTGTATCATTCTACTAGGAAATCCGGCTCCAAGATTCTGGGGCAAAAAGAAAGTATAATTCCGAAATAATGGCGCGCTAAAGAATGAAACATCCATTCTCCGCTGTCTTTTATGACTTCCATGGAGTCTAACTGAGTGAAACCTTTTTTTTTGAAGAGAAGGTCTAAATTCCAGTCTTCTTCTCCCGGGATGACTTGGACTTTCAACATTGCGTAGAACTTCTGTTCCGCACGATCGTAACGAAATACAATGGCTCTTCCCGCCAAAGGATTTCTGATTGTGAATGTCATCCAGGATTGATGAGTGATTTCATTATTGGAGATGAGGTTGTAAAGTTCCCAACCGGATTCTTTTTCGTTTCCGAAAAATTCACGAAAGGATGAGTGAAAGGCTTCACCAAATTCTTGGTCTATATCCATCGTTAGTTTTGTAAAATTTGTTTCCTTTTTATGACAGCCGTAGGGAAAGAATCTTTTGTTCGGAAAAGATTGAAAGAAAAAAACAGGAATCTTCTTTTCAGATCCGGCACAATTGAAACAATCATATTATCCCCTTGAATCGGAGCGGTACATTATGATCGAAACCATCAACATCACATGGCCTCACGGTGCCATTGACCCTCGTATTCATTGCCCTGCGTGCGGTACAATGGTTTTATCTCCGCTGGAAGACGGCGGGCCTGGTTGCCATCATGTTCAATTCATCATTGACAGTGAGTCGGGCGAATACAATTACATCACGGACGAGTTCGATGAAGTAGTTGCCCCTTTTAGAAAGGAATCCGTAGCGGATTTCGGAGAATGGGAAGCTGCGGATGCATTCTTAGAGGAAGCGGAATCGGATACTTTTTTTGCCATGAATGTAATTCTCGCAGGAGAGATGGAAAACGGAGAAGATTCCGTCTGTCTGCGCATCGGTTATGAACTCTATTTCGATGAAGATCAACAAGAGTTATACGATGAATTGGAAAGAAGACACGATGCGGAAGGTCATCACGACCACAGCCAAAATTAAGGACTTTGTTATGAAATTTACGAAAACTATTTTAATCACTACGTTTGTTTTTGCTTTTTCCAACTGTTTGATCAGCTATAAGGATTTTCCGAAAATCCCTCCCGTTCCTGCTCACGAAAAAACTTCCGATGCAGAGTTTGTGTATGCACTTCCTTCTTTCCCTAAATTGAATTTGGGAGGAAGAGAGGCGTTAAAGAATTACTTCGACAACAAAACTCAATTTAAAAAAACATCGGAAGGAGAAAACGTACCTAAGGCCGGTTATTTGGTAAATGTGAAGGTGAACTATAGAAGTCCATCCACTCCTGCCGTTGTGTTTTTAGGCCTTTCCACTTTGACCGCTACATTTCTCCCTGCTTGGTCGAACCAAGACGGATACGATATCGAATACCATCTCTACAAAAACGGAAACAAAGTGGGAGTTTATGAATACCATGTATTTCGAAATTATTCCCAGTGGATCGTTCTAGCAGTGTTTGCGTTCTTTAACAGTGAGACTGCGACAGAGAAAGAAGTTTTCGAAAGAATCACAAATCAATTTTTCGAAGATGCAAAATCTCACTTTTAAATCGTCTTAACATTGGATTTTTCCATCTTCCATGAATTTTCCCTGGGTTTTTACCCGGGGATCTTTGCCGTTCTCCTAGTAGGTTTTTTCGTTGGTTACTTGGCTTCCTTCTTAGGAATCGGCGGAGGCTTCGTATATACTCCTTTCTTTCATAGTTTTTTCCATCTATCCGCCGTACAGGCAGTAGCTGTTTCTTTGGCTCAAATGCCTCTTTCCGCTCTTTCTGGTTTGATCGTTTATTTTAAGAACGATAAAGTAAGGTGGAGAGAAGGATTGCTTCTTCTTGTGACTTCGATTCCTTCCGCGCAATACATCGCTTGGAAATTCGGACGATTCGAAGATACCGAATTGGGAAGAACAATCTATTACGGAATGCCTGTCTCCGAATTGGTATATCTGTTCGTATTCACTGTTTTTTTAGGAATATTAGGGATTTATAATTTACTTTCCGCCTTTCGAAAGAGAAAACAATGGTATTTGCAGAAAGATCTGCCTCCTGAGGAAAAGACCGCCAAACGATCGTACAATCCGGATCTGATTTTTTCCCTTCGTCCCATACTGGTAGTGTTGGCTACCGGAGTCGCCTTCGGACTTTTTTCTTCCATATTGGGAATCGGGGGAGGGTTCTTGGCGGTACCTCTTTTCGTTTATTATTTCAAAATGGAGCCTGTAGAGGCGGTAGCTACTTCCTTTTTGGGAATCTTCATTACTTCTTTCGGAACTTCCGTACTTTTTTATCTGGAAGGAAAACTGCATTTGGATCTCGCTTTGGTGGGAACCATAGGAGGTTTTTTCGGAGCAAGAGTCGGTTCTTTGAAAGCAGTTCAAACAAGACCTTACACGATTCTGATGGTTCTAGGTTCTTCTCAGTTAATCGTAGTAAGCTGGTATATTTTGGGAAAACTACTTCGTTTGTAGTTTTTTAAATCAGTATCTCTTCCAATCCTCTTCTGGTGGAATCGTATTTATAACTGCTTCTTCCCAATCTTCCCAGAAGCTGAACTCTTTCCGTTCCTTTCAAACCGAGAAGGCTTTTGATTTCTTCGTGGAACACTAAACTTTCGGGATAATCTTCCAGTGCTTGGTTCATTGTATGAAAGGCGATGTTTTCTCCCGCGCAGGCCAAAGTGAATCTCATAAAATCCATTCCCGTTTTGACCCATTCTTTCGCATCGTCTTTGCCCTTCGTGACAAAGAACACTAAACCTTTGCTTGAGTTGGATTGGTTTTTGAATAAATCAATGGATGCCGCTTTGGAGGCTTCCGAATGCCAACCATCATAACTTAGATCCAAAAAGAATTTTTTGGCAGCCCATCCTTTGATCCCTGAAATTCCGTTTCCTTCCAGAGTGAGTCCGTCTCTTTTTGAATAAATTTCCTCTTTCGATTTTCGAAACCAAACTCTTGTGACCTCATTTTGTGCAGTAAGATTCGTTTCCTGTGCGAAGGAATTTTGAAGAGTAGGCAGGAAGGATTCGATCTCTTTTTTTCCGAGAACGAATCGTATGTCTAAAAAACTTGCATTTGTTAAATGCAATAGTTTGTCGGTTTCTTTTTTTGTGATCCAATCGCCCGAATATACGCTTCGATTCATTTGTCTTTTGGGAAGAGATGGAAATAGAAAATCGTGTACGCAAAGATCTTTGGGAGAGATGCGGAACTCTGCCACAGGAGAGGAACCTGTTTTGGATACGGAATCGATTCCTTTTGGAAACAAATTGATTTTAGCATCGAACATCAAAGAATCGGCAGCTAACTTCGCTAATTCTAAAAAACATCCTTGTGTATGATAAAATTGACGATTGACTGGATCGATGGAAAGAAGTTGTCTTTTCGGATCGCCGTACAATAGAAAGGAAGAGTCGGATTCGATTTTGATTTTCCATGGCTGCGTATTATGTGAATTTGGCGCTAGTGTTGCCGTTAGGATGATTTTTTCGATCGGTCTTTTGAGACCTATTTTTTCCGCATAGAGAATCGGGTTTTCTCGGAAAGAAACGGCATCTTCTTCTCCGTAGGCGAAAATCTCACTTACAAGAGGAGCCAATGAAACGATCGCTCCCGTTCGGAAACCTTTTTGTAAAAAACTTTTGCGTGAAAAACGGTCTTGTTTCATAAAAATGGGTCGTTCCTTTTTGCCCCTGTAAAAGTCTAAATAAATATGAATCCTTCTTTGCCTCCACTCAAAATTGATATTGTATCCGATGTAGTTTGTCCTTGGTGTTACGTTGGAAAAAGGAAATTGGAAATCGCTTTGGAGAAATTAAAAGACAAAGTGAATCCTGAGATCCAATGGAGGCCTTATCAATTGAATCCGGAACTTCCGGGAGAAGGAGTTCCTTATAGAGAACATCTGGTTCAAAAGTTCGGAAATGAACGAGGGTTAGATGCTGCTTGGGAAAGGATCATGAAAATAGGAATTGATATCGGAATCCCTTTTCATTTCGAGAAAATAGAAAAGGCTCCTAATACGCTGCGCCTTCATACATTCGTCAGTTTGATGAAAGATCCTTCCAAACAAGGTCAGATGGTGGATGCCTTGTTTCAGGCTCATTTCGTTTCCGGTGCAGACCTCACCGATAAAACGGTTGTTTGGAACATTGTTAAAGAATTTATTTCCGATGAATCCATCTTCTTGGACGTATGGGAAAAGGGAATGGGTACGGCTGACATCACTCAAGAGATATCGTATTACAGACAGAACGGAGTCAGCGGAGTTCCTTATTATATTTTTCAAGGAAAGTATGCTGTCAGCGGCGCTCAGAACCCCGAAGTGTTTGTCGATGTGATCGAAACTATTTTGAGAGAAGATGAGGGGAGCGCCGGCTAATTGCCGATCCATTTTTTCTCTACGTATCCTGCTGCGATATGCTGAATCAAATTATAAAAAAGGATCGGGAGCATCACGGAAGGATATATCGCCAAACTCAAAGATGCGAGCAATAACCCTGTTCCGTTATTGTTCATAGCAAGTCCTAAGGATATCTTTTCCGATTCCGAACTATTCAATAAATTTGCCAGTAAATTTCCGCTAATATGTTTGAATAATCTCCTTCAGTCATAAATCCGATCGAATGTAAGCCGAGTGGCGTGGTGATCGGACTGAGCATTGTGGAAAATAAAACCAAACCTAAACTCAATGCTAATCCTACCAATATGTTTTGGACTTCATTCTGGTTGTGCCAAAAAATCATGGTGATGGATAATAAGAACGTAAAAAATATAGGGATGGAAAGGTTCGCAAGTAGTCCTGCAAGAAGCAGTTTAGGTTTTTGAAATAGATTTTTTAATTCGGATGTTTTGACCCCGAATCCTGCGTTGAACAAAAGCATAGATAGTAAAATAAGGGCCAGTGATACTTTCACTTTGCTTCCGTCCATAAAGGTGAACGTTCCTAAGTTGGTATCTTTGATCCATAATCCGAATCTAGGAAACATTCCTCCGATCCAGTAAGATACGATGATGCAGTGGAAAAAATATTTATGAAGAAAATAGGAGGCCTGATTTATTTTATCTTTCATTTAGTAGATCGAATGAATCTAATAAACATAAACTTCATCCGGCAGTATCCTATAGAAGCGACTGAGATTTAGTTTATCCTTTTTTTAAATTTAATCTATAAGAGGATCCCGTAATTACGGGAACTACGTATGAGCTTTCATTCATTATTACCTAAAAGGTCTAAATTTTTCTTAATCTATGCTTTCGTGATTATGGTCTGGATGAGTTTGGAGCTAATCGAATTTTTCGGTAAGGTCCACTTAACAGACTCTATATCTAAATTGACCGGATTTGTTGAAATTTGTATCGGGTTTTCTTCTTTAGTGATCGTTTATCTTGTTTTTCGGGAATCGAAATCTTTGCGGAAAGAAATTTTCGAATCCAAACTTCTGATCGAAAAGTTAAACCACAAAAATCTTTTGAGCAAATCCGATAGAGAAGAGTTTTGGAAGGGAGTGCAAAAACAATATGAGGGTTGGGGCTTCAGTGAAACCGAATCAGAAATCGCAACCTATGTGCTGAGAGGTTTTTCCAACCAACAAATTGCAGGAATACGAGGGACAAGTCTTCGCACTGTAGAGACACAAACATACACGATCTATCAAAAATCCGGCACTAAGGGTAAGTTGGATTTCATCGCCTATTTCATCCTTCCTTTGCTTCCCGAAGAGGAAGGATCGAGATCCTTTCATGCAAATTAGGTAGCAGTTTCTCTTACGAAAAAACCGCAGAAATCTATTTTTATTTAGCTCGATCTTGACCATTCGGTCAGTCTAATGGTCATAATCTTGACCGAGCGGTCAATTTCTGTTCTATGTTTAGAGTTTTCGGTTTTTTACTTCTTTTCGTTTTTCTGAATCAAATCTCTCTTTTGCCTTTGAGAAGTTTCGGTTCCAGAGGGCCTTATACTCATAGGGAAATTACTTTCCAAGCCTTGGAAGAATTTGCAAGATCCACCAAATTCGAGCTTAACGCCGTATGTGCTGAGAGTTTTATGCAAGGTAACTTGCAGGCAGATACTTTATTTCCTGACAAAGCGGAATATCATTGTGACAATTCCGATTTCAGAGGCTGTAGCATCAACTTCAGAAAATTGGTGCAAAGAGCGGAAATCGGCGGGCCCGATTATCTTTTTGTGATGGGAAGAGCCGCTCATATATTACAAGATTTTTACGCACACAGCAATTGGGCGGAAAATGTGGTACCTGCTCCGATTTTAGCTCCTATTGAAGAGTTCCGACATTTCCTTGTGGTACCTAATATACAATCGGGGATGTATCCTTATTCTCATGACTCCATTGAAGACCAATACAACTGTTTTGTGGCACCGGAAGGGGATTGGAAAAACGTTTTGGCAGGCGCCAGCCATGCTTGTATGAATAAAGACAGCAATTTTACCATACGAGGAGGTACTGTAATCGACAATCTAGGTAAGACGTACCACGAATTCGCTGCAGAGCTGGCAATTGCACATACGGTCGAATATCTGATGATGTGGTACAAAAAAAAGCATCCTAGTTTTATGTTATGTCTTTCTCCCAGAGTGATGGGAGGAGGATGCAATCACAGAGTTGTAAGAGGGTTTTAATTTCGATAAATAAGCACATAGTTCTTGTTTTGGGAGCTAGAAAAAGAGCGAAATTGATGAATCGGCTCAGTTGTTGGTTGTCAAAATGGGAGGGGATTTTGATCATCAAATTCTCCAACCGTTATGAAAAAAATCATACATTATTTCGTTTATAAACCGTTAGTTGCAAACCTCATTTTCGTATTTCTATTTTTGGCTGGAATTCTTTGTGCCATTCTGATGAAAAGAGAGGCGTTCCCCAGGGTGAATTTCCGCCAAGTAAGAATCCTTACGATTTATCCCGGAGCCAGTCCTGTGGATGTGGAAAAAAAAGTAACGATTCCCATAGAAGAAAAATTAAGGGAAGTGGAAGGATTAGATTTAGTTCGTTCCATTTCCAGAAATACGGAATCCGACATCAGCATCAATATCGACTTAGAACACGATGATCCTGACAAAGTGGTGAATGACATCCGTAGGGCAGTCGATCGTGTGACTAGCCTTCCGATTCAAGTCAAAGATCGTCCTGTTGTTACGGAACAAAAAAGTTCCAACTTCCCCGTGATGGAACTTGCCGTTCACGGTGCTGCCGATGAAAAGGAACTTCAAGTCGTAGGTAGAATCATCGAGGACGAACTTCGTAAGGTTTCCGGTGTTTCCAGAGTGGATGCTTTCGGAAAAAGAAAAGAAGAATGGAGGATTCGTGTCGATCCGGATTTAAAATCCCGTTATACGTTAGGTTTCTCCGATATCATCAACGCAATCGCTAAAAGAAACATCAGTATCCCTGCAGGGTCTTTCCTCAGACCGATCACTCAAGACATTCGTGTCACTGGGGAGATCAACGAAATCGAAGATATCAAAAACATTCCTATCCGTTCCAATGAAACAGGAAACTCCATCTTACTTTCGCAAGTCGCTACTTTGAAAGATACTTACGAAAGACCTAGAGTTATGGCGATTTCGAACGGAAGCGAAGCGTATGTGCTTCAGATCATTAAAAAGGACAGTGCGGATATCATCCGAACTGTACAAGCGGTTCAGGCATCGTTGGGCGATATTAAAAAACAAATTCCTGCGAACATTCAGTTTAGTGAGTTGAACAACGAAGGGGAACGTGCCTTAAAAAGATTGGATGTTGTGATCAACAATGCGCTCCAAGGTTTGATGTTAGTTGTCATCGTATTGGTTGTATTTTTCAATACCAGAGATTCCCTTTTGACGAGCTTGTCTCTTCCTTTGACACTACTTGCAACTACAATTGCCTTTCCTTTGTTTGATATTTCGTTCAATCTAGTATCCATGTTGGGAATCATCATCTCACTCGGGATGCTGGTGGACAACAGTATCATCATCTCTGAAAATATTTACAAATATCGATCCCAGAATTGGGATGCGAAGTCGGCAGCCGTACAGGGTGCCAGTGAACTTGTGGTTCCTATCATAGGATCCTATCTTACTACCGTAGCTGCATTTTTACCGATGGCGTTTATGTCAGGGATCATGGGAAAATTCATTTGGCAGATTCCTTTTATGGTGATCGTGGCATTGACTCTTTCCTTGTTCGAATCTTTCTTTCTTCTTCCTGTACGTTATTCGTTGTTTGCTGTCGATGATTCTAAAAAGAATAAATCGAACTTTAGAAATAAAGTGAGATCCGTTTTGGAGAACGGATTCGAATCCATGAAAGGCGGCTTTGAACGTTTTATTACCAAAGTGGTTGCAAGGCCGTTCATAACATTGGGAGTCATTTTTCTTATCTTTCTAGGATCCTTCGGTGTATTAGGACTGATGAACTTCAATCTATTCCCGAAAGAAGGAATCGATTATGTAATGGTGAAGGCGGAATTCCCTCCTGATTATTCCTCTCAAGAGACCGCCAAACAGTTAGAGTACTTCGAACCTATCCTTGCTAAAATTCCAAAGGAAGAAGTGCAAAGCATCATTCTAAAAGTAGGGATTCAGCAGACAGATCCTACAGATCCTTTGACTCGTATTGGAGAACAATTAGGAATGGCGCAGATCATTCTCGTTCCCGAAACGGAAAGAAAAAGAACCGCTCAGGTAATTTTTGCAGAGATCGAATCGGAACTTAAAATGATGCCGAATGCTCTTACCGTGATGGTGGAACTCATCGTCAACGGACCTCCGATCGGTGCTGCTGTGACAGTTGCGATCGAAGGAAGAGACTATCAAACGTTAAAGACAATTTCGGAAGAGATGCAGACTTTCCTTCGTTCCGAAAAAGGAGTCATCAATATTCGTGATGATTACAAACGAGGAAGAGAAGAGATTCAAATTCGTGTGAAAGACCAAGCTTCCGCAATGACCGGGATCGATACGGAGCTGACTGCATATTACGTACGTACTGCGATGGAAGGAGTGGAAGCTTCCAATTTAAGAAGAGGAAAGGACGAAATTAAAATCGTCATCCAAAACGAAGATAAATACCGCGATGGTGTAGAAGACTTGGACGAGATTCAAATTCTAAACAAAAACGGACTACTCACTCCGATTACTGCCGTAACTACAAAGACGGTCGTGCAAGGAATCGAAGCTCTTTATCATAACGATTACGAAAAGGCGATCACTGTGTTGGCGGATGTGGATGAAGCGGTCACCAGCTCGAACATTGTGAATGAAAAGATCCTTGAGAGATATAAGAATCTAGGAGCCAAGTTCCCCGGTTATAAAATTAAATTCAGAGGGGAGCAGGAAGAGACCGCCAAGTCTATGTTATCTCTTTTGGTAACTACCGTTTTGGCGATGTTCGGAATTTTTGCGATCCTTGCGATTATTTTCAACAGTTTGACGAAGCCGATTCTTATCATTCTATCCATTCCTTTAGGACTGATCGGAGTCGTATTCGGATTTTTGATTTCAGGAAAGGCGTTGAGTTTCCTTGCAATGGTGGGGATCATAGGGCTTGCGGGAGTAATCGTAAACGCATCCATCGTGTTAGTTGATACGATCCAGGAATTTCAAAAAAAGGGAGACGGGCTTTATCAGTCACTTATCAATGCATCTGCGGAAAGATTCAGACCCATTTTAGTAACTACTTTGACGACTATGGCAGGGATGGTTCCTACAGCGTATGCAATCGGAGGATCCGACCCGCTTCTCATTCCTATGACTCTCGCTTTGGCTTGGGGACTCGGTTTCGGAACGTTCGGCTCGCTGATATTCATACCAGCGAGTTTTTCCGCATACTACCGATTAAGAGGAAGGAAGTAGTTTAGAAGGAATATTCTTCTTATCTATTTCTTTTCTGGGGGTTTTGTTCGTGTCGTGTCTGTATTTTGAAATCGCTTCATATACTGACTTTCTCACACGATTGATTCCCCCGATCGGTCTGTGTTCCGGGAGAGCGTGCCAAGGAGTGTAAGATACATTCTCGCAAAGAGTATCCATTGTTTCGTTTGCAAACTCTTGTTTGGGAATGATGAGTTCCGCCACCGGATAAAAAGGAGATTCCGATTCGTTCCATTCTACTGCGGGATCTTCCACAGGCATGGATCTAGCATCTTTCTGCAACTGCACCATAAATGTAAAACAACCGGAAGACTCCTTCAATTGTTTCTCCATCGTTTCTCTCAAATAATTGTCTTTCGGATCGGAAGGAATTTCCGTGCGGCTGTCTTTACAAGGTTTGAGGGAATATTTTACAGCTTTGCCTTCTCCGAAAGCATAAGGAGTCGTGGACCAATATCTGATTTCCAAAGGGCTGGATATTTTTTTGCCGCGGATATCTCTTACTTTGGAAAGAGCACCTAACTTCCAACCGAAAGGGTTCCATCCGAAAATATAAGAAGCCGGTTTTCCTGCAAAAGCGGCTTCAAAGAGCGCCAAATATTCGTCAGGTGCTCCCACAGGCAATATAGGGTGGTTGATGAGAAGGAAATCATGAGTGGTGCTTGTGCTTTCCTCAGCCAATAATTTTTTGCCTGGAACATCAAAGAGTTTCAAACCCACTCCTCGAATGTCTCCTTCTTTGTCCGCTTTCGGTTTTTGCGCTCCGTTGGAAAAACGCACAAGTGTCGTGTATGATTTTCCAGGAACGAACAATCCTAGTTTATAGTCGGGATTTAGGTCTTTTTTTACCGTAAAGGTGGCTGCCATACATCCGTGGTGTTTCGGATGGGCATCTCTTCTTACAAGAGCTCCACCTTGATAACTTTCTTTGAGAGAGGTCAAAGTTAAATCTAATGTTCGTTTGGTTGTATTCTCTTCATCAGGGAAAGGGTATTCTTTCCCAAGCTCTACCGTGGAGGGAATTTTGACATAAGGCCCTCCACAGCCTAGGGCTAGGAACAGTACGGAAAAAAGCAAGGTGTGGATTTGTTTCATAACCGAAAAATTTCATTCGGTTTCTGAATTTGTCCAGCTTAAAGAAATGCTTTCACCACCAATTTAATACGTCTTCCGCAAATCCCAAAAACTCTTTTACTTCCAATTTTTTGCCGGAATCCAAAACCACGGTTCCGGAAAATTTTCCGAATACCTGGTGTTGGATGGATTTCATGACCAGAAGATTGAGTGCGGAGGATCTATCTACGATCGGTTGGAAATCCAAATTCAATCGGTTGTCATTACTTGTGAATTTCCAAGGTTCCAGATAGTTCTTGGTATTGATGTGAAATTGCACTTCATCCAGTTTATGGATTTTGCGGTCGTAAATAAGAACATTTTCGGAAGCGGGAGTTCTGTCTGAAAAACCGTATCCTAAATTGAATCCGAAATCTTTGCCGTCGATATAACCGGAGGCCGAGCTCCAATACCATCGATTTTTATAAGTCCATACACCTCGTCCCCAGTCCAAAGCACCTAAGTCTTGTTTGGGATTAAATTTGTATTCTTTTCCTCCGTAAACGAACCCTCCCGAGGCAGGCATGGAATTGATTTTAGTATTATAATAAAATGCGTTTCTGTTTTCTTTCCAGGATGTGGCGATGTTCATCGATTCCAAATCTTTCGGTTCGGATAATTCGATTTCGCCTTGAATCCCTTTGGTTCCGTTTGCCGCTTTCAGTAATGGAGAAGAAAAACGCAGGATTCGTTTTCCAGGTTTCATATCCAGTTCCAGAGAAACTTTCGCATCGGAGAACTTGATGTTTCCTTCGTTGTTTTTCAAAGGAAACCCCAGTTTGCCCATAGGAAAAAAAGTGAGTGTATCGATTTGTTCGAAAGACTTGGTTTTAAAATCCAAAAAACAAATAGCGAAGAGTCCCACATAACCTAAATCACATGTAGTGAATGTGATTCCGAATTCCTGATCGGGAGAGAGAACGGAATAGTAATCCCATTCTTTAATCCTCCATTTAGGAGCATTGATGTTTTCTCGATTATAGATCCAGTGAGGGGAGCGTGCCCAACCTTCTTCCGTGATCAAACCTTGTTCCGTAAGCAGAGCGATCGTTTTTTTGATTTCAGACATTGTATCTTATCCTTCATAAGGATACTCTTTGGCTATAACATTTTGGCGGAAATAGGAAGAGCAGATTGACAGATATTCAAAAAAATCGAAATCTTAACATCTATTTCTTATTATTGCCGTAGGAAAAAAGAACTATGAATCAAAACATTCCCCAATCATTACCGTATGACTTCGATTATATCGTCGTGGGTTCCGGTTTCGGAGGAAGTGTATCCGCTTTGCGGTTGGCTCAAAAAGGATATTCCGTTTTAGTGATAGAGTCAGGGAAACGTTGGAAATCGGAAGAGTTTCCCAAAACGAATTGGTCGGTTCGTAAATTTCTTTGGATGCCTAAATTGGGATTTTACGGAATCCTTAGAATGAATCTTCTCAATGATTTTCTTCTTGTCAGCGGTGCGGGAGTGGGGGGCGGCTCTCTTGTATATGCTTGTACTTTATATGTTCCACCCGGTAAGTTTTTCGCAAGTCCCGTTTACTCCAAAATGGGAGGAGAAAAATCTCTCCTTCCTTATTATGATATCGCTAAGTATATGTTAGGAGTAAACGAGAATCCTCAACTTTGGGAGCCTGACAGATTGCTTTTGGAGACTGCGAAAACATTCGGAAAAGAAAAAACATTCCGCAAAACACCTGTTGGTATTTATTTCGGAAATGAAAAACAAAAAACAAAAAACGAATCCAAAGATCCTTATTTCCAAGGAGAGGGCCCCGATCGAGAACCTTGTAATTTCTGCGGCGGCTGTATGGTGGGATGTAGGCATAACGCAAAAAATACTTTGGATAAGAACTATCTATTCCTGGCCGAAAAGTTAGGAACGAAGATTCTACCTGAAACGAAAGTGGTCGGACTTGCTCCTTTGAATGAAAGAGGAATTCCCGATCCGGAAGCTACAGGTGATTTCGGTTACGAAGTCTCTACGGAAAGCACAACAGGATGGTTCGGCTTTCCAAAACATAAATTCAGGGCTAAAAATGTAATCCTCTCTGCAGGAGTGATGGGAACCGTGGGACTGTTGTTAAAGATGGAACAGGAAGAAAAACTGATCCGTCTCTCGGACCGGTTAGGTGATACGGTTCGTACGAACAGTGAAACCGTTCTGCCCGTAACCGTTTCCGATCCTAAGGCCGATTTTTCCAAAGGGATCGCAATCACTTCTTCCGTCCATCCGGACGAAAACACTCATATCGAACCGGTTCGTTATTCAAAAGGTTCCGATCTTTTGGGATTACTTGCCAGTGTGATGGCGGACGGAGGAGGAAAAATTCCAAGACCGGTAAAGTTCTTTTGGATTCTACTCACTCAGCCTATCTATTTTTTGAAATCCCATAACCCTTTCGGGTTCGCTCAAAAATCGATCATACTTCTTGTAATGCAGACGATCGACAATAGTGTTCGTTTAGTTAGACGAAGACGATTCATTTGGCCGTTTACTAAATCTATGACATCTTCCTTGTCTACGGGAGAAAGAACCCCTACTTATATTCCGATAGCGAACGAATTCGCCAGGAAATTGGCGAAGATTGCAGGAGGGATTCCTCGCAGTTCCTTGAACGATACTCTTCTCAACGCTCCTGTTACGGGACACATTATGGGAGGATGCATCGTGGGTGATTCCGCGGATACGGGAGTGATCGACGATCGCAATAAAGTGTTCGGTTACGAGAATCTATATGTTTGCGATGCTTCTATGCTTACTGTCAATTTGGGAGTGAATCCCAGTTTGACCATCACTGCTTTGTCGGAAAGAGCTATGAGTTTGATTCCTCCTAAAAATATGGATGCGCCTATTCAATATTTTATGTTCGAAAAAAAGAAAGGATTCGATTCTATCTTAAAATACAAATCGATTCCCGTTAAAAGACAAATACGATCTTCTTTGAACGGAATCAGAAAGTAGGCTGTTTGAATTTAATAGACATCATCAAATCCGGCTCTTCGGAAGATTGGAAACAAGCGATAGAAGAAGGGGAAAATCCGAACGAATTGGATTCTTACGGAATCACTCCTCTCGCTTGGATTTTAAAAATGGACAATTTGGATTTGTTTTCCTTGGCTTTGGAAACGGGAGCAGATCCCTTGTATCCCCATCGAACGGGAGGCTCCGTATTCCAAGATTTACTTTCTCAGAATAAAACTTCTTTCATCGAGATATTATTGTCTAAAAAGAATTTATGGAGCGGGTCGGAACACCTATTAACGAGAGATAAATCCGGCAATACGGTCTTTCATTCCGTCATTCAATCTGAGAACGAAGATGTATGGGAACATACATTCGATCTTTTGAATTTAGAAAACATATCTCTTCGAAACGAAGAGGGCCGCAGCGTATTTTTGGAAGCGGTTGTTTCCGGAAATTCCGATTTCGTGACTTCTTTATGGGAATCCTTCCCTCATGTGAAGTTCGAAAAGGACGGAGAAGGAAAAAACGGCCTCCATCTTTCTTCGGAAAGAAACCTAATTGATGTTTTGCGATTTCTTTTGGAACATTCTTTTCCTTTGGAGGAGAAGGACGAATCGGGAAATACCGCTTTGTTTCTGGCGGCGGAAGCGGATGCTACCGAATCTTTGGAACTTCTTTTGAAAGCGGGAGCCAACTTATTCGTGTACGGTGGTGAAGGGGAATCAATCACTCGCCTTTTCGATCGAGAGAAATTCCATCATTCGTTTAAAATCTGGAAAAAAGAATTGTACCAAAGGTTAAAATCGTTAGATCAGGAAAAAGATAAAATCAAATGGGAAGAGGTTCTTCTCTATTTGAAAACGGAAAAACCTCTCACACAAGCAGAGTTAGTTGGAGCAAAACTATCCGATTTGGTTTGAACTCCTCAATTTTGAGGAGTTTTTGCATCTCCCAGCCATTTAGGCCCGTAATCTCCTAAGCGATCGGTGTGGCTCCTGTCTGTGCGGGGGCTTTCGAAGCTATAGTGTTGTTCTATGTTCGTTTTGAAAGGGGCATTTTCAGGAGATTCTCCGTATTGTTTCAACTCCGTCCAAGCCATTGTTTTTCTAGGATGTTTGCCAAGGCGTCCGTCGAATTTCAAAAACTTTTCAATGTCGGCGGCTGTTTCGTGATTTCCATCCGGGTCTTTGTCCGCCTTTTGATTGATCCAGCCTGGTTCTTCCCATGCGACCAATTTCACGATTCTTTTTAAAATCATCTTACGTGCGTCCACATAACGAGTCTCTTGGTCTTTTCCTGATCCGATCTTTACTTTTTCAAAAAGAGAAGCATCCATTTCCGCCGGTACGATCAGAACGGAAAGGGCAGGATCAAAGTTGGGAAAAATATCTTCCGGATCGGAGATCCAATTGAATAAAAAATTTCCTGCATCCAGTTTTACGGTATAACCTCCGTAAGCTGATGTGGGATTCCCTCCGTCCGCGCCTTTGTTACCTTTGGCGACGTACAGAATCGGGTGTCCCATAAGAGAGTTTATGTTTTGGAAAGATGTGTCTAAAAGGACGTGATCATGTCCTGTGAGAAGGATTCTTTTGGGAGTTCCTTCTTTAGAAACCAAAATCGAATATGATTCCAAATCGCCTTGGTGCACGTTTCCGAAGCTGGTAGGGCCTTCGTTTTGGTCGTACCAAATCCAATAGGAGACCACCATATCTCCGTTTGCTTCCTCATACCAATAGTTCCAATTGTCTCGGAACCCGGGAAGGGCTTCTCTTTGTGTTCCTGACACTGTAGACTTTGCATAACGAACATGATAGTAAAGATGAGTGTCTCCTTTGTTCGCCTTTTCATCGGAAAGAACCAAATATTTTCCGGATTCTTGTCGGACGGAAAATCTGCGGATGTCTCTTTCGGGAAGAGGGTATTCTTCCGCAGAGAATTGAGGGTAATGTTTTTCCAGGTTGGTAGGAAGCACCTTTTTGTTCTTATGATAGACTAAAATGGGAGAAAAAGATTCCGCTAGTTTCTTTTGAATCCCGTCAGGAATCATATTTTCTTGTGAGGTGAACTTGAACGTATGTTCTATGGAAAAATCCTGACCGTCTCCTAGGTTGCGGATCCAATATGGATTGTGGCCTGGAGAATACATTCCTTTGATCGCATCGATCCCTGTCAGTTCCATGGAAAGATGGGACCAATCATCCGTCATATAAAGGGAAATGTTCGTTTCCTTGGGAGTAATTGCATGTTGGCTGACTTTCGGATTCTTTAAACAGTTAGGAATGTTTTTTTTCGGCTGGATTTGATACGATTTTAATTCCTGATCAGTACAATGATAGACGCTGATTTTGAAACCTAACTTTTCTTTGGCTACGAGTGCGGGAAGGTTTTCCAATTTTAAAATTAAGGATAAAGTCACAGGATCCAATTTCTCTTTGGACCAATCCTTCAGAATGCAGCCGGCTCCCGACAAACAAAGAAAAGATGGTATTAGGATAAACATTAAAAGTGATTTAGTTGGATTCATGATGAGCACCGGTCGTTTCGGTTTTGTTATAAGGACGGAATGAAAATAAAAAACCCCTGAGGGACAGGGGTTTGGTTTATGGCAAAAACCTTATTCGGATTTTTTCTTCTTAGATTTTTTTCCTTTTTTGCCTTTCTTTTCTTTTTTACCTTTTTTCTCGTTCTTTTTGTTGTTCTTTTTCTCTTTGTCCGCTTTTTCAGGTTTTACTGTTTCGGTTTCTTCGTTTTGCATTGTAGGCTCTTCGTCCGCTTCAGGTGCGGTTTGAGCGAAAACGCCGAAAGTTGTGAAGGAGAAAATAGCAAGTACAGCTAGGATTTTTTTCATTTGTCTACCTCTGAATGATTGTGGACTCAATTTGAGACCCGTTCGTAGATTCGACAATAGAAAATTCAGTGGTTCGAAAGATTATTTTCCTACGCAGAACTTGCTGAAAATACGCCCTAAAATTTCTTCATTGTCCACATGACCGTTCACTTCGCCTATTTCATGCAGGGCATAATTGATTTCTTGAATATAAATTTCCGCAGGGGCGGAAGATTCCAACAAACGAATGGCTTCGCTTAGGTGGTTTTTAATCGCTGTGATGTGGAAGGCTTGTCTTTCTTCCAGCAAAACCACATCTTCCGTATTTTCCGCAGAACTCAATCTTTGTTTCAAACTGACTAGAAGTTCGCTGATCCCTTCTTTGGATCTGCAGGAAATTTCCACCAATTGGAATCCGAATGACTCGGAAGATTTTTTCCATTCTTCCGGATTCCAATTTGAATGAGCGATGTCTATTTTATTGGCGACTAAGATGGAACCGTTCAATCGATCCTTATGTAAGGAAATGAATTCGGAAACAGAGACAGGCAAAGAAGCGTCCAAAAGAAGCAAACGCAAGTTTGCCGAATCCGCTTCTCTTTCGCTTCTTTCGATTCCCATTTTTTCGATTGTATCTTTTGTTTCTCTGATCCCCGCAGTGTCTACAAGTCGAATGGGAAGTCCGTCGAGGGAAATTTCTTCTGCAATATAGTCCCTAGTGGTTCCAGGAATGTCTGAGATGATGGATCTGTCTTTTCCGATCAGAAGGTTCATAAGACTCGATTTTCCGGTGTTAGGTGCTCCAAAGAGAACGACTGTGGACTGCAAAATCATCTTTTGCGCTCTTTCTGAATTTTTGAGTAAGGTGGAACAAAGATCTCTGAGGGAGATCATTCTGTTTTTTCTTTGATCCAAACTTTCAAAGGTAAGATCTTCCGTTGAAAAATCGATCTCCGCTTCGCATTCGGCTTTGAGAGAGATGAGATCGCTTCTGATTTTGGAAGAGAGTTGAGAAATTTCTCCGAATACGTTCTTTTGAGCTAACTCCAGTTCGTAACGGGATCTGGATTCAATGAGTCTCCCGATGGCTTCTGCGGCTGTGAGAGAAAGTTTTCCGTTGAGAAAGGCACGTTTCGTAAACTCGCCTTGGGTCGCAGGTCTTGCTCCCTTTTGGAAGATGGCGGAGAGTGCCGACTTCAGAAGTATGGGATTTCCGTGCAGATGGAACTCTCCCAAATCTTCACCTGTATAAGAGTTAGGTGCCGGAAAGTAAAGAAAAACGATCTGATCGATCGGTTTATTTTCAAAGACGAAATCGCAAAGAATCGCCTGTCGTTTATTCTCTTGGATGTAGGATTCGGTAAGAGGAGTTTTGTTTTTAAATAAAAGGGAAGTGGCGATGGAGAGAGTGTTTTTGCCCGAAACCCGGAGGATGCCGATCGCTCCGGGGGCAGTTGCGGTAGAGAGTGCTGCTATTGTATCAATCAAGCTCTTCTGAATCCGCAAAGTCTTCCACAGGAAGACCTTTTTTAGACGGATCTTCCAGATCTTTGTACTTATGTTTGTCTTTTGCGGAAATCACACGAACTCTTTTGAAAGTGCCGTTTCCTTCGGAACGAGTGAATACTCTTTCGTCTTCTTGGATGGCCATGTGTACGATTCTTCTTTCGAAAGGATTCATCGGATCCAAAAGTTTGGAACGTCCCGTTTTGATGACGGAAGCAGCGATGGATTTCGCCAAACGAATGAGAGAAAGTTCTCTTTTGTCACGGTAGGATTCGATGTCTAAAACGATTTTACGATTGTGGCGGATGCGAGGCTCTACCATCAAGTTCACTAGGAACTGAAGAGAGTCGAGTGTAGCTCCTCTTTTTCCGATGATGAGTCCCGATTCTTTGCTGGTAAGTTCCACGTAAACTTTACCGTCTACGTCTCCCATTCCCACTACTTCTGCAGGGATTCCCATTTTTTTCAGGATGGTGATGATGACACCGTGAATGATTTTTTCGGATGGGATGTCGTTGTTGGCAACAAACGCGCGTACAACGGCAGGTTTCTTTTGGGTGATTCCTAAAAAGCCGGATTTACCGGAATCGACTACTTCGAATTTCAGATCCCCCGGTTCCAACCTGAGGGTTTCTAAAGTGTATTCTTCCGCTTCCGATTTGCTTTTTCCTTCTGCTTCAAAGATGTAATTATTCATTATGGTCTTCCTTGTTAGACAATGATTTCATTTTTTATTTTTAGGTTTGGTTCTGAAACCGTTCTTGGAAACGGGAACCTCTTTGGTTCCGGCCGTATTCGCATTGTTTGCTGCAAGAGCATCCTTTTTGCTGGAGCCGAATTTATTCGTATAAAGCTGTTGAACGATGGACAAAATGTTCTGCATGGTCCAATACATAGTGACCCCTGCCGGCATGGACCAGAAGAAATACAGCATGATCACAGGCATAAAATACAACATCATCTTTTGATTCGGATCGGTTGCATTGACGGTGGTCATTTTGGATTGAACGATTTGGGTCGCCACCATGATGAGAGGCAGAACATTGATTGCGAAAGAAGCACCTAAAAGAGCGATTTTAGGAGTTCTAAAAATAGTGTCCGGCTCGCTTAGATCCTGGATCCAAAGGAATGGAGAATGCCAAAGATCGACCGTGTCGGAGAATGCGGTATATAGAGCGATGAAGATGGGAATTTGAACCAACATCGGTAAACAACCCGACATAGGATTGGTTCCGTTCTTTCTGTACAACTCCAGGGTTTTTTCCTGTTTGAGTTTCGGATCGTCGGCATACTTTTCGTTGATTGCCTTGATTTGAGGAGAAAGCTCCTGCATCTTTTTCATGGACTCCGCCTGTTTTTTGTTCAGCGGATAAAAAGCCAGTTTGAAAAGAATTGCGAAGATTACGATCGCCCAACCGTAATTAGGAACTACCAGATAAATTTTCTTTAAGATCCAGATGATTCCGTTTCTAAGAGGAGTTGTGATCCCTTGGTTGAAGGATTTATCCAAAGACTCACTGAGACCTGCGAAAGGAGAAGAAGGAGTGACTTTAGGATCAAGATTGTTGTTACGGAAAGCGGTTCCGTCCAGTTCTCTCACTCCCACGTAAGCGGCGAAGTCTAGTTTGATTTCTTCTCCTGGTCCTAGTTTCCAGTTGTCATAAGTTAGCAAAACGCCTGTTTCATTGTCTTTGCGGTTGTCCAAAAGAACACCGGACGGTTTGTCCCCGATCGGATCCAGAACTCCGATGAAATAACGGCTTCCGGAACCTACAAAGTCTACTTTGTCTTCGGAACCTTTTTTCACTTCGAATCTTTCATCTTTCTTTTCTTTGGTTCCGAAGAGGCCACCGAACCAAGAACCGATTCCGTCGAAGAAACCGGAAGCAGGAGCTCCGTCCACATAGTCTTTGAAGTTTCCATCTAGGAAGAAATAACGAAAGTAGTGAGCTACGTCTCTGTCGTTGAAATCTTCTCTGTTTTTGAGGAGAGGCCCGAGAGAACCGAAAGATCGGAAATAAATATCCGAATTGGAGGAAGAAAGAGTGATCGTATCCTTAGTGAGGTTTTTCAAAACCAAATTGAATTTGAAATAGTTCTCTGAAGGAAAAAACTGAAATCTTTTTTGGATCGAATATTTACCATCTAACGAAGGAGCTTCGAAGACGATCGTTTTTGTTGCGTCATCGTAAGAGGAAGCGAAGTTGATCTTATTATAAGGAGAGAAAGGGATTGTTTCTTTGTCTTCGATTAGGTTGAAGTCGAAACCTTGGTAGCGGCTGAGTTCTACCGCACGTTCTACTTGTCCGTCGAAATTGATTTCGAATTTAGGGTCTCTGGCGATTACGAAATCGGAACCGTCCGGTTCTTTGTGATTTCTGATGTAGTATTCCGTGATTCTTCCGCCGAGGCTTGAAAATTTTACTAAGAAAGAATCGGTTTTGATGGAATAAGTTTTGATGTCTTCCGCTTTAACAACTGCTAGTGGTTTTTCGGAAGCGGTTTCTACTTTGGTTTCTTTAACAGACGCAGGATCTTTTTTAGTTTCTGTACCGTTTTTGTTCTCTTGAATCGTGTTTGTAGTAGGATCGTTCTTTTTCGGCTTCGGTTTTTGGGGAAAGAAAAGATAATTGATCCCCATCCAAAGTGCGAAGCTGATGAAGATGGCGATAAGAAGCCTAAATTGTCTGTTAAAGTTGTCGTTTTGCATTTTTTAACTCTTGTTTGTTGGTCTTGGAAGCGGATCGTATCCGCCCGCATGTAATGGATGGCATCTGGAGATTCTGGAAATACTGAGTCTTAGAGCTTTGAAAAAAGAATAGGTTTCGAAGGCTTCTTTAGCGTATTCGGAGCAGCTTGGCGTAAAACGGCAAGCAGGCGGAAGTAACGGAGAAAGAAGCTTCTTATAGAGAAAGATAAGTAAAAGAAAGAGCCTGTTCATTGGGGTTTCTGAAAGAACGATTGAAAGATCGTCTCTCTTTCTTCGGGGGATTTTTTGGAAAAATCGATATGAGCTAGGATCGCAAAGTCCATTCCCGCAGGGAATTGGGACAAATGCGTACGAACCAGTTCTTTCAAGAGCCGTTTCGTTCGGTTTCGGTCGACAGCGCGTTTATGGGACTTGTCAGGACAGAATAGAAAGTAGGACTTCCCTGTCTCATTTTTACGAGAAAGGAGTCTTAAGGGGAAGGTTCCTACCTTACGAGCGTTACGAAAGAGTTCTTGGATCCTCGATTTATCGCAAAGAGTCTCCGAAGGAAGCTCCTAATCCTAGAACTTTCTCCCGATTTTCTCGTCGGAAACGGTCAATTTATGACGACCTTTTTTTCTGCGGTTGCTCAACACATTTCTTCCGCCTGGCGTTGCCATTCTAGTTCGGAATCCGTGAGTTCTTACGCGTTTGATTTTGCTCGGTTGGAATGTACGTTTCATGAAAATTACCTAATTTATATATATAAATGCGAGGAAATAGGGTCTCTGGGAAAGACTTTTGGTACCCTCTTAGAAGTCAAGGTCGAAAACGAAATATCTTTTTCGTTTTTGTGTGGTACTTCCGCAAGGCTAAAAAACTTTGGCCGAAATTTGTAGTACCTCCTACTTAGCGGACGAACCCCCAGATTTGGGTTGGTTCCAGAAATGTAGTACCTCCTACGCCCGCCTTGGTCACCGGATTTGAATTGATCTTAGAAATGTGGTAACTCCCACAATAGATTCCTTTTATCCTATTTCCCTTAAAGAATGTAGTACCTCCTACATAACGAGCGTGAAGTGTATTTCGTTTGGGCGCCTTTTCCGGCTCTCCCTCGACGAGGGCGCTCGCTCGATCCGGGGCGAGATGGTATGTAAATTTGGTAGCAATATTCTGCGAAAAGGATGCGAAGGGCTTGGTCTCGCATCCAGAAGAAGGGAGAGACGACGGGAGCGAAGCGGACCCCGGAGCAGCCTGGCCCCGATCCTTCGGGGTTCGCCCCACCACCCATTAAAAAATAGTTCCCGACACTTGTTTCTTTTTCTCAAATGGAAGTATGTCCGAACCTTTGCGCCCTAAATCTCCGAAAGATTCTGCGGTAGAAACCCGCCATGTTGTGATGCCGGATCATGCCAATCATTATGGAACCGCTTTCGGAGGGGCGATTATGTCTTGGATCGACTTAATTGCTGTTATGGCGGCGCAAAGACATTCTGCCTGTGAGGCGGTGACCGCCAGCATCGACCGGATCAATTTTATTTCTCCCATCCAGATCGGAGATCATGTTCATTTGAAAGCGATGGTGAACTATGTGGGAAAAACTTCTATGGAAATTGGAGTGCAGGTGAATAAGGAGAATCCTTTTACGGGGGAAAGTGTGCGTGCGACTACCGCTTATCTTTCTTTCGTTGCTTTGGATCAGAATAAAAAACCGACCGCTGTCCCTGAATTGATTTTGGAAACTCCTACGGAAATTCGCCGTTTCGAAGAAGGTAGATTGAGAATTGAAACGGCAAGAGAATTGGCTCGTAAAATTAAGGACAGCCGTAAATAATTCCCGCCTAACACAGGCAGACTGATCGGTTCGGATTCCTTCCCTCTTTCTTGTTATGTCTCATTTCTTCCTTTTTTCTTTCTTATCATTAAAAAATTCGTATTTTCTAATTAAGAACATTGTTATTGTATTGGTTCGATTTCATTAGGAAAATTCCGAAAATATGTCTTAATTGGTATAGGCATTTACCAACAAACTCGTGAAAAGTGGTACAAGCTAACGGTAAACATGAGTGTGAGAGGTGTTCTGCGGTAGGAATTTATATAAAGTTCCAATAAAAAAATTAGACTTTACAAGTTTTGTTTTATTTTTATTTTTTTTTTGCGTCTTCCTTTTCCAGTGAATCAGCAAACGGGTAACATGTGGGTCGTTTCACTTTCTAGAAAAGCTTAAATTAAAAACAAACTTTATATCATCAATTTGAGGTAGTGATATGATTATCAGAAAGTTACTTACACTTCTTTTCTTTCTTGGCCTTTTCTATCATTGTGGAAGCGGGAAAAAGAAGATAGGAATACTCCCATTTTTAGCTTTGATGCAAAGCAGTGGATTAGAAGCAGCCTTGGCTGCAACGGCGGCAGCGGCAAACGACGGACCGGCTACCGTGGTGATCCCGGAACCTAGCCCTGGTCAGACGGTAGCAACACAAGTTACTAATAATGATTCCGGATCAGGAAGCGGTTCTTCGGGAAGTGGATCCGGTGACTCAGGTAGTGGAAGTGGTAGCTCTGACGGAGGATCCGGTAGTGGATCTTCAGGATCTGGTAGTGGATCTTCAGGATCTGGTGGAGTCGCAGATGGTGGTAGTGGATCTGGTTCCGGATCAGGGAGTGGTTCTTCGGGAAGTGGAAGTGGTAGCTCCGGCTCAGGATCTGGTGGAGTCGCAGACGGTGGTAATGGATCTGGTTCCGGATCAGGGAGCGGTTCTTCAGGAAGTGGATCTGGCGATTCCGGTAGTGGAAGTGGTAGCTCTGACTGAGGAACCGGCAGTGGATCTTCAGGATCTGGTGGAGTCGCAGACGGTGGTTCCGGATCAGGGAGCGGTTCTTCAGGAAGTGGGTCCGGTGATTCCGGTAGTGGAAGTGGTAGCTCTGGCTCAGGATCCGGCAGTGGCACAGGAAATAATCCTCCAGCAGAACCTACTTTTACGGTAACTGCAACCAACCAAGACCAACATGGACAAGTGACTTTTGCACTTCAAACCATCAAAACAACTCCTGTAACGATCGTAGTGAAAGACGATAACGGATTTTTACCAGGTGCAGTGGTGCGAATCGTAGATACGAATCCGACAACAGGTACCACAAATGTTTTGGCACAGCTCGTAACGGACAACAACGGAAAGATCCAAGGAACATTTACGGTAGCTACCACATTAGCGAATGTGCAGGCAGTGGTTCACTTAGGAAGTAAGATCCTTTCTCACCCGATCAGCTTATTGCCGATGAACGGACAAGAGTTGACACAAGTAAATAGAACTTTGGCGGTAACAGGAACTTTCCAACCGCAAGCGATGTTGGCGGATGCGGACGGAGATCAAATTCCTGACGACTATGATGCCTATCCGAATGATGCCACTAGAGCATCTAAGATTTGTTTTCCGATCACTTGTTCCGAGAGCGATCTAATCACTATGGCTTATGAAGATCTGTATCCTTTGGAAGGAGATGGAGACTTAAACGACTATGTGACTTGGGGAAGATCCGAAGAGGATGTGAACGCAAAAGGTAAAATCGTAAAACTGAGAACCTATTACCAACATGTTGCGAAAGGAACTTTGTTGGTGCATACTTTCCGATTGAGATTTGGTGCCGCAGCGACAGGAGCAGGTTTGGTAAGAAAAGTGACAGGATTCACAAATGTGGTCACTCAAACCAATGCGACTTTCAGTGCGAACGATCTGAAAAACGGAATTTCCGTATATAATGAAAATAGTTCGCAGACAAGCCAATCTGCGAACAATACGAACAGCATCACTTTCAAACCCGGTAAAAAAGCAGCATTGGAACTTACTTTCAACACTCCTGTTGCCAGAGCGGAAATCGGACATGCACCTTACGACCCTTATATCGTGCTTGTAAACACCGCACCTTTGAATTTGAACTTTACAGAAACGGAAACACATTTGCCGGGAAAAAACTCCAGTATTCTGCAAATCTTGACAAGTGGATCCTATCCTTTCTCGATTGTAGTTCCTGGAATTTGGCATTGGCAAGTGGAAACTTTGGACATTCGTCTCTCGGTTAAGACCGGTTACTTGGAATATGCTGCATGGGTGGATTCCGGTGGAATTTCCTTTAGAGATTGGTATACAAAAGTTACCAAAACATCTGCGGTATATAACAATCTTCCAGCTACGGGAACATTGGCCGGTTTCATCAATGTCATCAAAAACAAATACTTCATTCTGGGAGTGTTGTTGGTGTTAGCGGTTTCTTTGGGAGTCGGTTTCGCTTTGAAAAAGAGGCTGTCTGCAACGGTAGCCTAAGCTGGAAAACGAATAAAGATTTCTTAGATTTTCATTTAAAAAATGTCTATCCTATTCACTATCATAAGCCTGAACTTCTGTTTGGGCTTTCTTTATTGCCGCTATTACCTGCGGCTTCTTTCTCTTCGTCCGGAGAAACCTCTCGCTTTGATTTCAGTCATCTTCGGATTTGCCGCAGCTGCTTGTTCTTTGATCTTAGGGAATCTTTTGGATTCTTATATCTCCGGTGATTCCATCCTCTACCGATCTTTTTTTCTATCTTCCTTTCTGGAAGAAAGCTGCAAACTCGCATTCATACTATTTTTATTTCGAAACAATCGAATCGAATACAATCTATCGGATGGCATTTGTTATGCTATTTTCTTGGGATTGACTTTCGGTATATTGGAGAATTTTATTTATATCTCCGAACTTGAGTTTTGGTCTTTGGTTTTTAGAACGGTCACTTCATTGCCTTTTCATTTGCTGACTTCCGGAATTTTGGGCGCTTATACTGTGATGTATTTGAATTCGAATAAGGATAATTATCCTTTTGTGTACTTGATCAAAGGACTCGCTTTCACCTATCTACTGCACGGTTTTTATAATTACTCAGCATTGGCTCTTCATGAAAGGATGGCCTATATTCCGATTTTACTTATCATCGCATTTGTTCGTTTGGAATGGTTCGTAACGAAATCGAAAGTCATTCCTTCCAAAGAAGTTTTGGATTCCGTAAATCTAAAGTTCGACGATTATCAATTGAAATCGGTCTATCAAAAACAAAATGCCTGGCTGAGAGTGAGTCAGGGACTTGTAAAAAGGAAGAATATAAATCTTTTCCTTAACATTTCGAGACGAAAATTTATTTCCATCTTTCTACTTTTACTTTTGATTCTTTTCTTTTTCACCTTATTCCTGTTTTATCCTTTGATGATTTATAAACTTTTCCCTTCCATTCGGCTTTTGGAATACGAATGTATTTTTATCTATTATCCATTTTTTGTTATGGTGAGTTTGTTTTTTGCCCGTTCCATCAATCCTAAGTTTTTCCAAGATCGAATTTTGAAAGTACCGTCAGTGAACGCTGTTCGTCTGGGAAATGATATTTTCTATGAGAATTCAGTGGTATTTCATCTCTCGGGAAAGTTCTTTTACACACCTTTGAATGCTCCCGAACTTCTGAAAGGAAATCTGGCCGTAAGTTTTTGGATTTATGGAAAGGAATTTTCGAAAAGAAAAGGGAAGGTTGCCTGGTTTAATTCGTCTGAAATTTCGTCTACTGATGCAGGTGCGATGGTGCAGCTGGAAGAGATTCCGATCCGCGAAATCCTTTTTTGGCAGTATGGTAGGTTTCTGCAAAATTTGAAAAATTTTTTAAGAGCATTTCAGTTTATTCTTAAAAAGAAATTTAGATAGGGGTGATCGACATGTATAAAATCCTTCTGGTTGACGACGATGAATTTTCGGCAGATATCATTCGACATAGTTTGCGTCGGTTCGATCTTTCCATCAAGTATGTGAACAACGGAATTGTCGCTTCCGAAATCGTTCGTAGGGAAACTTTCGACTTGATCATCTCCGATGTGATGATGCCCGAAATGGACGGATTTACTTTTTTAGAAGGAGCCGGTCCTCATATAGGAGATACCCCCGTCATCATTCTCACAGCTTTGGATAAAGTGGACTGCACTAAAAAATTGGAACAGATCCACCAAATCTCCGTTTCCTCTTTTATGATGAAACCGATCACCAAACTCAGTTTAATGTCCAGAATCGCAAGAGCTTTGTCTTTGCAAGAGCTAAGTTTAGTCGCTATCTAAATCGGTTTTAGTTTTCTGCGATTCGAAACCGTTCGATTTCAATTCGATTCAGATATGAATCGATCGTTCCCTTATATTCCCAATTTGGAAATGATGTCTTTGGCTTGTTTTATAAAATGAGTTTCTTCCTCTTCCGTAAAAGGGCCGAAAATTCCTTTCTGGAATCGAACTGCTAAATGAGCATATTCGATACATCCTGCAACGGTTAACTCCGGTTTGGCTTTCCCTTCGTAGATTTGAATGTCTCCGTTTTTTGGCACCACAAGAGACCTAGGAGGAATTTTTTTACCGCCTCGGATGAGACACCCGGCGGCAATTTGACAGCCGTCTCCTATCTCCGCTTTATCCAAAACGATCGAACCGATTCCTACCAAAACTCCTCTTCCGATCGAACAACCGTGGATCATTACGTTATGACCTACAAGGCTCCAATCTCCAATGGAAATGGGAGAACGGGAGTCCGTGTGCAAAGTGGAATTGTCCTGGATGTTTACATAGTCTCCCAATTTGATTTCGTTCATATCCGCACGTACCACAGCTCCCGGCCAAAGGGAAACGGAACTTCCGAATCGAGTCATTCCAAAACTGGTAGATTGAGGATGAAGAAAAGGGGAGGAAAATTGAGGGATTTCTAAGTTCATAGGGATCTGCATCCTGGATCTTTCATTTATACAAATCATAGCTCCGTTTTTTAAAATAAAAGGGAACCTTTTTTATTTTCAGAACGTTCAATTTATAAAAGGAGAAAAAATGAAAGAAATCCCCATAAAAACAGGAATGTTGCTTCTAACCATGTGCACCTACATGGGTTTGAAAGCGGATCCTCCACCCCCTCCTACAGGACCGATGATGATGGGGCCTATCGGAATTATCTTTCCTTTTCCCGATCCGGAGGGAAAAGAATTCGAAAAACTTTCCACCGAATTGAAGTTAACTAAAGAGCAGAAAGATAAAATCAAAACTTCTTTGGACAAAAGAGAAATACTTCTCAAGGAAAACATGGAGCGAATGCCTTCTCTTCATGAGGATTTGAGGAATATTTTAGAGTCCGAAAAAGTGGAGCTGTCCTCCGTTAGATCCAAACTCCAGGAGATTAGCAACATTCAATTGGAATTGAGGATGATCCAAATCCAAGGCAGACTTGAGTTTGAATCCCAGTTGACGAAAGAACAAAGAACGAATTTAAAAGCACTTCATAAAAAAAGAATGGATCAAATAAAACCTAAAAAGGGGTTCCCATCCGATCGTTTTGAATGTCCTCCCCCTAAATTATGACAGAAAACGATTTGGTTCGGGCGATCGAAAACAGCAAAATCACTGTTTTGCGGTCCATTCAAAAAAATCTTCCTGCGGATTTATCCTCTTTCGTGGAAGATGTTGTTCAGGAAACTTATTTAAAATACTATCTGGCGTTTAAAGACAAACCTTGTTTGGAAGGGGATTCTTTACACAGATGGTTGTATGTGGTGGCGCGCAACCAATGTCGAAACGTATGGAGAGCTCGTAAAAAAGAAGGGAGTCTTCCTTTCCATTTCTCGGATGATTTTTCGGACATAGAAGCGGCAAACTTTCTCGAAGAAGAGGAAACTCTTTCGGGAAAAGAAAAAACAGAAAAATGGGTGAGAGTCAGTGTAGACGAATTGCCCGAACCTTATCGACAAACAACAGCCTATCGACTGGCGGGATATAAATTGGAAATGATTGCGGAGAAACTAGGAGTGTCTTTGGGAACGGTAAAGTCACGGCTGGCAAGAGGTCGTGAAATGCTTGCAAAAATAATGAATAAGAATCAAAAAGAACAGGAGCAGGATTTATGAAAGAAGAATCAAAGTCACAATTAGATCAAGTGATTGATCGTTTGATACAAGATCCTGATTTTTCCAAACGTACGGCCATCCATGTACTGAAGGCCGCCAGTTCCCAGCCTAAGGCTTCGAACCATGCGGTTTGGTATTATGTTGCAGCTGCCGTCGTCTTTTTCATTTTCAGCGTCTCCGAATTTTGGAGTTTCAATTCCGAAACTCCGAACTACAGAGGCACCATCTCTGCGGAAGAGGTTTCCGCTCCGGAAGAATCCGAATTTATTTGGAACGAAACCGATTCCTTGATCCTCACTTCCTTCGGATCCAGGTAAAAATAAATCAATTTCCGAACGATTCGATTTCGCATCCGATCAGAGTGATATCATCCTGATCGGTTTTGAAATTCGTAAATTTGTTCAGTTCCTTCACTAAGTGGCTGATGCTGTCGTCAAATGGATGTTTTTCGATATCCTGCAAAATTTCGTAAACTTTTTTTTCTCCGAAAATCTCTCTCGATTCGTTGAACTGCTCGAAGATTCCGTCCGTGAAGAGATAAATTCGATCTCCTTCTTCCAAAAAATGTTCGATGGAACGGTATTCCGTGTGATCTGCCATTCCTATGATTCTTCCCGTACGAGGCAGAATCTTTTTTTCTCCCGCACGAATGTGAATTTGATCCGGATGACCTGCCGAGGCGAAGTGTAGTTTTCTTTTCTTCAAATCTATATCGCAGACGGCACAGGTAAAAATCGTCTGTACTTTGTTATATTTGTTAATGAAAATTTGATTTAGATGAAAGATCAAATCATTAGGATGATCGTACATAATCTTTAAAGATTCGTATTCCGCTTTGATCGCCATAGTGATGAGTGCCGCTTGGATTCCATGGCCGGTTGCATCCGCAATGAAGATTCGATAGTAGTCGGGATTCACTTGCGCTAAATCGTAGAAGTCTCCTCCTACTTCGTTCATGGACTGATAAAAGGAATCGAATTTGATTCTTGGATCTTCGGCTTTGATTTGGGAAAAAAAAGTTTGTTGGATCCTTTTCGCAACACTCAGATCTTTTCGAATGCTGTTTAAGGATGCGTCCAGGTTTTTGGTTCTTTCTCTGACTTTGTCTTCTAAAGTCGAAAGAGCTTCCGACTGGGCCTTCGATTTTTCATCTTTCAATTGATTGATTTTACTCGCTAAAGCCAAAGAAAGAATCCCCGCTTCCAAGGTGGAGCCGATTTGATTGGAATAGATCGTAATCAAATTCGCAGGCAAAAGTCCGTTTTGCATCAAAGTGTAGAGTAAAATTCCGAATAATAAAGTGCTCCAACCTAATAAAAAAAGACGAGCCTGTCTGTTTCCTGCATTGTAATTGAAGAGTGCGACTGTAAATACGGAAAAAACGAATAATTGTGCTAAAAAATTTCCGACACGAATTAAAATAGGAAGAGGTAAAAATTGAAGTAAAACGAAAAGATAAAACAACGTAACTACAATAAAACCTCGAATGATCAAATGCCAATAGGGATTGATCACTTTCGTATTTAGAGTTTGTTGTGCAAACCTCCATCCGAAAACGACTGCAAAACAAACGATGACACTCCCCACACGGTTGTGAATCTCAGGGTGATCGATGGTGATGAATTGATTTAAGATTCCGTTCAAATACATCTGCAGGATTAGATTACAAAAGATGGCTAGAGAATACAGGATGTAGGCTTTGTCTTTCAGAATGAAATAAATGAAAAGATTGTACAGCACCATGATAAAGATGGTTCCGTAGAAAAAACCCAAAGTGGTGTTTTCTATATTCTCCTTCAGATAGAACGTTTCTTTGGAAAAGAATCGAACCGAATAACTTATATTTGATGAAGTTTCCGTTTTTATATAAAAGGTTTTGGTTTCTCCGATCGGCCAATCCAGCTCGAATGCGATCGTTTTGGAAAAAGCATCCCACTGTGAATGAGGAATAAAATCTCCTCCCGTTTTTACAGGGAGTTCTTTGTTCGTTTCGTAAACGGTAACATGATCCAGATGGGCGTTTCCCAGATCCAAAAGAATTTTATGCGAGTTCGTTTGGTTCACTGCTTCCAAACGAAGCCAAACCGGTTTCGATTGAAACCCCAAACTGATATTGTTTTTGGAAACGACAGTGAAAGGGAGTTGGGAAGTTGTACCGAAAAGAAGGGATTTGAGTTCCGCAGGGGAAAAATCCCCTTTCGTATAACTGATTTTAGTCGGAGTAAAGCTGTCCTCTTTCATGTATTTTTGAATCTGTAGTTTGGAACAGGAAACCGGAACCAAACAGAAAAATACAAGAAAAGCGAGGCAGCGCATAAGCCTCATTGATTGAAATCATCAAAGAGGCTTTGTCAAAAACATTTTATCTGAGTTGGAATCCCGAATCTTTCGCCAGTTTGACTAGCTCGTCGGAAAGTTCTTTGAATCTCTCTTGAGTGAAAGTTTTGTCATAAGACATAAGTTTGAATCTGTAAGTGACAGACTTTTTGCCTTCTCCCAAACTTTCTCCTCGGAAAATAGTGTGAACCCAGGAAGAATCCATCTCAGGAATCTTCAGACCTTGCACTAAAGAAAGATATTTTTCGGTCGGTTCTTCTTCTCGGAGTAAAATGGAAAGATCCAACTGGCCTTGCGGGAAAGAAGAAGGAATTTTGAAATGGGCTTTTCTTCCCCATTTTTCCCAAACTTCCGAAAGTTTAAGCATATCGATTTTCCCGACAAACGCTCGTTTTTTGAGATCGAATTGATCGGCGAATCTCTGATGCAGGATTCCGAATTCCACGATCGTTTCGCTTTCTAAAACGTAGGAAAGAGAAGCGTTCGGATGTAGATAAACATGACCTTCCTTTTTCCACTCTCCTCCTTTGAGATTTAAAACGGAGAAAAGTTCGGAGATCTTTTGGCGTAATTCGGAAAGTTCCGAATCGATCGCATATAAGTCGTTAGGTTTTGCACCGGAAAGACTGATGAAACCCATCCATCTTTTTTCGGAAGCAAGTTCTTCCTTTTTCCCTTCCTTGTGATACGTTCTTCCCAATTCGAAAAGATTCACGGTGTCGAATCTATCTTGGTTGGAGGCAGCCTGTTTGATAAGGCCGGGAAACAAACTTGCCCGCATAACGGAATGTTCTTCGGGCATTTCGTTCGCAATCGCCAAAATCGTATTTTCTTTCGCGCCTTCGATTCCGGAATCGGAAAGAGAAGAGAAAGAATAATTGTACACTTCATGAAAGGAAAGGTTCGCAGAGAAAAAAGCTTTCACTCTTCTTTCCAATTCTCTGAGAGGATTTCTGATCGGAGTTTCCACCGCCAAGGAAAGAGGAAGAGTGGAGATGGATGCATAACCGATGGTTCTTCCGATTTCTTCCACCAAGTCTTCCGGAATGGTGACATCGTAGTTGTGGCGGAACTTAGGAACTTCCACTTCTAAGTTTTCTTCGTCTTTACTTGCGACAGTAAAACCTAATTTTTCTAAAATGGATTTCACTTCGGAGAAGCTGATTTGTTTTCCCAATTTTTTGACTAAAAAGGAAAGGCTTGTTTGAATGATTTCTTTTTTGGAAGAGGTATGATTGAAACCTTGCGGTTGAAAGGCAGAAGCTCCTTCCACTCCATTCTCTCTGAGTAGATGTAATGCTCGTTTAATGACAGGGAGACAGGTGTGGGAATCGAGCCCTTTTTCGTATCGAACCGCGGATTCGGAACGGATTCCCGTTTTACGGATCGATTTACGTACATTTTCTCTTTTGAAAACCGCAGATTCCATCACTAGGTCGGTTGTGGAATCGTTCACTGCGCTTTCTTTTCCTCCCATCACTCCTGCGATCGCAACCGGATCTTTTCCGTTACGAATCAAAAGGGTTTCATCCGTCAGTTCCGGAGAAGAATCATCTAACAGAGGAAAACTTTCTTTTTGTTTCGCAAAGTCGACTTTGAATTCTTTGGAAACTAACTTCGATTGATCGAAGAAATGAGTCGGTTGTCCCACTTCCAATAGAAGATAGTTGGATACATCCACAACGTTGTTGATGGAACGAATCCCGCATTTTTCCAATCTGGATTTGAACTTAGGAAGAGAAGGGGCAATCTTCACTCCTGGAATGGAAGTAACGTAGTAGGCATGTGCATTGTCATTCGAAACAACCGAGATTCCGTTGTTTCCTTCTTTGAAGTTTTCTTCCGTTTTGAGAGGTTCGAAACTTAGAGGAAGATTCAATTGAGAGGAAAGTTCTCGGGCAAAACCGAAATGGCTCCATAGATCGGGTCTATGAGTGATGGATTTATTGTCGATGGTGAGAATGGTATCTTCCCAATGCAGATGCTTGCGGATGGAAATTCCAAGTTCGGTCGAAGCGGGAAGAATCATCACTCCCGAAGAAGAAAGAGCCAATCCCAATTCTTTTTCGGAACAGTACATTCCTGCAGAAGGCACTCCTCTGAGTTCGGAGGCTTGGATTTCTTTTCCATCCAGTTTTGTTCCCGGAAGTGCGAGAGGAACGATGTCTCCCACATTCACATTCGTGGCACCTGTCACGATTTGGTGCGTGTTTTTGCCATCCGTACATTTCGTGACTTGGAGCTTTTCCGCATTAGGGTGTTTCTCGATAAAAGTGATTTTTGCAGTAATAACGGAGTTTAGGTGATGCTGGAATTCTTCTATGTCATCGATCTCGCAGATCGAAGTGTTGATTTTTTCGATCACCGATTCCAAAGGAACAGAGTGTAACGGAAGAAAGTCGTTTAGCCAGTTTAGTGAAAGTTTCAAGCGGTTTCCTTAATTGTAGGAAATGTCGGGTTAAAAAAGGGGTCAATCGGAAATTCCCAGCCCCTCCTTGAGAAATTTAAGACAATCCTCGGAAGAAAGGGGTTTGGAGAAATAATATCCCTGGATCATATCGATCCCGCTTTTGGAAAGCTGCTCCACTTGTTCTTTGGTTTCTGCTCCTTCCGCCACAACACTCAAACCAAGGTTATGTGCTAGGTTCGCAACCGCATGGATGATCGTGTCGGAATCTTTATCAGTAGCGATTTCGGAAACGAAAGAACGGTCGATTTTTAAAGAGGAAATGGGGAGTCTACGGAGATAACCCAGAGAACTGTAACCTGTACCGAAATCGTCGATGGCGATTGTGGAACCCAGTTTTCTGATTTCCTGCATAGTGCGAACAGCTGCGTCCGTGTTCTCCATAAGAGAACTTTCAGTGATCTCTATTTCCAGATCTTTAGGATCGACTCGGAAGAGTCTTAGGTTTTCGGCGATCGTAGAGATGAGTCTTTCGTGTTTGAACTGTTTGGTAGAGATATTGACTGCCATGGAAATGTTGTGAATTCCCGCTTCTCTCCAATGACGTAGCGTTTGGATCGCAGTTTTGATGACCCATTCTCCTATGGCAAGGATCATCCCTGTTTCTTCCGAGATGGGAATGAATATATCGGGAGAGATGAGTCCTCTGTCGGGATGTTTCCAACGAATGAGTGCTTCCACTCCTACCGGTTTGAGGCTCACCAAATCGATCTTAGGTTGGAAATGCAGAGTGAATTGGTTTTCAATGAGGGCCACCCTCATTCTGTTTTCGATTTCGAGACGTTCTGCGACTAATGTTTGTAACTCTTCCGTAAAAAAAGTATAACAGCTTTTTCCTTGTTGTTTGGCAAGGTTGAGAGCACTGTCCGCATTTTTCAAAAGAGTGTTCGAGTCTTTTCCGTCCGTAGGATAAATTGCGATTCCGATGGAGATGTTTACGAAGATTTTTTCGTTATCCAAAATGAAAGGATGAGTCATCGCATCCAAAATGCTTTCGCTTACGATTGCGGCATCTCTTTCGTTGGTTAAGTCGGGGAGAACCACATTGAATTCGTCCCCTCCTTGTCTGGAAATCAAATCGTAAACTCGAATGCTTTCTCGGATGCGATAAGCGACCAGTTTGATGATTTTATCTCCGAACTCGTGGCCTCTGGAATCGTTGATGAACTTGAAATTGTCCAAGTCGATTGCGAGAATTCCTACCAAGTTGCCGTGCCTTCTTGCCTCTTCGAAGATAGGGAACAATTTGTCTATGAGAGAGTTACGGTTTGGAAGATTGGTGAGTTGATCGAAAAACGCCATATAGGCGATTTTATCTTCCGCTTGTTTCCTTTGGGTGATATCCACGAATGCGACCGCCAAACCAAAGTTATCCAGTGGAATGGGAGTTGCTAAGATTTCGAACCAAGTGATTTTGTTTTGTTTGATCATTCCCAGTTCCATATTGCGAATCACTTCTTTGTAACGAAGTGCTTTCATCAAACTGGATTTTCTAGGATAGATTTTGCTTCCGTTCGGCTGGATGAGAGTGTATTTTCGCAGGTTGAGAGACCTGTTTAATGTTTCTCCGTCTTGAATGTCGAAATATTGCCTGGCGGTTCTGTTGGTTTCTATGATTTTTCCTTTGGAGTCTGTGATTGCGATGCCCATAGGAAGATTGTCGAATATCGATTTGTATTTTTGCTGCTGCAGGATGAATTCAAAAGAAATATCTTTCTGGATGGTAATGTCTCTATCGATTGCCAAAATCACTCTGGATTCGTTCAAAGGAATGGCAAGCCACATGATCCACACATCTTCACCTGATTTGGTGACCAATCTGTTCTCGAAGCTGATGATCGTTTTTTTCTCTTTCAAATCGTGAAGAGAATTGGTGGATTGTTCGTGATCGTCAGGATGCACGAAGTCCAAAAGGTTTTTACCACTGAGTTCGGAAGGAGAATATCCTAAAAAGCGTGCGAAACGTTCGGTAACGGAAATGAAATCTCCGTCCCAATTGAAGATCTGAAAGCTGTTCGGAAATTGGGAGAGTATGGGATAAAGCGAACTTCCTAATTCATTCGATGTTATGTCAGATTCTTTCCGCATTCAATTCTTCGCCTAAAAAATAAACCGCTTCGATCGATCCAGGAAATTCGAATCCTTCAAAGGGGGACCAACCGGATTTACTTTTTATCATACTTTTCTGAAAGACAAAAGGTTTTTTTAAATTGAGAATGGAAAAATTTGCCGCATAACCTTTGTTAATTTCACCGAATCCTTTGCCGTATTTCTCCGGTAAATAAGGTTTTACGAAATCTCCCGGGTTTTTTGCGCAAATTTTCGCAATCGTTTGTAGCGGAATTCCTAATTTTAGAATCATGTAAGTTACGAAAAGACCGTAAGTATCCAATTGTGAAATCCCACTGGTTCCTTTTAATTTCTCTTCGATGCTGTGAGGCGCATGATCCGTTGCTAGAAAATCGATGTGCCCGTCTAAAATCCCTTTCACCATCGCTTCTCTGTCTTCTCTTCCTCTTAAAGGAGGATTCATCTGAAACCACTTATGATTTGTTTCTGTCAACATGTCCGTATCGAACATCAAATGGGTAGGAGTCACTTCACAACTAACATTGATTCCTCTTTTTTTTGCGGCGATGATCTTTTGCAGACCGTCTTTTGTGGAATAATGACAGAGTTTTCCTTTTAATTCGTATTTTTCGATAAGAGAAAGTGCGAAGTCGGTGGCTAAGGTTTCGGCTTCTTTCGGTCTTCTTTCTTCGTGAGTCGGCTTCTCTTTGTTAGCTGTTAATATTTCGGGATCTTCGCAGTGAAAACTTACATCTTGCCCTTTATAATGCCGAATCACATTTTCCAAACCGGCATTGTCTTCGAAAAAAAGTTCCCCGATGGAAGGACCCATAAACACTTTGTAGGGAACTTTTTTGGAAAGAGGTTTCGTATTCGGTCCGATGCCCGCATACAAAGTGATATGGATGGCGGACTTCTTAGTGAGTGCGTTTTTAGAATCGTAACTGGAATCGTCTATGGGAGGAACAGGATTGTTCGGCATATCTGCCACATGAAGGACGGCACCGCCCACTGCCGCTTTTCCCGCAGAGATAAAATCTTCCTTATAACAATGTTTTCCGCTCACATCTTCTCTTGCGTGAATGTGAATGTCGCCAAACCCGGGAAAAATGATGCAGTCTTCTGAAAATTTTCTGGAATCGGATTCTATGGATTCACTCACATTTGTGATCAAACCGGAACTTGAGTCGAATTCGATCGTTCCTAAAAATTCTTTTTCGTGAGTGATGATTCTTCCTGAAATTTTTCCCATACAATCTATGCCTTAACGATAGATTTTATGGACCGTATTTCCAGGCAACCCTATTGGAACTTTTGGAGGATCTCCAAGATTTCATTTCCGAATCTTTCCACTTTGGCAGGACCAACCCCTTTGGTTGCCTCCAATTCCCCAAGAGTGGACGGTTTTCTCTCTGCGATTCGTTTCAGGACGGGATTTTGAAAGACCATAAATTTTTTCCATTTGAGCTGGCGGGACTTTCTGTCTCTGTAGTTCATGAGTTCTCTCAGGATTTGAGAATTGAGAGTGGGTGGCTTTTTTACTTTCGTTTGCCCTTCGCTCGAATCGGAACCTAATTTTCGTTTTACGGGAGAGCTTCCGGAAAGATACAATTTAGGATATTTGTTTCCTGAAACCAAAACCTTTTTGTTCTCCACCCAAAATTCCAATTTTGCAACAATCGCTTCTTCCGGAATTTGTTTCAGTTGTCCATGGAAAGGATTTCTTTCCAAGCGGTAACGAAGAACGTCTTTCGTAAGTTTTCCCGCTAATGTTTTTGCGATCAGATTTTTTCCGAAAGTAGCAGGAAACTGGGAAAGAAATTGCAGGATGGAACTTTCTTCGGATTCATCGAAGTCATAATTTCTTTTTTCTTCTTTTTTCCTCAACTTGGCTTCTTCTGTGCGGATGAATTTTTCTCTGTCCGCAGAGCTGCCGGATTGCAGACAAATATCGCATGTTCCGCAAGATTTGATCTCTTCTCCGAAATAAGCGCAAAGTTGAACCTGTCTGCATTCTTCCTTGTTCGCATATTCTTTGATGTGTTTTAAGAGAGTATCTCCTCCCTTAAAATTAGTTTCTTTGGACAACATGAACGCTTGAGTCGCCACATCCGCATTTTTATAAAACAATACACAGGAAGCAGGTTCATTGTCTCTCCCCGCTCTTCCCGCTTCTTGGTAATAGGCTTCTAAGGAGGAGGGAACCTGGTAGTGAATCACCAAACGAACATCAGGCTGATCCATTCCCATTCCGAAAGCATTCGTTGCCACAAGGACAGGAACTTTTCCCGTAGAATATGCGTTTTGTGTTCTTTCCCTGATCCCGTCCGTTCTCCCAGCATGATATTTGCCTACGGAGAAACCGAAATCTTTGAGAAGTTCGAACACTTCGTCCGTCTTTTTTCTAGTGGCACAGTAAACGATGGTGCGGCCTGCGAATTTTCTATTTTCTTTCCAAGGTTCCAATAGTTCCAGAAGCCGATCCGCTTTGTCTCTTTCCGTGGAAGGGTATTCCACAGAGAATTTTAAATTGGGACGAAAGAATGTGGATAAAATTACGTTAGGAGACCGCATCCCCAAAGCTGCCTGCACATCGATTCTCACTTTCATCGTAGCGGTGGCAGTCAGAGCCAAAACGGGAAACTGGGGACGAGGATGTCTTTCCCGCAAAAGATGGATTTGGCGGTATTCGGGGCGGAAGTCGTGTCCCCATTGAGAAACACAATGAGCTTCGTCTACGACCAAAGCGAATAGATTCATCTCTTTGAATATTTTAAAAAAGCCGGGAGACAAGGCTCTTTCGGGAGATACCAAAAGGACTTTCAAATTGCCCTTTACCGCATCGGAAAGAATTTTCATCTGCTCCAACTCGTCCAAAGTGGAATTACAGAACGCAGCAGGGATTCCTTTGGCGAGAAGGCTTTCCGTTTGATCTTTCATTAAGGCGATAAGAGGAGAAATAACCAGAGTTAGTTTGTCTTTCTGGAGGCTGGCGGGAAATTGATAGATCAACGATTTGCCGGCACCCGTAGGAAGGATGGCAAGAGTGTCTTTTCCGGAAAGAACGGATTCGATCGCTTCCCTTTGCCCGGAACGAAAGCCGGAGAAACCGAATTGAGATTTAAGAAGAGGTAAAAGATCCAAACAAGGATGAAGATACAGGCAATCGATTACAGGTCAATACCTAAACATACAATAAGGGGATTTAATCCGTTTCTATCTACGTTTTTCACTTTTACATATAAAACAGATTCGAAAACTGTAATAAAAATTCATGCTCTTTAATACATTCGTATTCTTAGTCTTCTTTCTGGCAGTTTATGCGGTGTTTCTGGCATTCGGTCTTCTGGCGGGAAAACACAAATGGGCGCTTCGAGGTCAAAATCTTTGGCTTCTATTTGCATCTTATTTTTTCTACGGCTGGTGGGAATGGTTCTTTCTCACTCTTATCTTTACGAGCACATTCATAGATTATTTTGCAGCCATAGGAATCGAAAAATCAAAGACTCTTATCAGCAGAAGACTTTTTCTAGCCTTCTCCGTAATCGCCAATCTGGGACTTCTCTTTACGATGAAGTACTTCGACTTTTTCACATCCAGCTTCATCTCGTCTTATAACGGTTTGGTGGCAATCTGGGGAGGGTCCACTCTCAGTGCCAGTTCCATCTTTGTTTTGCAAAACTTCGTTCTTCCCGTAGGAATCAGTTTTTATACCTTCCAAACCATGTCCTATACGATCGATGTCTATCGTGGACAAATCAAAGCGGAAAGAGACTTTTTCGATTTCGCACTGTTCGTAAATTATTTTCCTCAGTTGGTGGCAGGGCCTATCGAACGCGCCGTCGATCTTCTTCCTCAGTTAAAGAAACCGAAATTTCCCACTCTGGAAGGAGTGCAGTTAGCGGCATGGGATATCCTTCTGGGATATTTCATGAAGGTCTATGTTGCGGACAATTTGGCGATATTCATCGATCAGGTATTTTTGGCGGGGAAAGGAGTGTATCTTTCCAATCCGGAAATCATAACAACCGTAGATGGAAGCCAGGTATTCGTTGCCTGTCTCGCTTTACTTATGCAGGTATATTGCGACTTTGCAGGATACTCCTTTATCGCTTTGGGAACCTCTCGTTTGTTAGGTGTGACACTTACTGTGAACTTCGAAACTCCCGAATTTTCCAGAAACCCCATCGAGTTTTGGAACAGATGGCACGTAACTCTCAATAGATGGTTTAGGGACTACATTTATATTTCATTGGGCGGAAGCAGATTCGGGAAGATCAAACAACTACGCAACCTGTTCGTCATTTTCGTGGTGTCCGGATTTTGGCACGGAGCCAATTGGACTTTCGTGACTTGGGGAACTTTACAGGGGATTTACACTGTCATTTATTTGGCTTTTTTCGCTCCTAAAAAAGCGAAAGAGGGGGAATCGACGGAACCTGCCAAAATCACCCCTCTTCGTTTTTTGACAGGTACCACATCCAGAATGTTCATTTATTTTCTGGTAGCGATGAGCGGGGTGGCCTTCCGAAGTTACGACGGAAGTATGATGTTGTTATATTACCAAAAGTTGATTTATTTCTGGGATTGGAACGTTTCGCCGGCCAACGGAGTGAAAGATGCATGGCCTCTCTTTCAAGAAGTGTTTAAAATCACTCTTCCTCTTTTTATTTTGGATGCGTTCACCTATTTTAAAAACGACAGATACTGGATATATAAATACCATTATTGGATTCAGGCTGCGGTATTCATATTCGTCGGCTTTTTGATTTTGACCAAAGGGATCTTTGGAAAAGAGGTAATCTACTTTGCGTTCTAAGTTTATCGGAATATTACTGGCACTTTCCTTTTTCGCCTTATTAGAATTAGTTGTTCGAATCACTGATGTTTATTATTTCGAACAGCCTGAGATTTTTTTCGTAAACCTGAAGAAACGATATGTCGAATCAGGGAAGGGAAATGCGGACATAGTCATCATCGGAGACTCCCGCTCTATGGCACTGGAAGGTTATTCCAAAAAAACGGAAGGAGAATATTCCGTTTACAATCACAGTCTTCCTGCGATGGGACCGAAGTACTATCGTTTCTTTTTGGATAAGTACATCCGAAAGGGAAATGTGAAACCTAAAATGATCTTATTTGCCGGTTCACCGAAATTGTATTCTTCCGGTTACGGCCCTCCTTTGTATGATCCTAGCGGAAAAGTAGTAAATACGAACGAATCTTTGGCGGACTATCTGAAAAGAAGATGGAACGAAGGCTGGGAAAAAAATATTTTCCAATCTCCCAAAAAGGAAAATATAATCAGCTACAGCGGCAAACAGGATGATTTCGATCAAATCCTTTGGGAATTTTTCGGACATAGATATCTGCATCAATTTTCCATTTCCGAACTTTGGGAACAATACGAAGGAGTGGAAAGGATTTTCATCGTCACAAAAGCGATTCCCCTTCTTTACGAATCCTACAGGTTTCATGGAGCCGTTCGAAACGCTCTCAGTGCCACTCATTGGAAAGTTTCCCCTAATTATCTCGAAAAATCGAAGTTATGTGAGAAATGCGAGAATGTGGAAGCCGGTTTGTGCGTTCCTCCTTCTTCTCAAAAGGAAGACAATCTCATCATTCAGGATCAAATTGAAAGACATCTCGGTAAATATAATATTTCCAATCGTTTGAAACCGGAACTGGTTCTATTCGCCAGAGAAAAATTCAAAGAGGATGCATCTAAAGAAATCGTGAATACGGATCCTTCTTCTTGGGAAAAACCGGACTATCAAGTTCTGGAAGATCTAATCACATACGCTAGAAGCAAAGAGATCGTTTTCGGTTTCGTGTACATGCCTTGGATTGCGGAAAGGGAAAAAACTCCTGAAGTTCAATATAAGTTAGGTGAATTGAAGAAATTTTTTGCCAAAAACCAGGATGTAGGAGTGTTTTTCTTTCCCGAGTCCGGTTATCCTTCCCAAATGTTTGTTGATAATATTCATTACGACTGTAGAGGAGAATCCCGTATCAATGGGGAATTCCATGAAATCGTGCTTCCCGAGGTCTTTCGTTTTTTGCAAAAAAAGGAAAAATCCAATTGATTTCCGTTTTCATAGGTGAAAGATATAACACTTAAAACTCAACTGAGAGGAATTTCATTCATGTTTTCTTTTCGAAACATTCTTTCCTCCCTAATTTTAGGGTGTTTATTGACTGTTCCCGTATTTGGACAAAACCGATACGCATTGTTTATCGGAACCAACTACAAAGGCAATACTGCCAAAATTCCTGAGCTTGAGCTCTGTGAAGCAGATGCCACTTTCCTAAAGGATAAAATCCAAAAGAAAGGTAATTTTAAAGATATCCAAGTGCTACTCGGTAAGATGGTAACTCGGGATAATGTAAAAAACGCAATCTCCGCTTTGGGAAAACAAGTCGGCAAAGAAGATTCCGTTTTTCTTTATTTTTCCGGCCATGGGATGACAACTCCCGACCCTAAAACAAAGAACGGAACACGTAACCATTTGATTTGTTACGATCGACCTCATATTTCCGATGAGGAATTGAACGAGTTTCTTTCCGCAATTAAATCCACAAAGACGGTGTTCGTACTTGACTGCTGTTATTCGGGAGGGATTTCGAAAAAAGGAAAAAATACGAAAGGTGCCGCAGAGATTCCGATTGCTCAAGGGAATGACGGAGTTGTGCGTCAAAATGCGGACGACTATTATTTCCAAGATAAAGCCATCATATCTTCTTCCGATGACAACCAAACTTCGATCGAAGTCGGAGGAACCATCAATCACGGTATCTTTACTTACAACTTCGGAAATGCTTTGGAAAAGGCGGATCTAAACAACGACTCAGTTGTCACCGCATTGGAAGCTTTCTTCGTTGCTAAAGAAGAAACAGTAAAGATGGCCAAAAAATTCAATCACGAGCAGACTCCTCAAGTGTCAGGAAATGCAGCGGGGATCATCCTTACTGGAAAACCGGCGCCAGTCACTCCTCCGCCTCCTCCGCCGAACATCGTTATCAATCAGCCGATTGTTCCTCCTACACCAAACAATCCTTCTACGATCGTAGTTCCTCCGGATCCTGAACCGGTTCCTTCGAATCCTACGACTGTGGTCATTCCTCCGATTACGGAAACGGAACCTCCTGTAGTGCCTTCGGTCACAACGGGAGACATTCTCATCAAAACGACAATCATCAAAGACAAAACGTACGGTGGTTCCGCATCTAAGTCGCCTTACAGTCTTTTGGAGAAACAAGGGAAACTGTTATCTTCCAAGTCCACACCGGAAGATACGATCCGAAAGATCAAAGTATTGGTGGATGATCAGGAATATACTTCCAAAATCACTACGGAAAAATCCAAAATTTGGGGCTCCATCACTAAGATGGGAACTTTAGTTCAAGGCGATATTTACAATATTCGTATCGATAAACTTCCTGCAGGTGTTCACCAAATTGAAATTAGAGCAGATAACTATCCGATTTATAAAACGGCAGCTGCGGTAATTCCAAAGCAGACCACTACTTTGGATACGATCAACTCTATGGACGGATATGGTGCGATCCAAGGAAGAGTTTTCTTCAAAACTTTGGACAATCCGATCGAAAAACATCCGATCTATATGCCTACTGTGGTATCTACCAACCAAATCTTTAAGGTAACTACCGATAAAGACGGATACTTCTGGTTCACAAACTTGAAACCGGGTAAATATGAAATCAGAGCCAGCTTCATGGAAGAAATGAAATTGGAAAATGCTGAGATCGTAGTGACTTCGGGAGAAGTCACCAAAGTGGAGATCATCCTCAATAAAAAGTTGAGTTACACTAAAACCAAGTATTAATACAACTCAGGACTTTCGCTTCTGAACCCACTGCCGCCTAAGATACGGCAGCGGGGGAAGGGGCTTTCATCTTAGACAATATCGTCTGTATCTCTTTTTCGGCTCCGTTCGGAGTCAATACCAAAAGCACATCTCCGTCTTCCATCATCGTTTTACCCGTAGGGACAATATGTGAATCTCCCCTATAGATCAAAGTGATGAGAGAGTTTTCCGGAAAATCCAATTCGTAAACGAATTTGCCTACAGAAGAGGAACCGTATGGAACGATGAATTCCAAAAGTTGGGTTCCGCTTTGTTCTTTGTTTTCGAATTCGAAAGGATAAGACGCTCTTTGTTCCAAGGAAGTTTCCAGACCCAAAAATCGAACTACGATCGGAATGGTTGATCCTTGTAACACAAGTGAGGTGATTACGGTGAAGAATACCAAATTGAAAATCATCTCCGATTCGGGCAGCTGCTTCGCAAAAGGGAATGTGGCCAGGATGATCGGAGCGGCTCCTCTGAGTCCTACCCAGGAGATCAAAGCCTTCTCTTTCCAAGGAATTTTCGTACCTAAGAGTGTGAGAAACACTGCCACAGGTCTGGCAACAACCATGATGAATACTGAGAATGCGATTCCAATTCCGATCACAGCGGGTATTTTCGAAGGAAACACTAGAAGTCCCAAGGTAAGGAACATGATGATCTGCATCAACCAAGCGATTCCATCCATAAAACGCACGTTACTTCGTTTGTGCACGAAGGATCTGTTTCCCAGCACCATACCTGCGATATAAACCGCAAGGAAGGGGTTTCCTCCTACCAATTGGGTGGCGGAGTAAACGAATAGGATCGAAGCGGAAAGAAGAACTGGATACAATCCTTCGTAGTCCAATTTGATTCGGTTCATCCCTCTATAGATCAGATAACCGAAAACGACTCCCAGAATGATTCCTAATGAAAACTGCTGACCGATTTCTTTGGCGATATCTATCATATTAGGAGAGGTGCTTCCCACAAATCCTAAAATAGTGGTCGTGAGTAGAACCGCCAAAGGATCGTTACTTCCAGATTCGAATTCGAGCAAGGAAGTGAGTTCTTTTTTCATCCCCGTTTTGTTTGTTCGCAAAACGTTGAAAACCGCTGCAGCATCCGTAGACGAGACAATGGCACCTAGCAAAAAACCTACGACAGGAGGGAATTTCAAAACGTAAACAGTGAAACTTCCTACGATCAGACAGGTGAGAAGCACTCCGATCGTTCCTAGGGAGATTCCTTTCCAGAGAATGGGACGCACCTTGGACCAGTCTGTTTCCAAACCGCCCGAAAACAAAATGAATGCGAGCGCAATGGAACCGACTTTCTGGGCCAGATCCGCATCCGTAAAAGGAATTCCTAAAATACCATCGGAACCTGCGAGCATTCCGATGGTAAGAAAGATGATTAGGGAAGGCACACCGAACTTCGTTGACACCCTCAGCAAACCTATGCTGATGATGATGAGCGAAGACAGTGCGAAAATATTGAGTTCAAATTCCATCCAGTCTCTCTTTAATGTTTAACTTAATTGGTGAGCCTTTATTTCCGCACCGAGAAGATAAGGATTAACACCTGTTTCTCCCTTGGCAATCCAAGTTTTTTTTGTCACCGGGCAAGTGAGCACATGGAATCTGAAATGAGGGGCTCTGTCTTTTAAAATGGAGGAGATGGAGGAATAGAGCCGTTCCTGCGACTCTCTCCCTGTTTCTTTCTCCAGTTCTTCAGCAAATACTAATATTTTAGCCACAAGCACTTTGGATTCCAAAGCACTTGTCTCCAGCCTTTTCACTAAATCCACGATCCCTGTTGTGTTCACAGGACCTTGGGTGGAACTTAGGTTTTTTTGAAATTGGTGAAGTCTTTCCAATAATTTTTCCTCAACGGGAGCACCGATCACGGAAGAAGCAACGATATATGTAAATAAACTGCGCATTTTATAATCTCCTAAAATAGCTGTAAGTAAGTTTCTAAAGGGAAAGAAATCTACTTAGGATTTTAGGTCAGAAGTCGGATCGTCTTTAAGGGTTGATAAAACGAAAAATTGAGTATAGAGCAGGGAGCTGCAGGAGAAAGTAGGGTGGAAAAGAAAAAAATCCCGCCTTTTCCTGTGAAATCGTCTGCGATGTGGGAGGTACCACACTGAGCTTTCTTCGCTATAGGGACTTCTACCCCTGCAAAATTCGCCCAAAGGCAAGGAAAGGAATCATAAACTAAAACTTGGGCATGAGAGGATCTTCCTTGTCGTTCTGACCCGCTGGAAGGGGGGAAAACAAGATACGCTGTCAAAACCAGAATGAGCGTTTTGGTCCACATTTAGATATTAGACTGACTAGTTTTCAGGATCATTTTGAAATTTCAAGAGTTAGTTTGTGGGAAAATTTGATCCTTTATGTCTCTTAAGATTAAATTTAATCAAAAATAGATTAAATTTCTGCATTTTTTGCGTTTTTTTCCCGTTTGGAGCCTGGATTGGGAAAATTTTCAATAATTTTCGATTGAATTTAATCCTTTTGTTCGTGTAATAGAGTCATAAAGATAAAAGAAAGGAACCACAAAGAGGGTTCCAAACTCTAGAGAGGAGTAAAAACCATGAAACTAAAAAAAACAATCGCTGTAGGGATTTTAGGACTAGGATTAGCAACTGCTAATCTCTATGCACTGGACACAAACGAAAGAATCGAGCTTTTGGAAGCTGCTATGATCGAACAAGCATCTACACCTGCTCAAAAATCTGCCGTTTCAGAATACCTTGCTAGCGTAGCAAAAGAGAAAACTGAACTCGCACAAGCTCTTCGTGAGAGAGCAAATGTGACTCGTGGTGGCAAAATCGTCGCTCAAAACAACGAGAAAAAAGAGTTAATCCGCAGAGCAGAGGCTCTTGAAAAAGAAGCTCAAAAATACAAAAACGTATCTATGGGTTTAGCGGCAGAAGGAAAACAAGTCGCTAGCAACTAAATCAAGATCCAACTTGATTTGTAGCGGAAGGCCAGACATCAGTCTGGCCTTTTTTTGTACTCGCAGTTTTTACCAATCGACATCCTCCCCCTGCCTTTCTTAACCTAGCTATGTGACATAATCAATATATGGTTGACATAAGCCCGGAAAACACTGAAAAAAGACCAAATCGAAGGTACATCGTGCCGGCGGCTTTATTTGTCTCCGGGCTGATCGCCTTAGTTCTTATCTTCCATTGGGCCAAGACTCCTAAGCCGGTACAGAAGCTGGTGTTTGAAGGATTGGTAGTGCTCAAACCTGCGGATCTGATGCAGTTTTTGGATGTGAATCCGGAACAGTTCGATCCTGAAAAATTGGAATGGAAGGATTGGGAGAAAAAATTAATCACTCACACCCGAATTCGAAAAGTCAGGGTGAGCAGAGATAGAGAAGGGTTTTTAGTTATCACCTTACAGGAGAAAGTCGCTGAGTTTGTAGTGCACGTAGGAGATATGTTATACGAAATAGACGAAAAAAGGGACATCATTTCGCAAAACCAAGTTTTGGCGGATAACCTCATCGTCATTTCCGGAAATTTTCCTGTATCCTCCCATCAGATATTGGGCACTCAAATTGAAGATGTAACAAAAGAAATGCGACAAACGGTTTCCGCTTATCCTGCACTCAAAACCAGAATTTCCGAAGTGAGTTTGGAACAGGACGGAGACATAGTCGTTTATCTCAAATCCCCTTTCCGCGCAAAAGTTTTTTTGGGAGATAAATTGGATTTATTTCGTATGCGTAAGTTATACGCCTCTCTTGCCTATTTGGAAACCGAAAATATTTCCGCTTCCATCATCGATTTAAGAGGAGAAGACGCAGTCTATCACTGATATGGAAGAAGCACCGATAGTAACCGCTTTGGATTTAGGCTCTTCTCTTGTGAAAGTCGTGATTGGACGACTGATCAACGAATATGAAATTGAAATTATAGGTACTGGATCTTATCCTTCCAGCGGAATCAAAAACGGTTCCATTGTTAATATAGAAACCACAACCAAATCGATCGTAGAAGCTTTCGGAGATGCGGAACTAATGGCCGGCCAGGAGATAGGCGCCGTAGTAGTGAATGTTTCCGGAAAGTCTGTACATGGTTTCAACGAAAAAGGAATCATCGCAGTCACCAACCGGGAAAGGATCGTTACGGAAATGGACATTATGAGGGTTGTGGAAGCGGCTCAATCCGTTCATGTTCCCAACGATCAACAAGTCATTCATGTTCTTACCAAAGAGTTTAAAGTGGACGATCAGGTGAATATCAAAGATCCGATCGGTATGACCGGTGTTAGGTTAGAAGCCGAGGTTCATATCGTATCCTGCGGCTCTACCGCTTTGAACAATATCGATCGTTGCGTGGAACAATCCGGTTTGATGCAGTTGGATCGTGTTTTATCTTCTCTCGCTTCTTCCGAAGCGGTTCTGACTTCGGGAGAAAAAGATTTGGGGACCGCAGTTGTAGACATCGGTTCCGGGATCTGCGACATCATCGTTTATGTGGACGGGGGGATCGCTTTTTCTTCCGTCGTTCCTTTCGGGGGATTTCATATCACAAGTGATCTTTCCATCGGTCTTAAAACAACGATCGAAACGGCAGAGATCCTCAAAAAAAGATACGGGCATACAAGGGTGGATCAAATCGATCCTACCGAAAAAATCGAAATCCCCGCTATTTCAGGAAGAAATGCCAGATCCGTTTTCCGCCAAGAGTTGGTGGAGATTATGGAACCTAGAGTTCGCGAAATTTTAGAAATGATCGATCATGAATTGATCCGCTCAGGATACAAATCTGCGTTAGCTGGAGGAGTGATTCTTACGGGAGGAACTTCTCTTCTTTACGGGATCGATACTTTGGCAGAGGAAGTGTTCCGACTGTCCGTAGGAAGAGCGAAACCAGCAGGACTCAGCGGGCTTGTGGATAAAATCTCCTCTCCTGAATATGCTACCGCAGTCGGTCTCATCAAATATGCTTCAAAATTACAGAACTTGGAACAGAGAAATATACGTTCCGGTTCCGAGCAAGACAGTTGGGTCAAAAAGGTTCGTCGTTGGATGGAGAATAATCTCTAAGGAAAGTCTATGTTATATTTGGAAGAAGAAAAAACAAGCCCTGCCATCATTAAAGTAGTCGGTGTCGGCGGAGGCGGAATGAATGCGGTAACCCGAATGATTCATTCCCAAATGAAAGGTGTCGACTTTCTTGTGATGAACACCGACGAACAAGTATTATTAAAATCTCCTATAGAACATAAAATTCAATTGGGAACCAAAGTCACCCGCGGTATGGGCGCCGGAGGAGATCCCGATCTAGGCCAAAAAGCGGCTTTGGAAGATAAAGACCGCATCGTCGCAGCGCTCAAAGGTGCGGATATGGTTTTCATCACTGCAGGTATGGGTGGCGGAACAGGAACGGGTGCCGCTCCAGTGATCGCAGCGATCGCCAGAGAATTGAAATGTTTGGTTGTGGGAGTTGTCACTGTTCCTTTTTCTTTCGAAGGAAAAAGAAGAGCCGATCTCGCCAAACAAGGCGTAGATCAATTGAGAGCGAACGTAGATACTCTTATCACGATTCGAAACGATTCCATCTTTCAAGTGGTGGATAAAACGACTCCGGTCGACCAGGCCTTCAGTGTAATCGATGATATATTGTTAAACGGTGTTCGAGGGATCAGCGATATCGTAAATCATCCTGGAATCATCAACGTGGATTTTGCGGATGTAAAAACCATCATGAAAGATACGGGAGACGCTATTTTAGGAGTAGGGGAAGGAAGAGGGGAAACCAGAGTCGTCGAAGCGGTAGAACAGGCGATCAATAATTCTCTCTTGGAAGATTCTTCCATCCAAGGCGCAAAATCCCTTTTGATCAACGTGACTGGGGGAAGTGATTTGACCATTCATGAATGGAACGAAGTTTCTCAAATCATCACTGCTCAAGCGGATCCTGACGCCAACATCATCATCGGTCTCAATGAAGATAAAAATCTGGAAGATAAAATCAGAGTTACAGTCATCGCTACTGGATTCCAAAAAAGAGGATTTCATAGAAACACAATGAAAGAATCGAAAGCGGTGGGAGCGGAGGAGACAGTTTCTCCGATGGTATACATCCGCAAACCGGAAGACAGAGAAAAACCGCAGATGAATTCTCAAACGGAAACGAATCGAAATTTCAGATCTTCCGGAAACGGGAATAGAAATTTCGGAACCGGCAAACAATCGCAAAATTCTCCATACCAAAACTTCGGAGAAGATTACGACATTCCCGCCTTTCTCAGAAGAAAGGCGGATTAGTTCAAGTAAAGTTAGTTGGAGTAGGAACGAATGCTGAGGTAGAGGGACTTTCCCTCTTCCACAGTGATAGAGGAAGGAGCGTTTGAAATCGTATTGGAATCGGATTCCATTGCGAAGGAATATTCTCCCGGTGCTAAGAAGATTCTTTTCACTTGGAAGTTGGAAGGAATGGTTCTCCAACAACGTAAGTCTGGTCCGATGGTTTGTGCCGTCGCAAGTCCTGCGGCTGCACCTGCTGCCATTCTCACCAAACTGGAAACCAAATCGTCTTTCTCTTTTCTTCCCATACTGGATTCGATCGCTTTCGCAGCAGCTTCAGAAGCAATTACAGCAGCTACGATCTTCACAGCAAGAGATGTTAGGTTCTTGGTGATGAGTGCTTTGTAGTTGTCGTTGAAGTTTTTAATCGCAGTTTCGGAATAATTGTTCATGATTTCCGCAGTTCCCACATCCACATCGTTGATGTAAAAATGACGTTTTCTGCTTCCGGAAGGATCTCTTTCTTTATAGATAGGGATAGGATTTTCCGCAGTGCTGAGAGTGGCAAGAACACCGGATACCGAGGCACCTGCACCTTCTGTTCGTATGGCGATCTCGATGGCTCCTCGGAGAGCCAGTGCGAAGTATTCATCCTCCAAGAGTTTTCCTCTGGATTCTTTGATCGCAGATTTGCCTGCTTCGTGAATGATGACGACTTCGGACAGATTGTCCGATTTCACATCAGTTCTTTGCATCGAACGGTTGTATGCTTGGACAAAACCGGCGCCTTTCGCATATTTTCCTTGGTCTCTGGAATCACCTTCTTTGACGGCAAGCACATAACGATCGCTCATGACGGTAGGGCTGTTTGCGATCAACTGTTCCATGTTTTTGTACTGAACTCTGGAGTCGTTGTAGCGGCCAAGTTTTTCGGAAACATAGGCGTCGATGAGGCGAGCCGCATTGTTTTGGCGGTATTGTGCGGTGGTGAATCTCATTTCTTTCAATTCGAAATCGAGTCTTCGGAAATAAATCTTCGCATTCTCTAAATCACCTAGCATAAGATAGTTGGATGCGATGTAGTATTTGATCATCACTCTTTCGAAATCTTCACCAGTGTAATTGGATTCGTTGTCGGAGAGTAAAAAGGCTAAACCTTCTTTTGTGATGCTGGTTCGTATGTTTTCGGAAATGTCCTCCGCTTCTTTGAAGACTTTGTTCGCAGTCTCGTAATCTCCCTTGGAGTGGAAGATCATTCCCGCTTCCATTAAAAACAAAAGTCTGTCTTTGGAAGCGGAGTCTTCATACAAAGCTCGGATCGAAGGGATGGCGCTGTTATAGTCTTGTCGATAGTAGGCGGTTTCCGTCGCTTCGATGATTTTATTGTAATCGGAAGCACAGCCTAAAAGTAGAAGGCTGATGCTTACGAGTAGTTTTGTAGGGTTGGGAAACAAAGTTTTGCTCCTAAAAGTAAAAGATAAATTACCAGCCAACACCTTTATTTCCACGAACCGCTTGTTTGCGGTAAGATACTTTTTCGGACCAAACGGCAATCGTAGTTTCCACTTCGACAAGTTCGATATTGATCGATTGTTCTACGATTTTTTCTCCGTCTGCCGTGAACATATTCTCATTGATGTCGCAACGAACGAAAAAATTAGGAGACTTGAGTTTCCCGATGGATAATCTGTTGGAAGTCAGACCGGAAAGGCTGAATTGAATTTCGTTTAATGATTGTTCTCTGGTTTTTGTTCGAACCGTATAAACTTTATTTTTGATGAGTTTTGCTACGAATGCATTGTCGAAAAGTTCCGTTTGGATTTGTTCGGAAGTATCGTTTCTGGTTGGGTAGTGCGCGACGAAAACTCCTTCTTCTCTAGGGTTTTCTTTAAAAAACACTCCGATTTCATCCGCTAATTTGTCTGCCGCTCGTACTAATTCTTGGCTGGTGAGTCCACCTGAGTCTGCAATTATGTCAAGGTTGTTGTCCAATCGTTTCGCGCTGCTGGAACAACTGAGTAAAAATGCGATGCTGAAAATCGAGATCAAAGCTCTGTTCATGAAAGCTCCCTGGGAGTTAAATGTTCTCTAAATGAGAATTGATTTCGTTACCCTTGTCAATTCCAAAAATCCCCTTCCTTTTCGTCTCTTTTTATCCTTTCCGTAAACTGTTGTTTCTCAATTTCATTCATCGATTCCATTTCTCTTTCGTAGATAAGAGATAGAATTTTTTCCCGAAAGGCGTCATCTTCCCATTGGGAAATTTCTCTTGCGGATTTGCCGTAGAGTTCCGTTCTTTTTTTGCCCAAATGTTTCTTTCTTTCTCTGGCAAAAGTGTATGGATTTTTGCGGACGTAATCTTCCGAGTAATAAAAAAATTCGACCGTCTTTTGACTCGGATGAAATGGAAATAGGATCTCCTGAATGGGTTTTGGAAAAAAATAATTTCTTAGTAAATTCGTTTTTTCTAATTTTTCCCAAGAACTCAATTCCTCTTTTTTTTCCAATTCGGCTACTTCGTTTTTGAATTCGGAATAAGCAGTGAAAATTGCATAAAGTACGGAAGAGATTTCTCCGGGAAAATGTAAGATCAGATGATCATAAGTGGCCTGACGATCCCCGCCCCATTCGTATTTTTCCTTTCCGGAAAGTTCATCCAAAAAATCTTTTAGGTTTTCAGGATATCCTTGTGATTTTAAGATTTCGGGTCTGCTTTCTATTTGTTTCCAAAGGATGTTTGGCTCGGAAGGACGGGTTTTGTCCTTAGTCAATTCTGTCTCTTTTCGAAAAAAAAGGAAATAGACAGCAAGGGAAATGAGAAAGAGAAGTATAAGTAGAATGAAAAAGATACTTTTTCGCTTATTCATCATTTTGATTCTTTTTCTCATCCTCCCACTTTGCAAGCCAAAGAAGAAGGATGAAGTCGATCCTCAGCTTCTTTCTTATTTACTTACTCAGAAAACGGGCGCAGAAGGTGCCTGTCAAAAATTTCTTTTAAGCGAATCTTACTGCATTTCCGCACCTGATAATTCCGTGGTGGTTTGTCCTTCCTTAGTGGCGAACCTCAGGTCTAAGATTTTACCTACGGAGAAAAACACGGATGCGATCGCAGAACTTTATTTTAACTGTTTTACGGATGTGAATTTGGTTTATAATCAGGGGATCAACTGCCAAAAAACTTCATTCAACACCACTGCGGATTACCGCAGGGCGCAGAGAGGGACTTCTTCCGGAAGTTCTCAGAATGCTGTGGCGGCCTGGAAAACTCAATTTAATAATTGCGCTTCTTTGGAAAACGGGATTCCTCCTGCCAGTTCCGGTCTAAGGGAGACTGAAACCAAATTGAGCGGTGATCCGTTCTTTTAACGATTCATAGATACGATACGGAGAATGTAATGCCATCACTAGTAACCAAAGACGAATTAGTTGCTAAACTAAAACCTATTTTTTTGGATCATGAGATCGACGGTAGAATTCTTCCTCTCGTGGAAGAAATCAATCGTTTGAAGAAGGAAAAAAATGCGGTTCTATTAGGCCATAATTATATGACCCCGGATGTGTTCTGGGGAGTTTCCGACATCATCGGCGATTCTTTGTATCTTTCCAAAATGGCGAAAGAAACAAATGCGGATATGATCGTCTTCAACGGGGTTCATTTTATGGCAGAAACCGCCAAAATTCTTTCCCCTAACAAGAAAGTGTTGATTGCCGATCCTAAAGCGGGATGTTCTCTTGCGGAATCCATCACAAGAGAGGATGTTAAAAAATTAAAGGCACAGTATCCAGGCGTTCCCGTTGTCACTTACGTGAATTGTTCTGCGGAAGTGAAGGCGGAAACGGATGTTTGTTGTACATCCGCGAACGCAGTCCAAATCGTGAATGCGATGGAAACCGATACTGTTATTTTTCTTCCGGATGAATATTTAGCGGGAAACGTCCGCAATCAAACTACTAAAAAAATCATTTCTCATCCCGGTAAATGTATGGTGCACGAAATGTACACTCCGGAAGACATTCGTACCGCAAAACGTTTGTTCTCCGGGAATCTTACCGTGATTTCACATCCGGAATGCCACGAGGATGTGGTGAAGGAATCCGACTTTGCCGGTTCCACTTCCCAAATGGTGGACTTCATCAAAAATTCCAAAACGGATAAAATCATGCTCGTGACGGAATGTTCTATGGGAGACAACCTAAGAGCGGAATTTCCCGAGAAGGAATTCGTATCCACATGTCAAACCTGCCCTCATATGAAAAAGATCACTTTGGAGAAAGTAAGGGATGCTCTTCTCTACGAACAATTCGAAATCTTTTTGGACCAAGAAGTGATTCTTCTCGCTCAAAAATCCGTGAACAGAATGTTGGAATTGAGTTATAAAAAATAATGTTCAGAGTCGGCAACGGAATCGATTTTCACAAACTCATCCACGAACCTTTCCGTCCGCTTATGTTAGCTGGAGTAGAGGTTCCTTCCGAATATGCGCTTCTCGGTCACAGCGATGCGGATGTTCTTTTGCATGCTGTTGCGGATGCCATTTTAGGTGCACTTTCTTTGGGAGATATAGGTCAGCACTATCCTGACAACGACGCTTCCATCAAAAATATCAGTTCCTCCATCATCGTTCGAAAGTGTTTGAGTTTGGCGAAGGAAAAAGGCTGGAGTTTGGTGAATGTGGACTGCACCTATGTGGGAGATCTTCCTAAAATCAATCCTATTCGTGCTCAATTGATTTCTTCTTTGGCGGCCATTTTGTACTTACCGGAAGATTGTGTTTCGATCAAAGCCACCACATCCGAGGGGATGGGTGCTTTGGGAAGAAGCGAAGGTGTGATGGTGATGGCGACCGCTTTGTTAGAGAAATCTAAAAATTAAAAGGAAAGGATTTTGATTTTGCGGTAGGTACCACAAAATCCCTTGTATCAAAGTTTTTTTAGGTTTTTTTCGTTTTCCGACTGCATCCAGTGTTTTCCGAAAAAAGCGAAAATCACTCTGGAACTCAAATTCGATTTAGGAGTCAATTCGGCAGAACCTTCCACCAAGTTTTGATTCTCTACGCTTCGGAAATAATAAATTTCCTTTAAAGATTCATAATTTGCGAATCCTTCTATTTTCCAGGAAATTTTTTCGTTAGGAACGAACTCGATGACGGTAAGTTTCAGATCTTCTCCGTAGAGTTGGATGTCTAATGTTTCACCTGGATTCGGGATCTTATAAAGTTTGGGAAAGTAGGATTGCAGTAAGATTTTCGCACTCTGATCGAAATTGAGAGAAGTCTTTGTGCTGTGTGCAATGACTGCATTCGATTGGGAAAAAATAAATATTCCTAGGAATGCAAGAAATAAGATGAGTGACCGCAAAAACCAAATCATTTGTTCCATATAAAAATCTATTGCCTAAGGATCGATTTAAATTTAGTTTTTACCGATACATGAATATGTCTTTGGAAGGATCTAAGCTTTTTTCCGGGAGGGAAATTTCATCGAGACGGGTCTCCGGTCTCATCCAACTCTATCTGCAGGACAATCAAACCGTATCCGCATCCAATCCTTTTCCGGATATTATGGACGAGGTTACCTATCTCAAAATCCTAAAAGATCCCAATTTTTGGATTTCTCAGGAATTGGAAGACAAACTCATTTCCACCATATCGCAATCCGTCGATATCTCCGCAGTTCTCTATCATTTGGGAACGGAAACTTTGATTACGAACGCTTACGATTTGCTTCCTTTGGACGACAGTAGGATCAATCTGGCAGAACTCATCCATAGAATCCCCATTCTGATCAACCGACTAACAAGAACCGTTTTTTTAAACATACAGTTCTCCGATTCCAAAACTGCCCTTTTTCATTTTCAATATCATACGCAACATCAGGAAAAATGGTTCGATGCGATTTTCTTTCAAGGAATGTTAAACGGTCTAGCCGTACTTTTCGAACTCAAAGACTACAGCATCAAAATGACTAAAACCAGACTCTTCGGGATCCATGTTGCCCATAAAGATCTGGGAGATGAAATCCAATTCGGTGCGGATGTAAACGAATACGAATTCAAATGGAAAGAAGAGCCTTTTTATCTTTCCCGTTCCAAAATGACGAAAGATGAAATGTCAAACAGACATAAGGTGATGATCGTCTCCAAAGGAGACACGGATACCGAACAAATCTCCATCATCGATGTGAACGATGTAGTGGACAAGTCGAGAGAACTTGCCATCGAAAACAGGGATTTGGAAGCCGCGGTAGAAGTATTAAAATCGTTCAAATACGAGCTGGAAAAAAAACAACTTTCCATCGCTAAAGATTTACGCCTGGCCAAAAACATCCAACAAGGACTCATTCCGGAGATCATCCCCGATTGGAGAGGGATTCAATTTTGGGCGGCTTATCATCCCATGCAGGAAGTGAGCGGGGATTACTATGACTACTTTCCTTTCACCACGGATACGTTAGGTGTCGCTGTCTGCGATGTATCCGGGCATGGAGTTCCTGCCGCCTTCATCACAGCTTTGTCCAAAATGCTTTTTATGAATTATCAAAAGGGAAAACCTTCGGAGACTTTCAAATTCGTAAATAGGGATCTTTTGGATCTGGTCAAACAACAAGGATACACCACCTGCGTTTATGCTTTGATCCAGGACGATTTTAAAGTGATTTATTCTTTGGCGGGTCATCCTCGTCCCATCCTTCTTCGTGCCAAAACGGGCAAAGCCGAAGTGTTAGACGGTGCGGGAACTTTTTTGGGGATGTTTCCCGAAGGAGGCGATACCTACGAAGACTACAGCGTTCAGATGGAACCGGGAGACAAACTTTTTCTTTATACCGACGGAATCACGGAAGCGGAAAACGACAAAGGGGTTTCTTTCGGCGACGACAGGTTTCTTGCGTTGATCGAATCTTCCTCTCATCTTACCATTCAAGAAACGATAGAATTCATCATGCAAAGTCATAAAGAGTTCACTATGGGAACCGATCCTATGGACGATATTACTTTGTTAGGTTGGCAGGTTTCTCCTAAACTTCCCGAATTCAACGAATACAAATATTCCGCAGACGTTTACTATAAAGCGAAAGACTATAAAGAAGCTTGTGCCAATTATCAAAAGGCGTTTGAGATTTTGCCGAGAGAACTGAGTACTCAATTCTATTACGGAAGATCGCTTGCATATTCGGGACAGTTCGAACAAGCCGTTTCTCTTTTGGAATCTTACAACCGATTTAAAACGAATAATTATCTATCTCATGCAGTGTTAGGTTATTGTTATTTCAAGCTGGATATTTTCGATAAGGCGGAATCGGAGTGGAAAAAAGCCCATTCTCTCAACGACGAAAATCTTTCCGTATTGTACAATCTGGCCATGGTTTATCTGAAATTGAAAAATAAGTCTAAGATGAAAGATATACTGGGAAGAATGAAGAAGATAGATCCCAAATATAAAAACATTCTCCCGTTGGAAAAAAAATGGGAATCTATGTTCCAAAATGTTTAGAAAATTCATTTTAGTTTTTTTTCTTTTCTGTTTCAGCGCATTTCAATTTCCCGAAGAACACTCGTTCCATCCGGATCATTCCCTGGAGTGGTGTTATTTTGTGGGACATCTGCGGACGGAAACGGGAGAAGTTTTCGGATACGAACTTTCTTTTTTCCGGTTGAGTCATGAAGATAAAAAAACGACATCTAAGATAGAAGTTTTTCCCGTTCATTTTGCAATTTCTCATCCTCTTTCTCAAACTCACCTAACATCGCAAACAATTCAGAGAAAAATGGCAGGGCTTGCAGGATTCGAAAAGAGCCGAATCTGGAGCGGGGAATATGAACTCAAAATTCTTTCCGCAAACGAATTTCATATCACTGCATTTCCCAAATTCAAAGATTTCTCCTTAGATCTGCATCTGAAAGGAAAGGGACAAACGTTGTTACACGGAGAAAACGGTCTTTCCCGAAAATCCAGAAAAAATCAAAACCTTTTTTCGTATTATTATAGTTATCCGAGATTGGAATCTTCCGGAAAAATCGTATTCGGAGGAAAGGAACATTCCGTTGTTTCCGGACTCTCTTGGATGGATCATGAATGGAGTGAAAAAGGGAATACAAACGATTCCTTAGTTTCTCAAGGCACCGGCTGGGATTGGATTTCTTTGCACGGAGAAGAGGGGGACGATTTCGTTTTTTTCTCATTTAAGGAAAAATCCAACTCTGATCCGGAAAGTTTCGGAACTTTTCGAAATGCAAAGAGTCGAATTATATCTTATCGGAAAGAAAAAGAAGTGAAAATGATTCCTAAAAAAGAGCAGTGGAAAAGTCCCTCATCCGGCATCGAATATCCTTTGCATTGGAGGATCGAATTTCCGGAAGGGTATTGGAATGTAGAACCTATTTTCAGCGAACAAGAATTCGATGGTAGAAAAAGTACGGGAATTGTGTATTGGGAAGGTATGGTGAAAGCGGAAGGAGAAGTGTTGGGGAAAAAATCGACCGCAAAAGGTTATTTAGAATTGAAGGGATATTCTCCCAAGAAGAAATGGTGGGAGCTGTAATATGTGGAGATATTTCTTAAAAAGATTTCTCTTGATTTTTCCTACACTCTTAGGAATCACTTTTTTGGTTTTTTTGATCTCTCATTTTGCGCCGGGCGGTCCCTTGAACAGTGAGATTGCGAAAATCAAAGGAGCCGCCAATCTCTCCGGCGCTTCCACCAAACAAGTATCTGCCGAAGAAATAGAACTCATCAAAAAAAGGCTTCATTTGGACAAACCAGCCCCTATCGCCTATCTGTATTGGCTGGGTCAAATCGTTCGTTTCGATTTGGGAGAATCGAGACTTCATTCCAAAAAAGTATCCGATTTGATTTGGGAAAAACTTCCCGTGTCACTCATCTTCGGGTTATCCGGCTTTTTTCTGACCTACTTGATTTGTATTCCTTTAGGGATCAAAAAAGCTCTGAAAGAAGGAACGTATTTCGATTTTTATACCAGTTTTATCATCTTTTTCACTTATTCCATTCCCGTTTTCGCCTTTGCGATGTTACTTTTGTATCTTTTCGCTTCCGGAGAAGTGTTTTCCTTTTTTCCTTTGGGGCACGAAGTTTCCGATTATTACGAAGAACTCGGTTTTTGGGGGAAGGTCAACGATCGTTTGACTCATATGTTCCTTCCTGTTGTTTGTTATGTGATCGGTTCCTTCGCAGTTCTCACTTTGCTTATGAAAAACAGTTTGTTGGATCAAATCGCAAAAGAATACCTTCGTACTGCCGTTTCCAAGGGACTGAAATTTCCTGATGCCGTCTTTCGTCATGCGTTCCGAAATTCACTCATTCCCATCGCTACTGGCTTCGGAAGCAATCTTACTTTGATCTTTTCCGGATCTTTGTTTATCGAACTTGTTTTCAATATAGACGGAATGGGACTTTTGAGTTTCGAAGCCATTCGGGAAAGAGATACCGATTTGATGATGGGGCTTCTTCTCGTGCAAAGTCTTTTAGGTTTGATCGGGAAAATCATTTCCGATTTTTGTTATGTGGCCATCGACCCGAGGATCAATTTCGAATGAGTTTTTTTACAGATCCGGCAAACATACGTAAGTGGAAAAAATTCAAGTCCAATAAAAGGGCCTATTATTCCCTTTTGATTCTTTTTTACAGTTACGCTCTCTCTTTGTTCTCTCCCGTTCTTATCAACAACAAACCTCTTTTGGTTCATTATCAGAATCAAAGTTTTTTCCCCATCTTTTTCTTCTATCCTGAGTCCAAATTCGGAGGTGAAAACCAGACCGAACCGAATTACAAACGATTGGCGAAGAAAGAAGTGTTTTCTCAGGAAGGAAATTTTATGATCTTTCCTTTGGTTCCTTACGGAGTGAACGAAGACAATTTGGATAGTTTGGAGGAAGGAGTGAATCCCCCTTCTAAACCTTCTTTCACTCATTGGTTCGGAACGGATGATCGGGGAAGGGATGTATTCACCCGTATCGTTTACGGATACAGACTTGCCATGACCTTCAGTTTGATTCTTATCGTGATCGAAATCTTTCTAGCTTCCTTGATCGGAGGGATACAAGGGTATTACGCAGGTAAGGTGGATTTGATTTTGCAAAGAATCATAGAGGTTTTGGCTGCCATTCCTTTTTTATATCTCATCCTCATTATGGGTTCCTTTTTCGGGAGAGGGTTCACCGTTCTTTTGATAACTTACGGTTCATTGGCTTGGATCGGTCTCAGCAATTATATGCGAGGAGAGTTTTTGAAGTTAAGGAACCAGCAGTTTGTCGATGCTGCCAGAAGTTTGGGAGTCCCTTCCCGAACCATCATTCTCAAACATCTTTTGCCGAATGCATTGACTCCTCTTGTCACTTTTTTTCCTTTTATCCTGATCTCTGCGATTTCCGTTTTATCCGCTCTCGACTTTTTGGGTTACGGAATTCCTGCACCGAATCCTTCTTGGGGAGAACTCATCGGGCAAGGAAGAGAAAGACTCACCGCTTGGTGGCTCATCTCCTTTCCTTCTGCAGCTTTGTTTTTTACGATTTTGTTTTCCGCATTTGTGGGAGAAGGTCTGCGGGATTCTTTCGATCCTAAAGAGAAGGTGGTTTACGAATGAGTTTCAAGAAACCATTGTTAGCTGTTTCCGATCTTTCCGTTCAATTGAAAACGGAAGCGGGCCTTCTTACCATCATTGAAAACATCTCTTTTGAAATCGGAGAAAGGGAAGTGTTTGCCATCGTAGGTGAATCCGGCTGTGGAAAATCGATTTCTTCTTTGGCGCTAACTAGGCTTCTTCCTGCGAATCAAGTTCGATATCCTTCCGGTTCCGTTTTATTTCGAGACCAGGATTTAATTCGAATCAATGAGGAAGATCTTCGTAAAATCAGAGGCAGGGAAATCGCTTATATCTTCCAGGAACCCTTTTCTTCTTTAAACCCATTACAGAGGGTCGGCAAACAAATGATAGAGGGATTCCTTCTGCACGGTTTAGGGACCGAAAAAGAAGGCATTGAGAAAGCTATTTATCTTTTGAAGAAAGTAGGGATCACCGACGCAGAACTTCGATTGAATCAATATCCGAATCAGTTTTCAGGCGGGATGTTGCAGAGAGTTTCCATCGCAATGGCACTTATGTGCGACCCTAAACTTTTGATTGCGGACGAACCCACAAGTGCGATCGATGTCACTATACAACTGCAACTTATAGATCTTCTGCTTCAGTTGAAAAAAGACATCAATATGTCCATATTATTCATCTCGCATGATATCGGTTTGGTGTCTCATCTTGCGGAAAGAATCGCAGTCATGTATGCAGGTAAAATCGTGGAAATGGGAACGGTCGAGGAAGTGATCGATTCTCCCAAACATCCTTACTCTAAGGCCCTCATCAATGCTTATCCTACGGGAGATAAAATAGGAAAAAGATTGGAGATCATCGAAGGGATGGTGCCTTCTCCTGCCGATTATCCTAAGGGCTGTCATTATTACAAAAGATGTACCAAAAAAGAAGCGGTCTGCGAATCGAACGAACCACCGGAGAAATTTTTTTCCGAAACTCAAAAAGCATTTTGTTATACGATCGGAGGGAATGATGTTAGAAGTTGAAAATCTGACGGTTTCTTATTCGAATCGAAAACTTTTTTCCTTGCAAAGCCAGAAAACGGTCGCAGTAGAGGAACTTTCTCTCACGATCCCCAAAGGCAAAATCGTAGGTCTTGTGGGAGAGTCCGGCTGTGGAAAATCCACTTTGGGTAGAGCTATCCTCCGATTAACACCGATTAGCTCCGGAAAGGTTTCTTACGATGGAAAATCCATTCATTCTTTGGATTCGGAAGAATCCCTGCGCCTTAGAAAACAAATCCAGGTCATTTTTCAAGATCCGTATTCCTCATTGAATCCTCGTTTGACGGTCGGAGAGATCGTGATGGAAGGTCTGCTTGTTCATCATAAAAATCTCACCAAGACGGAAAGATGGGAAAAGGCGAAAGACGCATTGTTTAAAGTGAATCTTCCCGATTCGATTCTTACCAGATACCCTCATGAGTTCTCCGGAGGACAAAGACAAAGGATCGCCATCGCCAGAGCTTTGATTCTGGAACCGGAGCTTGTGATTTGTGATGAAGCCGTATCCGCATTGGACATCTCCACACAGGCGCAAGTAGTCAATAATTTATTGGATCTCAGAGACCAATTTCATTTATCTTATCTGTTCATTTCCCATGATTTGGGAATCGTAAAACATATCTCCGATATCATTGCAGTCATGTATCTAGGCAAAATCGTGGAAATCGGTACGAAGTGGGAGATCGTCAATTCCCCTTCTCATCCTTATACGAAAGCATTGTTCTCCGCAAGCTTCGACATCAAGGATAGGACGAAAAAAGAAACTCCTTTGTCGGGAGAAATCCCCAGTATTATGAACAAGCCAAAGGGCTGTTATTTTCATACCAGATGTCCCTTCGTGCAAGATATTTGCAGAACGGAGCGGCCTTTGGAAAAAACGATCGGGGAAACTAGAAAGGTGGCTTGCCATTTCCCACTAGCTCAATAAATTTTATCCACTGATGAAAATTACGTTTGGAGAAAGGCTCAAAGGTTTCGTAGGAAAAACTTTGCTCGGATCTATCGTGATCGGATCCACCGGCCTTTTCTTTCTTTTGTATCCTTTGATCTCCGAGCCTGACTATTATAAAAATTTAATCCTCAGCGAAGCAAATAAGATCACCAATCTTTCGTTTGATTATACTGAATCGAATCCTACCTTTTTTCCATTTCCTGGAATCGAACTGAGAAACGTAACCGTTTCTAAAAATGAAGAGCAGTTGATTCGGGTTCAAAAGCTGAAGATCGAAATTTATTTCGGAATTTTCTTAGGCAAAGCTTTGGAAATCAGGAAAATTTACCTGAACACCGGAAAGATAGAACTGGTTCGGGAAAAGGACGAATCTTTTCCTTTGTTGGAAAAGTTCATCGGTAAAGATACACAGCCGGAAGTTCCGGGCAAGGATGAGAATACGATTGTCGATAAATTGTTGTTCTCCGAAGTGTTCGCTCCTATCCCCAACGGACTCGATCTGAATAATATCATGATCGAGTTTCAAGATAAACTTTATAATAGAAAAATCAATTTTTATGTTTGGGAAAGTAAAATCGAATTGGATAAAGCCTTACACAGCTTATATCTTTCTCTTTATGGAAAAATCAACGAGGAAACTTTTCAGCTTTATACGGATGTTTTGTTTCTCGAGGACGAATTGAGTTATGAGAATATGCGTTTGGAAGGTTCCGCTCATTTCGATCATTTCGGAGGGGAAAACTTAAAAGATATCCTGGTAATATTTCCCAATGCAGAATTCAAATACGGGCATTTGACTGGAGTGATTCCTTTTTACAAAAGAACATCTAATGTTATTTATGCGAAAGTGGAAAGGGTTAATATCAGGGATTTGGCGAAAAAAGGAGGCACTCCTTTCGGAGATGCTTACATCAGCGCAAATATTTCTTACGATACGAAAGAAACTAAACTTAGTTTTACGGACATCAGCGCCGAATGGAAAGGGAGAATCCGTATTGCCGGATCGGGATTCATTACCTTCGTTCCTCCTCCTTTATCGCCCACCATTTATTTCGAAGGTAGATCCGACTATTTGGACGCAGATACCACGATCAATGTCACCAAACTATGGATTGATGCAGATCTGGAAAAATCACTGATTACGAGAAATATGCCCAGTACTGGTTATGTGAACAGAATGAACGTATATCTGGATTTTAATTTGAGAAGGGTAAATTTGAGAGGAGTGTTTGCGGATCAAATGAATTTCTCTCTTCATTATAATAAGTCTGTGATGAAGATCCGCAAATTGCATTTATTGTTTTATCGTGGAATTTTGAATGCCACAGGTTCTTACCAATGGGGAAAGAACCCTCAATTGTTTTTGTCCGGAAAATCCACCGATGTATCTTTGAGAGATTTGATCGACGATCGTTTCGGCAATTCTCCCATCACGGGCACTTTGGAAACCAATTTCGAAGTTTCTTCTCCCGGCGCAGATGAAGATGAGTTGATTCGAAACATGAAAATCAACGCAAGTTTCAAATCCCAAAACGGAGAACTTCTCAGTTACACGAACATTTTGAAACCGATCAGTTCGATAGGAAGTTTGATCTCTTTGAAAAAATTCGATTTCAACAGAGCGACTCCTTATACGGAAATCAATGTCGATATGCATTATTATAATCGAATGTTTCAATTCTCTAATTTTTCTCTCAAAGCGGACGGCATCGCAGGATCCGGCGGTGGGAACATCAATTTGGATAAAAAGATAGATATGAAATTCACGATCGCCTTGCCGGGAGTTGCCGGTAAAGTTCTGAAACTTCCCATCATTTACAAAGGGACGTATGGAGTTTCCGCACCTCTGATTGATCCGATTTGGCTCGGTTCCGTTTATGCGGGCACTTTACTTTTAGCAGGCCCCGCAGGGGCCACTGTGGGAGGGATCGCAGGATCCGCCGTTTCGGAATATGTAGGTAAGGCGGTGGACAATGTGACAGATACTGTGCAGTCCGGATGGAAATCCTTAAAAGGATTGTTTTCTTCCGAACAGGAACCTCCTCCTAAATCGCCTAATCCTAATAAATGATTAAACTTCCCCTCGAATGGGGATTCCTTCTTTTTTTAGAATGCGAAGAGCGTTCGTAGTTTTGGAAATTCCTTCTCTGATTTTATAATCGAAAATCATCTCTCCGTCTTTTTCCAGTTCGGTGAAGTGAAATAGTTTTGCGTTCGGAATTTCCGCAAGTTGCAGATCGTGAGTGGTTAGAAATACGATGGCGCCTTTATCTCTCAACGCTTCCAAAATTTCCCTAGTTGCGATTTGTCTTTCTTTGGAATTCGTTCCTTTCAATATTTCGTCCAGAAACAGTATGGAAACTGCAGAATCCGAGTCCGATTCTCTGATGATTTGGGAAAGTCTTCTTACTTCCGAATAAAAAAAGGAAACTCCGTCTTCGAGGGAATCTTGCGAACGAATGAGTGTGTGGATTTTGAATTCGGGAAGATTCATCGACGATCCTACAATCGGTCCTCCGGATCCAGCTAACAAAATTGATACGGCAATCGCTCTAAGATAAGTGGTTTTACCGGACATATTGGAGCCGGTGATGATGAATAGATCTCCCCGTTGGAGATTCGCCAAGGGATTCGTCACTCTTGCTGATTCTTTGATCAAAGGATGGCCGAGGTCGTTGGCGGAAATTTCTCCCGTCTCGTTCCATTTCGGAAAAGCAAATTCAGGATGCAAAAAAGAGAAATGAGCCAAGGGCAAAAGGGAATCCGTTCGAATCCAAGAATCTCTCAGTTCATTCCATACGGATTCCCATTGTTTTAACCAATGGCCGTATGTATCCAACTTCCAAAGATCCCAAAGACAAATTGCGTTCAGAAAAAAATGAGGGATCGGAGAAACTAAAAATTCGGAAGAGTCTCCCAAACTATGGATCGGCTTTGCGAGAGAAAAAATCTCTTTTCTGCGGCCAGGATGAAGCCTTTTCCAGGCGGATTCGAGATGATCCAAATTGTTCTTTAATTTGCGGATTTGATTCCAATGTTTGAGAGATTCTTTTCTATAAGTTATAAATATTAGAATATTTAGAAATAGAAGAGAGGCCGCCAGTGGGAAATTAAAAACCGTGCTGACCAAAAGCCAAAGAGGAGTGAAGATTCCCAACAATCTATAGATTAGTTTTAAGAATTTTCTTTTTTCCCAGAATCGAAATTCGGTTTTGCTTTCATAGATTTCCGTTTTGAGATCCCTATCGTCGCCAGATCTCATGGATTTTCGAAGCAGATGGTATCCTAAAGTCCTGTTTTTTAAAATAGAAAGTACTTCGTTTTGAAGTATCTTAGGATTTTCTTGTTTGGTTCTCAGAAGTCTGTTTAAAAATAAATCCCAAGCTTCCTGAGAAACTGTTGTGTCTAGATAAGCAATGAGCCCGTGTTTTGTTGTCAGATCCAAATCGATGGAAAGAGGATGGTTTTTCACCCATTCCGGGTATTCCCAAGTTTCCCTGGTTTTGATTTTTTTTAGATCTCCCTCTTGGCGGAACAGTTCCCTAGAAATTAGAAATTCAGTATTTTCTAATTTTTCTAAGTTCTTTTTTCTTTTTTGATAGAGAGAAACAAGAACCGCAAAAACGAGAATAGGAAGCAGCAGCCATAGATATCCTGTGAGGGAAACTCTGCTTAAATAAAGGGAAAAATAGAGAACAAAAACGGATGTAAAGGATGCAAGTCTGTATAAAGAAAGTCTGCGTAACTGGGATTTCTTCTTAGGAATGAGAGAGGCATATCTTTTTTTGCGAAAAGATAAAAAGGAAAAGGGGAATTTAAGCGAAGATGGGTCGTTCGTAATTTTCTTCTTCTCTTCTGCTGATTTCCAGATCTAAAACCCGAATGAGGCTTCCTAGATCATTTAATCTCCATTTGTCGATGAGTTTGCTTCTGTCTCTTCCGGAGAATTTGTCCAAATAGATAGTTCCGAACAAATCTTCCCCGTATTCGTAGGCAACGAAACGCCCGTTTCGTTTTCCAGTAGAGTTGATCATCCGAATCGTCATAAACGAGTACCAGAAAAACTTTCAAAAAAAAAAGTACAAGCGAAATTTTTTGCTTCAGGATTTTCTTTTTCGAGCGATATAAATATTGGGGGAAGGCTACTCGCCACGGATGGTGAGCCCTTCAAGAAATAAAAAACCCCGGAAACCAGGACGCACGGAGGCCGACATGGATTTCTACCCAGAAATGAGCACTGAGCTCAAAAGCTCTTTTATTAGAGAAAATCACTTCCTTTCCAGCATGGAGAGCGAATCTCTTCTTCCTCAATTGGGGCTAAAAGCCCGAAATCTGCTCAATTCCCAACAAATGGCGAAATTGGCGGAAATCAGAAAGAGACATCTGAAAAAAGGTCACCAACTCCAAAAGTTCAATTGGGACTAAGTCTAAAAATCTCTTGACCATCTGAAAGTCTGGTCTATCATAAAGACCGCTTTTAGATGGAGAGATATGGCAAATAACCTAGCAGAAGTTTACAGAGAATCATCGGAGAAATTCGGATCCTATCCCGCATTCTGGTATAAGAATGCTGCCAAAGAATACCAAGCCATCACTTACAAAGAACTCTATGAAGACGGATTGGCCTTGGCGGAAGCCCTGATTGATTTAGGAGTCAAAGCAAGAGACCACATAGGAGTTCTTGCAGACAATCGCGTTGAGTGGATCATTGCGGACTGTGCCGTTCTTTTGACGGGATCTGCCAATGTCCCTCGTGGTTCCGATATTACGGATTCTGAAATCGTATACATCCTCAATCACTCGGGTGCTCAGATCGTTTTTATTGAAAACGATAAAGTGTACGAAAAGTACAAAAATAATAAATCCCAAATCAAAGGCGTGAAAACCGTCATCATCATGGATAAGGAAACCAAGCTGAAATCAGGTGCGGGCATCCTTCTTTTCCACGATTTGATTCAAAAGGGAAAAGAGCTTAGAGCAAAAGGCAAAAAAGAAGCCGAGAAAAGAATCGCAGACATCAAACCCGACGATCTTTTCACTCTTATCTACACATCAGGTACCACAGGTATGCCTAAGGGAGTGATGCTTATGCACTCCAATATGATCCACCAGTTGCATTACGTAGTTACAAGAGTGGCAAACGTATCTCCTAACGATCGTATGTTGTCGATCCTGCCGGTATGGCACATCTTCGAAAGAGTTGTGGAATATTTCGCGATCGTAAACGGAGGAGCCACTTACTATACTAAGGTGACCGATCTTAGAAACGATATCCAAAAAGCACGTCCTACCTTTATGGCATCTGCGCCTAGAGTTTGGGAAAGTATTTATAACGGCATCTATACGAAGATCAACGATCCGAAACAAACTCCTCCTCTCAGAAGGGGATTGTTCAACATCGCTTATTTCTTCTCGAAACATTACCATGCTTCAACTCGTTTCTTGAAAGGTTTAGAAGTGGATTACGAATCCAGAAATATCATACAGTCTTTATTAGGTGGAGTTGTTTCTCTAGTGAAACTTTTGATCACCGGACCGTTCACTTTGACCGTTTTATTCGGAGCTTTGGGATATTATCTGGGAACTTTAGGAAATCCTCTTTCCACGGTTGCCTATGTAGTTTCCGGTTTGGGACTTCTTTTCAATTCCTTTACTTTGGACAGAGTGGTTCTTGCTAAAATCCGCCAAGCGACAGGCGGGCATTTGAGAGCGACTTTATCCGGTGGAGGGGCTCTTCAGAAACACGTAGATGCTTTCTTTATGGATATCGGGATCACCGTTTTGGAAGGTTACGGTATGACGGAAACAGGTCCTGTGATTTCCGTACGTTCCTTTGAAAGACCGATCATGGGTTCCGTAGGAGACATCGTTCCTTTGACTCAAGTTCAAATTCGTGACGATTCTGGAAAGGTTCTCTGCCATATAGACGATAAACGAAACATCATTTCCGGCAAAATGGGAGTGAAGGGAGTGGTTCATCTTTCCGGCCCTCAAGTGATGAAAGGATACTATAAAAATCCGGAAACTACCGCCAAAACGATCGTAGACGGTTGGATGAATACCGGAGACATCGGTATGATCAACTTCAAAAGAACTCTGACTCTGACGGGAAGAGCGAAAGATACCATCGTACTGTTAGGCGGAGAAAACGTGGAGCCGGTTCCGATCGAAAACAAAATCGACGAATCACCTTACATCAAACAATCGATGGTAGTCGGTCAGGATCAGAAAGTATTAGGTGCCATTATCGTTCCCGATTTCGACGCTTTGAGCGCTTGGGCTGCGGACAACGGAGTTTCCGAATCCAAACCCGAAAAACTCATCACCAACCCTAAGGTTCTTGAATTCTATAAGAAAGAAGTGAGAAACTTCAACAGCGTAAAAACAGGATTCAAAAACTTCGAACAAGTTCAATACGTAACCTTAGTCACAAAACCTTTCGAGGTAGGGGACGAATTGACCAACTTGATGAAGATGAAACGTCACGTTATTACTGAAAAATACAAAGACCGCATTCTCGATTTGTATAAAAACAGCTAATGACTGCTCCTTTCGCTGAAATCATTCATGACGATTGCATCTTGGAAATCAAGATGCAATCCAATGAAAAAAACACATTCAACTTCGAAGCCTTTGCCGGTTTTGAACAATTGCTTCTGAAACATGCAAAGAGCGAAAAAATAAAGGCTCTGCTTTTCACTTCCGCTCAGACTCAGTTTTTTTCCAACGGGATCGAACCCAGTTTGATGTATGGAAAAACGGAAGCGGAAGTTCGAGAAGCGGTCACATTGATCCTTCGTGCGGCAGGAGTTTACTTCCATTTCCCTGTTCCTACAATCGCTCTTCTCAACGGACATTGTATGGCAGCAGGTGCGGTATTCGCTCTATTCTCTGACTACCGTTATATGGTGGACAAAGGTGCCCGTATCGGTTTTTCGGAAGCGATCGTCGGTCTCAACTTTCCTTCTTTTCCTACTATGGTTTTGAAAGATTTAGTGGGTGTTTCCGCATCCAGAGATCTTTTGTACACTGGAAAACAATTAAAGGGTCCGGATGCCAAAGAGATCGGACTTGTGGATGAACTTTTTTCCGCAGAATCCTTGTTTAGCGAAGGAATGAAACTTGCTAAAACTCTTTCGAAACTTACGTATAACTCCGCAAGAGGGATGAAAACGGCTCTTCGAGAACATTATAGATCTACGGAACAACATGTTTTTGCTTCGGATGTGGAGTGTTTTACCAGAACCATCCTTTCTCCCGATGGGCAGGAAGGGTTTTTATCTTTGATCGAAAAGAGAAGACCTAATTTTTCGACTTAGGCGGTACTTCCCCGGGAACCCTGACCCTTTTTCTTGGGTCTAATTGACAGTGGGTGAACCGCCCATGAGGTCATTTGCAATTATCCGAAGTTTCCATCCGTAACCCTGTTTTTTCGTGGATGATGATGATCGGAATCATCCTGCTCGGCTGCATCGGACTTTCCCGTTTGGGATTGTCTCAGATGCCCAATGTGGATTTTCCCGTTGTCAATATCGTTCTGACTCTGCAAGGAGCCAATGCATCCGTTATGGAGACGGATGTGGTCGATCCTATCGAAGAAGTTCTTCTCACAGTGGAAGGGATTGCGGAAGTCCGTTCCACATCTACGGATAGCTCCGCCACAATCACCGTTGAACTTGAGTTAGATCGAGATGTGGATGTGGCGCTTCAGGAAATCCAGACTAAAATCGCCCAAGTTCAGAACAAACTTCCTCTCGCTCTCGAACCTCCTATCCTTTTGAAATCCAATCCGGACGATAACCCCATCATTTGGGTGGCTTTGACCGTGGAAGGAAAAACGGAACAGGAGAAGATGATTTATGTGAAATCTGTTTTGAAGGATAAATTCCAAGAGATACCGGGAGTAGGAGAGATCATCTTAGGAGGATTCGTAGAAAGGGTAATCAACGTATATTTGGATCCTATCCGTTTGGCCAGAGCAGAACTTACCGTAGATGATATTACGAATACTCTTCAGGAACAAAACATAGAAGTTCCTTCCGGAAAACTTCAGAATCAAAAGAATGAAATTTCACTCCGAGCGGTAGGAGACGTTCCCACGGTTGACCAACTTTCAGAGATTTACATCAATTCCAGAAGCGGTGCGGCCATGTTCCGTCCCGTAAAATTGAAAGAAGTCGCAACCGTAGAAGATGGATTAGATGAAATCAAAAAAATAGGAAGGTTCAATCAGACTCCTTCCGTGGGTTTGGGGATCAAAAAGATCAAAGGCACGGATGCAGTAGAAGTTGCGGACAAAGTGAAACAAAAAATGGAGGAGTTAAGACCTTCTTTGCCGAACGGTTATAATCTTTCCATTGCGAATGACAATACCACTTTTATCAAGGAATCCGTGGACGAGTTGATGTTCACTCTTTTTCTTTCCATCCTTCTTACCGGATTCGTATGTAGATTGTTTTTGGGAAGTTGGGGGAGCACCGCCAATGTATTGTTAGCCATTCCTACTTCCATCATCGGAACTTTTCTTGTTCTTTATGCGGCAGGATTCACCTTAAATACCTTCACTCTATTGGGTTTATCCTTGGCAGTCGGGATCGTCGTGGACGATGCCATTATGGTTTTGGAGAATATCAGCAGGCATAGGGAAATGGGAAAAACCTGGTACGATGCCGCTTTGGAAGGTGCATCCGAAATTCGTTTTGCTGCGTTAGCTGCCACCTTGGCCATCATCGCTATCTTTCTTCCGGTTGCCTTTATGTCGGGAGTCATAGGAAGATACTTTCTTGAATTCGGAATTACTGTCGCTGTGGCTGTCGCCTTATCTTTGTTTGAAGCCCTTAGTTTCACTCCTATGAGAGCTTCTAGGTATAAAGAGAAACCTGTCGAAGAAAAAAAATCCCCTTGGAAAGATCTGGCACTTCGCATTTTAGCTCCGTTTTCCGTCTTTAAGGTGTTAGATCCTTTGGTGGAAAGATTCCTTCGAAAATCAGAATCCCTTTATTCTATGGTTTTGGAATATGTGATTCGTTATCCGAAATCCATTCTTTTACTTTCCACTTCCATATTCGTGTTTTCTTTGGCGTTCTTTTTCGGTTTGAAAAAAGAATTCATTCCACCTCAAGATTTGGGTCGTTTCGTTCTGCGGGCAAAGATGCCTGTCAGTGCTTCCATTTTTGCAACGAACGATGCTATGAAAAAGGTGGAATCCTATCTTATGACCCGCCCAGAGATTGAAAAATATATGGGAACGGTGGGAGGTTTCGACGGAACTGAATCGAACGGGGCTATGTTTTTCGTTTCCATCAAGGAAATGGGAAAACGACCCATCCGGCAAGCCACAGGAAAGGAAATCACTCAGGCGGAAGTGTTTGCCGATTTAAGAAAAGATCTGAAAGGTATCGTTCCCGAAGCTAAATTCTCGATCATAGATATTTCCCAAAGAGGATTCAGTGCAGGAAGAGGATATCCCGTTGAACTCGTATTAACCGGTCCGAATTGGGATATTTTAGCAGATGCTTCCGACCGCATTCGGGAAAAGTTGGAAGAGGAAGGAGTTCTGCAGGATATCGACACGGACTATGTACTGGGTCAGGAAGAGCTGAGAATCTTACCTGACCGGGAAGCCGCTGCGGCAAGGGGAGTGAGTATGGCCAATATCGGAAATACGATCGGTCCTTTGATGGGTGGAAAAAAAGTAAGTCGTTTTACGGAAAACGGAAGAAGTTACGACATTCGAGTTAAAATCAATAAAGACCAGGGAGGAAGTGCGGATGTGATTCCGAATATAAAGGTTCGGAATGTTTACGGAGAATTCGTAAGGTTGAAAGACATCCTCATTCTGGAGACGAAAAAAACTTTGAAGAGCATAACAAGAGTAAATCGGGATCGTGCCATTAAGGTTTTCGGAAATCCTCCCGTAAAAATGGGTCAGAATGTGAGTATGGAAAAATCGCTTCAAATCGCAAAAGGAATGTTACCTGAAGGTTACTCCGTTCAGGTTTCCGGTTCCGCCAAAACTGCGAACGAATCGACGAACGGACTTCTATTCGCTTTGGTGATGGGAATCGTCGTTTCTTATATGATCTTAGCAAGTCAGTTCGACAGTTTGAAACAACCTTTGTATGTTCTTTTATCCATGCCTTTCAGTTTTTCCGGGGCATTGATCGCTTTGTTTATCACCGGTCAGTCCTTCAATATGTACAGTTTTATCGGTTTGATTATGCTTCTAGGTCTTGTGAAAAAAAATTCGATTTTGCTTGTTGAGTTTGTGAACCATGTGAGGACGCAAGGAAGGAATGTAACGGATGCAATTCGAGAAGGATGCCCTGTTCGATTGCGGCCCGTTCTTATGACTTCTTTTGCATCCATCGCCGCCGCCATTCCTCCCGCACTCGCCCTCGGGCCAGGTGCGGAAACGAGAGTGCCGATGGCAGTCACCATTTTGGGGGGACTCATTCTTTCTACTTTGGTGACATTTGTTGTCGTTCCCGCCGCCTATTATCTGATGGAAAAAGAAAAATGAATGTGTCCCGATCCAAAACCAAAATCTTTTTGAAATTTCATTTTATCGTCTTTTTGTTTTCACTGATTTTCCAAACTTGTTCGTCCTCTCCGGAGGTGAAACTGAGCGACGGTGTTGTTGAAGAAAGTTTGAAAAAAATCACCGGTGTGACCACGAAAGATTTGGAAAAGGCTCTCGGCAAAGAAGCTCTTTCTTTGGACGATTTGTTCGTGTTGGCAGTGGAAAGAACGGAAAGGATCGCACTGAAAGAAGAGGCCACGAATCAGGCATTAGCCGGGAAGGATCGGGCTTTTGCCGGTTTTCTTCCTACTTTATCCTACGTTTACAATAAGTTTTATTCCATTCCAGGACATACCAACGAACCGAGTTTAATCGATAACTATAAAACATATCAGGCAGTCGAAAGCGGGAATTATCTTTCTTTGGTTCCTACAACGACAACATCTTCTTTGCCTCCAACCGTGGGAGCCGGTTCTCGTCTTCTTCTCAGTTTTCCGATTACGGGGGGACTCACTGCTTACCAAGATTATAAGGCATACAGAAGTCTTGCGGATCAAAGAAGGATGGAAGCTAAATTCGAAGCGGGCAGAATGTACTTAGAATTAGCGCAAGGATACTTCAATGTGCTGCAATTGGAAGAGAGTTTGAAGTATGCGAAAGAAGCTTTGGAAGTGAATGCTGAGTCAGTGAAAGAAAGAAAAAGATTGTATTCCTTGGGAAGAATCATGCGTTCCGAACTTCTCAATGCGGAAACGAGCCTTGCCAATGCGCAAGCCGTTTTGGAAGACACTCAATTCCAATTGGAACAAGTTAAAATTACTCTATCAACCATGATCGGAGCAGAATCGAAAATCAAACTTGCTTCTTTTTCCGAAAATTTGGATTCGATTAACTCCGGAAAGGCGGATGAATTTTTAGCGAAACGATACGATGTCATCTCTACGGAAAAAAGCATTGAAGTTGCGAAAGCGAATGAAAGCAAAGCTATGTTCGGATTTGCTCCTAATGTCGCAGTAAACACATATTATACGTTTCCTACTGCCGGCCAGGCGAGAAACAAGGATGTTGTCGCTCAGTTGGCTATCACCATGCCTTTGACTCCTTTGACTCAAATCGCAGATCTACAGGCTGCGGAATCTGCCACCAAACAGGCGAAGTTGACGGCTTCCCAGACGAGAAGGGCGGCAATTCAAGAAATTCAAAATGCGACCCAAAGTTTGCAGAATTCCGAAAAGATGTATTCCATTTATGAAAAGGCATACCAATACGCCAAAGACACTCTTGCGAGTCAGGAGTCCGGCTATCGGATCGGACGAACCAGTTGGGTGGATGTGATTGCCACCCGGTTGAGTACCTTGAATGCTGAGATTACTTTTAAAAAGGTTCACTACCAACGATTGTTAAACCGTATCGCTTTGGGTGTGGCCATAGGAGAGATTCCTCGAATACCTGAGGAAAAAGCTGAATTCAAAACACAATCGAACTGATGGAACAAAATCTTTCCTCCCCTCGAAACAACGAGAGGAGGATACCTTATTTATTTGTATTTGATTAAGAATGCATCTTGTCCGCCGGTTTTTGTAACTCCATCTAAATTGCCGGATGTTTCCCCTGTGGCATATAAATTTCCAAAAATATCACTGACGATTCCGTAGATGATTGAGGCTGAACCGGACACTCCTAAAAGGCGGGTCCATTGTTTACTGCCGTTGGTATCGTATTTAATAACTACTAGGTCTTTACCTCCAGAACCGGATTGTCCGTCTAAATTGCCTGTAGTGCTTCCTGCCGCGTACGAATTCCCGTAATTATCACTTGTGATTGCGAATCCTTCCGTAAAATGTCCTCCGGTTATGCCCGTCAGTTTGGTCCATTGTTTGTTTCCGTTGGTGTCATATTTAACAACGAATAGATCCTTTCCTCCTGTAACAGTCTGTCCGTCCAAACTGTTAGTGGTAATCCCCGTAATATATACGTTATTTGAAAGATCTCTTGTAATTCCTAATCCTTGGGTTGTTGCACTTGCATTTCCTCCTAAAAGTTGAGTCCATTGTACATTGCCGTCGCCGCCTAATTTGATCGCGAACATATCTTGCGATCCTGTTTTGGTTTGCCCGCCTAAATTGCCATTCGTTTCTCCGGTGAGATACAAATTCCCTGAACGATCGCTTGTAATGGCCCTAGTAAGGGCACCGCCGCCAGTCACCCCTACCAGCTTAGTCCATTGTTTATTGCCGTTGCTATCGTATTTGACTACGAACAAATCGCTAGCTCCCGTTTTAGTTTGTCCGTCTAAATTGCCTTCCGTATAACCAGAAGCATATATATTTCCAGAAGAATCACTTGTAATTGCCAAAGCTTGTGTGTTTACTCCAGTGACTCCTAAGAGACGAGTCCATTGTTTATTTCCGCTGCTATCGTATTTGACTACGAACAAATCGTTTGTTCCTGTTTTAGTTTGTCCGTCCATGTTTCCTGTCGTATAACCGGAAATATATGCATTCCCCGAAGAATCAACGGTAATTCCTTTTCCTAAGGAGGAAGCACTTGCCGCTCCCAAAAGACGAACCCATTGTTTATTACCGTTGTTGTCGTATTTGGCTACAAACATATCTTGCGATCCTGTTTTAGTTTGCCCGTCTAAATTACCCGCCGTATTACCGGAAGTATATATATTTCCAGAAGAATCACTGGCAATGGCAGATGACAAAGTAGCTTGTCCTGTTACTCCTAAAAGTTTGGTCCATTCTTTGGTGCCCGTATTGTCGATTTGAACGATCCCAGAAGCTCCTACCTGTGTGCTTAAAAATAAACCGATAGCTAAAATAGGATCGAGTTTGTCCGAAGAGGATTTGCATGAGAAAGAAAAGAATACGCCTAGAAGGTATAAACTTATGATTCGTGTGATTTGGCTGAATTTTGTCATATTGCTCCCTTTGTCTCCTGTCCTGATCATTCGATTTCGATCGATGGATTCGAAATCAATCCAACCAAGTGACATTTGAATTCTTAAAATTGTAAGGGAAAGGAAGGGGTTTGTCGTACCAGTTCATGAACTGATACTTCTAAAGCATGTGCTTTAGAATCTTTGCGAGGGAGACAGGAAGGATACATACAGAATATTTTAAAATCCTTGTTATACGGTTTTTTTGAGTCGAATATTGATCTAAAATATTGTATCATTTGGACAGTATTTTTTGTATGTCTGAAAATATTTAATATTGCGATCATCTCTTCTGTTATCTTAGCGTTGAAGGAAAAGATTCGAATAAGAAATTGGGCAAAGGAAACTAAAACGACTGAATTTCAGAGGTGAGATATGAGTGAAAAAAACCATTATTACAATGCAAGTGATCTTGCAAAATTTCCGCAAATTGGAAGAGTTAACAAAGACTTGGCGGATAAATTTTTCGCTTACTACGGTGCCGTTATGGCGGAAGGAGCTTTGAGTGAAAGAGAAAAGGCTCTCATTGCTTTGGCTGTATCCCATGCATTAAAATGTCCTTATTGTATCGATGCTTATACTTCCACTAGTTTGGAAAAAGGTGCAGATGAAGCACAATTGAATGAAGCAGTTCATGTTGCCGCAGCGATGGCAGCAGGAATCAACTTGGTTCACAGCATACAAATGAATAACAAAATCGATTCATTGTCTATTTAATAGAAGACCTTTCGGTTAGGAGAAAAAGTTATGTTAATTCAAGAACAGATCAATGTCCTTAGAGCCTATCCCGATTCCTTTGGAAAACAAATCGGATTGGGATACGGAGGGAAAAATCCTTTAACCGGATTAACATTAACCACTTTCCAAATCAATGTGGGAAAATGGTGCAATCAAGCATGTAAACATTGTCATGTGGATGCTTCTCCTATCCGAAAGGAGATGATGAGCCGCGAGACGATCGATAAGTGTTTGAATATCATTCGGTCCCTTCCATCCATCCAAACGGTGGACATCACTGGAGGGGCTCCCGAAGGGAACACTAATTTTCGTTATTTGGTAGAAGAATCTAAAAAACTTGGCAAAAAAGTGATCGATCGTTGTAATCTTACTATTTTGGAAGAGGAAGGAAACGATTACCTATATAAGTTTTTAGCGGATAACGAAATAGAGATTTGTTCTTCTCTTCCTTATTTTGCAGAAAGCCGAACAGATCAGCAAAGAGGAGATGGTGTTTTTAAAAAATCCATCGCTGCATTGCAAAAATTAAACAAGCTCGGTTATGGAACCAAACTTACATTAAACTTAGTTTATAATCCTGTCGGAATTTTTCTAAGTTCCGGTCAAAAGCAGTTGGAAAGGGAATTTAAGGAAAACTTAGAAAGAAAGTTTGGGATTGTTTTCAATAATTTATTTTGCATCAATAATATGCCCATCAACAGATACTTAGGTGCTTTGGTGCGGGCAGGAAAGTTTGAAACGTATATGGAAACTTTGGTGAACGCATACAATCCTATGACCTTAGAGGGTTTGATGTGTAGGCACCAAATTTCAGTAGGATATGACGGAAAAATCTACGATTGCGATTTCAACCAAATGTTGGAATTGGAAGCAAAACCTATTTCGCATATTGACAACTTCGATTACGAAACCTTTTTGAATCGAACCATCGTCACTGCCAACCACTGCTTCGGATGCACTGCTGGTGCCGGCTCTAGTTGCGGTGGAGAAGTGGCTTGATTTGGCAAAAAGGTGAAAGAAAAAGAAATTTTTTTTCGAAGCTAACAAACCGAATTGCCCTAAACGAAGGAATCTGCTAAGGGGAAAGGGGGACTGCCCACGAGCCACTCCCCTCCACCCTAACTCGGGTGGGGGATTTTTGGAGTTCCTACCAAAAAACGGACATTAAAAAGCTCCTTTTTAGGAGACAAAAATGTCGAAGAAAATCAAATATTAT
>NZ_RQHW01000010.1 GCF_004770995.1 Leptospira idonii | reverse complement strand
AAAATCATCTCACCAAATGCCTCACCTAATACGTGTGGCTTTTTTGTTTTATTTCCCTTTATTTTATTCTACTACTGCCGGTGGGTTTTTTATGTCTCAGGGACGCTATGGTACGATGGATTTTTGAATATAGCTCGCAAAGCAATTCCGATGACTGTAAGCTGAATGGGTATAAATAACATGTCCCATTGATTTTGAGATAGTCCACTGATAGAGGGACCCTTGGATTCAAACGGGGGCAGAATCGGATACTTCGTAAGCACAGTTAAAGTTGTTACCACGATCGTATCTGCAAAACCGAAATAATAATGGAGAGCATATCTTTTTTTGTGAAAACGATAGAGGACTGACATGGTGAGTAGACCCAATGGCTCAAGAAGCAGATATTTTTGGTTCTCAAAGGTTGGCAGTGATAGGAGTGCGATGCGATAAGCAGCGTGACAATAGATCCATTGTAAAGGTGAGGATCGAAATATGAAAAATCCACGATCAAACTGAGTCGTCTGGAAACGTTCTTTTGTCATTTCCTGAACCAACCAGAAGAGAAGAGTTAGACATACAATGCGACTGAGGAGCCCGCGATAGGTGCCTCCATCGGGAGTGAAAACCATAACGAAGATATTCGTTACCACAGCAAAGTTGATATAACGGGAAAACCATGGCAAAAACCTTTTCCGCTTATCTTCGGGAAAACTAGCAAATGCGATTACGGTTCCCAAGCCAAGGGGCAGAAGCAACATAAGCTTGATAAAGCCCATGATTTCGACAGGATCATGATGAGATTCGCTGATAAATTGAATACAAGCTAACAGAGTAAAGGTTGCGATAAGCATAGAAAGAATGGTTTGGCGAAAACTTGCAAGGCAACAAACAATTGCTACAATTAAAATGGCAATTGCGTTGTTCCAAACAAGTAAAGTGAGATCCATGCCTTTTTTGCCTTATGTAATTAAAAAACTGCGGTCCTAATGATTCTGGGGTCAATCAAGAGTGGAGCCAATTCTTCTTTGTGAACATAGTTTTCCTGGTGAAACGCAGAGAAAAGCATCTTTGTTCGAATGGAGGTGACTCCCTGGACGCGTAAAAATCTTTCCAAATCAACTGGACCAAATCAAAGAATTTTCTTCGCAAATCTCCCATTTTGTTCTCAATTTTTTCCCTTTTTCGAAAGGCAATGTCCATTTTTACCATCTTCGTTTGATATAAAGGCAAAGGAGATTGATATGACTCAAAAACAAGAACGGAACCGGCAACCCAAGAGGAATCGTATTCTATTGCGGCTAGGTTACTTTTCTGTGATCATTTTAGCTTTGATCCTCTTTTCCTTTGCAGTTGGAATCTGGTCTGCAAGCAACCAAATTTTATTTCCGGTATGGAAAGGGATCAGTAAAAATTTTAAGGAATGTAGCCAAGAAGGGGAAAAAGTCTGGGGCAAATCCTGTGGGAATATTCGCATCACAAAACAATTCCATTTTCATGAAGTTTCTTTTCTGTCGTTAAACGGATATGATTTGTCTTGTCATGGCGAGGCTCCCTGTATGGTTCCCGGTTTAAGTTTTGGAAACCGCGAGTCGCGAGATGTTTTATCTGCCTATTTGTATCTTTTCAATAAATATAAGAATATTTTAATAGTTGGATCTTCAGTCGGGGCTTCTTCCGTTTTAATTGCGCTTCCTTTTTTGAGAGACGCGAAAGGTTTAATTCTAGAAAACCCTATGTTTAGTTTTGAAAGGTTGATTTTGGACTCTCCAGAGTCAGCCTCATTGCCGAATTGGGCAGTCCAGTCTTTGATTGGTCTTGTAACTACTAGAGGAAAATTTGATTTGTTGCTGAGTCCTGAAAATTCTTTACGATTGTCCAGTTCTGTGCCTTTATTTTTTATTCACAGTAAGAAAGATTCAGTTGTATCCTATCAACATTCGGAGTCTCTTTCAAAACTATATCCTGGCATGAGTGAAGTATGGTTCCCTGATTCAGGTTCTCACGGATTTATATGGGATGAGAATCGAACAGAATATGAAATCAGGGTTCGAAATTTTATCCGAAAAAATATAAAATAAAATCAAGAGAGATCCATCATGGAAGATTACTTAATTTTAATGCGTTTAGATATCCTTACAAAAGAAGCCCAACCTTCTCCAGAACAATTGCAGATTTATATGAAACAATACCAAGAATGGGTCAATGGAATAGTGGCAAAAAAGCAGTTCAAATCAGGGACAGCTTTGTCAACAGAGGGAAAAGTGATCCAATCGAATCATCTCATCACAGATGGTCCATTTGTGGAAACAAAGGAGTCTCTCGCAGGTTTCATCATCATTGAAGCCAGGAACTTCGAGGATGCAACAAATATTGCCAAAGATTGTCCCATCCTAATGGGAGAAGGTAACAGTGTGGAAGTGAGAAGAATCATCGGTATCCATAAGGAAGAAGAATAAAGGTATATGCGTAAGTCTTGATGGAGCAATCGGATCTTATACCGAATTTATTTCGAACGGAATATTCGAAGATTATTTCCGTGCTTTGTAAACAATACGGATTCTATCAGATCGAAATTGCAGAGGATATTGCAAGTGAAACTTTTTTGACTGCATCCAATGTTTGGGGTCTCAACGGGATCCCGGAAAACCCAGTCGCCTGGTTGTATGCAGTTGCAAAAAATAAGGCAAAGAATCTAATCCATAGAGATTCTATTTTTCAAAACAAGATACTTCCGTTTTATCGCAGAGACCTTCCTACATCCGAATTTGAGTTGGATCTTTCTGAAGAGAATATCAAGGACAGTCAGCTTAGGATGATATTTGCGCTCTCGCATCCTTCTATTCCCGTAACGTCTCAAATCGGTTTGTCTCTTCGGATTTTATGCGGATTCGGGATTGAAGAAATTGCAGATGCCTTTCTTTCCAATAAAGAGACAATTAGCAAAAGATTATTTCGTGCAAAAGAAAAGTTAAGGGAAAATAATATAACCTTAGAAATTCCTTTCTCTCTCGATTTGGAGAGTCGGTTAACTTCTGTTCTTAGAACCATCTATTTATTGTTCAACGAAGGTTACTCTTCTAGTCGGCGGGAGGTCCCATTAAGGAAAGACCTATGTTTGGAAGCGATTCGTCTCTGTTCCATTTTATTGGAAACAAAAGAAACGAATACACCGGAAGCGAATGCGCTTCTTTCTCTCCTTTGTTTTCATGTATCTAGATTTGATGCAAGACTTGATCAGGAAGGAGAAATTGTTCTTTATGGAGATCAAGATCGAACCCTTTGGAATGAAAACTATATCAAAAAGGGAGAGTATTTCTTTTTCCAGGCAAACAAAGAACCTAAGTTTTCCAAATACCATCTGGAAGCAGCCATTGCTTATTGGCATACTTTGCCTGAGGAAAAGGAAAAAAAATGGGAAACCATTTTTCAACTATATACCGGTCTTTTGAATTTAGAGTCTTCACCTCTCCTTTTATTGAATCGGGCCTATGCTTTGTTTCGAGCTGAGGGAAGGGAAGCTGCTCTCAAAGAACTAGAAGCGCTGGAATTAAAAACAAATCCCTATTATTATTCATTACTCGGCGAATTATATATAGAATCGGAACCTGAAAAAACAAAACTGTATTTCGATAAAGCTGTCTCTCTTGCCAAAACGAAAAACGATAAATCGGCACTTCGGAAAAGAATTAAACAATTGTTATCTTTTGGTTTGGCATTTTAAGCAGGATCCTCGGATACCTGAAATTTTTGTCACGTGTGATTTGTTGCCTCATAGCTGCGGATAAAAATTTTAAGTATCAGCAAAATCTAAAGAGGGGGAAATATTTCTATCTGATCTGCCTAGAATCAGTGAGTCAAAAAATCAGATGCATCTAATGTCGAGGATGTAGTAGGAAATCGATATTGACAAAAACCCATAAAAGAGCAGGTTCTTGCTATGTTCCAAGCCAAAATTGCTAGCATTTTAGACGAAGCTGAAAAATTCCAATCTCCCAAACTCAGCCTCTCTCTCTACAAAGTAACAGAGATTCTTTTGGGATACTCTCATGATACTGTAATTGATTTCAATGAGATGCATATAGAGAATTTGGAAATGTTCCTGGTTCGTAAAGCAAGCGGGGCCTTAAGCAAAATACCGGAAAGAGTTTGGAGTTTGGGATTTCTAGGGGAAATTGATTTGAGAAATAATTTAATAAAAGATATCCCTTCGGATGCTACGAAGCTCCCGATGGGAACCATTCTAAATCTGATTGGAAATCCTATCGAAAGTTTACCGATCCGCCCAGGGTATATCTTGGACTATTCGGTATATCTTCGTTTGGAAACGATTCCTGCGGAATGCATCTATGGATTCAAAATTCAAAGAGGCGAACTAACGAACTGGGAGATTCTGAATCGTTTTCCCAATCTCCAATATTTGGACCTAACTGGATGGAACCTGAAAGAAATTCCGGAACAGATTACAAATCTGAAGAACTTAACATTCCTTTCTTTGTCGAACAACCAAATCACTCAAATTCCGGAACGCATTACAAATCTAAAGAACTTAACATTCCTTTCTTTGTCGAACAACCAAATCACTCAAATTCCGGAACACATCACAAATCTAAAAAACTTAGAAGTCCTTTATTTATATAACAACCAAATTATTCAAATTCCAGAACACATCGTAAATCTAAAGGATTTAGAAGTCCTTGATATATCGAACAATCAGATCACGGAAATTCCGGAACACATCACAAATCTAAAAAACTTAGAAGTCCTTTATTTATATGACAATCAGATCACTCGAATTCCGGAACACATCGCAAATCTAGCGAACCTAGAAGTCCTTTATTTACATTACAACCAGATCACTCAAATTCCAGAACACATCGCAAATTTGAAAAACTTAGAAGTCCTTTCTTTATCGAACAACCAGGTGACTCAAATTCCGGAACAGATTACAAATCTAAAAAACCTAAAAGTCCTTGATCTATCGAACAACCAGGTGACTCAAATTCCAGAACACATCGCAAATCTAAAAAACTTGGAAGTCCTTTATTTAATGGACAATCAAATCACAGAAGTTTCAGAACACATCACAAATCTAAAGAACCTAAAAGTTCTTTATGTATCGAACAACCAAATCACTCAAATTTCAGAACACATCACAAATTTAAAGAACCTAAAAGTCCTGGATCTATCGAGAAACGAGATCACAGAGATTCCGGAACACATCACAAATTTAAAAAACCTAGAAGTCCTTTCTTTATACGGCAACCAGATCACTCAAATTTCAGAACACATTACAAATCTAAAAAACCTAGAAGTCCTTTATTTATATAACAACCAAATCACTCAAATTCCGGAACATATCGCAAATCTAAAGAACTTACAAATTCTTTATTTATATATCAATCAGATCACTCAAATTCCGGAACAGATCACAAGTCTAAAGAACCTACGAGTCCTTTCTTTATTTAACAACGAGATCACGGAAATTCCAGAATACGTTACAAATCTAAAGAATTTGCAAATCCTTACTTTGTCGAAAAACCAGATCACAAAAATTCCGGAACACATCGCAAGTCTAACGAACCTACAAGTCCTTTATTTAACGGACAACCAAATCACTCAAATTCCAGAACACATTGCAAATTTAAAGAATTTACAAGTCCTTGATCTATTTAACAATCAGATCACAGAAATTCCGGAACACATCACAAATCTAAAGAACCTACAAATTCTTTATTTATTGAATAATCAAATCACTCGAATTCCGGAACACATCACAAATCTAAAGAACTTACAAATTCTTGATTTATCGAACAACCAAATCACTCAAATTCCAGAATACGTTACAAATTTAAAGAATCTACAAACTTTAAATCTCGAAAAAAATCCTATAGCGGACTAACCCCGGAGCGAATGAGTGAGGAATAAAATGATGGTTGTTCTCGTCGGCAGTAAACTAACAGAAAGAGTGGGCTCGTCGCCGTGCTAGAATAGCACGTATCTGAAATCGAATCGTCTTTTTCGGATAACGGATATTATGCTTGCTTAGGGCCAAGGAAAGTCTGTACGACGAAGTTCGATCCCGTTCCAGAGTAAGATCTTGCCGTCTTCTTTCATTGTAAAAGTATAAGTGCTTCCTGTGTTGTCGTGGATCGTAACTGTACTGGCTGAGGCCTTATAGGTGCCGACGCCTTTTTTGTCGGAACCGGGTAAAATATAGGTCACTTTTTCCTCTGCGAAATCGAGTCGCCCCGCCTGCGCCGCACCTATGACTCCCGGTTTTTTTTTCTGTGTGCTTTCTGCCGGTTTGCCCTCATAACTTTTTCCAGAGAGATCCAACGATGCACAATGAGTGCAGAAAAAACCGGCAACTGTAAGCAAAAAGATTCTGAAAGCCATACCGCATCAGAACAATTTTTTGCTCCCCGTCAAGAATCTTTTTTTTCTTAGTACTATCCCGATGAGTTGAACAGTAAAATGGCCAAGGAGATACAAAACACCGAGGCATTTCTATAAATTCAAAATTAATTCCCCTTGTGATTTTAGTTTAGGCTTTACTTCTTTCTTTGATGATAGAGAATCTCTCGGACAGCAAGACCGCTTAACTTCTTGCTGTCCGAGAAAAGTGGGGATTCCTATGAAAAATATTACCATCCTATTTGCGGTCTGTCTGATCCTCAGCAGTGCCGTTTTCGCCACTCAAGGTGGTAAGCGCATGAGCATCGTTAAACCACCTGCGAAACCCACAGTTACCGCCCGCTCCGTCGAAGTCAAAGGCACCCGCTGGAAAAACGGCCAGACTGTACGTATCCTATTTCTAGGAGGCACGAATGCCGAACGCCAGATGGTGCGTAGCATTGCTGTCGAATGGACGCGTTATGCGAATCTGAATTTTGAATTTTTCGACTCCGTTGCGCAGCTCCGGGGGCAAAAATCCAACATCCGTATCGATTTTGAGAAAGGTGCCGGTTCCAATTCTGCGGTAGGCAACCAGGCAGAATCTTTCGCACAGAATGAACCTACGATGAATTACGCATGGGTAGATAAAGCCACCATATTGCACGAATTCGGTCATGCACTGGGTTTAGAGCACGAACACCAGAATCCATCCAATCAAGTACGCTGGAACAGAGATGCTATTTTCAACGAGATGTCTAGGGATGGATGGACGATCGAAATGGTAGACGATTTTATCATCAAGCCGCACGACCGCAATCGTGTTAATTTCAGCCAATACGACCCCCTATCGATTATGGTCTATTCGTATCCTTCGTCGTGGACTCTTGATGGTTCGTCGGTAGAACTGAATACAGAACTTTCCGAAATGGATAAGACCAATATCGCAAAAATGTATCCTGGTAGAACTGCTGTAATTGAAGAAAACGTGGCTCCCGTAATCACACCAGTGATCGATGACGAACCAGTTACTAACGACACTCACACAATGTCGGGAGTTTCTAAAATTAATTGCCAAGACTTAGAGGATATGTCTGAAAACGTATCTGGCGCAAGTTCGTTCACTGTTCAAAATAATACGAAAGATATTCTTACTTTATATTGGTTTAGCGAGGGCAAAAAGACCAAGTATGCAACGATTCGTCCAGGCAAAAAACATCAGCAAGGAACCTATGTCGGCCATCTCTGGGTCATTGACTCTAATTCGCAGTGCAAACTGGCCTTCGCAATCTCCAAATCTAAAGGAAAGCTTGTGTTGAACCAATCTAATTGATTCGTTTGTTTTGTGCAAACTCCCAACCTAGAAGTTTTTGAACCATAGTTCGTTTCTAAGTTGGGGTCTTACCGAATTGGGATGCAAACGGTTCCACATAACTAAAAATAAAAGAAGCTTATTGCGAGAGGGATAGTAAGGGCGCGGAGCGGTCGCTTTAGCGACCGAAGCCCTGCATAGCCCGACCCCGATGTATTGAGATTATTTTTATACATGAGTAACAAATTTCGAAACATCGTTAGGTGTTTGGGGGCTCGCCCGGAATCGTCATTATCTTTTCAATCTGTATTCTAAGCTAGACCTTCGTATTCCTAAAATTTTTGCTGCATGTGATTTATTTCCCTTCGCTTTCTGTAATGCCGATTGGATGATTTTTAAAGCATAGGCATCCATAATCTCATGAAAATTACCGTCAATATCAGAAGGGAAATCATTTCGTAGGAAATTATTTTTAGGGTTTGCCGGCTTTTGGTATTCCTTTGCTAAGATGGGAAAATCATCAAGACTGAGCCCGTTTTCTTTTGTTGTACTCAATGCACGGAGTAAACTATTTTCGAGTTCACGTATATTGCCTGGCCATGAATAATTTTGGAAAGCGGTAATCACAGAAGAAGGAATCATCTGAATAGGAGTGTTCATCTCTTTGGTAAAGGAGGTTAACAAAAAATTTGCGAGAGGTAAAATATCTTCCTTTCTTTGTCGCAAAGGTAATAGATCGATCCTGAATACATTGATTCTATAATATAAATCTTCTCTGAATTCACCGGCACGGATGAGTTCTTCCAGATTTCGATTGGTTGCAAAAATAAATCTACATTCTGCTTTCAAAAGAGCGGAAGAGCCGATGGGGGAATATTGTCTTTCTTGTAATAGGCGTAGCATCTTGGCCTGCATGGATAGAGGCATCTCTCCAATTTCATCAAAAAATAAAGTTCCTTTCCCTGCTTTTTCGACAGCACCTGTTCTGTAATTTTTTGCATCGGTAAACGCACCTTTAATATGACCAAAAATTTCATCTTCCCAAAGATTTGCAGGAAGAGCTGCACAGTTAAGGGGAACAAAAGGTTCCTCCGGTCTCGATTTTTCATGAACCAAATTAGCAAAAAGTTCTTTCCCTGTTCCTGTTTCTCCATGAATGAATACCGGACGATTGAGCGGGGCTATTCTTTCTATATGATCTAGGGTTTCTTGTATCGCCTGACTTCTGTAAACGAGAGTCTTACCGGCTACTGTTTGATAGACGATTTCTTTTTCTGCATGTACTGTTTTTAAATCCCTAAGTTCTGCTTCCGCTTGGTTTTTGAGATAACGGATTCTTGTATTATCATTCAGATTTCGAATCAGAGCTGCAAACGGAATCCGCAAACGTTCCAAAAGATCCACTTCATCTTCGAAAAAAGGTCTTTTTGTTTTTTTATCTCCTAAAAACAGATAACCACAGATTTGATTTTGAAGTACTAACGGCATCACAACTCTGTATCCCAAAGAGACTACTTTGGGTCTATAACCTACGGTTCGTCGAACCAATCGAAAATAATTGGAAGTGAAACTTGTTTTTTCCCTGAAGGGAATGGATGCATCCTCATCTAACAAAAAGATACGATCACTTTCTTTTACAAGTTCTACTGGTAATTTTCTCCCTCTGTTGACACGGCTAAACACTAATCTGGATGCAATTTCTTTGATTTCAGATGCGTTCTCTCCTAAATCATGTAAAATCAACTTATCTTCATGATCTACTACTACAGCAAGGATTTTGGAAAGACCCAAATTGGTATATATCGGTTTTAACAAATCATCCAACATCTCATCCAAATCAAAATAAGATCCGGAGGATTGTTTGAGAAACACTTGAACGATGGCATCTTCCACATTTCCCTTTGGCTGGAAGATTAATTTTTCCAGTTTCGGATGGAGGATGCTTCCATATAGAATCCCTGCGGAAAATAATAAAGAGAAAACGATTAAATTATGATAAGAGAGTGTTTCTTTTTGGAGGAAACTATCCACATAGGTGATTAGGAAATAAATCAATACGGAGATCGTAATTCCAAAAATCAATCTGCTTCCAATTTGAATCATCGCCTCACGAAAATTGAGTAGTGGATGGAATTGGATTGCATAAATGATGAGAGCAAGCCCTAAAACAGATGTGGCAGGTCCTAAAAAAAAGTATTCCCACGATCCGAAAGCGGGGAGGAGAACAGAAAAGAATACGGTGATAGTTAGGTGAAAGAGTATGGATAGTAGTAAACGTAAGATCCTGTTTCTTTTGCGCGGATCGTTTGTATTTCTATATTTCCAAATTTGTAAAGTCACTCCGGATAGAATCATAGAAACAATCCAAACACTGGTTATATAAAAAAAAGGGCCGACGACACCTACTTGACCTCTATTTTTAATCCATAAATCGGAATAGGTGAGCGGGGTAAGAGAAAGGGATATCAATCCGAATAATAAAATTCTATATTTGGAAGATTTGTTTTGCGAACTTTCCGGAAAAAATTCACAAAATATATACATGGCGAATCCTACACAAAGTACGGAAACTCCAGCGAGTGTGCCTACTATGTAGGATGGTTCATGGTATTTGGAAAGGTAATAAGACAGAGTGTGAAAAAAATACCAGGCAAATAAGGAAACTACAAGTCCAAGGAAGGCTTTACCTACTTTGCCTAAATTTTCTTTTAGGAATGTGATAACAGTGATCACAACAAGACAGGTTAGGATGATAAAAGCGACAAAGATCCTAACCTGGTCTAAATGCATTGAATTTTAATTCTCACCAATTTCGGTGTCTACGGAAGCACCATGAGCTTTTTCCCAATCGGCAGCGTACTCTTCCAGAACACGCAAACGTTCTTTTTTATCGGCTCCTTGGTATTCGAGAGGAGAAAATTGAACTACATCATATCTGTTGAGAGTCGTATATGGTTCTTCAGGGAGGGGCATCCATTCTTGCAAAGGTTCATGGGTGACTGGAACCTCCTGGCCTTTTGTGATCATTTCGTTCAGTTTACGCGGGTCATAGGGCAGATTCATTCGATGGCCTCTTAAATTTCTCAAGATAAACCTGCCTTCTTCAAAACCCCTGTCGTGGAAAATCGCTCCGAAAAACGGTAAATCCACCTTTTGAGATGTTCCTTTCTCCAGATACTTTCTCATATATACCCAATGATAAGGCGTTTCCGATTCTTTGTCAAAGAGGTTTGCTTCAAAGATGTACTGTCCTGGTTTGTAAATATCAACTTCCGCACTGATATATAGGGAGCCATTCTCTAAATATTCACGGTAATTCCCCGTAAATTTGGCAGGTAGGATCGGTGTTGAATTGAAGGTAAAACTGGCTTCTGTTTCTTTCAGTTTGATACTGGGAGCATCAAACTTAACTTTCATGGTAAGTTCTCCCCAATGCAATTTTTCTCCTTTCCTTGGTACCCAGGAAAAAGTATAAACTCCATCATTTGCTTCGTTGTCATACCCTGCTCCTGAATCGTTATAATCTGCAGTGCCAACCGGTTTTTCGCCAAACACCAAATCGGATTGGATTTCTGCAGAAAGGATTCTTGCGTGAACCGGCTTATCTGTTTTTGCATCATACACTTGCAGCCAAGCAATTGCGGGCTTATCTTCCGTTACCATATATAAACTGCTGTACCATGAGAAGTAACCTTGAATTTCTCCATCCGAATCCGGTTTGAAAATAGGAACTTTCTCTTGATTGATTTTAAATGGATTCAAAAGGTCTGCCATCTTTTTTGTAAGAGGTCTGGAATCGGAAGGATAACGATACTCTAGCTGGTATTCCATAAATAGTATTTTAGGTGTTGCTAATTCTGACTTTTGTAGGATTCGTTCGGTTTCTAAGAAGTCCGGGCGCCAAACTTTAGATCCATCCCAAATGGTTTCGGAAGACTCATGGGGAATGCCTCTTTCGCGCATTAATTTTTCTTCCGCCAGAGTCACAGCAATATGATCTTTTTTTTCCGTTCTCAAAAAAGAGAATCCTGTTAAAAGGATCAATCCGGATAAAACAATCACTCCGATGAAAACATTTTTTTTAGAAAGAAACCTTTTCATATATTCTCCTGAAATAGAACATAAATTTTGAATTCATTGATTTGGATTAAAAAATATAAAACATGAAGCTAACAAAAAAAGAGCGAAAGATATATCCTTCGCTCCTGAATGATGGATTCAGAGTTATATTGATTTAGCTTTAGGCATTATAGATACCCGAGCAAACGATCTAATGCATCTCTTGCGACAGGCTGCATTGCGCTGTGGTCCGCATTATACGCACCGGAACCTTTGCTTGTGTTACAAGTGACTGCCCCTTTCGAATTGCAATAAGATACATGTTTTGTGTATTTCGCATTTTTTCCATCCGCACAATTCGTCATTGTTCCATGAGAAGAATATCCGCAAGCTCCGGAAAAGTTTACTAATTTATCGTCTTCACCTTTGATTGCAGTGGAAGCAGGTTGTGCGGATTTATAACCGGCAAGACTGTGGATGGTTACCTTAGAAGTATTGTGGTTGAAACTTCTTGCAGTTCCTGTCTTTAAAGCTTTTGTCATATTATTAGGTTCCCCTGCAATCGCCCAGCCAAGTAAACTCAAAAGAGGACTGATGAGTGTTGCGGTAGTTCCGATATCTGCAACGGAAGAACCACCTGCAGCACTTGCTCCTGCAACCACATAAAGTAAGTTTGCCGGTGTACCTTGTGTCGCTAGATAATATTCTGTTGCGTAACATCCTGCGCTATGACAAATGATGACACATTTGTTCGCTCCCGTGCAAAAAGAACTGATGGCGCTCGCCAACTTTGTTTGTGCTCTAGTTGTTCCTGATGTACGAGGGTCTTGGGTTGAGTCATAATTGACAAAACGACTTGCTCCCCAAGCTGTAGATCTTCTTTGGTGAGCGGCACCGTAAGAATCCGAGTTTCCCCATCGGCTTGTGTTTGTGTTGGACAGGCCACTAGAATCGGATCCCTTTCCGTGGACATAAATCACATAATTGGCGGCAAATGCCTGGTTTGTTGCGAAAGAGATTAGGATTGCTATGGACAATCCTATCACCCTGATTTGATTCTTTAGACTTTTCATATGTTTTTCCTCTTCTTTCTGAGTTTGAGTAAAGCCCAATGCAAAAGCCGTACCAATGCCTTGAATGTTCTATTTTTGCCATATTTTGCCGATTTGAGCCGGTTTGAGCCGGTTTTGTTTTGAATCAGGTGCCGAATTTTCGGAAAAAGCCGAATTTTAAGGTGCCGAATTTTCTGCATCTTGGGGGATTTCCAGCATTTCGAGAGGATTTACTTCCGTTCTATTTAGGAATAGAAAGCACTGCCATCCAAGAAGAGAGAGTAGAGAGACAGAAAAACAGTTTCATTGAAAATCGGGTGGGAAATCTTCTTTTTTTTAGAACCAAAAGAGAGCGGTCCGGGACATTTGAATGTATGAATGACAAATCTTATGTTGAACTTTTGAACCAAGCTAAATCCGGGGATTTGCGAGCTTGGACTCTTTTACAAAATCGGTTTTCCAGTTTTGCCATCAAGTTTGCATCTAAGATTTTGAAGGATGAAGATCTTTCTCAGGACGTAGTTCAGGAATCTTTTTGGGACTTGTATCAAAATTTAGAAAAAATTACGACTCCTGCCGCATTTCCTTCTTTGCTCAAAAGAGTTTTGATCAAACACGGCGATCGTATTTTGAGAAAGAAGGAACGTCGGAATTTAGTCTTTGTGGATCCTCATCATATAGATCAAAATTCCGAAGAATTACATTCCTCCTATTTAGAGAAAGAACGTTATGAAGCGATTTTAAAAAATCTGGGTCAATTGGATCCGGCGGATCAGAGGTTAATCGAACTTTATTATTACAAAAATTATTCGTTAGCGGAAATTTCGAAATCCGAAGGGAAGACTTTATCATTCATTAAAAAAAGACATATTCGTATTAAGAAAATCCTTAGGAACGGAATCGGTGAATCCTTTCGTCCGGAGGCAAGTATCTCTCTTATGATGGCAGCTTAGGAGTCGACTTTGGAAACAGCGCAAGTTAATCCTAACGGACAAATCGAAAATACTTATATAGAACAACGAAAAGTTTTTTTATGGGGAGAAGTAAACGACAACTCTGCGAGATATTTGATCGATCGGTTTTTATATCTTGAAGCTTTAGATCCTACAAAACCCATCACTCTTTATATTCATTCCCCAGGTGGATCTACTTATGCTGGTTTAGCGATATTGGACGTAATGAAAAGTCTGCATAATCCTGTACATACTATATGTTTAGGTATGGCGATGTCATTCGGTGCGATTTTGCTTCTTTCCGGCGCTAAAGGAAATCGTTTCGCTTTCCCTCACAGTAAAGTCCTGATCCATCAGCCACATGTGATGGGAGAGTTTAAAGGGCCCGCAGAAGACATTCGAATTTTTGCCGAATCCGTAAAGAGGGAAAAAGATTTGTTAAATCAAATTATGGCCAATGCCACTGGCCAATCTTTGGAGAAGATAACGGAAGACACAGAACGTGATACTTGGTTTTCATCGCTGGAGGCATTAGAATACGGTATCATTGATAAGATCATCGGAGTTTGAATTTGAAACTGCTCCATGAAAAATTTTAGGTTAAACGAATGCATTTCATGCATTACTTCCAGGAGTCGTGATCGTCTTTGCTTATATATGCCCGACGAAAGGACGCTGCCATTGCTTCCGAATGATTGATAAAAGCTTCCCCCTCTTTCGCATTGTTAGCGATTACTAGATGCAACATTCCTTTGTAAGTGATATATCTATAATAAATGTTATATTTTGCGCTTTCTCCTTTGAGATAAATTTCTAGCTCAAATCCGGTTTGTTCTCGCATAAAGTAGGATCGACTGTACCATCCTGAGTTCTCCGGCTTGGGTTCGACGGAGATAAAGCCATCCCAAATTTTGCCGTCGATATCGTGATCCTGAAGCAGTTCGCCATCTTCGGATTCTTGCAGCCAGCCTGGCCAAGGTCGGAAAATTTCCATCTCTTCGTTGTTATTTATTTGCATTGGTGATATCTGCCTTCCGGCCTATTTATAAGAATCCCTAGGTTGCGTATTTATTCCCTTTTCGCAATTCAATTTTGCCGTTACGAAACTGCTTTTCGCTCATTCCCTCTGGTCGATTTTATATTCTTTTTTTTCCGAATGGATTCTACTGCTTAAAAAAACGTCTAAAAAGGAAATACAAATTGGAAGTCATTTTTTTGAAACAGATCACTCTCATTTTACTTTTACTTTCTGCTGTTTTTCATTTTGATTGTAGAGCCTTCGGAAAAGATCCCGATGGCGCTCATTTGGAAAGGATAAAAACATCCCCTCAATTTGATCCGGAACGAGAACAGTTTGTAAACCGCAGGCCCGATATTATAGAAAAAATGAGAGAAAACCAGAATTACTTTTCTCTCATATTCAAATTCTTGTTTGGCGGTGATAAAAATAAAAGGCCGGATGTTCAATTACCGGAAGAAAAACCTGACTTTGCGGAGTTCCTTAAACCGGAGAAAAATATAAAATTCATTTGGTTTGGACATTCCACCTTTCTTGTGAATATAGAAGGGAAACTTTTATTTTTTGACCCCGTATTCTCCGGATCGGCAGCCCCTTTTAGTTTTATGGTAAAACGATTTCAAGATGCTGTGGTAAAACTGGAAGAACTGCCTCCGATCGATTTTATCATCATTTCCCATGATCATTACGACCATCTCGATATGCCTACAATCGAGTTTTTTAAAAATAAAAATACGAAATTTATCACTCCTTTGGGAGTCAGTTCTCATTTGAAAGAATGGGGCATTTCCGAAGATCGCCTAACGGAGTTGGATTGGTGGAAAAGCGTTACTGTCGAAAAACTCAAGATCGTATGCACTCCCGCACAACATTTTTCAGGAAGAAGCGGTATGAATGGCAATCATACTTTATGGTCTTCTTGGACAGTGATCGGAGAAAAAGAACGATTCTATTTCAGTGGGGACTCAGGCTACGATATTCACTTTAAAGACATCGGTGAAAAATACGGTCCGTTTGATTTAACATTCATTGAGAACGGTCAATACAATCCGATGTGGGAAGCTGTCCATGTTTTACCGGAACAAACTGCAAAAGCGCATTTGGATTTAAAGGGCAAAAGACTTGTTCCCGTACACTGGGGGATGTTTGATCTTGCTTTGCATAGTTGGTATGAGCCTGCAGAATCACTTGAGAAACAAGCGGAGATTTATAAAATCGATTTACTCACTCCCAAATTCGGACAGATCGTTAAAATTCGCGAACCTAATCTTATGGAAAGATGGTGGAAAAAATTCATCAGAAACGATTGAAATAAAATGAAAAAGAATAGCAGATTCTTAAAAAAGAGTGGCTCTTTCATCTACTTGTAATATCTGTAGTTACAAGTAGCCATGTCCATTCCAAGCCGATACAGCGTCGCCATTCATATCTTAACTTTACTTGAGATGGAAGGCGATTTGTCTTCGGAAGAAATAGCCGGTTCTGTGGGCACTAATCCGAGCATCATTCGTTTGCTTTTGGGTAAATTAAAAAAAGCAAAACTAATTGACGTTCGTCGAGGAGTAAAAGGATCCGCATTGGCAAAACCGGCGGATGAAATTTCTCTCTTGGAAGTTTACAAGGCCACGGAACTGGATGATTCTCTTTTTTTGCTGCACGAATACGCCAATCCGAATTGCCCTATAGGCAGGAACATTCAAAACACATTGGAAGGTATTCTGGACGAGGCGCAACTTGCCTTGGAGAATAAACTCGGTGAATACAAACTGTCTGATGTAAAAAAAGGAATTCAATTTCATTTGAATCGAGAGCGGAAACAAACTAGAAAAGGCGCATAAATTTTTTTAGCATAAGTTGTTATATTGTAAGTTACATTAAATCAAAGGAAGATAAAAATGAAAATCACACTCATTGGGGCCACAGGTTTTATCGGAAAACCTACACTTTTAGAAACATTGAAGCGGGGACATAAGGTTACTGCGATTCTGAGAGATCCTTCTAAATTGGAATTGGAGGATAAAAACCTAACTAAAGTAAAGGCGGATATCTTCGATACGGACGGACTATCAAAGATCATTGCTACAACGGATGCGGTTCTAGATTCTTACAACCCCGGTTGGACCGATCCCAAGATTAGGGAAAATATGATTCAAGGTTCGCTTTCGATTTTAAATGCGACTAAGAAGTCGGGAGTGAAGCGGATCATAGTGATGGGTGGAGCAGGTTCACTTGAAGTGCAACCGGGAGTTCAACTTATAGACACTCCACAATTTCCCAAAGAGTATTTTCCGGGAGCGGATGGTGCTCGTGAGATTTTGAAACATTTGCGAACAGAAGCGGAGCTGGATTGGACTTTTTTATCTCCGTCTGCGATCATCAATCCGGAAGGAAAACAAACAGGGAATTACCGATTCTCAAATGAAAGTTTACTAGTGGATTCTGAAGGAAATAGTACCATTTCTCTCTTGGATTTAGTGAACGCATTTGTGAACGAAATTGAAAATGGAAACTATATCAAACAAAGGTTTACTGTGGGTTACTAAGAGGATTTTATGAAGCAAAATAAATTTACTATTTTATATCGAATTTCGGTATTTATCGTTACGGTTTTTTCTTTCGTCTCAATCGTTTCTTGTAAACAAGAAACGGCTGAACTAGAGCAAAACAAAAAGAATGTAGTGGAATTTTATAATATGGTTTTTGTGGACCATCAGCCCGAAAATGCCGTGAAACAATATGTAGGTGAAAAATACATTCAGCATAATCCTTTCGTTCCAAACGGTACAGAGGCGTTTTTGAATTATTTTGTTCCTTATTTTCAAAAAAATCCGAATGCCACTGCAATCATCAAACGCGTAGTTGCGGAAGGGGACTTAGTTGTATTACATGTTCATTCCAAAGAAAATGAAAGTGATAGAGGCGTTGCCGTTGTTGATGTTTTCAGAGTGGAAAATGGAAAGATCGTGGAACATTGGGATGTTGTTCAAGAGATTCCGGAGACAACTGCCAATTCTAACACAATGTTCTGAAAGATAAACTTCGCATACGTCATATTCGATAGATGCATAAGCGAATTCAGATAGATGAGAAACTCAGACTCCGATTTAAAATTTGTGTCGAATCGGATTTTGAGTTTTTTCTTCGAACAAGAGTGACCCTAAAAAACAGGGAATTACTACAATCGCATTTATGATTCCATGCAGTATTACCATAATAGGCCACCCGTCGAATGATTTGGGAAATCCAATATAGAATTCATTGAGTAGGGCTAAAAGCAAACTGAAACAAAGAAAAAATAAACTGCACTCAATCAGAAGTTTGAAACTGGAATTTTGTTTTTTGAAAGATCTTTTGGAATACAAAAGAGAGGATGGAAATAGAAGAGAATATCCTATCACACCGATTTTTTTTAGGATCGGATTTCCATGAATCCCAAAGGCGATCAAAAGAAATAAGATAACAATGCATAGGCTTAAAATTGGATATGCGATCGATTCTTTGTCGTTTTGGGAAAGATGTGCTATTCCCGACAAAAATAACCATCCGATAAAACAACCGTGAATGGCTGCATAATAGCTCCACGTTTCAGTATAACCAAGTAAATAACATTGATTTGTTCCACAAAAAAACCAAACGGAGGATAACAAACTAAATCCGAAAGGAAACAGTCCGATCCAAGTGTAATTTTGAAGCAAAATAGTCCGATGTGTTTTATAAAATAAAATCAATCCGAATCCGCAAAAGAATATCCAGACAATGTTCAATTGCGGCATTCCAAAAAAGATTGCTAAAATTAATAGAAAGTATGAAATTAAGTGTAATCCGAAGTATGTCTTTGAATTCTTTAAAAAGAAGCGATTGCTAAATAAGGGTGCAATGGCATATCCGAAAGCCAGGACACTGAATAGTAAAGAATTTTCATTCATTGAATCGGTCATAAATGTCGCAAATAGCTCCCCACACACAAGAAATTTTTAGCTTTCATTGTTTTGAACTGCCTATTTATAAACTTCCTTTTTATTTGTTTTTTTATCTAAAAAGGAAGAAGGTAAAAGGACTAATACATTCAGAAACGCTAATTCCTATGCAGTTGGGAGAATCTTTGTATTCTTTCAAAAGATATCACCTAACTTCAGTTTCTGTTGTTGCGTTTTGGCAATCGGAAGAGGATTTAGATCGATTTTTAACTCTCTCCCCAAAAGATCCCATAGGTTCCGGATGGCATATTCGATTGAAATTGTATCGAAGATGGGGGAAAATTCGAGAATTACTTTCAGCTACATTGTATCCTAGGGATTCGGGTTATGACACTCCTACCGTAGCCATCACACTCGCTCGTTTGAAAATTTCACAGTTGATTCGGTTTACGAAATGGGGCAAACCTGTAGAGAAACAAGTTCGAGATCATCCTGGAAAGAGATTCGCTTTCGCTGCGTTTCGCCCCTTTCGAAATTTTTTGACCTTCAGCATTTGGAATTCGGAAGACGAAATGATCCAAATGGTCCAAGGAAAGAGTCCCGAGACGGATGGGCTTGAACATAAAGATGCTATGGCGGAGAGGAATCGGAACGATTTTCACTCTGAATTCACAACACTTCGATTCGAGATTCTGAAGGAAGTGGGAAATCGAGAAGATTTCTCTTAGATGAGCTGAGGTTGAAGGATGAGACATAATCTTGGGATCGGCGGGGGCGCCCCCGCCCGAGTTAGGGTGGAGGGGAGTGGTTCGTGGGCAGTCCCGTCTCTCCCTCTATCATATCTCCTTCGATTCGAAAACTCTTTTTCTTTCTTTACTTCTTTTCGCCTTTTTGACCCATTCTTTGCACCTTTTTATCTGCTAATCCAACTATAAGGTGACAAAGGGAAGATTGTTTTACAATACCCATAGGTTTTGCAGTAGTGATCTTTTGTTGTGTCGAATATTAGAATATTCTGGATTTTTTCTTCTTTTAGGATTTTTTCCGTCTCTTCCGTGGATCTAGTTTGCAGATCGTGAAAATACAGGTTGTCTTTAAAGGCGTTCCCCATATAAACATAACCTGCACCCCAAGCGAACACCTCAGAAACTCCTATCAAAGAATTTCCCTTTAATCCGTGTTTGTCTGCTTGTAAAAATAACTGCAAGTTTTCATTGCAAAAGTTCCATTGGATTTTTTTGAGAAGAACTGTTCTGTATTGAAATCCTGTCAAAAGGAGAATCAGCATCAGAAAAACAGGCGCCCATTTTTTTCTTTTCGCTTGTATCCAAGAATAGGAAACCAAAATGCCTGAGGCAATCAGATAAAGTAAAATAGGGTAAGATAGGTAGATGAATCTTAACTCTTTATGCCCTATCATAGAATGAATGAGAATGAATGATGCAGTCGCAAGAAGGATCGGATAGAGCTTTTTGAAATTGGAATAGATGCCTGGAATCAAAAAGATAAGTAAAAATTGAAAGTATCTAAGATACGATTGAAAGTAAAATGGGAAAGGACTGGTTCCCCATTGTTTGGCGACTCCTTTTACAATATTAAATTTGAAATAATTGAAAGAAGAGATAAAAGGAATTCCGTAATAGACAATGTCCGAAATTAAATAGATTACGAATCCAGTGAACAGTCCGAAAAGAAACCATCCTGCTTCTTTGATCAATTTTTTCTGCCAAAGTTGATAACAAAATAGAGGAATGTATAATATGAGAAACAATCCCATTTGAAACCGCAATCCGTATGTAAGCCCTAAAATCAGAGAAGGTAGAAAAAAACGATAGTCTTGTTTTTCGAATCGAATTTGAATCCAAAAAATTGACAAGATGGCCAGAGAAGTGGATATACTTTCCGTTAGGGTTCTGAATCCGAAGTAATAATTTAAAGGAAATAATAAAAAGACAAATGAGAAGATTAGGAAAATGATTCCGAATCCGATTTCTTTTTTCTCGGATTCCGTTTTGAGGAAAAACCGGGAAAGCATCAAAACAGAAGCCAGATAGATGCCTGCTAATACGACTCTGGTGGAATGAAATAATACGGTAGGATCGGTGGAAAATAAAAATACGATTCTAATCCAAACGGACAAAATGTAAGGATAAAGAACGCTTCTCACCTGATCGGTAAATTCCCAGGCAAGGTTTCCTCTCCCCGTTACCATAAAATAGGCAGGCTCAATGGATTGAAAGATTTCATCCGGCCACACGAATCCTTGCGAAAACATTAGCGTGAATAGAATCAATGGAATAGAAAAAATTACGATTATTATCTGCCAAAAAAAATGAGTAGGGGAAAACGAGTTGGATAGAAGGCGAATTTTCTGGAACATTAAAATCCTTTGGATACGGATTTTATGGAATTTGTGCCGGAATTAGGCTACTTCTTTTTTCGAGATGTTTTACAATTAATCTAAGTTAACCCAAACAAAACCTCTTAGTCCCGAATTTGTTTGATTGACTTTCCTAACGTTTTTCGTTTTCCTTTGTTTGATGAATTTTCTGAAAAAGAATTGGGCTTTTGTTCTTATCCTGCTTACCTATCCTCTCTTACAAATATACATCGGAACAAAACATAGTTTCATTTCCGATTCTCTGATCAAAGCGATGCAGGCAGAGTCCTTGTTTCAAAATCATTTTCAAACGGAAGAAGTTCTTTATCCGGGAGGAGAGTGGGATCCGGGAAAACAACTTTCCATTCTGGAAGGCATGGGTTTGTTCTCTAGAGGAAGGTTTATTGGACAATATCCGATTGCATTCACAGCCTTTCTTGCGGTTTTGAGGAGTTTCGGTTTCGTTTGGGAAATTCTTCCTACGGTCCTTTTTGTTTTTATACCTATCGCTTTCTATTTATTAGGTGAGTTTGGGAAAATCAAACAAAAGAACTTACTTCTGTTGTTGTTCGGAACGGTTCTTTTTCCATCTCTCATTGACGTGAACGAAGCTCCATTATTCTTTATGATTGTGACGATGGGCTTTCTCTATTGGATTCGTTTTCGAGAAACCGAATCTTCTAAACATCTGTTTCTTTCCTTATTCTTTTTGTCTTTAGGAAGTTTCTTTCGTCACGAATCCATTTTGTTTTTGGTTTCTATTTTTGCGGCAGAGTTATGGGAGAAAAGAAAACGGATCTCATTTTTTTTATCGATCCGAACCTTGCTCTTTGTTCTTGCTGGTTTTCTCCCTTTGATTGCGTTTTTAATTTGGAATCAGTTGGATTACGGACATATCTTAGGTCCTCGATTCATCTTTAATTATGGAAAAGACACTGCCTCGATAGGAGAGAGAGCGATTCGTTTTATTTCCATTATATTTACATATATTTCGAATGTTCCTAAGTTCGGCTTTTTTCTTTGCAGTCCGTTTTTACTCCTTCCTTTGCTTCATTCGATCCGGGGAAATTCTCTTTTGGGGCAGAATAAAAATGCATCCTTTTTGATTCGTTTTTCTGTTCTTTTTATTCTGTTAATCGCTGTTTCTGCACCTAATGACGGAGTGACGATATCCGGAAGATATCTTCTTTTGGCGATTTTGCCTTTGTTTTTTTTATATGAGATCTGGACTGCATTAGATCTTTCAAAAGGATGGAGGATCGCTCAAAAAGTTTCTATCGTATTTTCATTGATTCTTCTTGTTCTTGAGGTATTTGTCTTCAAAGCATCAGCAAAACAGTTGAAGCAGGCAAAAGAATTTATTGTTTCTCAGGACGCAGAAGTGATGATGTTCACAAATCCAGTGTTTTGCGGGCAAGCAGGATTAGAACATATACGAAAGGTCGTGTACTGCATTCATTCCAAGAATGAATGGGAAAAACCGCTTCGATCCATTTTGGATCGCAAGGAAATTTCCGAGTTCACTCTTTTCGGAGAAGAGGAAGAACTCAGAAAAAAGTTTGCCGGTTATGAAAATCAATTTAATGATTCTGATTTAAAGAAACTGCATTCCCTTCTTTCCGAAAAATTCATTCCAGAACCGCCAAAATCACATAAGATAGGTTATTTGGCACAAAAATACGTTAGAAAATCAATTCCCTAAGGTTGATTCTAAAAATTTACCGTATCCGGTCTCCTTTCCCAAAGAGGAAACCGGAATTCCTTCTTTCACTGCAAGTTTTCCGTTGATATAGACTCTCTTTATCGTTTGATCGTTTCTTCTCACCCATCTCTGAAAACCTTCCATAAAAGGCATGGGTGCTTCTATATCTTTCTCCAATTCTTCATTCAAGCGGGTGGGATCAATGACTACAAGATCCGCTCTTTTTCCTTTTTGAATGTAACCAGCATCGATTCCGAACCAATCGGCGATCTCTCCTGTGAGCCTGTAGACTGCATGTTCCAAACTCATAAACGGCTTCTTTTCTTTTTCCGCATCATACACTAACTTCAACATACGAAGAGGGAAATTATAATGAGCCATACCTCTCAAATGAGCTCCTGCATCCGAAAATCCTATGAGAATATCCGGATGAGAGACTATTTTTTGCAAAGGTTCTTTCCTGTGATTTGCCATCACGGTATACCATCTGATTTTATTTCCATACTCGGCAATCAGATCCAAGAAGGCGGTTACGGAATGTACATTTCTTTCTTTGGCGATTTGGTCTATGGATTTTCCGATGAGAGACGGATCCGGTGAAGAGACTATTTTTGTCTCTCTAAAGTCTCTATGAAACACTCTTGGTAAAAACCAATTCGTCCATTGGCGTTTGAACCAAGATCTGTATTTCGGACTTTTCATCAAATTCCTTCTTTCTAATTCGTCTTCGATGTGATTTGCCGCAGCACCCGCACCAAACTCTTCAAAGACGACTACATCCATCCCGTCCGCATAGAGATCGAATGGTTCAGGAAGAGATTGGTATTTGAAATCGGAACCTAGAATTTTATTGGTAAGTCGGCCGATCCAACCTAGTAATTTATAAAGACGCGGATCATACTTAACGTCCATCAATGAGATGATCGTCGTTTTTAAAGGCTTGCGAAAAATACCTAATGCTTCCCATAAAAACATAAGTAGATTGATTTTAGTGGATACATTCGGAACTCCCTGAAAGATCTTTCCTCTTTTTCTCAAGGTTCTGTTTAAATACCTATATTCTTTCCAAGAAGCGAATGTAGAAGGCAGCGGGCGGGAACGAAATCTGCTTCCGTCCATTTTGTCCCAAACGAGTGTGTTGATGGAAAGACCCATAAAACCTTCATTAAGTGCATCTTCCAGATAAAAGTTCATTTTTTCCAATTCATCCTTGCTGGGTGTTTCTCCTTTCGTCAAAGATCGTTCCAATCCCATCACATGGGCTCGGATTGCAGAATGGCCTGCAAAGGACGTCACATTCGGACCAAGAGGAAGTTCGTTTAAGTGTTGTTTGTATTCTTTGGCGCCGTTCCAATTTTTTCGTTTTTCTAAAATTTCCAAAACGTTCTTTCTGGGAATCGCTTCTACTCTGCTGAACATATCCGCCAAATCGACAGGGTCACCTAACGATAAACTTAAGGAACAACTTCCTAAAGAAATTGTAGTCACACCGTGACGAACCGATTCGGAAAGATCGGGAGCCACTTCTATTTCAGCATCGTAATGGGTGTGGAAATCAATAAACCCCGGAGTGAGCCAAAGCCCTTGACCTTCCACCACTTCCTCATTTTCCAAAGGCAAAAGAGATTCGGAAGAAATTTCGGAAATGATTCCGTCCTGGATTCGCAGATCTCCTTGAAAAGAAGGACTTTGGGAGCCGTCGAAAATTCTAATATTACGAATCAAGATAGTGGTCATTTCATCTCTCCGAAAACAAGAAAGAAGTATGGCAGAATGTCATAAGGTTGTCAATATCTCAAAAAGGAATTTTGTTCGTTATTGTTCCTGTTTGTTTCCGTAGGAGTTCCTACAAAACTCCTGAATCCGCTGTTGGCTGTATTTCCTTTCGCCATAACGACAATTCTTCGATTCCGATCTCCCTATTTCCTTCCCTGCTTGAAACTTCTTTGGCTTTATGAAATAGCTCTTGGATTTCTTCTTCTCTCATGGAAATTCCTTCCTTTTCGAACAAAAATCGAATCGCTCTGGCTCCTGATTGGTTTGTAAAAGAAATAGTTTCCTCATCGTTTCTCCCGACGAATTCGGGAGTGAATGTGCGATAGGCTCCCTTTTTCTTTCCTACCGTTTTAGCAACACCGTCTTGGTGAATTCCGCTTCTATGGGAAAAAATATCCTCTCCAATCACTGGTGTTTTTTCTCCGATAGGAATATTCGTTAATTCGGATATTCTTTTTGCAGTGGGATAAATTCTATGAAAACGAATCCCTACGTCTTCTCCGCATTGATGAAGTGCAATGGCAGTTTCGTATAAATTCGTATTTCCCGCTCTCTCACCTAAACCATTTAAGGCGACTTCGATCTGACTGGCTCCTGCATAAAAACTTTCCACTGTCGTGGCGGTGGCCATTCCCAAATCATTATGAGCGTGTACGGAAACCCTGATCCCTTCCGGTGTTCTTGAGACGACATGTTTTACCATATCTACGAAAAGCATCGGTCTGTATCTTTCCACTGTATTGGGAAGGTTGATGATATTCGCACCGGCTTCGATGGAAGTCAAAAATGCTTTTGTTGCAAAATCCAAATTTTCCATCGCATCTCCGAAATGTTCTCCGGAGAATTGAATTTGAATGTCTTTTCCTACTAAGGTTCTCGCATAAGAAACGGAATCGTAAATTTTCTCCAATACTTGTTCATACGATATCTTCAAAACATTCTCTATGGCAAATGCACTTACAGGAAATACGATATGCATCCTCGGGTTTGCAGCATGTTGAAGCGCTTCCCATGTGGTTTGAATTTCGTTTCTATTGGCTCTCGTAAGTGCGGCGATAGAAATCGACTTAGGGGCTCTTGCCGCTAAAAGTTTTGTCGCATCAAACTCTGTTTGATTCGAAGAAGGGAACCCGATTTCGATTCCGTCCACATTTAAATCAACTAACAAATCGAAGACGACTTCCTTTTCTCGGATCGTCCATGGTTTTTTCAAAGCTTGGTTTCCGTCCCGTAAGGTGACGTCTTGCACATAGACTTTTCTTTTTTGTGTTGTATTCATTTTTCCTCCCTTTCGCGCCCGTTTCCTTGGGGGAGGTGAGGATTTCGATTAGCTGAAAAAAGGCTGCTAATAAAAAAGCCCACATCCCTTGGGGGAGTGGGCTTTTGCAAAGCTCTATCTCCCTCGAACTAGAGTAGTCCGAGGAGGAGGAGAGAAGTTTGCATGCAGACGAAAGATTTCATGTTCTAATTATATTGACGGATTTTATCCTTCGTTTCGTCAAGTTTTTTTGATAAAACGAAACTTCTTCGTTTTATTGGTTTCTAGGAAACCCACGATTGCCTAAGTTTGTGGCAATGGCTGAACCAGTTTTACTTTCTATCCTTTTTGCAGATCGCGTCATTACTGAAAATAACAACAAAAAAGGAATCATAGGAACTTTCGATCGTTTCATGTCTCCTAGTTTTCCAGTGGTCTTTCCTCCTTGGGCATTGTACATTGCAGTCACCAATTTAGTAGGAAGACACGATTTCAGTATTTCTTTGGAAATTATGGAAACAGGCCGGGAGATTCTGCCCATCAACGGAGATTTCAACAGCATGACTTTGGATGATGTGGTAGAGTTGACTTTAAACTTGAACGGAGTAACTTTCCCGGAACCTGGGCGGTACAATCTTTCCGTTTTGATCGACGGGGAACTCATCGGCAATCGAGTTTTGAAAGTGGAAAAATTGGAGCAGCCTCCTTCTTAAAAGAGACTGCATACACTGAAATTACCGTAAATCTTTTGTTTTGCGGTAGTATCTTCCTATCAATTCCGAAAACACGAATAAAATTAAAAATAAAACCCCTCCCAAAGGAGCGATCAATGTGAAAGGGAGAGTGATTTGTTTTGTGATCCAAACCAAAAGAATCATAGAGCCGAATAACACAGCAGAGATGATTTTCCCTGAAAAATAAGATTTTCGATTTAAGGAAGCGACTAAAAACAATGCGATGGTCGGGCCTAATGTATAAGAGAAGATGGTGAGTCCTATCTCTAAGATCCCTTTTTCCAGATTTTTTCCTAGAAAGAATGGCAACAGGGAGGAAAAAAACAAAACGATCCCGAAGAAAAAACTAAGAGATTTCGCACCGAAATAACGATCCATCTTCCAATCTCTTGCCCAAGTTAAGGAAAGAGAATTGATTGTGGAAGATAAAGTGGACATGGCACTTGCGAGAATGGCAGAAAGAAGCAGTCCCAAAAACGGTGAAGGGATATGATCTACGATGAAAAGACTGAACGCTTTGTCCGGGGCAATTTCCGTTCCTAGATAAAATCGATAGAGAAGAGTTCCTATTCCCAGAAACAACAAAAATTGTAAGGTGACGAAGATTCCGCTCGATATGAGTATCTTCTGTCCTTGTTTTAGATTTTGAGAAGCGATGACTCTTTGCACGAGCATCAAATCCGTTCCATGAGAACCTATGGAAAGAAAAGCTCCTCCAAGCAAAGCAAAGATGAAATAATAAGAGTTATCTCCCGTATTCATCCATTCCCACTGAAAGATTTTTAATTTCCCCGCTGCCGAAGCCTCCGAAACAAATTGGGAAAATTCGATTCCTTTATCTCCTAAAAGAGAGCTTAAAAGATAGAATGCAAAGAATCCTCCTAGAATGTAGATGATAAGCTGCAGAGAATCCGTATAAACGATGGCACGAAATCCGCCATACACTGAATAAATGATCGTTGCTAGCGAAAGTAAAAAAAGCGCTAAGATTCCCAGCTCCATTTCTCCTACTCCGCCTAATCCCATTTTTGTGAGTAAAAAAGCGATCGGCAAGGAAGTGACGTACAACCGAATTCCATCACCTAATATACGAGATATGGTGAAAACGACAGACATCGATTTTTGAGAAGAAGTCCCGAATTTTTCTCCTAAGTATTCGTAAATGGAAATGGTTTTCCCCGCATAATAATGAGGCAAAAGCAGGAATGCCACTACGGTTCTTCCCAAAATATAGCCGAATGCCAATTGTAAAAAACCGTAATTGCCTTTGAAGGAAAGAGAAGGGATGGATAAAAAGGTGAGGCTGGAGGTTTCCGTTGCCACTAAAGACAACAAAAGCCAAACCCAATGAATTTCTCTTTTGGCCAGGTAAAAATCTTCTTCGTTCGATTGTTTTTTGGAGAAATAAAATCCGAAATAGAAGACCGCTATAAAATAGACGGCGATGACAGAGAAATCATAGAAATAATTCATTCTGATTGAACATCATTTCAATTAGGCAAGAAGAGTAAAACCAGGAAATCTTACCATGGCACGAATGAGATCGCTTCTGGTTAGAATTCCGATTAAAATTCTATTTTCTCCTAAAATGGGAAGAGATCCTATTTTTTCTTCTAACATCACTTTGGCGACTGTACGGATCTCCGTATTTTGCGTTCCTGTCAGAATCTTTTTGACCATGAGCGAACTGATGGGAACAGAAAGTCCGTTTTCCGATTCGGACAGATACCTCCAAATGTCTCTGTCCGAAATGATCCCGGTAATTTGGCTTTCCAGATTGGTGATGGGGATATGTCTGAATCTTTTTTCCAAAAGGAAGTCCCTTGCATCTTTCAAATTGCAGGTTTCCGACAAACTTTGAACAGGAGAACTCATCACCTGACCTGCAAATAAAATAGGAGAGGGTTCGGGAGAATAATTGGAATCTTGGTATGCTTTTGCGGGAGATTGGGAACCGAACAAAGTCCCCGGTCGGGAATCTGCCCTGTTCCCCTCAGTTGGGATCTGCTCTTCTCCTTCCTTGAATCGGGGTGCGATTTGTACGGAGGACGAATTTTCAATTCTGGGAACTTGTACAGGCCTGGGTTCCGGGAGGCGTTGGGTGGAAATTCCGTTTTGTATCCAAAAGAACATAGTCTTGTCCTAGTTGTGGCGAAATGTTTGGCAAGAGTAAGAAAAAACTTGCAAAAAACGAACAGTGGTTTTTAATCCTGTAGAACATTTACTACTCGGATACAGGCAACTGACTATGAAAAACAAGGTTTCTCTCCTCTATGATCTATTAGATTCCGTTTCCAACGAATTTCCTGACAAAATTACATTCAGAAAGAGAAACCAGGATGGGCAATTCCCAGGGAATAGTTTTTCCGAAATTCGTTTATTTGTCCAGCATCTGACATCCGGCTGGATTGCGGAAGGTTTGCAGATAGGAGATCGAGTCGGTTTTTTTTGCGACTCCACAGTAAATTGGCTTAGAACGGATCTTTCCATTTTGACTGCCGGAGGAGTGGTAGTTCCCCGAGGGACGGATATTGTAGAGGAGGAGATTCTCTATATTCTCAACCATTCGGAAGCTCGCTTTTTAGTCGTGCAAAAGGAAAAAGACAGAGATAGAGTTCTTAAGATTCGATCTCAAATCCCTTCTTTGGAGAAAATTTTTGTCTTAGAGTCCGATATCGGGAAACTATTGTCAGGTGAGGGAACTGTCTCGCAGCTTGCCGAACTGGGAAAATCGAAATTAACAAAAGAACCTTCTCTCTGGAAGGATCGTGCGGCTCAATTGGACCCTGATGCTTTGGCCACATTGATTTATACTTCCGGAACCACAGGAAACCCGAAAGGGGTGATGCTCAGTCAGAAAGGATGGATCACTGCAATTCAAAATACGATCGTTAGGTTGGATATGAATTCGAACGACACCGCAGTGAGCCTTCTTCCTCCTTGGCATGCGTTTGAAAGAGCCATCGAATATGCTACCCTAGCCTTGGGAGTCGATTTTCTAGTTTCGAATATGACGAATCTAAAAGACGACTTAAGAGATTTCAAACCTACTATTTTTCCTTCGGTTCCTCGTATTTGGGAATCAGTATATAATGGAATTATGGTGAAGGTCGCCAAAGAGGGAGGTTTTAAGGAGAAATTATTTCATTTTTTCCTGAAGGTGGGAGAAGTCTGGGCCGGTCATAAATCCGTTGTTATGGGGTTTAAGTTCTCCATTCACCGAAAAAACTTTTTCCTGGATTTTCTGGAACGATTGTATTCATTCTTGATTTTGGTTCTTCTTTCTCCTTTGAAGCTGGCGGCGAATCGAATTTTTTCCGCAATTCATAAAGCATTGGGTGGCAGGATCCGAATCTGTATCTCCGCAGGTTCCGCACTCCCCAGCGTAGTGGATGGTTTTTTATCTTCTATCGGTTTGAAGGTATTGGAGGGGTATGGAATGACGGAAACTTCCGCAGTCGTATCCATTCGTTCCAACACCAAACCTACGAAAGGTACTGTGGGAATTCCCATCGACGGATACCAAATCAAACTAAAAGACGATTCGGGAAAGGAAGTGAAAGAACAGGGTGCCAAAGGAACTCTTTGGATCAAATCGGATCAGATCTTAAAAGGTTATTATAAACGGCCCGAATTGAATTCGGTCGTCTTCGATAAAGAAGGTTTTTTCGATACGGGAGATCTGATGCAGATCACATACAGAAACGAACTTGTATTTTCGGGAAGATCGAAAGATACGATCGCACTCATCGGAGGCGAAAACGTCGAACCTGTTCCGATCGAGGACAAATTGCTTACGTCGCCTTATATAGATCAGGTGATGGTGATCGGTCATGATAGAAAAACATTGGGCGCCCTCATCGTTCCTAATTTCGAAGCAGTGGAGAAAAAAATTGCCGATATCGGACAAACGTATTCTTCTTGGAATGAAAATCCTAAGCTGAGAGAACTTTTCCGCTCGGAGATCTCACGAATTATTTCCAGAGAAAACGGATTTAAAGGGTTTGAGACCGTTCCCAATAACAATTTCTACATTGTTCCCAGACCTTTCGATCCTGATAAGGAAATGACCCGCACACTGAAAATGAAAAGAAACATCATATCTGAAACATTTACAAAAGAAATAGAGAGAATCTATCAATGAGAAACCCTAAATTAAACCCCTATTTAAACGAAGAAGAAGCCGATTTTTTCAATACGGTATTCCAATTTTCCGAAGAGAAGGTTCTTCCTTCTGCATTGGAGAGAGACGAAACCGAGACTTGGTCGGACGACTTATGGAAAGAATTTTCCAAAGCGGGACTTACAGGACTTTCTATGCCCGTGGAATACGGAGGCCAAGGTGCCAGTTGCCTTCAATGTTCTTTGGCGACTGACGCTTTCGCAGCAGGTTCGTTAGATGGTGGAATGGGTTTGTCTTGGGCAGCGCATATGATCATAGGCGCTATGCCGATCGTATTCCAAGGAACTGAGGATCAGAAAAAGAAATTTCTTCCAAAACTGGCGAGCGGGGAATGGATTGCAGGATTCGCACTTTCGGAACCTTCTTCCGGTTCGGATGCAGCCTCTCTTTTGACCAGAGCTGAGGAAACCCCCGATGGATGGAAGTTAAACGGTTCTAAGATGTTCATTACGAACGGACCTGTAGGCCAAGTATTTATCGTAATGGCCAGAACTTCAGAAAAGGGAAGAGGACCTATGGGAATCTCTGCATTCATTGTGGAGGACAGTTCAAAGGGATTTAAGGTCAGTAAAATTTTAAAAAAATTAGGCCATCATACTTCCATGACCGCCGAACTTGTGTTTGAAGATATGATCATTCCCAAAGAAAATCTTTTGGGTTCCTTGAATTCGGGTTTTCTTAGGATCGGCAAAGAAAACTTGGAATGGGAAAGAACCGTGTTTGTGGCGGGGCTTTCCGGTGCTATGGAATTTTGTTTTCGATCCGGTCTTCGTTACGCAAAAGAAAGAATACAATTCGGAAAAAGCATTTCTTCTTTTTTCGGGATGAAGGAAATATTGGTTCGAAATTGGGTCTATACGCAAGCGGCCCGCAGATTGATCTACTGGGTGGCGGCAAGAAAAGATAAAGGAATTCCTTCTCCTCTGGAAAGTTCTTTGGGAAAACTTCTGTCTTCCGAAATTGCAGAAGATGTCGCAAAAGACACCGTACAATTGTTCGGTGGTTACGGTTATATGAAAGAATACGGAGTAGAGAGATTCTACAGAGACGTAAAACTGGGAACCATAGGAGGAGGGACGAGCGAAATCCAAAGATCCATCATCTCTTCCTTGTATCCGGGAAAATCAAAATTCATGGCGGATTTTCAGAAATTGGAAGATTGTCGAAATCCTTCCGATTTCATTCAAAATGCACTCTTCGACATTTTGATCCGAATGGATTCCGAACCTGCACGCAAAAAACAACAATCTGTAGAATTTGCATTTGCGGATGTGCTTTCTTTATTCGTGATTTTATCTCAAGCCGAAGCCGATTCCAAAATCGAATTCAAATATTATTCTAAGTCCGAAAAATCGGAAGATCGAAACTTATTGACATTTTATTTGATCGGGAAGTATCTTTCTTCATTGTCGAGGCTTTCTTCTTTTGCGGAAGAAGAGTTGAAATCGATTTGGGACTCTTATCGAAAATTGGGAGCTTCCATCGAGACCTCGGTGAACGAACGATACTCCACTCTTCAGGAAGTCTCATAGAAATGAAACCAGCCATCCGAGTCGCAGTGATTTACCTCATACTCGGATTTGTTTGGATCTACGGCTCCGATTATGCTCTTTCCGTTTTGCTTCAGACTACGGAAGAAATTAGAATCGCTCAAAATTATAAGGGATGGCTTTTCGTTTTTCTTTCTGCAGTCGCCATTTACTTTCTACTATTGCGAGAATTGAAGGTTCAATCCAGGGTTCTTAGAGAGAAGGAAGAATCCGATTATCTGTATCAAAACATTTTAGAAAAGGTAGGGGACTCTGTCATCGTTTTCAATCTCAACACTTGGAAAATAGATCTCATTTCCGAACAGACGGGAAAGTTTTTTGAAGCGAGTTTGGATGCTATCCGCCACAATGCAGCCGTTCTTTTGGAGAGAGTACATCCTGAAGATCGTCAAAGGATGACGGATATATGGATCAATCGACTTCAGGAAAATCATACAGGAATTTTATATCGACTTTTATTTAAGGACGGCCGAATCAAATGGGCTTTGGAGAACCGTTTGTTCTTCAAGGGCAGAGGGAATTCAGGAGGAATCGCAATAGGAATTACGAACGATATCTCCGCCTATATCGAAAATCAGAAGGAATTGGAACGTTCCTTAAAGGAAAATGAAGTTCTCCTGACGGAAGTGCATCATAGAGTGAAGAACAATCTGTCCGTAATCATTTCGTTTTTACAGCTTCAATCCTATTCAGCACCTAAAGAATCCGCAGCCATTTTGGAACAAAGCATCATTCGTGTGAAGGCGATCGCTCTCGTTCATGAAAAATTATACAGTTCTAAAAATCTTTCCAGTTTGAATTCTAGGTCGTATATAGAGAGTTTGGTGGAAAATATCAAATTGATGTACATGAGGATGGATATCCAAATCGATTTGGCAATCCAACCTAAAGAGTTGAATCTGACTATGGCCATTCCTATGGGACTTATGCTTACGGAAATGCTGACGAATTCCTTTCGACATGCTTTTCCGGAAAGAAAGGATGCAATCATCAAAATCGATTTTAAAGTACACGATAAAGGGCGGACGGAATTGATTTATAGAGACAACGGAATCGGGTTTCCAGAGTCATTCGATAGAAAGAATATCGATTCTGTAGGTCTGTCCGTTATCTTTTCCTTGTCCAGTCAGATGATGGGCCGGGAAATTCAGTTTTACACCAAACCGAACGAAGGTGTTCTTTATCATTTCGAATTTCAATCGGAGAAAATGGAAAAAAGATAATGCATTATCAAAAAGGCAAAACCTACGAAGAAATTCAGATCAAAGACAGTGCGCAATTCACAAAAACGATTACCGAGACGGACGTATATTTATTCGCAGGGATCAGCGGAGATTTTAATCCGTTGCATGTGGATGAGGAATATGCGAAGAACACTCAGTTCGGTACAAGAATCGCGCATGGTGGATTGGCAGCTTCTCTTCTGGCTCCCGTTTTGGGAATGAAACTTCCCGGCTTAGGAACGGTCGCATTGGAAACCACTACTAAATTCAGGAAACCTGTTTATTTCGGAGATACGATCACTTGTAAGGTGGAGGTGGTCGAGAAAGTGGAAAAATTGAAAGCGATTCGAATGAAAGTGACTTGGACCAATCAAAAAAACGAAGTTGTGAGCAAAGGGGAAAGTTTGGTCATTCCTCCTGGTTGAGAAACTGGCCTAACATACCGATTTCGTCTTCTACGAATTCGGTGACTTCTTCCAGTTCTTCTGGATCCAAAATCTCTTCTAAAATTTCCTCTCCGCTTGCATCGTTTGCAAGCTTCAAAACGATATAACCGGGAACATCCGAATCCGGATCATCTAACTCCACATTAACAAGATGATATTCCGCTTCCGAGGTTGGCAAAAAGACAAGGTATTCGTTTCCTGAAAGCGAAAAAGAATAAAAAACTTCCCATTGGAATTGATTTCCTTGTTCATCCACCAAATCGATTTCTTCGGAAACTCTGCTGGGTAAAAAATCGTCCCCTTGAAATCCAAGATCCTTAAAATCCATTAGGTATAAAAGTCCTTCTCAAAGGGAAGACTGTGTTTCTTTTTGAAATTACATTCCTTGCAGGATGGGACTAGATTCGCTTTTACAGATTTTCCTCCACGAATAAGAGGAATTAGGTGGTCCATCGTGAGATCTTCCACTTTGAACTTGTTCCCGCAATAATGGCAAATTCCGGAAGATCGTTTGTTTTTCCACCATGCGGAACTTTTCAATTCCTTGGCCTTTCTTCTTTCTCTGGCGATCTCTTCATCCGAGACCGTGGAGAAAAATCTTTCTTCGGGAAGAGGGGAATCCATACAAAAATCAGACAAATGGGTGTGTTCCATGTCAAGAAAAGAAAAAAGGTCGACTGGGAAGGTAATTTTAATTTCCTTCTAAGCTATGGGACGATTGTTCTATCTTGATAATCTGAGGTCTTTTGCACTTCTATTGGGAATCGTCTTTCATTCCGCCATCGTATATGCGCCTAAAATAGGGTATGCGATCCAAAATCCGGAGAGGATGGAACCTTTCGGATTTTTCTGCTACTGGATCCACAGTTTCAGAATGCCTTTGTTCTTTTTGATCTCCGGCTTTTTTTCCTCTATGGTTTGGGAGAAAAAAGGGTGGATGCATTTTTTAGAAGGCAGGTTCAAACGAATTCTAATTCCTCTTATCTTCGGCTTACTTGTGTTTGCTCCAATCCAATACTATTTAATGAAATTGATCAAACTTCCCGAACTAGGCTTCTTTCAATTTTATCCAGAATTTTTTACGGAAGAAGAATTCGCTCAATCTCATATTTGGTTTTTGGTGGATCTGTTCCTGTTCAGTTTGATTTTCTCTTTTATCCCTAAAAAAGTTTTTTCTTTCTTCTTTGAAAAAGGGGATGGTCGTTTCGATTGGAGATGGATCTTTCCTTTTTTTCTGTTTTGTTTTTCTTTAACGATTGCAGCGCATTCTTTTTATCCCAGAGGAGATGACTTTTTCGGAATCAATAAACTCACTTTCTTCTATCAACTAGGTTTTTATTTTTGCGGAGTGTTTGCCTATTATAGTGGAAACATATTTTCTCTTGCGGAAAAGATCGATTTGATTTCCATCTTCCACTGGCTTCTGTTAGGCTTGATTGTCTTTGTTCTATTCTATCATTTGGACACTACAGATCCTCTTTGGATGCCTTATCAATACGGGAATTATCTTCAGCGTATGGCACATCTGGCATTATGGTGCCTTTCTCCTTTGATTTGGTGCCGCTTCTTTGTGATGGTATTTCAGAAATGGGGAAACGAGACGGGGGAGACTAGCAAATATTTAATCGAATCCAGTCTGCCTATTTATCTTCTCCATCATCCTATCTCTCTCTTTATTGCGTTTCATTTTAAGAATTGGGAAGTGGGAGCGGGATATAAATTTTTGATTCACACGTTTTTAGTGTTCTTCTTTAGTTTTTTAATTTATGATCTGATCGTTCGAAACTCTGAAATTCTCAAACGATTGTTCGGTTTGAAGTCTTGATTCGGAAATTTCCCCCGGCTAAAGATTGTTCGCCGGAGGAGGAAAGTGGGATTAAGTTCTGCTGATGGCTTGGATGGCGGAAGCGACTGCTGCATCCATACTTCCGTTGTGTTTTGCCAAATGTTCTCCCGCAAAAAACACTCTTTCGTAAGGTTCTGCCCAAACTTCTTTCGTTCCTAAAGAGCCGGGAGGGAAAATGGAAACAAATCCTCTTCTTCCCGTATATTTCTGAAAGGAATGGAATACGAAAGGGGATTCTCCGAATTCTTCCCAGTCCGCATTTTTGATTTCAGATAAAGAAAGTTTAAGAAGTGCCTTTTTTTGAGAATCGGAACCTTTCTCCAAAAGACCCGCTCTATCGCCTGTCGCTAGTGAGGTGAGTAGAAATTGATTTTCTCCGATCGCTTCTTCTCCGGAAACATAAAAAGTTTGGCCGGGAGTGTCCGTATTGATGATTTTAGGAGCGATCGCATCTTTCTTTTTACAGATAATTATATTTTTAGTGATCTTTCCCGTTTGCATTCGTAAGGCGGAGTAGAGCAGATCCTTAGGAAGACCGGGAGTCCATTTGATATCCAAAACGGCAGCGGCAGGCAATGTGCAGATGACTAGACCCGCTTTGTGGATTTTTCCGGAAGCCAATTCCACTTGTGCGTAGTTTTTCAATTGAGTGACTTTAACGATCGGGTCTCCCAAAGAAATCTCAGAGTCTCCCAATTTAGCGGCGAGAGAAGAAATGATTTTTTCCGCTCCCCCGGAAACATAGTATTGCGGACGTAAGGCGGATTCCGCTGACGCAAGATCACCTAATACTGCTTCACTGGAAATTTGATTGAGGTCTTCTCCGAAGAAAATTCGGAAACACTCGCTGATGGACTTCACTTCATCTTCCGCTAAACCTTGGTATCTTGCATAAGAAGCAAAATTGATTTTATCCAAACCTTGTTTTTGTGACTCGCTGAGGGATTTATGCAAGTCGATCACCTTCTCCAAAGTTTCCACGGAAGGGCCGGCGATTTTAATGAGTGATTCTTCATCGCTTCTGATTTGAAATCGTTTCACATGAGGAGAAACTTTCAGCTCAAGCCCCAACTGTCTTACCAAACTTTTGATGTCGGATTGACCTTCTCCGATCCATTCCGCCCCCAGATCTTGGACAAGCCCTGTCGTTTTATCCTTATAAGTGAAGATCCGACCACCTAACCTTTCTGAACGATCGATGATTGTCACTTCGTAGCCGGTTTGTTTGAGTAAATATGCGGAATAAAGACCGGAAAGACCAGCACCCATAACGATCGCTTTTTTGGAAGAAGAACTGTTTTGCGGTTTGGATTCTGTAGAGGGAGTGACTGCCCAGGATTTATTTTGTGCGAATAGGAGTCCGGAAGCGGAAGCTGTCCAAGAAAGTTTTTGAAGGAAATCTTTTCGATTCATAAGTGTATCCCCTAAATTCTATCGAATATTAAAAAAGGCTAGAAAAAATACCGATTTCATTTCCACTTGCTATGGCTTTTTTGAGCGAAATTAGAGGTTTTTTCTTTGAAAACAAATTTGAAAATAGCGATTCTCTCCGGCTTTTTTTCCCTATTTTGGACCAGCTCCGTTTTCTCCCAAGCCCCCTTCCTATTGGAAAAACATATGGAAGGAAAAATTCTTTGGCAGAATGCATTGATCTTAGAAGACCCTACTGGCACCATTCCTAGTGAAGCGATCGTTTCCGGAAAAAGGGATTCCGAATTTTCAAAATTACTCACTCCCAATTTAGGGTTTTCCTCATCGCAGTTTTGGGTGCGACTCCCGGTGAAAAACGATTCCGATGAGGTTTTGAATTGGATGTTGGAATACAATTTTCCTCTGATCGATCAAATTCAAATCTACGGTAAAAATATTCCCAAAGATACAGTGACTCTTTCGGGAGACAATCTGCCTTTTGAAGAAAGGAATGAGAATTATAGAAATGTGGTTTTCCCTCTTTCCGAACAGCCTCTCTCTCAAAACGTCTATTACATTCGAATTCGTTCCGAGTCCACAATCCCTCTCAGTTTGGAAGCTTGGTCTACGAAAGAATTGATCGATAAAATGAACAAAGAACAAATCATCTTCGGTCTGTTCTACGGGATTATGATCGTAATGGGAGTTTATAATTTATCGGTGTTCATTTTTACGAGTGCGAAAAGTTATTTATTGTACGTTCTTTTTATATTATCCATCACATTGTTTCACCTAACAAATAACGGGTTTGCGTTTCAATATTTATGGCCTGATTCCGTATGGTGGGCCAATTATTCTCTTCCTTTTTTCATCTGCAGTTCTTGTTTTACCGGAGTTCTATTCGCTACGTATTTTTTGAATCTTCATAAACAAGCGCCTTTGTTTGCGAAGGTCCTTCTTTCCTGGTTCGGGATTTTGGTTTTGATAGGTCTTGTCACTTTTTTTCTGCCTTACCGAATCGGAATGCTGACTTCCATCGGATTTGCAGTGCCTTCCGCAGTGATTATGATCACTAGTGGAATTGTGGCTTTGATCAAAAAAGCGAGAACCGCCAGATTCTATCTGATCGCTTGGACTTTCTTTCTTTTGGGAGTGCTTCTTTATTCTTTGAAGAGTTTGGGTTGGCTTCCTGACAATCACGTCACTCGTTGGACGATCCAATTCGGAACCGCATTGGAAGTGATTTTACTTTCACTGGGTCTTGCCGATAGAATTAATTTTTTGACAAAAAGTTTGAGAGATAATGTAAGAGAACTCTCCACTGCCAAAATCAAAATCGAAGAATCTGAAAAACGATTCCGGGAAATTTTCCAAGGTTCCGAGGAAGTCATCATCATGATGAGTGAAACCGGAGTGATTCTGAATGCGAACAGAGCCTTATCGAAACATATGGGATACCGTATGGATGATGTGAGAGGTAAAAAACTCACCGATTTATTGTATCAAACCAAAGGTAAAAAAGAAGGGTTTAACGAGCTTTTGGTGAAAGATAAATTGGCGGAACTTGTGAAAACGGGAGCCCCTATCAGTTTTCAGACGGAGTTCTCTCAAAAATATGTGAAAGAACCCAAAGATATGTACTGCAGAATTCAATTCGTTGAATTGGAAGATTCAAGGGAAATCATTGCGACTTTATCTCCTCAATTCGAAGACACTTTAACCAAACTTGTGGATTCCGAAAGAATCGAATTTACGATCAACAATTATCTGAGAAATGCGGAACTTGTTTCCCAAAAGATCACTTCTCAATTGTCCAAATATATGAATTCCATTTCTCAGACGGAAGTAAGAACATCCGTTCGAGAAATCATCATCAATGCCATCGAACATGGAAACCTGAACATTGGATTCGAAGAAAAGTCGAACGCTTTGACGAACGGAAACTATTTGGAGTTTTTGCAGAAAAGACAGGAAGATGCCAGATACAACCGCAAGAAGATTAGAATCGAATACGTGTTAAATGATGAATACGTCGCTTTCCGAATTTCTGACGAGGGAAAAGGATTCGATCATAAAAAGGTTTTGGAAAAATCCCTGGAAGAGTTGAATGAGGCACATGAGCAACACGGACGAGGCATTCATATGACTAAATCCGTGTTCGATCGAGTCGAATACAACGATATCGGCAATCAGGTGAGTTTGATCAAATATCTGAAAAACAACTAATCGTAATTAGTTTTTCACCCAGTCTAAAACCCACCATTCGTTCCATTCCTCGGAAAATAAAAGTTTTCCGGGGAGATGTTTTCCTAATAAATCCAAAAATGCGTCTTTTTTCTCTGTGATGATTCCTGAGAATAACAATCGTTTGGAATTTACTTTGGCTAAATGATGAATGTTTTGGGATAAAACGGCGAAAGTGATGTTTGCTATGGCAATGTCATAGGAAGGGCCGAACAAATTCGGATTGTCTATCCCCGATTCTTCCACAGTAAAACTGGTTTTTTTTGCGAATGTATTCTCCTGCCAGTTGGACCATGCCGCTTTTACTGCGTTAGGATCAATATCCAATGCGAAAATTCTTTCGCAGCCCAGTCTGGCAAGCCCGATGGATAAAATCCCCGAACCTGTTCCTATATCGCAGGCGGAAAAAAATAAAGGTTTTCCTGATTCGTTTTCGTTTGTTAATCGATCGAGTCTTTCTAAGATGAGTTTGGTGGTCTCGTGGTGACCTGTTCCGAAAGCGACTCCAGGATTGATGAAAAGAGGAATTCCTCCAGTCGGTTCCCAAAGCGCTTTTGTTACTTCGGATTCCTTTTCCCAAGTAGGGATGACCCAAAGTTTGCTGCCTACTTGAAACGGTTTATAATATTCCTTATAGGCTTCTTCGTAATCTCTTGTTTCAATGATTCTGGATTCGTAACTGGCATTTCCTAAAAAATTGATTTTGAGATAGATTAGAATTTTGATTTCTTTATCTATCTCATCAGTATTTAAGTAAATGCGAATATTTGTATTTTCTCTTAGGATGCCTTCTTGTTCCGGCTCTTTAGGCGCATCCCCGTCGAATAAAATTTCATAATATCCTGCAACGGAAATGGTATCCAAAAGTTCATACAAACCATCGGAGCCTTCTTTCGGCAGGTTGACTTTAAGTTCTCTGTATTCCAAATTGAAATAGAAAAAGAAGAAGTAGGAATTAACCTACTTCGTCGATATAATCCATGACCAAATACATTACCGTTTCTTGGTCGGTAGGATTGGAGTATTCGTGAGATACGTCCGCTTTGAAGAATACAGAATCTTTCGGTTCCAGCTCGACTACCTTTTCTCCCAAACGAAGACGGAGTTTGCCGGATACGACTACTATATTTTCCGTAGTACCTGTTTTATGAGCTTCCGAAACTTCGTGTCCGCCTGGTTTTAAAATGAGTTCGTAGAATTCAGTTTTGCGGTTTCCTAAAAAAGGAAAGAGGGCTCTGCTCGAAAATACCTTGGAATTGGAATATAATACTTTTGAATTCTCCGCTTTGAGAACATGAATTCCATCTTGGTTTTTTTCTTTGAGTAGTTCCGCAAATGGGACATTGAGTCCGTTGGCAATCTTCCAAAGAACCGAAATGGTAGGCACTGATTTGCCCTGTTCGATTTGGGACAACATTGCCCGGCTGACACCGCATCGATTGGCAAGTTTATCTAGGGAGAAACCTTTTGTGTGGCGAATGAGCTTTAAATTTTCTTTTACGACATCTGTTATATAATCACCCGATTCGGCAAAAGGTGCTTCTTGAGTGTCAGATGAGGATTCTAGTTTAGTAGCCATAACTCAAACTCCAATATAACAGAGGGAAAGTCAAGGAACTATCTATAATGTTTTTGTTTTTTCTCTTCAATTACGAATACGGGAGGGAGTTTTGGGACTTTTGCCGCCTTTAGAAAGACTTCCTTCGCAGTTCCTCTGAAATTTTGCTCTGATTCCGTGGAAATTCCTAAACTGAGGAAGATCCTTCTGTCGGAAGGGACAAGTTTGGCCAAGGACTCTAGAAGGTTTTTGGTTCGATAGGGAGTTTCGTAAAAAACGAGAGTGTGGCCCAGTCCCAGATAGATCTTAATCTCCTTTTCTCTTTCCTTTTGTTCTCTGGGAAGAAATCCCAAAAAGGTGAAGGGGGAAGATTGAAATCCGGAAGAGGTGAGTGCTGCTATGGCGGCAGTAGGACCGGGGGCGGATTTCACTTCCACTCCCATATCCCACGCGATAGGAACCAATCTTCTCGCAGGATCTTCTAATCCGGGACTTCCCGAATCGGAGATAATGCATGTTAATTGGGTCTGCGCTAGTTTGAGACCCAGTTCTTCCAATTCCTCTTCGGAAGTATGTTCGTTGCAGATTTCGAAGCTGCGAGAGATTCCCAGTTTTTTGAGAAGAGTGGATGTGGTTCTATGTTCTTCTCCTAGAATCAAGTCGGCGGTTTCTAAAAGTTCTTTGGTTCTGGGAGGCAGATCTCTGTCATCACCTAATGAATTGGATACGAGGTAAAGTGTAGGCATAGTTGTTTATAGGGAAGATGTTTCTTGGAATCGGAAAAAGGGTTGAATCGCAATTCCTTTTTCCTTACATGCGTTTACGAATTCAGGATTGCCTTTGTCGATAGCAACTCCTAACTTTTTTGCAGAACATAACATTGGATAATCGTTGAAAGAATCCCCGAATGCTAGATCCGGCAATTCTCCGATTCTGCCTTTGATGGCTTCCACTTTACCTTCTCCGTAAGTATAAGGTTCTATCAATTGATGTTTGAACTTGCCGTTTGCATCGACCTCTTGTCTCATACCGATCACGTTTTGTTCCGGGACAGGAAAATGATGTGCTATTGCGGCGATTCCCGGTTCGGGAGAAGCGGTCACAATGTACACTTTCCAAGCGTGTTGGTGCAAAAAACCGATGAGATCCACCATTTCCGATTGGGGAAAAACGGAGGATTCGGAGCGAGGAGTGGAGACTCTTTCCCAGGTTCTTCGAGAGAGAGAATAAAAATCTTCTTTGTTCATCCCTTGGAATAAAAAGGCGGTCCATCTGTATCCTTGTTCCGTACCGAATTCTTTCAATTGATAGGAATACTCTTCCCAAACCAAATGTTCTCTTTCGGAGAGAGTGTGTTCGTTGTGATTTTTCCAATACTCTTTGTTCCGAAAGAGGGGAGATAGGTCTTTGGGAAGGAACAACATCCCTTCTTTCAGGATGGTCTCCATCATTTTTTCACCGAAATCGTTTCTGATTAGAGTATTATCAAAATCGAAGCAGGCAAGTCCGGAGGATGAGGAAATAATGCGAGTTAGGTTCTCGTGAATTTCGGGAACCCAACTTTTTACAGGAAATGATTTAGAACTCACTAAAAATTAATTAGCAAAGCTCACCATGCTTGTGGCAACCCCTTCTTCAAAAGGAGTCAGGAAGTTTTCCGGGTTGAGATATACGTTGTGGTATCTGACTTCGAAATGAACATGAGGTCCTGTGGATTTTCCTGTGTTGCCGGAAAGTGCGATGATCTGGCCTTTTTTAACTACATCTCCGGGTTTTACCAAGAGGAGGTTGTTGTGACCGTAAACCGTATGGAAGTGATTGAGATCCGTATGATAGAGTTTGACTGCGAGTCCATAGTCTCCACTTCTTCCTGCCACTTCCACAACTCCATCCGCTGCCGCTAGAACGATCGATTCTTTAGGAATGGCGATGTCTACTCCCGTATGAAGTGTGTTCCATCTACGTCCGATGCGGGAGGAAATGCGGGTTCTGTTGTTGGGGAGCACCGGCCAGATAAATTGGTCGATTTGAGAGTCGATTGCCTCTCTGAAACTTCCCGCTTCTTGTAAGGATTGGGAGTATTCTTTGCTATAGGGAATGAAAATAGGTCTGGAAACTTTTTTCTTTTCTTTCTCTGTGATAGAATTGAGTTCCACTACTTCTTGGAAGTCCGCTCCAAACTCTTGCACCTTTGCCTCTAGGCTCTTCTTTTCAGTGCGGAAGTCTACCCAAAGGCCCCATTTTTCTTGGTATCTTTGGAAAACGTGGTTATCTAGGAAAACTGGTCCATTTTTACGCTTTTGATAAGAGGCAAATGCCGAGAAGGAGACCACAAATAGGATCGCCCCCAGAATTAAGAACAAAGTTCGCTTTCGTTTCATCTTTTTCGCCCTCACATTTTATTGTGCAATGCCAAAATCTCACGCAAAGGTTTTCGGTCAAGGAAAAGGGGTGCCCTCATTCGGGGGATTTATGTGATTATGTCACATTTTTTTCTCAGTTTCGTCATAGGGAGAAGGGGAGTGAGTGCGGTAGGTACCACATTTAGGGAGGTAAACCGAGTTAGGAGGATTAGGAATTTCTAATTTTCTGTAGGAGTTCCTACATGGGAGGATAAAACCCCGTAGTAGGTACTACAAAATCTCCATCCACCCCTCGTACATAGAAAAGGGAGACGCAAAGTTCTCCCTTTTCCGGCTGTGGAAAGAAATTCCTCCCCGATTAATTTTGAGGTTGCAGCTTTACATTCGCCCTCTTGGGGTCTTGGGTTCTATAAAAATGGATTCCTGCCATCAAAAGGAACATGGTTCCGATAGAATAAGAGACCCATCCTAGTCCGAAGTAACCTAAAAGCACAAAACCTAAAATCAATCTTGCGATTTCCAAACTCCCTCCCCATGATTTGCCCTCAATCATCGCATTGATGGAAACAAGGGAAAGGGTCACCCAAGCAGCAAACAGAACTTGGGAGAGAAAGTCGAACTTAGCGATAAAAAGAAGAAAGGCGAAAGAGAGGAGTAAAACCCCTACGAACCAAGCGGTTGTATAGGATCGTACTTCTGCACTCGGATTCGGGTCATATTTCACAAAGGACTTAGGGCTTACTTCCGGAATTGGTAAAAATCCGGAAGGTTTGCCGTTTTCCGATGGAAACCAACCGGGAGGCATAAGGAAAACTTTGATCTTATTGAGAATTCCCTTCGCACGGAAGGATTGTTGGATGAGTTCCCAATAGTAGTGGTAGTTAGCATAAACAGGATTAAAACTTCGCAGAGGTTTTACCGTTCCGTACACACATTCTTCTTCTTCTACTTGGAAGGTTCCGAACATACGATCCCAAAGGATAAAAATTCCACCATGGTTTCTATCGATGTATTTCGGATTGATAGCATGATGCACTCTGTGGTGGGAAGGAGTGGAAAGGATGTATTCCGCAATCGTGCCTAAATTTCCTACCGCCTTAGTGTGTACCCAAAATTGATAGATCAAATTGAGCTGCCCTGTTGCCAGATACAACCAAGGATCGAAACCGATGAGAGCCAAAGGAACGTAAAAAATCCAAGAAACAATTCCACCGAGTCCGGTTTGGCGAAGAGCTACCACAAGATTGTATTCTTCACTGTGATGGTGGATCACATGTCCCGCCCAGAAAAAGTTCACTTCATGGGAAAGTCTATGAGACCAGTAGTAACATAGGTCTTGCAAAACCAAACAAAGGAGCCACGCCAAAGGATTGGAAACTGTGAGGAAATCTTTAAAAAGACCGAAGTGCTCGTAGATATAAAAAAAAGCGAAAAGCCCAACCCCTTTCTGAAACAACCCCCAAAGTTGGGAAATGATTCCTGTGCTCAGGTCGGCAATCGAATCATTCAGTCGATAGAGTTGCCTGTTTTTCCAGGCACCTAAGGCGACTTCCAGTCCAATGAGAATAAAGAAACCAGGAATGGCATACGTTACAAATGGCGGAGGTGTGAAATTCTCGAGCATAACTGCTAAGTTATGACATCACTGTGACATATGGTCAAGCAATTCTTGACCTAGAGTCAGAAATTGTTTTCTGTTCAATTCTTCCGGCCGGGCATTGGCGGGGATTTTTAATTTTTCCCAGGAAAGGCGTACGGACTCCTGGAAGAAAGGATCCGCAGAAAAAGGAGATTCGCGCAAACTAACTTGGATTTGTTTTCTTTTTCCCCAAAAAAAAGTACGAAGCAGTCTGGACCAAATTTGAATCTCCGCTTTGTTTTTGAAGATTCTTTTTTCCTGAGGATAGGGAAGGATTCGGATCAAAGCGGAATCCACTTTCGGTGCAGGATAAAAACATTTTTTATGAACTGTTTTCAAAAGTTCCGTTTTTCCCAATCCTTCCAGAAAAAGGGAAAGAGAGGAGATTTCACCTGTGATTCGTTCTGCGAACTCTTTCTGCACCATAAAAATCCCTCCTTTCCAAGAAGAACATTCCGTAGAAATGAGAGTGAGAATATCGCTTGTTAGATTGTAAGGAAGGTTTCCGAAAATGAAAATTTCTTTTTCAAACACATGGGAAAGGTTTTTCAAAGCGTCTCCCTCGTAGAGAACCGCTTGAGGAAACTCGGGAAGGTATTTTTCCCGGGCCAGTTCGATGTATGCTTTGTCGATTTCGAAAAGATGAGTCGGTTTTTGAAATTCCAAAATAGGGTAGGTGAGAGTTCCTAAGCCGATTCCGATTTCAGCCACTTCCGTATTCCCTTCGGAAACATAAGGACGACCGGATTCGACGATGAACCGAACTATATTCTGATCGATTAGAAAGTTTTGTCCGAATTTTTTTTGCGCATTCAATCCGTTAGTGGAAAGATAGGCTTGGATCTCGGTTAGTTTCTGAAAGGGAGCTGGCAAAAAAATCCTCTACGCTCATCATTTTCCAAGAGGAGGAAATCCCAAGTAGTTTTTGAAATTTTTTCCAATCGTCCGGGCTTTCCTTACTCCATTTGGGAAAATCCAAAATGAGAATTCCTTTTATATAATCTGGGGAAGCCGAGGGAGGATCCATCCGTTTCCAAAGGGATTCGTAAAAGGAAATGAGGGAAAACAAATCAGAATATGATTTTTTATCTCCAGTGAATCTAAGGACTGCAGGAGATGAACTCCCATCCTCCAAAGGAAAGGGAAACACAGAAAACAGCTTTTTCTTTTCGATTGCGATCGATTTCCCCAAAGTAGGATCTGCTCTCAGCCATTCAGCCAGTTTTGGATCAACGGTTTGAATTCGTTTCCTGGAATGTAATTCTTCTTTTTCTTCTTTCCTGAATTCCTTCGATAGTTCCAACACATAACGAAGACAAGATTCTTTTTCGAAATAAATTTCATCGATTTTAACGGAAAAGATTTTTTTGCGGAATGTATCGAAGGAGGAAGCGGAATAACAATTTCCTAAAAGAAAAACGGATTTCCCTCTTAAGAAGAAGGCGCTCCCTTTGCGGACAAAATCAATCGTTTCGAAATTTTTTTCGGTTCGGGAAATCCAAATTCCGAAAGGAAAAAAGCACAAGATGGATAAGAAAATAAAACCTCTTTTCCGAAAAGCCGAAGTTTTGCTGTCATCCTCTTTCTTTCCGAAAAGGAATGGGTTCTTGTCTTGGAAGTAAAGAACAATAAGAGTGAAGCAAATCAGGCAGAAATAAATCAAAATCGATCGAGGAGTTTTTTCCCAAAAGATCCAGAACCCTAGACGATCTCCTGATTCCAAAACGGATCTCATAAAAATTTTCATAAGCACTTCCGAGAAAAGCCAGGTCATTGGGGAGATGTAAGGAAGAGATAAAAACTCAAGACCCAAAGAAAGATATAACGATGGCAATACGATTCCTGCAAAAGGAACTAAAAATAAATTCACTAGAATGCTTCCGAAGGAATAAGAATGAAAGTAATGGACTAAAAATGGAAAACTGGCAAGGGAACAGGCGATAGATAAGGTTAAGTTGTTTTTGAGAAAATGTTTCGATTTAGTTAGAAACAAAGAATCTAATATTGGTTTTATATAAAAGATTCCGAAGACTGCTCCGAAAGAAAGAAGAAACCCTACGCTTAAAAAATCTCCAGGTAAAACCAATGCTACCGTCGCGGAAGAATAAGACAATATATCGGAAGGATGGGCTTTTCTATAAAAGATGGTTCCTATAAAACTATAAAAAGCAAATGAGTAAGCTCGGATGAATGAAACAGGAAAGTCCAAACAATATAAATAGACAAAACCGAGTAGAAGTGAGAGAATAAGGGGAAGGATTCTGGAAAACCAAAACAGTTTCTTAAAAGTAAATAGAAACACTCCTAAAAAAATTCCCAAATGAAGCCCAGAGGCCGCAAATAGATGCAGCACTCCTCCTTTTTTCGCTTTTTCCTTTAAGGAACTAGGAAGGGACTTGCTTGTTCCCAATACCAATCCTTCCGCAACAAGAATTTCTTCTTTTGAAAAGGAAGAACGTTTCAGAATAGAGCGGATTTGTTTTTGAAATTCCAAGGCAAATCCTTGTTTGGCGGGTTTTGCAAAAATAAAGGAATGAGGAATGGGACGATAGATTAAAATTGCGGATGTGAATAAACAACCGAAAAGAAACCAAAAACAAAATTCCCTATTTTGTTTTCGTAGGAACCGAATTTCTTTCGGATACAAACAAATGAGAAATAAAATAGAAATGTAGACGGTAAAAGAGAGAAGAGCGATTCCGGGAACCGGAAACATTCGAACCAAACCGGTAGTGAGCCCGATTCCCAATCCCGCAAAACCTCCCTTAGAGAAGGGAAGAAGGTTGGGAAAATTCGTTTTCTTCATACCCGAACAGGTATGAGTGTAGGAGATTGGTTCCTTATTTTATAGAAAAGGGATAGATCCCTAGAGCATCGCGGACTTCTTTTATCTTTTTCTCCGCAATGGATTTCGCTTTTTCCTTTCCTGAGTTCAAAACGGAATTCACATAACCTAAGTCATTTTGCAGGTCTTCTCTTTTTTTGCGGAAAGGAGCGAAGTGATCCATAACCGTTTCCAATAGGGATTTTTTTAGATCTCCGTAACCGACTCCGCCCGCTAAATATCTATTACGCAGTTCAGAGGTTTCTTTTTCGTTTAGAAATAATTTATGGATTTGAAAGATCACGGATTCATCCGGATTTTTCGGTTCTGCGATCTCTTTGGAATCGCTTACGATGGACATCACAGCTTTTTTAATTTCTTTTTCCGTTCCGAAAAGATCGATCGTGTTTTTATAAGACTTAGACATCTTTGCACCGTCTACTCCCGGTATGGTGGCGGTAGACTCGTCTATATCCGGTTCCGGAATTGTGAGTATGTTTCCGAATTGAGCGTTGAATCTTTCTGCGATGTCTCTTGTAATTTCCAGATGTTGCTTTTGGTCTTTTCCTACAGGGACTTTTTCAGAGGAAAAAAGTAAGATATCGGCAGCCATCAAAATAGGATAGGTGAACAGCCCTGCGCCAGGAGTGAAACCTTTGGCTACTTTGTCTTTGAAGGAATGAGCCAGTTGCAACTGAGAGACTGTGATCGAGCCGGAGAGATACCAGCTTAGTTCCGTAACTTCCGGAATTTCACTTTGTACCCAAAAGATCGTTTTTTCAGGATTCACTCCCAATGCGAGAAGGTCGAGTGCCGCAGAAATCGTGTTTTCTTTCAGATTTTCCTTCGAAGAGAAGGTTGTGATCGCATGAAGGTTTGCGATAAATAGAAGTAAGTCGGCCTTCTCTTGGTAGTTTAAGATTTTATGGATTGCCGAAAAATAATTTCCTAAATGAAGTTTGCCTGATGGTTGAACGCCTGTTAATATTCTCATTCTTGATTCGAATCGTTTAATTACTCATCTCGGAAGCTTCGTCTTCCGTTGCTGCGACTCCCGTCTCTCCGCCTTCCGGAGTTTTTTTGTAGGTTTCCGGATTGAAGGAAGAGTAGGTAAGTCTTTCGTATTCTTTATGAAGTTTGATGAGTTCGTTTTCTATCTTTCTATGAGCGGTTAGTTTGGAAGTGGTTTGAGGATCCTTAAAAATCACCGCATAATTGTATAAATATTTCGTGAATTGAATGAAAACATCTTCTACGGTCATTCCGTTGATTCTTTCCTTCGCCACTACCGCTTTGTCGTAATGAGGAATGAATCTCTGCATGATTTTGATCTCTTCGATCACCTTTTCTTTGGAAACTGCGATTTTATCGGAAGCCTTTCCTTTCGAATCCGTGTTTTTCGCCATCAAATGGTTTTCAACGATGATGTTCAGTTTGTTTGCAAAGTTTCCGAAAAATTCGGAAGCTTCCGTCAGGGCGGAAAGAATCGTATTTGCGATTTGGTCGGAGGCACCCCCATTATAATCGTTGTTATACTGTTGGAAGGAGTATTGAAAACTAGGGAACTTTTTATTGAATGTTTCGATCGTTCTTACGATGGAATTCATCGTTTCGATTTCGGAGCGGAAAAGCCCCGGCTGAATCACTAAAAGGTCTTGGTTTTGGTTTTTATCGCCTAGCTTGATATAACCTTCGATCATGTTGATGTAGACCGTTTGGATGTCTCGTAGAAGAAGGTAAGCAAGTTTATGAGGTTGTGATTTGAAGGAGTTTTTGATCGACTGGCTTTTTGCACTGTCAGGCATATGGTGGAGCATATAGTCGTCCACAACCGCATTCAAAAAATCGAAACTGATTTTTCCTTTGTCGTCTATACTGAAATAACGGGAACGTAGATTTTGCAGTTCTTCCTTTTTATAAACTCTGGTATTGATATCGTCGGAGATTTTTGCGACTGTGATTTCCACTTCTTTTTGGATCTCTCTCGCCGCTTGGAATTTATGCTCTTGGATGGGAGGAACTTTAAGATCCGCCACGATCTCCTGCCAAGAAAACATTTTTTTCTTAGATACGATGTAGAAAGCGGTGATTGCATCGGAAAGGCGGGGTTTGGAAGATTCCAACGCCAAACCGTAGCTAATCCCTTCCATCACTGTGTTCAGTTTGGAAGCGAGTTTGTCGTCTTGTTTGACGATTTCAGGAAGATGGTTTAAAATGATTTCTCTTGCATCGTCTCTTTGCAGAAAACGAACATAGAACATTTGCATTTTGATGGAACGGTCTAGGAAAATTTCAGGAGAAATTTTATCCAGGAAGAGAGAATCCAAAGAAACAAATGCGTTAAAAAACTTATTATAATTATTGATTACGTTGTAAACGAGGGGAGTCCAGATCCTCCAACCTTGTTGTTCCGAAGTTCTAAGCGCTTGGATGGTAGGTATGATTACATCTTCCTTCAAGGTTCGGAAAATTCTTTCTACGTTGTTTGAAATGTTCGGGTTTCTTCCGAAAAGACCGATGTCGATGGCACCTGTTTCTTTGGCAAATTTGCTGATGGAGTTGGTTCCCCCTCCACCGAAAAGACCGGAAAGAAGCCCCCCTCCGCCTTTTTGTTCCGCACCTTTCTTTTTAGGTTGAATGCCTTGTCTTTGTTTGGCGGAGTCCACAGTGACAAGTTCGCTTGCGCGTCTTATTTTGGGTTCTTGTCTTTGTCTGCTTTCCCCTTGGCGAGAGTTGGATTCTCTGTTTCCTCCGGAAGATCTTTCTTCTGGAAGTTCTCTTCTTTTGTCTGCCGCAGGTTTGTTTTTATTTTGGTAGTCTTCGTCTACCTTTTTGATGAGGTCGATTCGAATGAATACGTCGTTCGATTTGAGTATGGCTTCGTCTATCAGCTGTTGGTGGTCGGGAGTTCTGTTTTTGCGGTATAAATCGGCAAAGACACGATGGGCTTCTGTTCGCGAAACTGGTGTCATTTGCTTATTCCTTTTGGTTGAGAGGATTTTCTACGATTTGAGAACTAGTAGGGGGTTGAAAATTGAATAGGCTTGTCCCTAATCCGATGTTGGTAGCGATTCCGGAAAAAGAAATTTCTGTCACTTCTTCGTCGGAATGTTTCATCTTAATGACTCTGGGGAGATCGTTGTCCGAAACGACAAGTATGATCTCCGAATAACGTTTGGTTGGTGAAGTGAGTCGGAAAGTTCTGCCGGAAACAGTGACGGATTCGTATCCGCTGAGAAGACCTCCCAATCCTCCGGAAACTCCTTTAAGATCTTGGCGTCCGGAAATAGAAGAGTCTGGGTTGTAAAACCAAAGAACTTTACCGTTGGATGAGATGATTCTTCCATCATTTAATCTGACGTGTAATTGGTAAGGATTCTTATAAGAAAGAACTCCTGTCATTCCCCCGTTGATGGTGACTGTGGCACGGAATGATTCCAGAGAGTTTAGGCGTGCAATGACAGAATTGAGTCTGTCATGCCCATCCTGCGCGGTGATTCCTAAAGGAAACAGGCACAGGATTGGGATGAAAAGGAAAAGTGTTTTAAGTTTTCGCACAGCTCCTAATTCAGCAGAATGCTGGGTTTACCCCAACACTTTTTTGAACTCAGAAGTAAGTGCAGGAACCACTTCGAAAAGGTCCGCTACTACTCCGTAAGTTGCTACTTTAAAGATAGGAGCATCTCCATCTTTATTGATTGCTACGATGTATTTGGAAGATCCCATACCAGCTAAGTGTTGGATGGCTCCGGAAATACCACAAGCGATGTAACAATTAGGGGAAACTGTTTTTCCTGTTTGACCCACTTGGTGAGAGTGAGAGATCCATCCAGCATCAACAGTCGCACGAGAAGCACCAAGAGCTGCTCCCAGAGTGTCTGCCAAGTCTTGAAGGATTGGCCAGTTTTCAGGTCCCTTGATTCCACGACCACCGGATACGATGATAGAAGCATCTGCCAATTGTACTTTGTTTCCACCGGAAAGATCTTTAGAAAGTGATTTGGAACGAACTTCCCCTGCACTTGCACCTGATTTTTCTACAGCGCCTGCTCCGTCTTTAGGAGTTACTTCTTGAGAGTTTGCTCTTACAGTAAATACTTGAACGTCGGAAGAAACTTTGAAGTTTGCGTAAGCTTTACCGGAGTAAATTGGCTTTTTCGCAACTACCTTCCCGCCGTCTACGGAAAGAGCCACTGCGTCTGCAACGATACCGGCATTTGCTTTGATCGCTACTCTTGCAGAGTATTCTTTTCCTTGAGAAGAGTGAGGAAGTAAAACTACAGTAGGTTTTTTCTCTTGGATGATAGAGAAAATTCCGTTCGCATAAGCTTCCGGATTGTAATCACCCAAGTTTGCTCCGATGATTGTGTCTGCACCGACTGCTTTCAAGTCTGCTGCAAATTTATCAGGATTGTCAGTGATGATTACCGTATGAACTTTACCGCCGATCGCATCAGCGATTTTTCTTCCTGCGGAAGTGAGTTCTTTTGAGATTTTTTTAAGTTCGCCTTCTTTAAGTTCGCCAACTACTAATACATCTGCCATGATTTTCTCCTTAGATCACTTTCGCTTCTTCGCGAAGAGCTTTTACAAGTTGAGATGCGAAACCGGCTGCATCGCCTGCTTCCAATTTTCTACCAGCAATACGTGGAGGAGGTGGTTCCAAAGAAACAACTTCCAATTTAGAAGCGGTAGCTCCCAATTCTTCTGGTTTTTTTACATCTACAGGCTTTTTCTTAGCAGACATGATCCCTTTTAAGCTAGGGTATCTTGGTTCGTTGAGTCCTTTTTGAGCTGTAACTGCAACAGGAGCTGAAGTTTCTACAACTTCTGTTCCGCCTTCCACTTCACGAGTGGCAGTCACTTTTTTACCATCAAACTCTAGTTTGAGTGCCATAGCGATGTGAGGAACATTCAATCTCTCTGCGATTTGAATCACAACTTGAGAGCTGTCTGTATCGATGGATTGACGACCACCGATCACTAAATCTGCGTTTTCAGCTTTGATCAGATTGGCAAGCAATTCGGAAGTATATGTAGAGTCGAAAGTCATGTAGTCGTCTACTTTCACATGGATGGCTCTGTCGACACCCATAGCATAAGCGGTTCTCAATGCTTCCACAACTCGGTCCGGACCGAGGGAAACAGCGATTACTTCACCGCCACTTTTTTCACGAATACGAATACCTTCTTCGATTGCGAATTCATCATACGGAGAGATGATCCATTTTACACCAGCTTCATTTATAGCTTTGTCACCAACTTTAATGCTGGTTTCCGTATCTGGAACCTGTTTTACAAGTACAACAATTTTCATTCCTTAACCCCGTTTGCGTGGATTACCTTGGTACCAGAAAAAGGGAGGGAAGGCAGAAGGGAAGTAATTTATTCTCTCCAGAAGGCGTATTTGACCCAATTGTAGGTCCAAATGACCCATAGGATGACAACCAAAACATTCGCATCCGTCTTAAGATAAACGGACAATCCCAGAGTGAGAGGCAGGGTCAGGAAAAAAGCAAAGCAGGAAAGAAGCACCCAATGGGACTTTGATTTCCAAAGTTTAGGGGTTTCCTTCAACCCGTCCCAAAGTCCTAGGCTCAGGAGAGGCTCTCTTTTTTTTTCCACCAAGAATAGATATGCCAAAAGACCAAAAAATATAAGAACGTTCAGAACTGCGAGAATCATAAGGCCAGGATTTGCCGAGGAGCGAACTCAGCCTAGAAAAAATTAAAGAAAGAGCAGAAGTAAAAAAGGAGAATAGACCAGCTCGCAAAATATTTTGAATGTAGGAATTTCTTTTTTTCTTCCCAGCCACTCCATAAACATCAAATAACAAAGGCTATAGATCAGACAGACAAGCGGGAGGGGAACCTTTCCCGTTTCCCACACATACACTCCGCAAAGGAAAAAGCCTAAGAACATCAATAGATAGAATAGAATCGTCGTTTTTTCTTTCCCTAGGGATCTGGCGATCGTGGGAAGATGGTGCGCTTCGTCCCAAGCCATATCGAACCGATAGGTCAAAAGCACATTGGAAAGTATGGAAATAAAAAACAGGAAATAGATCAGCAGATCTTCCAAAGAGCCGGGAGTATGATCGAATAATATGGGATAGGCGACTCCGAGGCAGTAAAGCCCGGAAAGGAAAACTTCCTTAGGGAAATATTTTGTACGAAAGTATTGGGTCGTTAAAAAATAGAGTAATACGAAAAAACCTAGAAAAATCCCTCCTAAAAAAAAGGAAAAAGGAAGAAAATATAATATCAGTAAAATATCGAAAGCAAACGCAAGTAAGCCGATAAGGAATAAAATTCCCAATTTGTTTTTATAAAACGAGCCCCGTTGAGTGACCTCTCCTTCTTTTTCTTTCCAGGAGTCCACGGATCTGTCGAAAAGATAAATGCAAAAGACAGTCAGGCCCAAACAAAGAACCGCCACAGGATGGGGATGGACTTGGAAGGCATAACTTAGAAAAACTAGATTTGCCAAGGAAGAAATCAAAACGTCCCCTCCCAGATAAAAAAAGGAAAGAAGAGGTGAGCTTAGGACTGAGGTTTTGGGAGTTTGTCCGGCAGTATGACTCACAAGGATTCATTTTCCCTCTCACTTAATTTTATGCAATTGTAAAAAATTTTCTATGAGAGAGACGAATTTACTTTTAGTTTTGGTGGAATGAATCTAAGAAAAGAACTTTCTCGTTTTCTTACCATCAGACAGTCGATTTCTCCCAGAATGAAACTTCTCCTGGCTGAAGAGGAACGCAACGGGGCTTTTGTAGCAAATCGATTCCGTTATGTGATCGGAGGCGTTTTGGCTGCCAGTGCGGTTGCGAATATTCCCAATATGCACGATATTTTGGGGTATTTCGTTAATTTTATAGCGCTTGCTTTTTATTTTTTAAATACATTCGTACATGCGTATCTATTGAAATGCGATCACAAATTCTGGCGGGAAAAGTACGAATATATCAGTTTGTTTTTCGATAACTTTCTTGTTTTCATTACTATGTGGAATTGGTATCTCTTGCAAGGAGGAGGGAATCCTAATTTCAATTTGAAAACCCCTCTTTTGTTCTATTATTTTCTTCCTTTGGCATTGTCCTTGTTTCAATTCAGGATTCGGCTGGTTGCCTTTTCTTTTTTCTGTTTTCTTGTTTCTTATTTTGTATTTCTGGGGTATGCGATCGCATTGAATTCCAAAACGGGAACCGTCTGGTTTAGTTATGTGTTAAGTGATGAGCTGATCCTTTCCGATGCGATCGTTTCCAAACCTTTGGTGTACCTGGTGGTTACCCTTTCTCTTTCTTACGGAATTTATAGAACGATTGTTATGTTAAAGAGGCTTGCGGATTCCGAGGCGCAAAAAACTTCTTTGGCGCGTTATTTTTCTCCCGATTTGGTGGAAGAAATCACTTCTCAACCCGACATCATTCCTTCAGGACAGAGGCAAAAAGTCACCGTTTTGTTTTCCGATATCAGAGGGTTCACTCAGCTTTCCGAATCAATGGATCCTGCCGTTCTTTCCGTCTTTTTAAACGATTACCGCAAAGGAATGACCAGAGCTATTTTCAATTACGGAGGTACATTGGATAAATTTATCGGGGATGCTGTGATGGCCACTTTCGGCACTCCTTTGCCCGCAAAACTACAGGGCCTCGATTCCAAAAATGCTGTCCTTTCCGCCAAAGAGATGTTTATCGAACTGGACCGATTCAATTCGGAAAGAATTTCCAGAGGAGAGTCTCCTATCGAAATCGGGATCGGGATTCATTGCGGGGAAGTGTTTGCAGGTAATATAGGTTCCGAAGAAAGAATGGAATATACTGTGATCGGTGATACTGTGAATACCGCTTCCCGAATCGAGTCTGCATGCAAGGAACTGGGAGCAAAGCTTTTGATTTCGGAAGAAGTTTGGGAGGATGCGGGAAGGCCGGATGATTTCGAAAGAACGAGGCCGGTTGCGTTAGCTGGGAAAGAGAAAAGAGTGGAATTGTTCTCCTTACGAAAGGCCGTTTCGTAATCGTTCAGAACTATTTGGTTCGTACACCTTATGTAAATCTCAGTGCCGGTGTGGTATCTTAATCTTAACCGGCTTTGCTCATTTTATAAACTGCGTCATACAAAGTAGTGTTGAGTTCCCGATCGATGATGTAGATCACTCGAGTAGCGCCTGTGGAATGGGCTAAATCGATAAACGCTTTTCTTCTGTCGATTCTCACTTCATTCAAGTCGAAGTCTGCGATTCTGTATTTATTTCCTTTTTTGAAGATCGGTTTGATGGTGCAGATTCTTTGCAGCTTCGGTCTGGTTTGGAATCTATCTATTTCCAAAACGACACAGATATCGAAATGAACATGTCTTTCCGAATCCACGGATGCAGTGATGATAAAATCTCCCGTATTGATGATGTTTTCATTATTGGTAAGGCTGGAGCCTACATAGTCCAGAAGATGACGTATGTTTTTGTTGCTGTAAGAGAAAAACGAATCGTTCAAAATCATCTTCAGTGCAGTGGATGATTTGAACGCCGGTCTCCAGGATTGTTCCGAAGTAAGAGATGCATATTCGCTTGCTAAAGAAAGAATGGCGATGTCTTCTTCCCGACTGCTGGAGGTTACATTGTTTTCCTGAAGATGAAGTTGTCTTTCTATATCTGCGACAATTCTTTCTTTTCCGATTTCTTTGCTGTATTTGTCTCTCACCGACATTAATTTTTTGAAAACCATTCTAGGGTCGGGGAAATTATTATTAATGCCGGTTCCTCGGTAAGGTCTGTGGTGATTTAGGATCAGAGTTCTCACATCCGTTGTGATTTCGGGAGCATTGAGGGTCATAAGATAGCTGATGATAGGATGTTGTTGAACCATCAGGTATTCTTCTTTGCTCAGTCCGGGATGTTCTTTGATATCGAGTTTAGTGTAACCTACGTCTGCCAAATAACTTGCCATCATCAAAGTTAGATGCTCTCGTTTGTCCGGCTTTTCGTTGCTGTCCTTAACGATCTTTTTCGTACGAACCTTCATTCCCATCGCAACGATCGTACGTTTAGTCATTAGCTCCGATTCCAAAGGGACCCCAGCGACACTCAAAATCTCAAGAATGTTGAAGATTCCCGATTCATAATCAGGGTTGCTTGTGAAATCGGTAAGGATCTCGTTGATTGAGTTTTGGACAAGTATGGCCTGTTCGGAAGAGAAGGATGTTTTTCTGAGATCTTCTATCAGAGAGGCGGATTGTTTGGCGAACTTTTCCGTTTTCTCCTGGTCGAATAATTTCGCAGAAGATTGTTTTCCGTTTTGTAAAGTCGACTTACTTTTGTTTAATTCGGAGATGAGAAAGTAAACACCTTGTAATTCGAATTTCAATAGTTTGCCGAAGTCGGCCTCGGTCGGATTTTTCTTTTTGTGGATGAGGATTTGGCCGTCTTTATTATATAAATCGATAGGGATGGTATTGTTCTTTCGGAAACTGTTTAGAGATTCTTCGGTTAATTCGAATTTGGCGAGCCTATCTCTAGGCACTTGTGTACTTTCACTCACGAATAAAATCTCCGTTAGCTGCCTTGATTGCTATGGAAAACCCTAATGAGTAGTTCTCCTAAACAATCAAGAGATTTATCTTTTCTCTTTATTGATCTTTGCTATGGAAATAACGAGAGGGCTATTGTAAATAAATTTACAAAAACGGGGAAAGTAGATGGATTTTGCGACTAGGAAAGTTCGTTTTGTAGGGCGATCTTTCCTTGATATTGTTATCTGTTAAGCGATTCGTCTTCTAAAGAAAATTTTTGAGGGGAAGTTCTAAACTTCCATTCTTTTTCGAAGACAATTTTGCGAGAACTGTCTGCAATTTTGAGATAAACTTTGTATTCTTCGTCGGTATCTAAGGGTTTTCTCGCAATGAGTCCTGTCATCTTCATGGTTTTCATCATTTGACCCGGTTCTCCTTGGTTTGCTGAATCCAATTTATGAAAGGGAATCTCCTGACCTTCTTTGTTTTTAAGAGAGGCTTTTACGATTGTTAACGATTTTGTTTCTCTTGAGAAGAGTTGGACTGTGATCGGAAAACCGATTTCGATTTCTCCCGGAATCGGGAAGGGGTATTCCGGATACATCATGGTGGGGATATCAGTTTGGTTCTCACCAGGATAAAAAACTAATTTATCTTCTGCGGGGGCCACTTGTGAGGAATAAAAGAAAACCACCATCGGAGAAGGTTCCTCTTTACTTACATAAAAGCCTACATAATCGAAATTAGGTGCAATGACCATGTTTCTATGATAGAGAGTCGTTGCCAATTTCTCTAAAAGATGTTCCGTAGAGTTTGTTTCGTTTCTACGAATTCCCAGAATCGTATTTCCTACCATATAACCTTCCTTTGGCTGAAATCCGAAGGCAGCCGCTTGGTCTTGAGGATGCACTCCTATAAAACCTTTTTTCCCTCTTTCCTGGTAATGAAGTTGAGTGGGAATTCGTTCTTCCGCATTTAAGTTGAGATACTCCGCATGTTTTTTCGCCGCATTGTTCAGTTCGTTGCTGAGTTTTGCCGATTTGTTTCCGATTCTTTTTTGGATTCGATTGAAGGTTTCCAAACCTAGAGTTTGATCTTTTCCTTCGATGGTTTCTGGATTCAGGCGGACGATTTCTTCTTGAGGAGGATTTTTTGCCATCTCCCTATATTTTTCCGCCTTCTCTTTATCACCTAATCCATCATAAGCGGATGCGATCCATCCGAACTGAGTCGCTCTTTCCGAAGGATTCAGTTCGTTCGCTTTTAAAAAATCGGGAATTGCTTTCGCATATTCTTTTTTCTGAAAATAAACGTATCCTCTGTAAAAATAGGCGGCGGCGTTGGTATCGTCTTCTTTCAGGGAAGAGGCAATTTTTTCCAATGCTTTAGTATAGTTTTGTTGGTTGGTTTGTTCGATTGCTTCGTTGAGAAGGAGGGCCGATTTTAAGGTATCTCTTTCTTTTGCGAAAAACCCAGGGGGAAAGAAAAGAAAAACGGAAACGATTAAAGCAAATAATTTGTTGTTTTTCATCGAAGCAGATCCTGTCTCCCCGAAAGAGGAAGCCAGAAGAATATGGATTGTTTCCTTTTTTTGTCAATATATTTACTAGTTTAAAGAAGGAATCTGCGATAGGGATCGTAGTGAAAATCAAACGAAACGGACTTCAAGCTCTCTGCCTCGAAACCTCCTGTTTCGACTCCCGAACTCCGGCATCCTTGCCTCCGTCACCGCAAAAAGTTTGTTTCGTTTGATTGCAGCGGAGAGCCCGGGCGGAGAATCCGCATCGCCCCCACACTTATATAAAATAGATCGATGAGCCGCTACTCTAAGTTGAGGCTGTGAAATATAATTAATTTAACGTGTGTTAATTTCAAAATCTTTCTTTTGAAAGTTTTTTGAAAGCCGAAAAAAATCGACGCACACCAGACCGGGTCAGATCGTCCCTGGCGGAAGCAAAGGCCACGGATGGCCTCGTCAGAACAGGAGGTTCTGCGAAAAGGAGCCAAGGACGATTCTGACCCTTAATTTTCCTTTACATTCTGAATTTTGGTGTTAAGACTTTTTCTTATGATCTCAACCAACTCTACTTCTTCCTCATTCGATTTGTTCAATCCTTCCGATGCACATTTGTCCTTGCGAGAATCCGTAGCGAGTTTCGCTGAAAAAGAAATGGATGAGCAGGCCAAAGAACATGACGAAAAAGAATCTTTCAATACGGCTCTTTTCAAACGATTGGGTTCTGAGCTGGGGATTTTCGGGATTACGGTTCCGGAAGAAGAGGGTGGTCATGGTTTGGACGCGGTAGCCGCTGTCATCATTCACGAAGAGATGTCCCGTTTCGATCCGGGATTCACATTGTCCTATTTGGCTCATGAAGTGTTGTTCGTGAATAATTTCTTTAACAGCTCTAATGCGGAACAAAGGAAACGTTATTTAAGCAAGGTCATTTCCGCAGAATGGATCGGTGGAATGGGAATGACGGAGCCGGGTGCAGGAACGGACGTTTTGGGAATGACGACTCATGCCGTGAAAAAAGGGGATCGTTATATCATCAACGGCGTCAAACAGTACATTACGAACGGTTCCATAGGCCAGGTTTTTTTGCTTTATTCTAAGCTCGATAAAAATGCGAAAAAGATGACCTCCTTCGTGATCGAGTCCTCTTATAAAGGTTTTTCCGTAGGGAAAAAAGAGGAGAAGATGGGTATGCGTTCCTCTCCTACGACTCAGTTGGTATTCGAAGATATGGAAGTTCCTGTGGAAAATCTTTTGGGTGAGGAAAATACTGCAGTCACTCATATGATGAGAAATTTGGAAATAGAAAGGGTGACTTTGGCCGCTCAATCTATCGGGATTGCCCGCCGTTGTATCGATATTATGTGCGATTATACTGTGCGACACAGGGAAGCATTCGGAAAAAAACTTATCGAATTCGGTCAAATCCAAAGATTGATTTCAGAATCTTATGCCGATTATGCGGCCGCTCGTGCCCTTGTCTACCAAGTGGCCAGCGGACTTTCTCCTCATGCTCGTAATTCGTTGGGAGCTGCCTCCGCAAAATTAGTGGCGACTCAAATGGCGGAAAGAGTTTCCAGAAACGCAATACAGGTATTAGGCGGTTACGGGTATTGCAGGGAATATCCTGTGGAAAGACTTCACAGAGATGCGATTCTTCTTTCTATCGGAGGAGGAACCAACGAAGCCATGCAAAAGAACATAGCTTCCGATCTGAAGAAGATGTGGGGAGAATAGTTCTAAACTCGAACGAAATCAAGCGGCTTGGTAGCCGCTTCCGTTTTCCATTTGATGTGCCACTCTTACGATCCATGAACTGAAGTAGTTTCCTATGGAACGAAGAAGAAGCAGATCGTAATCGGGTTTTTTCTCTCCCGAAATTCCTCTCAGGGCTCGAATCGCATTCGTATATTTCCCTCTAAAATCCAGAAGTGAAGTGCCTGGAGGGAAATAACTTGCCACAACTACATATTGGTTTTCGTCAAAACCGTATTCCGTCATCCAACCGCGTAACAAAGACTCGCAAGAGTATCTGCTCGCCAGTGCATACTGTGCCACTAAAATATAGAACATGGATTCGAGAGCCAGCCAAGTGATTGTAGGATAGGCGGATGCTAAAGTAGCAAGGATCGGCTCCCCGTTTTCGATCGTTTTTTTCAAAGAAGGGGATTTGCTGAAATAAATTCCCAATTTATTGAACGCTTTGATGTGGATAAGGATGGATTCCACTTCCTTTTGATTCAAACTCGTTTCTTTTTGCAGTAGAACAGATAGATCTTCCTTTGGCGAATCTGCGCATAAAAATTCGATGAACTGAAAGAGAATGTCCATGGAAAAACGGGAATGGGTATCTCTCCAATATTCCATTTCTTTATTGTAACATTCAAAAATTCTAAATATTAAATATTCTACCTTTTCGTGATCCAGGGTGGCGATCGGTTTAAGTAATTCTTTCATCGCCGTGATGAATTCGTATCTTTCCGAAGTAAGGTATCTTTTGGATTGATTTTTGAAAGTACGAATGGTGATGTCTTGATTGAGTCTTAGGCTTCCCGCTTGAAATTCAGGTTGTCTGTAGAGGGATTTCCAGAGAAGTACCGCCGGATCTATTTGTTTGAAAGATTCTGAAACCATATTCTGCATTCCTAACTAATCATTTTGTCTTTTTTTTCAGCACGGAAGGCCCTTTTTCAGGAATGGATCGGCCTTCTGCACAATCTTTATACTATTTGCATAAGTCGTGCCAGGGAGGAGGGCGTAGGGGAAAATAAATGAACAGTGTGTTCTTTTTGTTCAGAAGGATATCTAAGAGAGTCGTTTTTTCTTTGGTTCCGAAAGTCTCGGATAGTACGCAGTCGTTTGTCATTTTCTATTTGTTAGGTGAATATGTCCTTTTTGAAGAAGAAAAACATCCTGCTTCTTCTTTGTTTCTATTTCCTTTTCGGGAATCCACAGAGCTAAAGAGAGATTGATTTTCCCAACCGAAAGAAAACCCTGGGCGAAAGAATGCGAAACCTTCCTAAAATCAAAATCAAAGTTCCCGGGACTAGCGCCAATTTGGGGCCAGGTTTCGATCTGATGGGAATGGCGCTCAAAGTATACAACGAGTTCGAATTCGTTTTTTTAGGAAAAGAAGACTATTCCGTTGTTTTGAAAAACGGAGAAGAACCTCCTTTTTCTCCCAAAGAAGATTTGGTCAGGGAAGCTTACGAAGATTATTTCCATCATTTTTTACCGAACGAATCCATACCGACTTATCATTGTAAAATGAATCTTTCCCTTCCTTTGAAAGGAGGGCTCGGTTCCAGCGCTTCCGCTATTGTTGCTGGACTTTGTTTGGGAAGAGAAGTGCATTCCAAGTTGAAACTCTCCGTTCCTCTTCCGAGTGAAAAAGAGTTTTTGCAGTTTTTGGCGGAATGGGAAGGCCATCCGGACAACACTCTCCCTGCGTATTTGGGAGGATTCGTATTCGCTTATTCTACTCACGGAGAACCTTTGCGTTACTTTCGCAAAAAATTTCCTTCCTCCGTTTCTTTATTCGTTCTCACTCCTAAATTCACTGTGGCGACGGAAGAAAGCCGCAAAACTCTTCCCGCAAAATATCCTACTGCGGATGTGATTTTTAATCTTTCCCGCATCGGTGCTTGGATGCATTTTCTCGATAAACGAAGGTTCAGTGATCTGCTTGTCGCTTTGGAAGACAAAGTGCACACTCCTTATCGAATTCATCCTGCATCTCCTTTGTTTCCTCTTTTGAAAATTTTCGAAAAAGATCGAGTAGGGCATTGTCTCTCCGGATCCGGTCCGAGCCTTCTTGTATTTGCGGAGAGAAAAAATGCGAATTCCATGTTTCCTAAATTGGAATCCGAGATTAGAAACGTGATGAATGATTTAAAAATAGAGTTCCAATTGCAGAAAATCCAGCCGGATCATCTGGGAACCAGAATTTCTTTTCATTGATATTTTACCTGCGGGTTCCGTAGAATTTTCCCTTAGAAATGAAGTTTTTTCCTAAAAACCTTGCATTGTCGTTTTTGCTTTTTCTCTCTTTGGAAGCCTGTATATTCTTTTTCTTTTGTTTTTTATTTATCTTTGTTTTTGATTTCTTTGATCGAAGCGGCTTTGTGTTCCGGATTGATTTTTTTGATGTTGGAATGGAAAGAAAATGCAGTTTTGATCTTTTAGTGTGAGATCATTCTGAATCGTCTTCTTCCTTACCAAAAGCATAAGTATCGTCTCTGAATTTCACCTTACGGTTGATTCCCGGTTGGATTTTGCCTATGGTGAATGTGAATTTCATTCTTTCTTTTCCCAGCTTATTGAAGTAAAACGATGAGGTAAGAGAGACTTCTATGAAATTCACCATCCTTTCTTTTGCGATTTTATCGGAGATTCTGAATTCCGCAGGATGGCCTATGATTTCGTATGAGTCGAAAGTTTCTTTGGCTTCCATTTTGGAATAAATTTCCATGCGGGGAGGTTTATAGAAAGTAGGTGCGTTTTTTAATACTGTGATCGAATAATCTTCGCTATCTTTTGCTTTTTTAATCTGAAAGATCAAATGATCTTCCGTGATAGCGTTGCATCTTGTGGCGATATTTCCCGTTTTGCATCCTACGGTGAATTGCCCGTATCTTGTGAGCTCGTCTACCACCAGATCGTAATGATCTCCCGTTTGAACGGGAATGTATCTGTCGGATTCCTTTCTGGAAAGGATGGGATGAATGAATTGTTGGTACAGAACTGCCAAGAGTCCTAAGATCGATAGGATCAGAACCCCTACTAAGATAAAAATGAAACTGTCCTGTGTGGCTATGGCAAAAAGAAACAGAACGGTTTACCTTTTTACGTCTACTTTATGTTCGTCCTTCGGAGCTTCCATAGGTGCTCTCGTCACCAAGGATAAAAGATCTTTCACTTCTTCCGCAGAGATGATTTGGCTCATCCTTTCTTCCAAAGGAAGGGGAGTAGGTTTGAGTAATAAATCTTCCGGCTTGATTTCCGTTTCTTTATCTTTTTCCTTCTGTTTTTCGGACAAATTTACGGAAAGATCCTGTTTTTGGGGAACCGGATTTCCTGAACTGTCCTCTCCATTCTGTTTGCCCAGATGGGAAGGTAGAATTTGTGGGACGACTCCCGGGTTTGCCCCGTTTGCGGGTGTAATATTCATACCCAACCTCCGTTTTAGGTTCCTTTGAGAGAAATCCTTTTCTCTCCTTTAGATCATCGGACAGACCCAAAATGAATTGAGGAAATTTGCTTTTTTTTTAGGATTTTCGAACCTCAAGCCGACTTTTTTTCCGTTTGCTCTGGCAATTTACAGGTAAGAACCTGGTTGTGATGGAAACTAATACTCAAAAATGGATCGACCAGCCTTTTTCCAAATTGGCTTTGGGTGCGATCGTCCTATTGGCAATTTTGTCCGGAATCTCCCTTCCTTCCTTTATCTCTGCAAATTTGAATCAAGATGCAGTCTCTATCGGAGGAAAAACTTACGATCTGAGCGATGTGAAAAAAACATCCCCGATCGCTTACTCGAAATTTCAGTCGGAATATGCGACTTTGATCAAAAACACTTTGGGCGAATTCGCGCAAGAGAAGTTGTTTGAAATCGTCGGAGAAGAAAAAAATATCAAACCTTCCGAAGTTTTGAAACAAGGGTTTTCTCCCGTAGAACCTACTGAAGTTCAGATCCAAGAAGTTTATAATGCAAATAAATCCCAGTTAGGTGGAATTCCTTTGGCTGCCGCTCGGGAGAGAATCGTTAGTTACCTTAAAAATCAACAAGAACAAGAACACAGCAGAGAGATCTATAAACAGATCGTTACTAAATATCCTGTGAAGTTTCTTGTGAAAGAAGCGGAAGCTGTTCGTGTTCCTGTGGAAACGAAAGGGAATCCTACTCTCGGTCCTGAGAACGCAAAAATCACCATCATAGAATTTTCCGATTTCGAATGTCCTTTCTGCAAAAGAAGCCAAGACGTAAACCAACGACTTCGTGAAAAATATAAGGATCAAATCCGCTGGGTATTCCGTGATTTCCCTCTTCCTTTCCATGGAGACGCTATGTATGCGCATATTGCAGCCAACTGCTCTCTGACACAAGGACAGGATGTTTATTGGAAAGTGTTCAATACGCTTTTCGAAAATTCAGGAAATTTAGCAGCATCTAATGTTGATTATTTGGTTAAAAAAGCAGGTGCGGACGAAAGTAAATACCAAACTTGTATGAAAGACCAAAACAAGTTGAGAGCGGAGATCGAAGCGGATATCGAAGACGGTCAAAAAGTCGGAGTGACTGGAACTCCCGCTTTCTTTATCAACGGAATCTTCGTTTCCGGCGCTTTGCCGTTCGAGAGTTTCGATGAAATCATTCAAAAAGAGTTAAAAAATTAATTAGGAGAAATAGAACTCAAATGGGTAATACAGTTAAAGTAGCAGTTACAGGGGCAGCCGGCCAAATCGGTTATGCGTTATTGTTTAGAATCGCTTCAGGTCAAATGTTCGGTCCGGACACTGCCGTAGAACTTCAATTATTGGAACTTGAGCAAGCTCTTCCTGCTGCAAAAGGCGTGATTATGGAGTTAGACGATTGCGCTTTCCCTCTTCTTCAAAAAGTTACGGTGACTTCCAATATCGACGAAGCTTTCCGTGACATCAATTGGGCGCTTCTTGTCGGTTCCGTTCCTAGAAAGGCGGGGATGGAAAGAGGGGATCTTTTGAAAATCAACGGAGGAATTTTTACGACACAAGGAAAGGCGATTGAAAAGAACGCTAACTCCGACGTAAGAGTTCTTGTTGTCGGTAACCCTTGTAATACGAACGCACTCATCGCTATGAACAACGCAAAAGGAGTTCCTTCCGATCGTTGGTTTGCAATGACCGGTTTGGATGAAAACCGTGCGAAAACGCAATTGGCGCAAAAAGCCGGAGTTGCCGTTAAAAATGTTTCCAATGTTGCGATTTGGGGAAACCACTCTGCTACTCAATATCCTGATTTTTACAATGCTAAGATCAACGGAAAACCTGCTACGGATGCGATCTCCGACCACGAATGGTTGAAAGGAGAGTTCATCTCTACAGTACAAAAAAGAGGAGCTGCGATCATTGCTGCCAGAGGAGCTTCTTCCGCTGCTTCCGCTGCGAATGCAGTTGTAGATACGGTTCATAATATCGTAACTCCTACAAAAGCAGGGGATTGGTTCAGCGCCGCTACTTACTCCAACGGTGAATACGGAGTGGACAAAGGTCTGATCTTCGGATACCCTCTTCGTTCCGATGGAAAGAAAGTCGAAATCGTAACAGGTTTGGAATTAAATTCTTTCGGAAAAGAAAAGTTCGATCTTACTTTGAAAGAACTCCAAGAAGAAAAAGCTGAAGTGAAGGATATGATCTAACATTTTCTTCCTTTCCCGGTTGTTTGCCGCCGTTCTTCGGCGGGGATTGGCCGGGAAATTTCTTTCCTACGACCCGAACCCCTGTAAGGGGAACAAAAATTGATTTACCTTAGATCGTTTTGAAAACACCATTCTCTCGGTGCTCCCTAGAATCGTTTTTATTCTTCTATTTTCCCTTCTTTATTCTTTTTGCAATCCTCCCGTTTTGAATCATTCCGAAGACGGCAGGTCAAAATCTTTTTTACCTACTCAATTCGTAAAATGTGTGATGAGCGGGTATTGTCTTTCCGGACCAGGGCCTAATTACGCCGAATCCGTTTATACTTTATATCGTTTGGCGAATGTGGATTCTATGATTCCTTCAAACTCTGGAGAAATCACTTCCTGTTCTTCCTCTCCCTCTTTGCCTTCCGGATTGATCTTAGGTTCGGATTGTTCCATTTCCGGAGCTCCCGTTTCTCTTCAAACAAATACGAGTTATTCGATAAATGCTTCCGTTTCAGGAAAACCCGGCTCTACAGTCATTCAAATCCAGGTGGTTTCTTTGGGAGGGAATGCTCTTGGGCTGATCCGCACGAATCAGTCCTTATGTTATAATCTAACCACTTCCATTTCCTGCGGTGACGCTACCTTTCCCAGACAGGACGGGGATTTTCGTTATTATCTGGCAAGAGGTTACGAAGACAAAGGGGACGGAACTATTTTGGATACTACCACTGGGCTTCTGTGGGGAAAATGTACTTTGGGAAGTTCCGGTGTAGGGTGTGCTACGGGGAACGTTCTTTATACGTATACAAATGCTGTGAGCAGCTGTCAGGCGATTGGAATGAGACTTCCTTCCGTCTATGAACTGTATACGATCATGGACCAGGGCGTAGGAGCGACTCCTTTCATTGACGGAACTTTTTTTCCCGGAACCAATACTTCCACTCCATATTGGACCTCCACCGACGATGTCGCCACCTCTGGAAATAAAATGACCATCAGTTTTCAGACTAGTTCCGCAGACACTTCCGCTACCGGTGCCAATACAAGGTATGTTCGCTGTGTCAGAGGAGATTCTATTTCACCAAGTTTTAGTTATGTGGATTACGGAAATGGGACAGTTAAAGATAAATTCACTCGTTTGATTTGGCAGACATGCAGTTACGGTCAAAGTTATCCTGGCTGTAGTCCCGCCTCCCCCGTTGGGCGCACTTGGCAACAAGCTTTGAATGAATGTAATTCTTTAGGTTTAGCCGGCAGGTCTTGGAGGCTTCCCAATAAAAACGAATTGCTGAGTCTTACGAATTACGGCAAAACAGGCGTTGTTTTTGATTCTTCCTTTTTTCCTAATTCTTCGAATGTCTATTGGTCCAGCACTACAAATGCATCCGCCAATGGGAATGCATTCATCGTAAACTCGAATACAGGAATTACGAATATGTATTCCAAAGCGGGCGCTTACTCTACCAGGTGCGTGAGCGGGCCTTAGATTGATTTCTGCGCCAGGGATAGAAGCGGAAATCAAACGAAATCTATCTCAAGTTCTCGGTCGCGGAACATCCTGTTTCGTTTGATTGGAGCGGATAGCCCGTTCGAGAAGTAGAAAAAAGTTGAGGATGAAGTTTGATTTCGAGGCGCCCAGAGGGTTATTCAGAGTTAGGTGGTGGTGTGAATCTTAAAGCCCCCGCCCGAGTTAGGGTGGAGGGGAGTGGTTCGTGGGCAGTCCCTTTCCTCCCTATATCAGATCCTTCGTTTTGCGAAAAGAGTTTTTCTTAGTTTTTTCTTTTCGCTTTTTTGACCGATTCTTTGCACCTTTTTATCTTTTTAGGATCACAAATCTCTGTTTTTGAGAGCTGTCTTCTCTGATGGTTCCGCTTCGGTAACCTAAATTTTGCCCTTCTTGGAGAAGCCAGTCGGCGAAATCGGGATGGGTTTCCAGTGCCAAAATCCCTCCTGTTTCCAGATAGGTGATCGCTGTCTCTAACAAAGGTTTGTGGAAATTTTTGAAATCATCAATGAACAAGGCAAGGTGTGGCTCGAAATTCAGGACATCTTCCATAATTTCTTTTTTTTCCTCGGAAGGGATATAAGGGGGATTCGAAAGAATCGCATGAAATTTTAGATTCGTGTCAATTTTTTGAAAGAGATCGGACTCTATATAACGAACCGGAGTTCGCCCCGGAGGAGTCACTTCTTCGTCGTTCTTCTTGGCAACTAACAATGCTTCTTGAGAAATATCGCTGGCCCAAATTTCAGAATCGGGTAGAAGCCTGGACAAGGAGACCGCAATACATCCGCTACCTGTGCATAAATCCAAAATTTTTAGATCTGTTTTATCCGGGAAAAGTATTTTCGATTCCTTGTGAAACCAATCCACCAGTTCTTCCGTTTCAGGGCGAGGGATTAATGTGTGTTCGTTGACGTAAAAATCGAATTTATGAAAACCTTTTTTGCCGGTGATGTATGCGACCGGTTTTCTTTTGGATCTTTCTACAATTCTTTCTCTATAGACCTCTATTTCTTTGGGATCTAGAGGCATTTCGAATTGAGAGTAAAGTTTGATTCTGGGAAGATTTAGTAAGTCAGCTAACAACCATTCTGCGTCAACTCTGGGATTGGGAATCCCTTTTTTTTCTAAAAAGTCTGTAGAACGTTTCAGGTAGTATAGAAGTGTATTTGGTTCGGACATATTTTTTGCCCCCGACAGGACTCGAACCTGTGCGCACAGTTTAGGAAACTATCGCTCTATCCACCTGAGCTACGGGAGCTTAACCTGGTTTTCTTTTCTGATTCACAATCCTTTGGAAATCGTTGATATTGTGAATTACAATTTTGTCGGGGTATAAATCGAGTTTGCCCGTTTTTACGAACTGCATAATTACTTTTTGGACTTCTCCTACCGGTTGAGCACACCAGCTTGCGATATCATCCACTGTAGCCGTCAAAACGATTTCACTGTAAACATCGTTAGTGTATTGTTTTTCATAAAGCATAAGAAAAACATCGCATACCTTTCCGGTGATATCGTCCATAAGCAGAATCATTAGCCTTCTCTTTTGATCGTAGATACGGAAAGAGAATATATGAAGCAGTTTCATCGCCAATGCGGGGTTTTTGGTCATCAGCATTTCGAAGTTAGCACGGTTGAAGTTGAGTGCTTTGACTTCTGTGACAGCGATTGCAGTGGCGGAACGAGGTTGTTCTTCTAGGATCGCCATTTCTCCTAAGATATCTCCCGCTTCCAAAACATCCAAAGTTTTGATGGAAGTTCCTATCGTTTTGGTGATTTTTACCTTACCTTCTTTGATAAGATAAAAATCGTTTCCTGGCTCATATTCGCAAAACAATACGTCGTTCGGTTCGAACACTTTACCGAACTTTCCGAACATTGCTTCCAGCATTTGGTCGTTCATATTATTTTACTCCTTTGATCTTCTGTTTGGCATCTTCTGAGATGCTGTCGTCCAAAGGAGGGAGGATGGCCACTTTTTGGTACAATTGAATCGCTTTTTCTTTCTCTCCGGAAGCCTCTGTAGCGAGCGCTAGGTGATAAACCGTTTCCTTGAGAAGTTGTCCTTTCGGGTATTTTTTGATATAACCAGAGAAAATGGAAATGGCGGAAGAGTTATCTCCCGACTTAAAGGAAGATTTTCCCATATAGAAGAGTGAGTTTTCTACGAATTGTTCCTCTTCTTGAGTGACTGAATCGGTTCTTTCCGAAACGGATTTGAAAATATCGGAAGCGTCTCCGTACTTTCCTGCGTTCATAAAAGTGGAGGCTTTATCGTAAAGGGCTTGGATGGAATTCGGATCGACGGAGGACACATTGTTTTCTTTTTGAACCGCCATCGTTTTCAGCATTTCTTGTAGTTTGCCGTTTTGCGCTCCCGGTTCCGGCTTATAAACTAACTCTGGTATGGTGAGAGGGAAAGGAGTTTTTCTGCTCGCTAAGTCTAATAATTGTTTGGCTCGGTCTACATACTGTCCGTCAGGATAATGACTTAGATACTGATTGAACGCATAAGCCGCGTGTTCGTAGTTTCCGTTTTTATAAAATACTTCTGCGACGTTCATAAGTTCGAAAGCTGGATTTTTGGCCTCGCCTTGTCCTAAAATCTCTCTTACTTGTCTGTGTACTTGGCGAAGTTGGCTGGAAAATACCTTCAACATTTTGATGATGAGGTGGGTTTTGTCGCTTACGAACTTTTCGAATTCGGGAACCTTAAAGACCAGGACGGTTGCGGTGCCGATGACTTGAGCGGTCTCTTCTCTGGGATACCTTCCTAACGCACTTTTGACGCCGAAGAATTCTCCTATCTTTACATCTTCTTTAAGTTCTACCCCGTTGATGTTTGTATATGTGAGAACAACTCGTCCTTTTTGAAGCACGAAAATATCTTCCGCTTTGTCCTTTTCAAAGTAGACAATGGAACCGCCTTTGTAGTTACGAACGATGGGTCCTGACAAGGTAATCCTCTTAGCGTTTCATTTTCAAAAAATAGGTAAAAAAGCCAATTCCTTTTTGTATCCAACGCTTGCAGAAACTTGTTCCAGAAGTCTTTTGGGCGATCCCGCTACAATTTTATCTTTGCCGCTTAAGGATATGGTTTCCGTATCTATTTCAAGATCGGAAAAAAGTTTTTTATAATGAGGGGACGCCAGGATAGGGGAGCCGTCTACAATCATTAGATCGATTTTGCCGGGATTCAATTGGGAAACGGAAATTTCGTTTTTTGAGGAATCTTCATCCTCCAAGACAAGTAAATCCGCAAGATTTCCTTCTTTGATTTCTCCCAAAAGATTTTGGCGAAATGCTTTTGCCGGATTTTTGGTCACCCAATCCAAAAGTACCGATTCTTGTAGTTCTTCCTCGTACAAGTCTTGGTAAAGTGTTTTGGCCAATTTCATTTCTTCCATTAAGTGCAGGGAACCTGAAGGAGAAAAATCTGTTCCCAAACAGACGTTCACTCCTGCTTCCTGGAAGAGTTTGATGTTAGTTGTTTTTCCGAAAATGTGAAGATTGCTTGTCGGGCACCATACTACACTTGCATTTGCCTTCGCGATTTTTTCCACTTCTCTGGGTCCGAAGGGGAGGCAGTGAACTAAAACGGAATGAGGTCCGAGGGCTTCCGCTTTTTCCAAACGTTTGAGGGAGGTTAAGGAATCTTCATCCAAACCTTCTCCCAAGTGAGTCACAAATGGTTTGTTAGTTGACTCTGCGATTCTGTATTCTAAGGCGGGGCCTTCTCCCCATCCCAAACTGTAATTCCCCAAAGAATGGGACAATGTGTACTCACTGATCAATCGAACCGGCAGATTTCCCACAAAAGGAGCCTGAACTTGGTGGGGGATATGGTCGAATACGCTGGTGACTCCCGCGATCAGGTTTTTATACGATCCTAAAAAGTATAATAATTCCGATTCTAACTGTTGTCTTTCCGCAAAAACTCCGGAGGATTTGTAGAGATTGTCGAAGGCAAGCCAGGAATTGTGTTTAGTGCTTCCTCCCACTTTAGGAAGATAACTTGCCAGTAGATGGTCGTGGGAATTGAAAAAACCGGGATAGAGTTTTTTTCCTCCGAGGGAGACTGCGCTTGTGTTTCCCTCCGTAGCATTCTGATTCGAAGAAGGGGAAACGGAAACAATGGAATTGTTTTCTATTTTGATGTCCGCCAAGGAAGGTTTTCCCGACGTAAAGATTTGAGCACCTAGCAATGTATAAGAGTGACTCATCTTTTATTTTCCCTGTCCTAAGAATACGCCCGGATTGACTGCGGTTTTGTTTTGATTCACTTGAAAATAAAGTCCTTTGTCTTTTGCTAAAGTGCCTAATCTTTCTTTGGCGGCCAAACTTTGGCCTTCCGTCACTTGCACTCTTTCTAAATTTCCATATACGGAATACCATCCGTTTTCATGTTCTAAAACGATATAGTTTTCGTATCCGTCCATGTAATCTATATGGACTACTTTGCCTGCCAAAGCGGTTCTTACCCAAGCGGAGTTTTGTTTGGAATATCTCACTCCTTTGTGAGGATCATAGGTGAGTTCGGAATATTGTTTTTCGATCTTTTCCCAGTGGGGGAGGGGAAAGTTCGGCTTGGAACTGAGTTTTGTTTTTGAAACTGATTGTTGGGAAGAAAGAGAAGTGGAACCGGATACTTTTAATAATTCGTTTTGGTAGAGTGCTTCTTTATCAGTTCTTCCGTTGAGAGCCGCCAAATCTTTCGGATTCATTTTGAATTTTTTGGCGATCCCCCACCAAGAATCTCCCTTTTGGACTCGGTAAACATTGGATAGGTTGGATGCATTTTGTTTCGCATTTCCTTCCCAAGGAAATAGAAGCAATAGGATGAGAAGCAGGATGTATTTTGTAGTAAAAACTCTCATCGGTTCTATTTGAATTTCGACAGAATTTAAGGATTCGGTTTCTTTTTTTGAATCCTTCTTTCCGTTTTACCTCTTTTTACCTCGCCCAAATAAAAAAGCCAAGCGAGTGCTTGGCTTTTTCGTCAGAAACTGTTTTCTTTTGTGAAAAAAGAAAGTCTGTTTTTAGTTCGAAGAAATTACTCTTCTTCCTTATTGTTGACTTTGTATTTTTTCATCAATTCATCCGCAACGTTTCTTGGAACCGGAGAATACTTAGAGAATTCCATCGCAAATTCCGCCTTACCTTGTGTAGATGAACGGAGGATTGTGGAGTAACCGAACATGTCAGCAAGAGGAACTTCCGCTTCGATTTTCGCATAACCGTTTTCTTCCGTAGTATTTAGAATCATCCCTCTTCTTTGGTTGATAGATGCTAAAATAGCTCCTTGGAACTCTGTAGGTCCTTCTACATCTACTTTCATAATAGGCTCAAGGATGATCGGAGCTGCTTTTCCGAAACCTTGGCGGAAACCGTAACGAGCACCGATTTGGAATGCCATATCGGAAGAGTCCACATCATGGTAAGCACCATCGTTGATTGTACATCTAACACCGATGATAGGGAACCCGATGAGAGATCCTCTTTCCAAACAAGAACGGAAACCTTTATCACAAGATCCGATGTATTCGCGAGGAATGGATCCTCCTACGATTTTATCAACGAATTCGTAGTCTTTTCCTTCTTCCAACGGGATCGGTTCGATGATTCCCGCAACGCGAGAGAACTGACCTTGACCACCGGTTTGTTTTTTATGAGTATAGTCGAATTCTGCGGACTTAGTGATGGTTTCACGGTAAGCCACCTGAGGAGCTCCCGTAACCAGATCCACACCGTATTCTCTTTTCATCCTTTCGATGTAAACTTCCAAGTGAAGTTCTCCCATCCCTTTGATGATGGTTTGGCCGGATTCTTTGTCGATTTCCGTTTGGAAAGTAGGATCTTCCTTCGTGAATCGGTTGAGGGCCTTCGCTAAGTTAGGAAGTTGTTTTGACTCTTTACATTCGATTGTAAGAGAGATTACAGGAGTAGGAACAAACATAGACTCCATAGTGAGCTTTGTTTTTCCGTCTGTGAAAGTATCCCCGGAAGCGCAATCGATTCCGAAAAGAGCTACGATGTCTCCGGATTCTGCTTTCGTGATATCTTCCATTTCGTCGGAGTGCATACGCACCAGACGACCGATATTATGACGTTTGTTATTGGATGAATTGTAGATGGTCATCCCTTTTTCCAAGCGGCCTTGGTAAACACGAACGTAAGTTAACTGACCGTATCTTCCGTCTTCCAATTTGAAAGCAAGGCAAACGAGAGGTTTTTCAGGATCGGATTCCATGATAAGCTCATTGGCTTCGTTTCCGATTTCTTTCGCTTTGTTTTCTACATCGTAAGGAGAAGCAAGGTAGTCTGAAACTCCGTCCAAAAGTTTTTGAACGCCTTTGTTTTTGAAGGCAGATCCCATAAAAACAGGAACGAATTTAAGGGCAAGAACCCCTCTGCGAATCGCTTCTTTGATTCTTTCTTCGGAAGGAGTTCCTTCCAACATTTCTTCCGTCAATTCATCGCTGAATAAAGAGACAGCATCCAAAAGAGCTTCTCTTTTTTCGTTGGCTTGCGCTTGCAATTCTTCAGGAATTTCTGTGATTTTGATTTCTTGTCCGTTCGGGCCTTCGAAATAGTAAGCCTTCATCTCAACGAGATCCACAATTCCCTTTAGGTCGTTTTCCAGACCTATAGGAAGTTGAACCGCGTGCGCATTGAGGAATAATTTTTCACGGAGTTGATCGATCACTCTCCAAGGATTGGCACCAGTTCTATCTAGCTTATTGATGAAGGCCACACGAGGAACGTTATAACGTTTCATTTGTCTGTCCACAGTGATGGACTGAGACTGAACTCCCGCTACCCCGCAAAGAACCATAATGGCGGAGTCAAGGACACGTAAAGAGCGCTCTACTTCGATGGTAAAGTCAACGTGGCCCGGAGTATCGATGATGTTGATTTGGATGTCTTTCCAAGTAGTATACGTTGCAGCGGACTGGATCGTGATTCCACGCTCTCTTTCGAGTTCCATACTGTCCATTTTCGCACCAACGCCGTCTTTTCCGCGAACTTCATGGATCGCGTGAATTTTGTTTGTATAGAATAGAATACGTTCAGTAAGGGTTGTCTTACCGGAGTCGATGTGTGCGGAGATTCCTATATTACGAATCTTCTCAATTTTTGGATCGCGTTTGGTTGCTGCTGCAGAGGTCATACTTTCCTCGAAAATATTGTGTGAAAATAAATTTAGATTCTACCAAATTCTGAAATCGGCCTCATTTGTAAAGTACTTGGGGTTTTTAACGGCAGGGAAATATTGGGCTTCCAGAGAGCCTTTTACCGCAAATGATCTTATCACGCCTTAGGCGATTTTTTAGAACCATGTCTTTTGCGCGGGTGGTATGTCTGGGATTTCTTTCCGCCATCCTCATCGGTTCCCTTGCTATCTATACGAGTGAAGCCGGGGAGATTTCTTATGTGGATTCCTTCTATCTTTCCGCCTCAGCGATCTGTGTAACCGGACTTTCTCCCGTTAATCTTTCCGAACTGAATGGCAGCACCCACTGGATCATACTTTCTCTCATCCAATTGGGAGGATTAGGGATCATCAGTTTTACCGTAATCGTAGGTTTTTTAGTCATCAAAGGGATTTCTAGAAATTCCAAATTCAATGCGTTCGCTTCCGCTGCCATCGATAAGGGAGAAGAGACCGAAAAATTGAAATCCAATGAAGTGAATCGGATGCTTCTTTCCATCATCAACATCTCTTTTACTTTGGAATTTTTAGGAGCTATCGGTCTTTATCTTCATATGCCGGAAGGAACGGAAGGTCCGAACGAAAGATGGTTCTTTTCCATGTTCACCGCAATCTCCGCCTTCAATAACGCAGGTTTTTCGATTACGAACGATTTGTCTGCATTGAGATACGATCCTTTCAGTCTTTGTATCGTTTCCGGATTGGTGATTTTGGGAGGAATCGGCTTTCCTGTCATCATTCTTCTTGAGAAAATTCTTTTGACGGTTCTGTTTCGTATCGTAAGCCGAATCGAAATCTCTACGGAAACGATTCTTCTTAGAAAAACCCTGACAACGGGGAGAATTCCCAAACTTCTTCTTTTTCCTACGGAGTTTTCCGCCTTTTTGGAGGCGAGGATTCATAATTACAATCTTCATCTCAGGGGAGAATCTACCCGTATCCAATCCAAACTTTTGACATACGGATCTCTCACCTTGCTTGTATTTGGCGGACTCGGTTTTTATTTTTTGGAGAGAGGGAATCCTCATACATTCGCAAAACTTGAGTTCTGGGATCGTGTGGCGAACGCTTTTTTTATCTCCGCTTGTTCCAGAACCGCAGGGTTTGCGACGATGGACTTTGCGAATTTGAACGATGCTTCCGTTATCATTATCGTTGTGCTTATGTTTATCGGAGGAGGACCGCAAGGAACCGCAGGAGGAATCAAGATTACCACATTCGTTCTGTTACTTGCCTATCTGAAAAACGTGATCCAGCCTTATAAACCGGTGATGCTTTTCGGAGAAGTGGTTTCCAAAAATTCGGTTGCGATCGCCATTCGCGTTTACTTCCTGGCGACTCTTTCTTTGGCGCTTGCTTTTATTGTGTTGGGAATCGTAGATCAAAATCAACATTCATTACATGTGATTTTTCTGGAATTGATCTCCTCTTTCTCTACGGTTGGTTTTTCTTTGAATTTAACTCCTCAGTTGGGAGACATAGAGAAACTTCTTTATGCATCCATTATGTTTGTAGGAAGGGTCGGCATATTCACCATCCTAATCGCTGCTACCGGTCATTCCGGCGTTCCTAAGATGGGAGGAAGCGATGATGGTGTGAAGATTCAAGTCGGTTAGAAAATCACTTTACCGAACATCTTCCCGGGAAAATTCTGCAAGGATTGGCAGGCAAACGTGGCTTTACAGGAATATCTGAAAATTCAATGGAAAAAACCGAGCCTTTCTTCGGAAGAAACGGAGAAAGAAGATCGCAAAAAACAAATCGAAGTTCTTTTGGAAAATGCATACTCTCGTTTGGAGTCACTTGAGATTCTGAATTCAAACGGGAAATGGGAAGACAGTTCCATTCTTTCCCGTTATCTAGGACTGGATCTAATCAATCTTTTATTGCAATACTCTCATAAACCTAAGTTGAATTTCGGAGATGATTGGAAGGCCGCTCTTTCCTCATCAAACTTAGAAACCAAGTTTTCCGGATCTGAAAATCTTTCCGAAGTGCTCGATCTTCTGAGAGAAAACAAAACCTATTCGGAAAAGGAATCGGAAAAAATAGAAAACGGATTGGGAGACTTTCTTGCCTATTTGGAAAAACATTTCCGAATTTTAAGACGTTCCGAGTTATTCACTCCTATCGAACTCTTTAAAAAAAGAATCTTCATACAAGGAATGTTTTTGGTTTCTCTTGTACTCATTGCAGTGGGCTCAGTGATTTACAATAAGGTTCGTTATCCGGAAATGAGCCAAACAGATGTTCAAGTGTTCTATTTGGAAACGGAAAACACTCCTCCTTCCGATCCTGCTTCCACAAAACTTCCTTTATTATTGGCCAAAAAAGGAGAATGGAACATTTACGAGTTCGTACTTCCCAAAAAACAAGCGCTTAGTGGAGTTCGAATCGATCCTTTGGAACAAAAAAGAATGAAATTCTCCGTAGATTCTTTGAAAGTATTCGATGCGGATGGAAAAATCTTGTATGAAAGAGGGTTTCTAATCGGACCTGATCTACTCCCTGAAGGCAAGGGCAACTTCGGTCAAATCAACGATGTTAAGGTCACGAACAAAGCTTTACCCGGAAACCTAATCGAAATGGAGACCACAGGAAACGATCCTTATTTCACTGTTTTTTTTCCTCAAGTGAAGGATGCCGCCAAAGTAGAGTTAAAGATGAGACATTTGGAAGCTCATAAAAAATTCCAAAACGAACCTACTCCATGATATTTCTATATTTTAAATTAATGAGAATCCCTCAGTGGCTGAAAAACATTGTTTTGTTTGCCGGGCTCATTTTTTCCAAAAAGGTATTTGAAATCCCTTCTTTGACGAAGGTGTGTATCGCTTTCGTTTTGTTTTCTCTCGTCGCAAGTTCCCAATACGTGTTTAACGACTTTTTGGATAAGGACGAGGACGCCAAACATCCTGAGAAAAAACACAGACCTCTTGCCAGCGGTGCTTTGGATTCAGGACTTGCCTTGGCATTGACAGGAGTGATCCTTCCTTGTGCGCTTGTCGCTTCTTATTGGTTGTCTCCTGCGTTTTTCTTTCTGACTTTGTTTTATCTTATCTTCAACATTCTCTACAGCAAAGTTTTGAAACATGTAGTGATTTTGGATGTGATGAGTATCTCTGTAGGTTTTGTCGTTCGTGCGATCGCAGGTGCTGTTGTCATTCAGGTTCAGTTTTCCCAATGGCTTCTTCTTTGTACGTTTATGTTAGCTCTCTTTTGGGGATTTTCCAAAAGAAGAGGGGAGATTACGATCCTTCGCTCCGATGCGGGAAAACATCGTAAAATCCTGGAAGAATACTCCGTAGAATTTCTGGATCTGATGATGGGAGTGGTCGCCACTTTAACCTTGGTCAGTTATGTGATGTATACGATCAGCCCTTCTACTGCGAAAAATTTAGGCACTGAAAGTATGATCTATACGGTTCCGATTGTGGTTTATGCCATATTCCGATCCCTTTATATCATCTATATCAAGAATATGGGCCATGATCCGACTCGTGCCATTTTAACGGACAAAAGTGTTCTGGTTGCAGGAGCTATCTGGCTTTGCCTCATCTTATTTTTAATGTTTGGCAACTTATCCTCGATTTCCCCTGTCTTACATTAAGAGGGATGTGTATATGATTTTCTGGAAAAACTGGCCTTATTGGTCCAAAGTAGTCATTGCTGTTATCATCTTTTTTTCCGTTACTTTGGGTTTTGCCTTTCTGAAAGGGAGAGGTTTTCTGCCTAGAACTTCCATAGAATCCCTCGCTTCCACTCCTGTCGAAGCCGCCCGTTGGGAAAAGAAACCCAAGGTGGTTTATTTCTGGGCCACATGGTGCACTGTCTGTAAAACCTACTCCTATCTGCTGAATACGAATTTGAAGTTTTTGAACGATAAAAGCGTGTTTTTATCCGTTGTGGAAGATGAAGAGTCCCTGGAACTTCAAAACTATCTGAAAGAAAATAAAATCGATTATCCCGTTTATTCCGCAAATTATCAGTTGTTACGTGATTGGAAGATAGGAGCCTATCCTACTACCGTTTTCCTCAATGCAGAGGGAAAGGTTTTGTTTTCCGACACGGGACTGATCAATCCTTTTAGTTTTTGGCTGCGTTCTTTTCTCACATCTCTCTATTGAACTGTCGATGATCAGAATATGGAACAGCCGTTCAAACCCAAACCACTGCTTAATAAGTCCGAACTTAGGCAGATCAAAAAAAGCAGAACTAGGGTAGAAGGGAAAAAGGTAATCACCGACGATGTCCGCAAACTCAAGTCTTTAAAAGTCAGCCCCGAGATCAGCCCTTCCGAAGCGGTTCATTATTTCAGAGAACCTGTCTGGATCGAATACTATATCCCTAAAGAATCCAGATTCGCATACGAAACCAAATTTTTATTCATTCATCTGATGGATCCTAAACCTACGGAAGAGGATTCCGATCGGGAATTGAAATCAGCAATCGCAGAAAAAAGAATTATCGATGTTTGGCGGTATTTGAAAGAACACGGAGAAGAGAGTGACTTTATTCGCGCCTCTTATCACAGCAATCTATCCATGCACGAAACCATCAGCAATATCTTTCGCAATTTTAAAGAGACAGGTGATACGGAAGATTTAAAAACAGCCTGTTATCTGACGGAAGCTCTTTTGAAATACGAACCAACTTTAGCAAGCCTTCGTTATTTCAGAGATTATGTGATTTATAATCTGAATTATTTTATTCGAGAATTGAATCGTGCCAAAATCGAATTTTCCCTCGAAGATGCCACTGTATCTCTTCTCATCAAAAGAAGAAACGAACTTTGGGAAGAGGAGAATCGTCCCGAAGATGAGGATTTTGATCTGCTTTCCGCCTTGTTTTTCGAGCAGGCATTCCCTAATCGAGGGGCCAGCGAACTCTCGTCAGATGATCTTCTTCTTTTCGAATGATCTTCCGTATAGCCAGCGAAATAAGTTTCTGACATTTTTTACGTTCGTATCTTCTTTATTTTCCAAAACCGTTTTTTCCCGTTCCTCTGTCAGTTCGTATCTCATTGGTAGATTTTTTTCCTGAAATTCGAACTTGATCCTTCTGAATTCCGATGTTCTGGTGTTTTCTTCTTCCCTTTCTTTTCGAACGGGAAGAGACCTTGCTAATACTTCCAAAAGATCTTTTCCTGAAAAAAGAGAAGGTGAAATTTGAGAGATTCCCAAACTTAAGTCTCGATAGAGGTGGTCTCTATCGAAATCTTTCAGACCTAAAAACAAGGTTTGTCTTTCCTTATGGATCGATTTCAATCTTTCTATGCACTGAGGAAGAGAGGATCCCAAACTGTCCCAATCCAAGATCGCCAAATGGATGGGAGATGTTTGGATTCGTTTGAGCAAATGTTCGAACTTCCCTTCCACATAAACCGTTTCTCCCAGGGAACGAAGCAATGTGGAGATATGTTTGTCAAATATAGGATTCGCAGTATATACCGCCCAATTCGTATAAGATAAATTCGGCGGATAAGAGGGGAGGCTGTTCACGGACCTGCAACTCTCTTCCCAAAGAAGGCTTGCTCCTGATTCGTAATAATTCAGTTTTTCCTGTTCGTCGAAGTTTCCGCATAATAATGGTTCAATGCTCCATTCCAGAAGTTCTTTCGCAAGTTCGGGAGAGGATTTTGAAAAAAATAAAATTCCTTCCGAATGATCTTTCCAGTTTTTTGCATTCACTTCTTTGAGATGCAGTCCTGAATAACGCAGCCAGGCAGAAACTAGATTTCTGTCATTTTCAGGAAGAGATGTCAAAACTGCGCCGAAGAGAGGAACCATTCAGATTGTATTTTAGTTGACCCCTCACCTCGAAAAGTCATTTTAAAATACGTTCCTTGCATGAAGCTACTCAAGCGTTACGCCAATCGAAGACTTTACGATCCGGAGACCAGTTCCACAATCACCTTAGAGGATGTGGCCAGGATGATCATCGGTGGAGAAGAGATCAAAGTCTTGGACAATATGTCGGGAGAAGACATTACCCCTAAAATTTTGGGACAAACCTTCTTGAAGGTGAGTTTGGGGCAAAGAAACGAAGATTTTTCCAATTTTATGCTGACTTCTCTCATTCGGGAAACGGGGAGAGACATCTCCGGTCTTTTCGAAAGGTTGGTTTTGGGAGGGATCGGAGCCAATTATCTAACTTCGGAACGATTGGAAAAAATCGTAAATTCCATGGTCGATTTGGGGGAACTCAAAGAGGCCGATTTCAGCCATTATCGGGAAGATCTTTTACGCAAAATGGCCTCTCGTGCCAGTGAGAAAAAAGAGCAAATCCAGAAAGATTTGGAAAAATTTTCTCTCAGCCTTCAGGAAAAAGAAACCGCTACTTTGGGAGATTTATCTCAAAAATTGAAAGAAGTTGCGGAAAAATTGAAAGACAATTGATCCTTTTTTTTCTTTTTTCGAGTCATAAAGAAGAACATGATCAATGCAAAAACTTTTTTCCAAATCGCACTTACCTTTTGTTTTTTATATTTTTCAGAAGTGTTTCCTCAGGGAAACAAAGACGTTTCCGAAGAACAGTCCGCTTTTTTTAGAGAGCAGAGAAGGCGACTGGATTCTGCGGATACGAACGAAATCCGAGACGCCATAGACCGATTAACCTATGTTAGTAATAGTTCCGGAGTCAGAGACATCATCTCCGCATTGAAAGGAAATCCTACCTTCCCTAGTTACAGCGGCAATTCTCCCGTGATCAAATTTTATGCAGCGAAAGCACTCGGCAAAAAGAAAGAAAAAATTGCGATCGAACCTCTTCTTTCCGAGTTTAAAAAAAATGCGGAACCTCTTGTGGAAAGGGAAATCAAACCTCGCAGTTTGAAGGACGGAGTGAACGGAAACGAGAGTTTATCCAGCCCTTATTTTTTTCTCGAAGATGATATTTCCATGGTTCTCGCCTGCGGGGAAATGTTACGAGCTTTGGGAAACATTCCTCTGAACGAAAATTCGGAAAAAGAAATCAAACAGTCTCTTTCTCATAAAAACTTTTATATCAGAGCGTCCGCAGCGGATGCAATTTATCAGAGCGGTAAAAAAGGACTTATTTCCGGGCTTTCGGAATCTTACGGAAAAGAAAAAGACCCTTATGCCAAAATCTCCATATTGAGTGCGTTAGTCGGTTTGGAAAGAGAACCGAATCAAAATTTTAAATCCGTATTGGAATCCCTTCAAGACAGCGATCCTGAAATCAGAAAAAAGGCTTCGGAAGCACTTGTGCGTCTCGATCTTAGAATCGCTTCGCCATACCTGGAAAAGGCGATTTCCTTGGAGAACCATCCCGGAGTCCTCGCACAAATGAAAGAGGACTATAAACAATTGGAATCATTCCGGGTTCCTTAGAGAATATTTTAGCTATTTTGCGCAATCCATGAGGAAATCCGAACTGATTTCTTCGTGGACAAAATCAGATTTCCGCAGCGTACTAACATTTGCGGAGTAATTATGAAATTAAATAGCATTTTAGAAGCGATTGGAAATACCCCTCATGTCCGTTTGTCCCGACTTTTCGGAGACACTCATGAGGTATGGATGAAGTTGGAGCGCCAAAATCCGGGCGGATCCATCAAAGATCGAATTGCTTTAGCGATGATTGAAGATGCCGAAAAATCCGGCAAACTCACCAAAGATTCTGTGATCGTAGAACCTACTTCCGGCAATACGGGAATCGGTCTGGCTATGGTCGCAGCTGTGAAAGGTTATGCAATAACTCTTGTTATGCCAGAGCATATGTCCGTGGAAAGAAGAAGAATCATGGCGGCTTACGGTGCGAAATTCGAGCTCACTCCTAGAGAAAAGGGAATGCCGGGAGCGATCGAAAAAGCGAAAGAAATTTTAGCTTCTAATCCTAAAGCATGGATGCCTCAACAGTTCGAAAACGAAGCGAACATTCAAGTGCATCGGGAAAAAACCGCAGAAGAAATCGCGAAAGATTTTCCGGACGGACTAGACTATATCATCACAGGAGTAGGTACCGGCGGACACATTTCCGGCTGTGCGGAAAACCTCAAAAAGAAATTTCCTAAACTCAAAGTGATCGCAGTAGAGCCGGAAGGTTCTCCCGTTCTCAGCGGAGGAAAACCAGGTCCTCACCCCTTACAAGGGATAGGTGCCGGTTTTATCCCTAAGAACTGTAAGACGGAACTTTTGGACGAAATCATCACTGTAGGAAAGGACGAAGCTTTCGCAATGGCCGTTTCCGTAGCGAAAAAAGAAGGTATTTTTATCGGAACTTCTTCCGGTGCCAGCCTTGCTGCGGTCGCTAAAAAACTGAAAGAAATCCCTGCCGGTTCCAAAGTTCTTACTTTCTGTTACGACACGGGAGAAAGATACCTTTCTATCGAAGGTCTTTTCGTTTGATTTAGGAGGAGATCATCACCAAACTTCTCATTGTTGAATCTCCTACTAAAGCGGCGACCTTACAAACTTACTTAGGTAAGGATTGGAAGGTTGTCGCTACGAAAGGTCATATCAAAGACCTTCCTCCCCGCGATTACGGAATCGACTTTCAAAACGACTACCAACCTAAATACGACTGGCTGAAAGGCAAAAAAGCGGTTTTTTCCTCTATCCGCAAACTTGCTTTATCCTGCGAATCCGTTTATCTTGCTTCCGATCCCGACAGGGAAGGGGAAGTAATCGCCAAACATATTGCAGATGAATTGAAAGGAGGCAAGTTCCATCTCTATCGTCTTCGATTGAAGGAAATTTCCAAGTCGGAACTTCTTACAGAAATAGGATCCCCTTCTTCCATTGATTCCTTTTTAGTAGAGTCCCAAGTCGCTCGAAGAGTCATCGACCGCATTTTCGGATTTGAAATTTCTCCTGAGCTCTGGAAGGCATTGAAAGGAAACTCTTTATCCGCAGGAAGAGTTCAGTCCACTGTTCTTCGTTGGATCTGCCAGAGAGAAGAAGAAATCCGAAATTTCACTCCTGAAAATTATGTGAGTTTAAAGGCACTCGTAAGTGATTCCAAAGATGAGTTTCTTTTGGATTATGTTTTGCCTGAAGAAAAAGAAAGGCTGTTAGAGAAGGATGCTTTGGAAGTTCTGAAAAAATACGGATCTTCCAAACCGGGGCCTTTGTCGCATAAAGAAAGTTTGGTTCTAAAATTCATCGAAGAAAAGGAATATAAAAATTTCCCTCCTCCTCCTTTTTCTACTGCCAGCCTGCAAGAGACAGCTTCCAGAGTTTTAGGAATGAGCTCTTCCCAAACGATGAAAATCGCCCAGTCTCTTTTCGAAGGAAAAAAAACGAAAAAAGGGGAATACACGGGGCTTATCACTTATATGAGGACGGACTCCACTCATGTTTCTTCCGGAAAAAAGAATCTTGCCTTCGGCTTTTTAAAAGAGAATTTCCCTTCTTTGCTTAGGGGAGGACCTACAAAAGGAAAAACCAAATTACATGCGCAAGGTGCTCATGAGGGGATTCTTCCGATCGATCCTTATTTGACTCCCGATGAAGCAAAAGGTTTTTTAAAACCCGAAGAAGCTAAGTTATACGAACTTATCTGGAGCCGTTTTCTGGAAAGTTTTATGAATCCTGAAACCGGTACGGAAAGAAATTATATTTTCGAAGGCAAAAAAGAAAGCTGGAGTCTGAAAGAAAAAGAAGGCAAATCGACAGGTTATAAAGGATTTCGTAAAAACGAACCTTTGCCTAAAGACAATGGGAATGGTTTGAAAATAGGGGACAATGTCTCCATTTTGGAATGGCAATGGGAGGATAAAAAAACTTCGCCACCTGTTCGTTATACGGAAGGGTCTATCGTTCAAAAGATGGAAAAAACGGGAGTAGGAAGGCCCTCCACATATACCCAGACAATCGCCACTTTGCAAAAGAGAAAATATATCTATGAAGCGAAGAAAAAATTAGGCGCCTCTCCTTTGGGAGAGAAGGTAAATGCTTTTTTAATTTCTTCTTTCGAGGAATTGATCGGAGAGTCTTTCACCAAAGATATGGAAAAATCTTTGGACGTTTTAGCAAAAGGAGAAGGCAATAAACTGTCATTAATCGATAGTTTCTATAAAAAGGTTTTGAAATTAAAAAAAGAGAAACCGAAAAACATCCTTCCTAAAACGGAAAAAGGTATTTCTAAAATTCCGGATACAATGCAGCATCCTTCCCGAAAAAAATGCCCTAAATGTTCCGACGGCACTATTCTCACTAAATTCTCTAAGAAAGGGAAAACGATTTATTTCTGCTCGAACTACCCTCACTGTGACTTATTATCCTATGAGCCTGTTTGAAGAATCTTCCAAAATCACTTTGATCAATCTGGGCGGTCCCAGATCTCCCGAAGAAGTGGAACCTTTTTTGAAAGATTTATTTTTAGATCCCTATGTCTTCGATCTGCCTTTGTGGGAGCCGATCCGTAAAAGACTGGCGGTTTGGATTGCTGAGAAAAGAGCTCCTCGTGTAGCGGGAACTTATCGTTCCATGGGATTCGGAGGAGGATCTCCTCTCGTTTCCGAAACCGAAAAGCAGATGTTAGCTTTGGTTTCTTCTTTGGAAAAAAAATCGAAAAGAAAATGGAACGGTAGGGTTTTAATGACCTGCGGATTTCCTAATCTAAGAGATGTTCTTTCTCAAAACGATAAGCCTAGTTCGAATAATTTCTTTTTGCCATTGTATCCTCAATATTCCCGTTCTACCGTGCTTTCGACCGCTAAAAAAATCGAATCCTTGACGGGGGAACTTCCTTTCGGGAAACCGGGATGGGTCTCTTCTTTTTCTTCCGACAAACGTTTCTTAGATGCTTCTGCCTCATTGATTTCCGACTTTTTCCAAGGAAATTTAGATGCAAAAGATTTTCTCCATTTGGACACCAAGAACCTGCCCAAAAATTGGAACCAGATCGATTTGGTGTTTTCCGCTCATGGAATTCCTATGCGGTTGGTTCGCAAAGGGGATAGTTATGTGCGGGAGATTGAAGCCACAGTCGAGGGAATCGTAAACAGATTGAGGCAGAAAGGTTTTTCCGGAGAAACTCATATATCCTATCAAAGCAGAGTCGGTCCTGCAAAATGGACTGAGCCGAATACGAAAGAGGTTTTAAAGCGACTGGGTTCCTCCGGCAAAGATATAGCAGTTTATCCGGTGAGTTTTGTCAGTGACCATCTGGAAACTTTGGAAGAGATAGGAGTTGAACTTAAAGATTTGGCACTGCAATCAGGGGCAAACTCTTATATGCGTATCCCTGCTTTTGGCACCTATCCTTTGTTTATCGATTTTCTTGCGGATTTAATTTTAGAGACGCAAAGCAGATTCGATTAAATTTCTCAATCCTATCCCTCTTCTATAATTTCCTAAAAAGCGAATGGATGTGCCTTTATTTTCGAATTCTTTTTCGATTTCATCGATCGTTTCATTCCAAAATCTCAATCGTTTGTCATATATAGGAAAAGATTGTTTCCATTCATTTCCAAATACACCCGAAAGTTCTTCTTCTTTTCCTGAAACTTGTTTTCTATCTTGTTTTAAGATTGAGATTAAACCTTCTAACGATTGTTCTTTTGCAATTTTTCCCGCATAAATCCATGTTTCCGAAAAAACGCCTTCTTTCGATCTCCCTGGAAAAATATCAGTGTTTGATAAAACACCTTTCGCTCGTATCGTTTCATTCTTAGGAAATAAAATCCCGAATCCTTGTGAGGGAAAAAGTTTGGATTTCGAAAAAACGGTAATGCTTGTGATGGATTGCAGAGGCAGATCCGATTCAGAGAAAGGAGAAACTTTTTTTTCGGTAACTTCTGAATCTTTTAAAAGATGATAAACGGAATGGAAGGGGAGTGCGATTTTTATTTCCGCATTCGGATATCGGTTTTGAATTTCCTCGATCGAGTTTATCCTTTGATTCAGAAGAACTGTCGTATTTTTTTCCAGGAAAACTATAAGTTTTTCGATGAGTTCTCCCATTCCGGAAGGGAAGGAAATTAATTTTGCAGGAACAGATCGTTTTTTATCTTTTTTTGATTTTAGTTTTCGATAAAGGCTTTTCTGATTGTTCCAATCTAAATCTGAAAAAACGGTCTGCGGATCCATTTCTTCTAAAGCGGATGCATAAATTCCGCCAAATGCAGGTTCAATGATATTTAAGGAAATAGTTTCTCCGAAAACACGAAAGAAGATATCTTTCATAGATTCGTTTTCTTTGGGTGTGAATTCTTTGAAGAAAAATCCATACAATCCTCTCAGAAGTTCCAAAAAAGAGACAGGGATTTGTTTTATTTTTCCTTTCGACCAGAAATATCTTTTTTTTGCCGCCGCATTCGTATAAATAGGTGTTAGGTTTATGTCCTTGCATAGATCTAAAATGGAATCGGTTTGGATGAGTCCGTTGGCTGCGGATTCCACGATTCCGAAAGAAGTAGATGTGGTTCCTATCATTCCGCCTAATTTATCTTTGGATTCGATCAAAACCGCTTTTTTGCCTTCTTTTGCGGCTTTGTAGGCGGATACCAGACCGCTGATCCCTCCTCCTACAATCACAACTTCCATTTCTGTTTTCAGATTCAAATTGCTTTGGAGAATAAGGGTGTGTTCGGTTTGGACTGTCTGAGTTTTTCATCGAAAACGGTGCTTACGATCCTTAAAAAAGGTTTTCCCGCCTCCGTAATCGAAAGAAGGGAATCGTTCCAAAGGATAAGACCGTCCGATTCCATCTCATTTAAGTATTGTTTTGCGTCATCCATCCATTCGGAAGGTACATCCACTTTCCAAGTGGTCATCAGTTCCAGGATTAGGAGTTTTCGATTCTCATCGGAAAGATTCAATTTATGACCTCTGAGTCCCGGCAAAATACCTTCTTCCAATTTTTTTCTGTATTTGATTTCTAGTTTTTCATTTTGAAAAAAACAATCCGCAGTTTCGGAAATGGCAGAGGCTCCGATTCCTAGTAGAACATTTGTTTTGTGAGAACTATATCCCATAAAATTACGATGCAATTTGCCTTGAAGAGAGGATCGCCAAAGAGAATCTTCTGGAAGAGCGAAATGATCCATTCCGATTTCTTTGTAACCCGCCTTTTCGAAAAGGGATCTTCCTAGTTCATAGAACTCCCTTTTTTCTTCCGCTGCGGGGAGATCCGTTTCCGTAAATAGTCTTTGCGAGGCTTTGATCCAAGGGACATGAGCGTAGGAATAGAATGCGATTCTATCCGGTTTGAGCTTCAGCGTCAAACGAATGGATTCTTCCATAGATCGAAGGGTTTGTTTGGGAAGTCCGTAAATCAAATCGAAGTTAACCGAGGTATAACCAAGTTCTCTGGCAGCTTCCGTTACATCTTCCGTATTTTCATAAGGTTGGATTCGGTTCACAAGTCTTTGTACTTCCGGGTCGAAGTCCTGGACTCCCAAACTGATTCTTTTGAATCCGTATTTATAAAGAATCTCCAATTGGGACTTTCTTGTTCTTCTCGGATCCACTTCCAAGGAGAATTCAGGGTTCTCTCTTAGGGGGACTGAATTCGTAATATGGGAAACCAGTTTCTCCAGATGAGATTCGGAAAGATAAGTAGGAGTTCCTCCGCCTAAATGAAGTTCACCGAGTTTTCTGGTTTTGAATTCGGGGATTTTTTCCAGATAAAGATCGAATTCTTTGAGAACCGAGTTTAGATAGGGTTCTTCTACGGAATGATTTTTAGTGATGGAAGTATTGCATCCGCAGAAAGTACAAAGTGTTTCACAAAAAGGTATATGGACATAAAGAGAGTAGTTCGCATTCGGATCGGATAGGTTCCTTTTCAAGGAAGACTGCCATTCTTCTACTGTGGGATTTTCCGTCCAATAAGGAACTGTCGGATAACTTGTGTAACGTGGAGCAGGGATATCGTATTTTTTAAGAAGTTCGCTACGAGTGAGCATAAAATTCCTCCCGTATGAAATGAATCATCAATAGAACGTTTTTTTCCGGAGTTCCTTGTAAAACCCCGTGCCCCAAACCGGAAACCCATCCTTTCCTTTCTTCCAAGGAAAGTTCTTTGATAGGAGCTATATATTTTTTCAGAACTTTTTTCAATTCGTCTTCCGGAAGAAAAAGAAGGGACTGATCGAAATTTCCCTGCAAAAAACCTTTCGAGATTTGGTTCTTTAAACTTTTTTCCAAAGAAAAACGATGATCGATTCCGATTCCTGCAAGTCCTTCTATCGTTTTTAAACCTTCCAACTGATCATGGGTTGTAGGTTTTGCATAATAACCCAAACGGCCCGGATAGAGAGAGGAAAGTTCTTCCAGAGGTTTTCGCACATATTCTTCAAAGTGGATGGGATCTAAATCGCCTGCGGCAGTGTCGAATAACATAACTAATTCGGCACCTCCTTCTATTTGAAGTCTTAGATTTTCTTTTAATAAAGGTACGATTTTGTCGAAGAAGGAACGGATTAGATTGGGATTTGATTTTGCAGAAGATAAATTCCCATCGTGTTTTCCGCTGACCGCATAGGTGTACAAAGTCCAAGGGCCTCCTAAAAAACCGATGAGGGAAGTCTCTTTAGGAAGTATCTCCCTAGTAAGCTCTAACGCTTTTTTTTGAAATTCCAATTTGGAAACAGCTTCTTCCAAATTCAGAAAACCATTGATGTCTTTTTCTGATTTTACATGGTAAGAAAGAATGGGTCCGGGGTTGTAGTCTAGTCCCATTCCCAAAGCTTCTAGGGGAAATAATAGATCGGAAAATAAAATGGAGACATCGAACCCGAATTCTTGGATCGGGCCTAACGCTACTTCTGCGGCAAGCTCCGGGTTTTTGCAAAGTTCCAGAAAACTATGTTTTTCTTTAAGCTTGCGGTAATGGGAATGGTATCTCCCCGCTTGCCTCATAAACCAGATCGGAGGAACAGCTTGCGGTTTCCCTAATACAGCATTGGCGAATCTTGGATTTTTGAAGATAGTTTCAGGACTTGTTTTTATCATTTTGATATTTTTTTAATCCTCTTTCTGCGCGGTCGATCGTGTCTTGGATTACGGAATGAGTATGAGCCGTAGATAAGAATCCAACCTCATATCCGCTAGGTGCTAGATAAATTCCTTCTTTAAGGAAAATGTGAAAAATCGCTGCAAACTTTTCTTTGTGACCTTGAGGAATGTCTTCCACTTTTCGTACGATTTGTTCTGTCTTTTCTTTGAACCAGAATAAGGAACCGTAATTGATCGATTCCCAGAGGGAATCCGTATAAGTATTCAATATCTTTACGAGTTCTCCTGTAAGCTGATTGCAGCTTTTTTCCAAACTGTCGTAAGGTTTTTCTTTCCAAGCTTTCGTTAAAGTGGCAAGCCCCGCTCTCATTCCGAAAGGATTTGCGGACAAAGTTCCTGCTTGGTATACCTTTCCTTGAGGAGCTACAAGATCCATATACTTTGCTTTTCCTGCATAAGCACCTACGGGAAAACCTCCCCCGATCACTTTTCCATAACATACTAAATCGGGATCAATTCCTAGATCTCCTGCCATTCCGAAAAAACCCACTCGAAATCCGGAAATGACTTCATCAAATATAAGTAAGGCGCCATGTTCTCTAGCGATTGAAGAAACCTTTTTCAAAAATTCTTTTCTTTGAGGAAGAAGTCCATAATTAGCCGGCAGTGGTTCTACGATGACTGCAGCAATGTTTTCTCCTTCTCTTTTGAAAAGTTCCGTCAACCTTTCTTCGTCATCCAGAGGTAAAACAAGAGTATTGCGAACCATTTCCTCTCCGATCCCCGCACTGTCGCTGGAGCTGGTTCCAGCAAGTCCCGAACCCGCTTTGACCAAAAGCGAATCCAAATGTCCGTGATAACATCCGTCGAATTTAAGAATTTTATTTCTACCGGTAAAGGCTCTTGCAACTCTGAGTGCACTCATCACCGCTTCTGTTCCCGAGTTGACGAATCGGATCTTTTCGATCCAGGGAATTCTTTTGGTGATGAACTCTGCAAGTTCGAGGGAATAAGGTTCACAGGCTCCGAAAGACCAGGCAGTATTTACGGTTTCTGTAACAATTTCTGCAATCTCAGGATGCCTGTGCCCGAAGAGGAGCGGTCCGAAACTTTGACAGTAGTCGATGTATGATTTTCCATCTACGTCGTATAACAATGCTCCATCGGAGGATTGAAAAAAGATAGGAGTTCCTCCTACGGAGGAAAAAGAACGAACAGGGGAATGAACCCCTCCCGGTGCGATTTTTTTGGATCTTTCGAATAATTCTTCTGACTTCATAGGAATAATTTTTTGCCTTCTCTTGCGGCATAAGTGATTAGGAAGGATACTCCCGCTCTTCTGAATACGTTCCAAGTTTCCAAAATTCCATCTTCTCTTTTGAGAAAACCGTTTTCTGCAAGAAGTTCGATGCTTGCAAATTCACCGCTTACTTGGTAGGCACCTAAAGGAAGTTTTGTTGCTTCTTTTATGGGAGCTACAAGATCCAAAGAAGTGATTCCCGGCTTTAACATCAAATAATCGGCTCCTTCTTCTTTGTCTCGAATCGAAGCGGAGATTGCGGTTTCTCTGTCTCTCACATCCAATTGGTATGTGGATCGGTCTCCGAATCCGGGAGAGGATTCCGCAGCTCCCCTAAAAGGTCCGTAAAAGCTGCTTTTGAATTTAGTGGAATAACTCATAATCGGAGTTAAGTGGAATCCTTTCGTATCTAGGATTTTTCTATGTGAGGCGACTCTTCCGTCCATCATATCGCTCGGTGCGATTCCGTCGGCGCCTGCTTCTGCATATAACAAAGCCAATCGGGAAAGTCGTTCCACTGATTTCGCATTATCTACTGTCCCGTCTGAGTTTACATGTCCGCAGTGTCCGTGGGTAGTGACGGAACAGAGACATGTGTCCAACCAAAGGAAGATATGAGGAAATTCTTTTTTAACGGAAGAAATCGCCCTATTATAGAATTCACTGGAAAACTCTGAATCGGATTTATGCTTAGGAACTGTGAATAATAGAAATTGATCGGTCCCGTTCTTCGTATCGGATTCAATTTGTTTCAATAAAGAGGATTCAGTGTCCCGATAAACATTGTTTAATCCGGGAACTGGTTCTTTTTCCGATAATCCTTCCACCACGAAAAGGGGTTGGATCATTTTTTTATAATTCAGCGAGCCGCTGTCGGAAAGATTCCTGAGTGCCTCGTGATGTTTTGTTCTTCTTAGATTCATTTTATTTTTCTTTTGAGATGTAATTTTCTACCCAATGTTCGAAGGATAAGGACACAAAAACTTTTCCTTCGCCCGCTTCGCCTAAAGCTCGTTTTATTTTTATGTATGTGGAACCGGGACCCACGAAATGAATTACATTTTTAAGTTCAGGAAATCGTTTTGTGATGATTTCGAATTCGGAACCGCTTCTCCAATAAGCAGCCTTTACTTTTTCCGGCTGAAACTCGATGGGAATTTCAGGAGCAGAAACCAGGTATGTCGCAACCAGAGGATAAGTGCTGTAACTTGTATCAGATTCCGCATGAGATAGTTTGATAAAGTTCGGTTTTTTTCCCAGAAGGATATGGATGTTCGGATCCTCGGCTTCACCTAATCCGTCTGCGGTGCCATGCACCCAAAATCCTCTTTTGGAAAGATCTTTCCATGTGGAAAGACCTGCTGCCCAAAGAATTTGTTGAGAAGGATTCACGGATAAATCCAAAGGGAATGCATATCCTCTTGAGACAAAGATATCCGATTTGTCCGGGACTCTGTATCCCAATCGTTCTCTTTGTCTGGCTGCCATTTTAGCCAGGGGAGGCCAAACTTCTTCTTTCGAAAATCGGGAGTGAAAAAGATTGGAAATTTCTTTCTTTCCTATTTTTTCCCCTTCTTCCGTTTCTCCCCGCAGAAATTGAACTTCTCCGTAGGCTTTTTGCAGGATGGAAACGCCTATCTTTTGATGACATCCTCCTCCGTAATTTTTTAAGATATTTCTTTCTTTAACGACGGAGAGTTCCGTGTTTGCATCTTTCAAGGTTTCGAAAAAGGAGAGAATATCCGTGTCTTCCTCTCTGATTTCCGCACAAGGTGCACTTTGTGCGGGAGCATTCGGGTTCTGAGACAAAGGAAGGACAATAAACAAACATTGATTTAATGATTCTCTTAAAAAGTTTCTCGTTTCCTTCAGTTCAGGGATATCTTCGTCGAGTGAGGAGGAATCAAGTAGTCTGTCCAATGCCGCTTTCGCAAGAACGATTCCGCTTACATCCATCTCCAAAAACTTTTTGATTCTGGTCTGAATGTTTCCTCTTACGGATTCGAATTTTATAGGAAGATGGGAAAGAGGAGTCGGCAGAAACTCTTTAAAAAAAACGCTTAAATTGTGTTCTCTTCTGGGGGAGGAAGTAAGAAAATATAATGTTTCCGGGCTGTGAATCCATTTTGATCTTTTGAAAAGAAGAACATCCCTTTGGTCCGCTCTGGGCAAAACGGAAATCACTTTCGTTCCCTTTCTTTCCGTTAGATCCAGATCTTTCCAGGAATGGATGATGGCATCGATTTTTCCGGAGAGTAGGTCTTCTTGCAGATCTTTCGTAAATATACCTTGACCGGCAGTCTTCCACAAAGGTGTTGTTAGATCTTTGTCTCCCTGGGATTCCTTGAAATGATATTGAACCTTGATCCCTTTGTTGTGGCGGAGAAGTGCTTTTCCAACGGTATGTGCTTGCAGTTTGGAAAGTACTGAAGAACGAGCCCCCAGTATTAATTGCTTAGGCAAGTGAGGTCTTCCCAACCATTTAACAAGTGTATTTGTTCTTCTTCTCTTTCTCTGGCAAGTTCTTTGACGAATTCAAGAACGATCGGCTTTAAATGAGAGATTTGATTTTCCGTTTCGGAAATATTTTCCAAAATCTCATGAAAAGATATATAGCGGGCATTAGATGCCGATTGTTTCGGTTTAGAACCTTCCCTGAAGTCGAGAATGATATCCGAATCTTGGATTCTTTGCATCCATTCCTCTGAAAAAAAATCGGAAGCGATGATTGCGGAAGATGTTTGGGAAGAATAGTCTTCCCAGTGACAAGTATCGATTTTAGGGTATAGTGTTTGGAACTCTTTCAGACGATCGGAGTTTCTTCCTATCACTGTGATGTGTTTTTCTTTTTTCGCTAAATAAGGCAGGATGGATTCGGCAAGTTTGCCGGTTCCGAAAAGGGAAACAGTTTTGTTTTCTTTCAGGTAAGATTCGGCAATGCTTCCGTATGTTTGTTTTCCCAGCCCGATAAGATATTTGGAACGAACTTGTTTCGTGTGCTCCAGAACTTGATCTCTTAGTTTTTTTAAGGATTCTGAAAGAGGAGAGGAATCTAACTTAGATTCTTTGAGCCTGTCTCTGAATTGAGCCTGAATTTCGGATTCTCCGAATAGTTTGGAATGAAGTCCGGAAGCGACTTCTATTAAAAAAGAGTACGCTTCGTACCCTTGATAAAGGTCTCCGGAAAAATCGGAAGGTAAATCGCCTTCTTTAAGAACCCTTTCGTCGCTGATATAAACGGATCGCATGCATGTGTGCCATGAGACAAAGCCATGCAAATCGAGTTTGTTTCGATCTTCTCTGTCGTTATGCAATACAAGTAGGTTTGCCCACATATATTTTATCTTATCAGAAACATGTTCCTATGTGTCACAGGATTGTCAGTAAGGAAAAAATAAAATCCATCTAGTTGATTCTTAGTCTCAATTGAATTTTCTTTTTCCAAGTCGCATAGGGAATATTTGTTGATAGATCTGGTTTCTATCGATGTCTAATGGCAAGTATGGCAGATAAGATTTCCATTTCCGAGGAAGAGTTAAAGAAGAAACTCACTCCCTTACAATACCAAGTAACAAGGAATAAAGGGACAGAAAGACCTTTTACCGGAGAATACTATCAACACAAAGAAAAAGGTACATATCTTTGCGTTTGTTGCGGACAGGAATTGTTTTCCTCTCAAACCAAATACGAATCGGGAAGCGGTTGGCCTAGTTATTGGCAGCCAATTTCGGAAGAAGCGATTGAGAGCGAGACGGATGAAAGTCACTCTATGGTAAGGACGGAAATTCATTGCAGCAAATGCAACGCTCACTTGGGACATGTCTTCCCGGATGGACCGAAGCCTACCGGACTCAGATATTGTGTGAATTCACTTTCTTTGAATTTTAGAAAAGACGAGACCGTGTAATTGATGAGCCTATGACCGGCTGAGTAGAAGTTTGATTTATTCTTTCAGCCAGGTGACGGATTCGCCGCAAGCTTTTGCGGCGGAGATATTTGTTTCCTGATTTTGTTTCGGTTCTTCGAAAGTCACCGCACCAAAGTTAACACCTATTTTGCGATAGATATTCTTTGCCAATTTGGAAAGTTGAGAAGCCTCGCATTGATTTCCCAGTTTCGATTCCAGTTTGGAGATTTGAGTGAGAAGTTGTGCGTTTCCTTCCGATTCTCTCATTCCGATGGCATCTTTCAGAACGATCGCCTTTTTTAGATATTCTCTTGCTTCCAAAATTTTATTATTTTCCGCATAAATTTTAGCTTTGTCTTCCAAAGCCTGGATCATCTGAGGGATGCGGGAAAGCCTGGTTTCCTTCAGGATGACATCCGCTGGCTGATCCAAAATAGGATTTGCGTACAAAATAACGGTACTGTTTAAAAAAAGTGCAGTCAGTATGAGCAATCGGCGAAATGACATAAGAAAAACCTATCCAATTAGACGATGCAGATTTCATGCCAAATCTTTCAATGTAAATCCTCTCGACTCTTTTTGAATCTTTTTTTTTATAGATAACGGCTCTGGCCGAGCGGTCGCTTTTTGCATTTGCCTTTCGGGGAAGGTGCAGGGAGAGGAAAGTCCGGACACTAGGGGACAATCGGACCAAGTAACTCTTGGGAAAAAAGAGGGAGACTTCTTTTTTACGGAAAGTGCAGCAGAAAAAATACCGCCTTTTCGAAAGAACAGGTAAGGGTGAAATGGTAGTGTAAGAGACTACCGCTTGCTTCGTGAGGATCAAGGCAGGGTAAACCCTCCGATGTGCAATCTCAAGTAAACAACCGTTATGAGCATGTCCCGCCAGGTTGTGGGTAGAGAGCATCAGATAAATGATCGCATAGAACAGAATCCGGCTTACGGGCCAGAGCCATTTTTGTTCAACAAATAACGAATGTTTTCTTCTTCCTCTTCAGGATAAAACACGCAAACCAGACTTCTGAAGAATAAACAAGCTTCCGCAATCTGAAGACGCACTTCTGATTGTTTCCAGTTTTCAAACCCCACCAAAATCCCGCAGGTTTCTTCCATACCGTTAAACTTTTGTACGGTGGAAAAACGGATTTCGTATTCTTCTAGCAGGTCGGTCAATTCTTTGTTTCGGGAAAGAAAATCTCCTTCCGGATGAATGACTACGATTTCATGAGATTCTATATGCAGGATTTTTTTCGCATACCCGAAACACCATTTGATTTTCTCCGAGAGAGAGTCTTCTTTTCCGATTTCAATCAATTGAACATCTGTTAAATTTTCTAAAGCGGATTCCCCTCCGTGGTTTTCGTAGAGAAGATTTGCGAATTTGGAAATTTCGGGAGAGTTTCTGATGTTTCTTAAGATGTCCCAGGATTTATGAGGAATGGATTCCAAGTATTTCAGTATAGGAGAGTTGGAAAATTTCAAATTTCGATTCAAAAAGAAAATCCAATCGGATTCTTTCCAAAACAGATCGGACAAAGATAAAAATAGATCTTCCAGAGAGTGGGAAGCGATCCATTCTTCCGTTTGGTCTGCGATGATTACGTCGAATTTCAAATCTTTGCTTTCTTCCAAATGATGAATGAGGATAGGACTGTTTGTAAGTTCCATAGATTCCAGACTTTCTTTCCAGAGTCGGTACAAAGGAAAAGAACCCTGCCATAACAATACCTTCCTGCCTTGAGAGGAAAGTTGCAGTGCCAACTCTCCCGCTAATATCGATTTGCCGGATCCGGACACTCCGTAAACGAGGCTTTTTTTCTCGGACTTCGCTCCTTCTATAAATTGAAATTGTTCCTTCGTTAAAAGCAAAAGATCTTCTTCGTTTTTCCTGCGCGAAGGACGAAGGCTTGTGAATGAGTTCAGGTTTTTGGAAAGTATGGAGTGCACTTTTTGAATCAAATCTTCGGAGAGAGGAGGGCGGTTCTCTCTGTCTTGTATTTGATTTACGATCTGCTGCAAACTCACATTTTCATCGTCTAACTCTTCTTTACCGAATATATAAGGGGACGTTTTTTGTTTGAGATGAAAATCGGAGGCGTTGTTTTTCAGAAAAAACACGGCGGAGTCGTAGTATTCTTCCGGGAATACATCCTCCAGGCGGTTGTGGTTCTTTAAAAATTCTTTTAGGAATTGTATTTGCGTATTCGCTTGTTCGGTGGGACCGGAGTATGATTTTCCCTCTACTTCCTGCCATTCTTTCATTCTTGCGTTGTAAAATTCCCATTTCCCTTTGGAATATCTCCATTTTCCGTTTTTCAACTCTACTGTTAGGATTCCGTAAGGACTCACCACAACGAAATCGATTTCTCGAATAGGAACATCCGGTGTGATGAGAGTTAGTGAATAATAGACATTTTCGGAAGGATTGATTTCTTTTTGAAACCGTTTGTAAAGTGCATGTTCGTGGGAAATATCGTGAATATTTCCTGGAAAATATTTGGGAAAAATCATTTTTGAATTCGTTTCTCTTTGCTGATTCTTCAGAATTGTTTTATGAAGTATTTTCTTTTTTTTATTTTTTTGACAGGCAGCTTTTCCTTTTGTGCGGGGGGAAACATCAAGATCAAATTAAACCAAGATCTTTCGGGAGAAATGAGCATTTATCAGAAAAAAATCAAAAAAAAAGAAGGTGGAACTTTTTTAGGTTCCGGACTGAATTCTATTTCCGAAACGGAAGTGGTTCTTAAAGAACGTCTCTATCGATTCAACCGCCTAACCGAAATTCTCCCTCCAGGAATTCGATTTATCGAATACAAGGAAGAGGGGGAGGATCTAAAAACCATTCTTATGTTTGTGGATACCAGTTCCGGTTCCAAACTTCTGACCGCTTTGGAGATCGATCGTAAGGAAGTATTGGGAATGGCGAAAGAAGCTAAGGATCGGGACGATTTATACCGCTTCAATACTTTGGCGGAGCACATTCAGTTCGAATTGTTCTTTCCTTTCGAGATCAAATCTATCTCTTTCACCGAACAAAGAACTCCCGGGGAATGGACTGCGAGAAACGACGGTTCGGGAAAAGCGGTGATCAATCTTCCTCTACATTCTTTTTGGAACAACGAATATGCAACTACAGGAATCGTGATTAAATATAGAGATTGAAAATAAAAGGAATTTAAGGTTTGCGGAAGTATTCGTTCTCCAAACGAGAGATGATTTCTTTTAGAACCTTTCTTCTTTCTTTTTCATCCGGCAGTTTGTTTTTTAGTTCCTTTCTCATAAAAAATATCTTTTCGAATAAATCCTCTTCGTTTTCGGGAATCACTTCTTCGAAAAGTCTCCGTAAGGCGGCTGTCAGTCCTGCGAATTTTCCATCCGTCGATATGGAGAATTGAACCGGACCTAAATCGATGAGTGAGGATGTGTAAAAATCGCAATGAGAAGGGTCATCTACGGAGTTGGCCCAGATCCGAAGAGCATTCGCTTTTTCCTTCAGACTTTTGTTCGTTTCGGAATGATTGGTCGCTAAAAAAATAACATCCCTATCCTGCAGATCCTCTTCTTTCACATCTCTGACTTCGCATTTGATTTCCGGATGAAGAAGGAGCCAATCCTGCACTTCCTTTTTGATTTCTCGAGAGATGATTGTGATTTTTGCCTCGGTTCCGTTTAACCCTTGTAATTTTTCAAGGCATGCAGTTCCTGCGCCCACGATCAAAACGTTTTTGTTTTGGAGATTGAGATAGATGGGATATTTTTTTGCCAAACTAGGTGAGAGAAACGGAAGTTTCTTGGTTCGTTTCTTTTTGTAAAAGAATTCTAAGTGCTTCTCCTACATAAAGAATTCCCGGGCCGTCTGTTTGTTTCGGTAAACCTTTTTCTTTGGAACATTCCAAGGTGGAAAAGGAATGAACTTCCTTTTTCCCTCCTGCATTTTCCACTATCGCAATAGGAGTGTTTGGTGAAATGCCTTTCTCGATCAATTTGAGAGACAATTCTTTGATTTTCCTGGTTCCCATTAGGATGGCAATGGTTCCTTGGAAATTTTCCATTCCCACCCAACTTTTGTTATCTTCCATAATTGTATGACCGTCCAGAATGATGATCTGTCTGGCTACCCCTCTTAAGGTAAGGGAAGTTTGCAGTGCGGCGGCTCCTGCAGTGATGGAACTCACTCCCGGAATGATTTCATAAGGAATCGAATTTGTTTTTAGAATTTCCAGTTCTTCCGCCAAACGTCCGAAAACGGAAGGATCCCCTCCTTTCAATCGAACGACCCTTTTTCCTTGCAAAGCATATTCTGCAATCAGTCCGCTGATTTCTTCTTGGGTTCTGGAATGTTGGCCGGATCTTTTCCCTACATAGAGACAAAGGCTGTCTTCGGGAAAAACTTCCAAAAAAGAAGGATCGAGCAGGGCATCGTACAAAATGACCTCCGCTTTTCGGATTCGCTCCAATCCTCGTAGAGTGAGCAGGTCGATTGGGCCCGGACCTCCTCCTACGATGCTGACAAATCCTATTTCCGTCTTATTGGATGACATATTCAATATATCTTTAAATTCATAAAATCCTCGTCAAGGAGATCGCTGGTAAAGTGAATTTATTTCGGGGAACCAAGAAGATTTTTCTAAAAAACAAGAGTAAAATGGATGTTTTGCATCATATTTTTTACAAATCGTCCAGTTTTTTGGTTTACCCAAGGATAGTTTTAGAGGGACATTCAATTTATAAGACTTTTCGGACGTTTTACTGGATTTCGGATCCTGCCCGATCAGTTTCCCCTTCGGACAATATTAAAATAAGGAATTGAAGATTTTCCATGCTTTCGGACGACAAACGTGCCAAGTTTTTCCAACTCTTAAAAGAGTCTTCTAAAGACGAGTGGGTCTGGATGAGCGGTTATCTGGCTGCCATCACACAACCGATAGACGATTCTGTCGGTTTGCCTGCTTCAAAAGAAATCCGACCGGAAGAAAGTATTCTTTTGACCGGCACTTCTTCCTCTGTTTCTTCTTCTAAGGCCGCTTCCATCGCCTGCACTGTCGTATATGGAACTGAGACAGGAAATGCGAAAAAAGTTTCCACCGAGTTCGTAAAAAGACTGAAGGCTGCCGGGCATAATGCCAAATTAAAAAGCACCGAACAATATAAACCTACCGACCTGGATGATGAATCTCATCTTTTTGTCGTTGTATCGACTCACGGGGACGGAGAGCCGCCTGCCGCAGCGAAACCTTTTATCAATGCGCTTCAATCGAAAAAAGAAAAACTACCGAACCTCAAATTCGCAGTATTAGCATTAGGTGATACCTCTTATCCTCTTTTCTGTAAAACGGGAGAAGAGGTCGATTCCTTGTTGAATGATCTCGGTTCTTCCCGTATCCATGATCTGGGTAAATGTGATGTAGATTACGATACAGTCGCCGGTCCTTGGATGGATTCCCTCGTCCAGAAATTGGGCGCTTCTTCCTCCAACGGAAAAGCGGCGGTAAACACTGCTCCTGCAAAAGACAAACCTGCTGGATCCAAAAAAGTCATTTATGATGCAAAAATTATCACCAATTTGGTGTTAAATGATATTGGGGCCACCAAATCCACAAGACATATCGAATTAAAATCCGATATCCCTGTTGATTATGAGCCGGGAGACAGTGCCGGCTTTTTGGCTCTGAATTCCGAGACGGAAGTAAATAGAATTCTAGAACTTTTGAAATTGGGCAAAGAAGATAGAATCCAATACCAAAATGAAACTTGGATGGCGTTCGATCTGTTAACTAAGAAACTTTCGATTCGTTTTTTGCCGGACAGAGTGGTACAAAAATACGCTGAAATCGCCAAAGCTTCTATTCCTGCCGGTAAGTCCGATTTGGATGCTCTTTTGACGATTTATCCTCTAAATGAAGGAACCGATTCCAAAAAGGTTTTGGAAATTTTAGAGCCGATCATTCCCAGATATTATTCCATCGCTTCCTCTCCCAGCGCTCACGGAGAAAAAGAAGTTCACCTAACCGTGACAGAAGTTGTGATTGAAACGAAAACCAGCATCAAAGCAGGTCTTTGTTCCGGATTTTTATCTTCCTTCGCAGAAGGGGATAAAATTCAGTTTTTTATCCAAAGAAATCCTTCTTTCCGACTTCCTTCTCCCGATGCGGATCTGATTATGATCGGGCCAGGAACAGGAATCGCTCCGTTCCGTTCTTTTCTGTTCGAAAGGGAATCATCCGGAGGGAACGGAAGGAACTGGTTGTTCTTCGGAGAAAGAAATTTCGTAAACGATTTTTATTATCAAACCGAATTGCAGGCGTTTATGGATACCGGAGTTCTTCACAGATTGAACACTGCATTCTCCAGAGATACGAAACATAAAGTTTATGTGCAGGATAGGATGACAGAGAATGCGGCGGAACTCTTGAAATGGATTGAAAACGGAGCTTATATTTACGTATGCGGTTCCAAAGATCCTATGAGCAAGGACGTTGACGCAAAGTTAGTCGAAATATTAACACAAAGAAATTTTGAAACAGGCAAAGATTCTTCCGAATTTCTTAAGGAATTGGAAGAGTCCGGCCGTTATGTAAAGGACGTTTACTAGGAACAAAGATGTCTACACCTGAAAAAAAAGAAACATTAGCGGAACGAGTCAAGAGATTAAGCAGAGGTTTGCGAGGAACTCTTCAAGAGAGTTTGAAAGACGAACATACCGGCTCTTTGCGGTCGGATGATCAGTTATTATTAAAATTTCACGGGATGTACCAACAGGACGATCGGGATCGAAGAGAAGAACGAGCGTTAAAGAAGTTGGAAAGATTATATTCTTTTATGATCCGTCTTCGTATCCCCGGCGGTATGATCGGGCCGGTTCATTGGGAATCTTTGCATAATGTTGCCGGTGAAAATTCTACCGGAACAATCAAGATCACTACAAGACAAACGGTTCAGTTGCATGGTATTTTAAAATCGAAAGTTAAACCGACCATCAAAGCTTTCGATCAAGTGTTTTTGGATTCCATCGCCGCTTGCGGGGACGTAAATAGAAACGTTACTTGTACTGCGAATCCTTCCAGTTCTCCGATTCATAAAGAAGTATTTTCTTATGCAGGAGAGATCAGCCGTTCTCTTCTTCCTAAAACAAGAGCTTATTACGAAATTTGGCTGGATGAAGAACAAGTTTTGGAAAAGGAAGAGCCGCAAGATCCTCTTTACAAAGATGTATATCTTCCTAGAAAATTTAAGATCGCAATCGCAATTCCTCCTTACAACGATGTGGATGTTTTTACGAATGACATCGGTCTGATCGCTATCATTGAAGAAGGCGAATTAAAAGGTTTTAACGTTTCCATCGGGGGAGGACTGGGGACCACCCACGGTAATCCTGATACTTATCCTCGTGTGGGAACAGTTATGGGGTTCGTTTCCAAAAAAGATGTTCTAAAGGTCGTTTATGAAATCGTAACCGTACAAAGGGATTTCGGAAATAGAGAAGACCGTAAACTATCTCGTTTGAAATACACTGTCGACCGAGTAGGGATGGATTTTTATAAAAAGGAAGTTGAGAAAAGAACCGGAATCACTTTCTCTCCAGCGAAAGAATATAAATTCACCACAAGAACGGACGAATTCGGTTGGAGTCAGGATAAAGCCGGTAACTGGCATTATACGGTATTCGTGGAAAACGGAAGAGTTTTGGATGAAAACGGTTATCTTTTGAAGACTGCCTTGTTGGAAGTTTCCAAAACGAGAAGAGCGACTTTCCGTTTTACGTGCAATCAAAACCTAATTCTCTCCGATATCTTCACGAAAGATAAGGATTTGATCGAATCCATCTTGGTAAAATACGGAGTACAGCGTAAAACTTCCGAAGCTTCTCCTATTCGTAAGAACTCGATGGCCTGTGTTGCATTGAATACTTGTTCGTTGGCACTTGCGGAAGGACAGAGATACCTTCCTACTTTGATCGATAAAATCGAAGTATTATTGGACAAACACAGTTTGAAATCCGAACCGATCACCATAAGAATGACAGGTTGTCCGAACGGTTGTGCCAGACCTTATATTTCCGAAATCGGGCTTGTTGGAACTGCTTTAGGAAAATACAATCTTCATCTTGGTGCGGATTGGGAAGGCGGTCGTTTGAACAAAAAATACAAAGAAGATCTGGATGAGGCCGCAATCTTAGGAGAGTTAGATGGTCTATTTTCTCAGTTCGCTAAGGACAGAAAACAGAACGAATCTTTCGGAGACTTCACCAATCGAATCGGGATTTTGAAATAAGAAAAAAGGAATGCGGAATCATAAGATTCCGCATTTTTATTTATCGCTTTTGTTTTATTAGGTGATTTGTTCTTTTGTTTTTGATCTGTAATTCCAGTAGGTTGCGATTCCCCAGCCACTGATCAAATGCCAGATTCCCCACCATGCGCAGATCATTGCCATGCTTCCCAACCCGTCGAAAAAATTAAATACCAAGGCCAAACCTAACGACGAGTTTTGGATTCCCGTTTCTATGGCAATGGTTCTTCTGTCCGCTACGGGAAGTCCGGATAGTTTTGCGAGAAGATATCCGCCGCCTAATCCTGCAGCATTCATTAAAAGCACCAATAAAAACAATATATGGATGTATTCTAAGAAAAACTTCCAATTCGCTACCAAGGCCCCTACGATAAAGAATGCCAGTAACAGGATGGAGGTAACGCGAATTGTTTTTCTGATTTTAGAAGTGAATATAGGAAAGACCAAACTTACGAAAATTCCTAGTGCAAGAGGGATCACAAGGATGATGAGGATCGATACGAACATTTCCCAGGTGTTCACCGAAATTGTCTTTAACAGATTTTGGGAGGGCTCATAAAAACTACCCCAGGAAAAAAATCCCAAAGGAGTCGTTAGAAAGGATACTGTCGAAGAAAATGCCGTCAAACTTATGGAAAGTGCGATATTTCCTTTGGAAAGAAGAGTGAAAAAGTTGGACATGTTCCCGCCGGGACATGCAGCAACTAAAATCATTCCTAATGCTAGTCCTGGGTGAGGTTTTAAAATGAACAGGATGACGAGTGTTAGAATCGGAAGCAGAAAGAACTGACTTAGAATTCCTATCAGTGCCGCTTTTGGATGTTTGAAAAGAAGCACAAAATCGGCTTTTTTCAGATCCAATGCGATCCCGAACATGATGATTCCTACGAAAATATTGATCAGTAGGATGCTGTCTTTGTTGAAATTGAGTTTTACGCTATTAAGATCCATTAGGCAGTCCAGCTAACTAATATTCTTCGATTACCGGTAAAAGGAAGTCGTCCGTGGGAAACGGAAAAATTATCTATAATAAGAACATCTCCGTTCTGCCATCGGAAGGCGGACAAATTGTCCCAAAATGCATTGCATATCGATTCGATCTCTTTTTTAGAAAATTCTTCTCCGTCTCCATAGGTTACGTGCACATCGAATTCTTTCGGGTTCCCTAATTTTTTAATCCATGTGATCGCACTGAGTAATAGCGCCACTCCCAAAGACCTAAGCGTTTTTTGCCTTTTGAATATTTTCCAAACTTCGATCACTGCTGAATCGATATGAAAGGTTTGGGTATGGTTGTGCCAAGCTGTGCTTGCAAGTTTGGGATGGTTTCTGAATCCCGATTGAGTGTTTGTGATTGCGAGTGAATCCTTTCCATACCATTCCAACTGGAATCTGTTTTCTTTTGCGATCGCTTCCACTTGTTTGATGTCGGATGTATTGAACATTTCGTCCCATCTTTTGGTTTTCCAAAGTGAGAATCTGGATTGAGAGGAAGGGCCGTCGTATCTTCTTCTGTAGCGAATTCCTTTTTTTGTTATTTTTTCTTTGATGGATGGATCGATGACTTTATAAATTTTTCTTAGATCTGTAAGAGGAGTTTCTCCTCCGAACTCGGAAGCGATTTCCGCAAAGAAAAAAAGTTTTTTGGGAGGGTTATCCAAAAAGCTCATTTCCGCATGCTGCATAATCGGGTAGTGAGGAGGGAGCTCGCTTGCTGTGAATACATAGTCTGTTAGTTGGTCTCTGGGCGATGTTCCCAGATAAAATTGACCTAACTTATCTTTGGTGGCAAGTGCCACTTCTTCGAAATCTTTAGGTGTCTTTATATCGAACCCTCGTATCAGTATGGCTCCGTAGAGAGAAAGATCTCTGGTCCATTCCTTTTGATTTTCTAAAAACCATTCGATGAGACCTTCTTTAGAGGAATCGTGTTCCGGGCCGTAGACTATGGGTAGCTTTTCGGTGGTGAGAAATGATTTAGAAAGGGCAAAGACGGATTTTGTTTTCTTAGCAGTAACCATTTTTCCATTGAAACACAAGAATGCTTCCTAGGCAAGTCAAATCTGTTATATTGGATTAAAAATCCTAAATGGCGGAAAAATGAGAGAATTTACTACATATCGTCCAAGAATCTTGATTTCAGCTCGGGAGTGGGGAGCATGCAGGCATCTGTTTTTCCGAAAAGTCTGTATCGCGAATTTGCGATCCTGCTATATACGAAATCTCTGATGGTCTCGGGAACAAAAATCAGTATGTAGAAAATTTTCCAAAAACCACCTAATCCAAGTAAAACGCGAAGGCCTGCGGTGGACCTTAGGTAATGGCGGTCGCCTTCGATCAGTACGAAGGAATCGAAATCCGCTTGGGGGAGGTGGAAACGTTTGAGTAGATTTTGGCCTGCCTCGGATTGCAGACTGGCAAATTGGAATTTTGCTTGGGCGTCTCTTCTAATTGTGAACTGAACTACTTTGTTGCAGAGATTGCAGACACCGTCGAAGAGCAGAATCGGTTTTGTTGGGTTTACAGTAGTATGAGACATAATGCTGGAAGTATGGGGGGCGCCCCCGCCCCGAATTGGGTGGTGGAGGCGGGCCTTGTGGGCTTTTCCCGCCTTTCCTCTCTAGCAGACAAATGCGGTTTAGGCGAGCGCAAACCCAAATTTCCGCAAAAAATTTGAATTGTTTTCACCTTTTTGCCCTGTTAGATGAGCATTCCTGCGCCTACGGTGTTATTCGTGCCTTCGTCTACTAAAACAAAACTTCCTGTTCCTCGGTTAGAGCCGTAGGAATCGTAAGCGATCGGTTTTGCCGTTCTGATTTTAATTCTTCCTATTTCATTGAGCGCCAATTGGTCTGCCGATTTTTTCTCATGAGTTTGGGTTTCTACTCGGAAAGAAATTTCTCGAACGGAAGATTTTACCATACCTGTTGTTTGGCGAAGTAAATATTTATTTCCGGGAAGAAGTGCTTTCGCATCCATCCAGCATATATCCGCTTCCAAATCTTGAGTTGTATTCGGTTCTTTGCCGGAGGGAACGATCATATCCCCTCGACTGACATCGATATCATCTTCCAGAAGAATCGTGACGGACATAGGTGCATAAGCTTCATCCACAGAACCGGCATAAGTGTCTATGGATTTGATCGTCGATTTGAGGCCGCTCGGCAGAACTACGATCGAATCTCCTTTTTTAAAGGCACCGCTTCTAATTTGTCCCGCATAACCTCTGTAATCGTGATGTTCGTTGGTTTGAGGACGGATTACATACTGTACAGGGAATCTTGGCTGATGTTGTTCTTCGTCGGAATGAATTTCTATCTCTTCCAAATAACCGAGTAGTGTGTTTCCTTTCCACCAAGGCATATCTTTCGAAGAATCCACAACATTGTCTCCTCTAAGTGCGGAGATAGGAATGAATTCTATGGATTTGAGGCCCAGATCTTTTGCGAACTCAGTGTATTCTTTTTTGATCTCTTCGAATCTGTTTTCGGAAAAATCGACAAGATCCATTTTGTTTACGCAAACTACGATATAAGGAATGCGAAGCAGAGATGCTATATAAGAGTGTCTGTATGTTTGTTCTATCACTCCTTTTCTTGCATCGATAAGTATGATCGCCAAATTAGAGTTTGATGCTCCTGTTACCATATTTCTGGTGTACTGAACGTGTCCAGGTGCATCTGCGATGATGAACTTTCTTTTAGGAGTGGAAAAATATTTATAAGCGATGTCGATCGTAATCCCTTGTTCTCTTTCCGCTTTTAAGCCGTCCGTAAGAAGGGCGAGATTGATTTCTCCGTTGACTTGGCCCGCTCTTTCGATCGCATCCAATTGGTCTTGAAAAACGGATTTGCTGTCGTAAAGCAAACGTCCGATAAGAGTCGATTTTCCATCGTCTACACTGCCCGCAGTGATAAATCTAAGTAAGTCCATTAGAAATAACCTCCTCTTTTTCTTTCTTCCATTGCGGCTTCGGATCTTTTGTCGTCCAAACGGGATCCTCTTTCCGTTGTGCGGGAGATTTGAATTTCTCTAATGATATCGTCTATATGGTTCGCTTCCGATTCTACGGCGGCGGTGCAGGTCATGTCACCTACGGTTCTGAATCGCACCGTTTTCTCTTCCACCTTGTCGGTGTTATCCAAAGAGATGAATTTGGAAACAGGAAAAACCAGGTTTTCTCTCCATACGATTTCTCGTTTGTGGGAAAAATATAGGGAAGGTAGTTCAATGTTCTCTTGTCTTATGTATTCCCATACGTCTAACTCTGTCCAGTTACTGATAGGAAATACTCTTACGTTTTCACCAACATGGATTTTTCCGTTGTAGATGTTCCAAAGTTCAGGTCTCTGCAATTTCGGATCCCAGCTGCCGAATTCATCTCTTACGGAGAAAACTCTTTCTTTGGCGCGGGCTTTTTCCTCGTCCCTTCTTGCTCCACCGATGCAGGCATCAAACTTGAATTCGGCGATTGTATCCAAAAGAGTCACCGTTTGGATTCCGTTTCTGCTGGGAAAATTTCCTTTTTCTTCTACTGCCTTGCCTTGATCGATTGAGTCTTGTACATAACGTACTATTAATTTTTCTCCGATTTTGGAAACCATATCGTCTCTAAAATCCAAAGCTTCTTGAAAGTTGTGTCCAGTATCGATATGAACGAGAGGGAAAGGAAATTTTCCCGGGCGAAACGCTTTGAGTGCTAGATGAACAAGGGTGATGGAATCTTTTCCACCGGAGAACAAAAGGGCAGGTCTTTCGAACTGTGCCGCTACTTCTCTCAGAATGTATATGGACTCAGCCTCTAATTGTTGTAAGTGGGTGAGTTTCGATCTTGTAGTCATGATTTAGATCCTTTTTTAGGAGAGAGTTTGCCGTCTACCCAGTGCAGACCGCATTCTTTCGCAGAATTTTCCCACCACCATCTTCCCGCACGGAAGTCTTCTCCAGGTTCAATCGCTCTAGTGCAAGGAGCGCACCCTATGCTGGGATAACCTTTTTCGTGAAGAGGGTTGTAAGGGACTTTGTTTTTTTTGATGTAATCCCATGTGTCTTCCCATGTCCAATCCAGGATGGGATGATACTTTAATACTTGTTTGCTTGGATCTTCTTCGAATTGAGCCATCTCCGTTCTAAAGCCGGATTGTTCCTTTCTAATTCCAGTGATCCAAATTTCGGCACCTTGGAGCGCTCTGTCCAAGGGAATGACTTTGCGGATATGGCAGCATTCTTTGCGATTTTCTACGGAATCGTAAAAAGAGTCAGGTCCTTTTTGATTGAGAAAACTTTCCAACTGACTTGCGTTAGGAAAATAAGTGTCGATGGGTTTGCCGTATGTTTGATTGGTGAGTTGCCAAAGTTCGTAAGTTTCCCGAAACAATCGACCAGTATCCAAAGTTGCGATTCGAATGTTTAGATTTTGGGAATGGATGGCATGAGTGATCGCTTGGTCTTCTAGTCCGAAACTTGTGGAAAAAACCGCTTTTGCTCCAAATTCCCGATCCAAATAGGCAAGGGAAGCTTCTAGGCCAAGGCCTTTCATTTCAATTTCCAGTTTTTCTCGGTTCACCATAGGATTCTCAGTCACTGATACCAGTGTATTTTATATTGGATAAATTGTAAAATATATTTGGCATAAATTTCGGATTCAATGCAATGCTGCATCTAAATCGAGAAATCGTCCACATATACTTTCGCTTTTCGTATCCTTAAGTAGACAGTTTCTCCTGGCAAAAGGTTCAGTTCCTTGTATTGCTCCTGCTCCAGGACAGATTCGATCAAAGTTCCTGTATCTTGGCGTTTCAATTCGATCCTGACATTTCTGCCTGTGGAATGGATGTATTGGATTTCCGCAGGAATTCCGTTTTCCGCATTTCTCAAAATTTCCACATCGTAAGGACGAACGTAGGCAACCGCTTCCGAATCTTTGATTTCGGAATGTTCCGGAGTTTCCACATGAACATCTCCGATTTTAGCCTTTCCTTCCTGGACTCTTCCGTGGAATAAATTTACATCGCCTAAGAAGTGAAATACGAACGGACTTTTCGGTTTGTTGTACACTTCGTCAGGGCTTCCTATTTGTTCGATTTTGCCGGAACGCAGGATCACGATGGAATCGCTGACTTCCAAAGCTTCTTCCTGATCGTGGGTCACGAAAACGCTTGTGATATGAATTTCGTCGTGAAGTCTTCTCAACCAGGTTCTCAGTTCTTTTCTTACTTTCGCGTCTAGGGCACCGAACGGTTCGTCCAGAAGAAGAAATTTCGGTTCTATGGCAAGAGCTCTGGCAAGAGCGACTCTTTGTCTTTGTCCGCCGGACAATTCGTTCGGATATCTGTTGTGAAAATTTTCCAACTGAACCAGTTTGAGGAGTTTTAAAACTCTTTCTTTGATTTCATCCTTAGAGGGTTTGTTTTTGCCGGATCTGACGTTTAGTCCGAATGCCACGTTTTCGAAAATGCTCATGTGGCGGAACAATGCATAGTGTTGGAATACGAATCCTACTTCTCCGTTTTTCACTTCGGAAGAATTTAAGTCTTGGTCTTGGAAAATCACCTTTCCTGTGTCAGGTGTTTCTAGTCCCGCAATGATTCTTAAAAGAGTCGTTTTACCGCTTCCCGAGGGACCGAGAAGTGCCACTAACTCTCCGTGTTTGATGGAAAGATTTACATCCGAGAGTGCTTGGAAATTTCCGAATCTTTTGTTTACGTTTTGAATTTCAATAGACATGTCATTTTCTCGCGATGTTTTTTTCCAACAGGATCTTGATAATCAATGTAAGTAAGGATAAAAATACTAGGAGGGATGCTGCGGAGAACGCACCTACTGAATTGTATTCATTGTACAACATTTCAATTTGAAGAGGAAGAGTATTCGTTTTGCCGCGAATGTGTCCGCTTAAAACGGACACAGCTCCGAATTCTCCCATAGCTCTTGCGTTACAAAGAATCACTCCGTAAAGAAGACCCCATTTGATGTTAGGGAGTATGATTTTACGAATGGTTTGGAATATGTTGGCACCTAGTAAAATTCCGGCTTCTTCCTCTTCCTTTCCTTGGCTTTGCATCAGAGGAATGAGTTCTCTGGCTACGAAAGGAAGTGTGATGAACAAAGTGGCGATAACAAGTCCGGGAGTATTGAATACGATTTTGATATCGTGAGCGGATAAAAATTCCCCCATCCATCCTTGGCGTCCGAAGATCAAAAGAAAGATCAATCCGGAAATAACAGGTGATACCGCGAAAGGAGAATCGATGATCGTTACGATTACGTTTTTACCGGGGAACTCGAATCTTGTAATCGTAAATGCCGCCGCCAAACCGAACAAAGTGTTCAATGGCACTGCGATCGCAGCTACTTTGATAGTTAGGAAGAGGGCGGCGATTGTGTCTTTATCTTGCAACGCTTTGAGATAACCATCCACCCCGTTGGCGAATGCTTCTTTGAATACCGTAATGATTGGCAGGATCAATATCAGAGTAACAAAAAAATAGGTAAGACCGATCAAAGTCCATTTTGCGTATGGGATTTTCGCTTTTTTCATGTCAGTTTTCTGGAGGATCTGTTTTGGAAATAATTGATCGTAAACATGATGATGAAGGATAAAACCAACATCACTACGGCGATCCCGGTCGCTTTCGCATATTCGTATTGTTCTAGTTTTGTGATGATGAGTAAGGGAAGGATTTCCGTTTTTCCCGGTAAGTTCCCTGAAATAAATACTACGGAGCCGTATTCTCCGATTCCTCTCGCAAATGCCATTCCAGTTCCTGCAAGAAGAGACGGCCATAGTTCAGGAAATAATACTTTTCTAAACGTTTGAAACGGAGTGGCGCCTAAACAGAATGCGCTTTCTTCCAATTCCTTCGGAAGATCTTCCAGGACAGGTTGTACGGTTCTGACTACGAAAGGAAAACCTATAAACACGAGTGCGAGGACGATCCCTGCAGGAGTGTATGCGATTTTGATTCCGTAAGGATCGAGCAAACTTCCTATCCATCCGTTTTTTGCGTAGATGGTGGTTAAGGCGATCCCTGCGACTGCAGTAGGTAAGGTGAACGGAAGATCAATGAGCGTATCGATTAATTTTCTTCCCGGAAATTGGTAACGCACCAAAACCCAAGCGAATAAAAAACCTACTACTAAGTTGATGCAGGCGGAAACCGCACCAACAGTGAATGTTAAATAGAGAGCACCTCGGATTCTGTCGTCCACGAAGACATCCAGAATCCCTTTCCAGCCGATGCTTGCCGTTTGAAAGAACAAACCGAGCAAAGGTATAACGACCATTATACTTATGTAGAAAACAGTGGTTCCTAAGCTTAAGCCAAAACTTGTCTTTGAATAAGGTTTAGTCGTTATACTCATAAATTTAGGGGAAATTATCCTCTAAATTTTACTATTTTTGTGCTGGGGCGTAGATCGCATCAAATATTCCGCCGTCAGCAAAATGTTTTTTATGCGCATCTTTCCAAGATCCTTCCAATTCTCGTATATCAAAGAACTTGATTGCAGGAAATTTCTCGCCATTTGCTTTAAAAACGGTTGCATCTACAGGTCGAAAGAAATGTTTTGCGATTATTTTCTGTCCTTCTTTTGAAAATAGGAATTCAAGATAAGCAGTAGCAAGTTCCGTAGTTCCTTTCTTTTGAGTCACTCCTGTAACGATAGCAACCGGAGTTTCCGCTTTTACGCTTTCGGAAGGATAAACGATTTCGAATTCAGCAACTCCGCCTTTCGCTTTTTTAGATTCATCTAACGCTAGTTCTGCTTCATTCTCCCAAGTGATCAATACATCACCGATTCCTCTTTGTACGAAAGTGGTTGTGGAACCTCTTGCTCCCGTATCCAATACTGAGGTATTTTGATAGAACGCTTTGATGAAAGCGATCGCTTTGTCTTCCGCTTTGAACTTTCTTTTTGCGTATCCGAAAGCCGCTAAATAGTTCCAGCGAGCTCCTCCCGAAGTTTTCGGGTTCGGTGTGATGAGGCTGATTCCCGGTTTTACTAAATCATCCCAGTCTTTGATTTTCTTCGGATTTCCTTTTCTTACTAGGAAAACGATAGTGGAGTAGTAAGGAGTAGAGTGGTTGGAGAATTTTTTCTCCCAGTCTTTTGCAACTAACCCCGATTTTTCGGCAATACTGTCGATATCGTAGGCCAAGGCAAGAGTTACCACATCCGCTTCCAAACCGTCGATCACCGCTCTGGCTTGTTTTCCGGATCCACCGTGGGATTGTTGGATGGTTAGGGTTGTTTTGGACTTTTGGTTCCAAACAGGGATGAAACTGCTGTTGATTTCTTCGTAAAGTTCTCTTGTCGGATCAAAAGAGACGTTCAGAAGTGTGGTTTGCCCCCAAATTTGAGACAAAGGGGTAAGGGAAAGAGAGAGTAGAAATGAGAGAGCGAATTTTGTAAGCTTTTGATTGCTTTTTTGGATGTTTTTTTGCTTTCGTTGCATTTTTTTACCGCCTATGTCAATAAATCGAACTTATCCTTCGTTTTATTGAATCTTTTGGTAGTTTTCCAGAAGGGGTTTGATTTGTCAATTTTTTCATTATTATTTCCGGGAGGCAAATCTGGCCAAATGTAGTACCTCCTACGATTTCCCTCTGCCCACATCCGTCGGAAAAACCTGGTTTCAAAATTCTCAAACCCTCATGGGACATATTCGTAAATAGGAAGAAGATAATTGTCTCAAGGAATTTCCAGGAAGTTCGATCCTTAACCTGTAAGGAGACTTCTCATGAACATTTCTCGTGAGCCCGGAAAACAAATATCGCTCATGAACCTTGATTTCAAGTTACCTGTGTTAGATGCTACAAAGACGTCCGACGTAGGAACGGAGAAATTTTCGGATCTCCTGAAAAAAGAAACTTATGGTTCTTTAGGCCCTTCCTTACCGGCTCCGCAAGAGACTGTGATTGCAAAGAATCCTCAAACGGAAGAATATAATAAAACTCAGGATATCCCATCTTCCGAAAGGAAAGAAAATATTTCCGAACCTTCTAAAGAGGAAATTAAATCCGTAGAATCCGAGGAAAAAAAATCCAATTCAGATGATCACGAAGAAATCGAAGAAGACGAACATACATTAGATGAAGATGCCCTTCGCCACAGTTTGAATATTTTTGCTCAAAATTTTCCATTCAAAAATCTAAACGAAATCAAACCTAAAAACCGAGAGGACGGATGGCAGCATTCCTCTTCCCAGGTTGCGTTTTTGAAATCATCCGCATACTTAGGTCAAAGCAAGGAATCCGGTAGCTTTTTGGAAGATGCGAAGAAACTGGCTGAAACTATCTTCAAAAAAGAAGCAAAGTCATTTAAAAAGACGGAATCCGGCGAAACGGTTCCTAAAAAAGAATCCTCCGATAAAAATGCGAACAATCTGGTCGAGTTCCCTGAATCCAAAACTTTCGGTAAGGAAAAAATCACGGTTCTTTCTCATTTTAAGGAAACAAGAGACATAGATAGAAAAAAAGAAACAGGTTCTTTTACTTCTAAAACAACAACTTCTTCTCAAACGAATGTATCCAAAGAACAACCTAAACTTTCGCAAGAAACGGTCAAAGCAGAGCCCGTAAAACAAGAGCAGGTGGTTTCTTTCGGCAAACACTTGGAGAAAAATAAAGAAACGAGTTCCTCCAAAAAAGTTTCCTTAAAGGAAGAAACATCCAAAGACAAACAGGAGATGATTTCCGATTCCAATGTCATTTCCGAAAAAACGATTCGGTCCATGGGCGTGAAGGATCGTGAATTCAATAGATCCGAATCCAGACAGCCTCAGGTTTCCGACAAACCTAAGTTACAAGAAGTTGTCAGTGTTCCCGTAAATACTCATTCGTCTTCTTCGGGGAATTCGGAAGAAGGCTCCTTCAATCAGGGAGATAAAAAAGGATCTTTCAAGCAGGAAGGTTTTTCTCTCGGAGGAGAGTTGAAATCTAGTTCTAAATTCGAAGAAGTATTAAGATCCGAAAAATCGAATGCGGCTCCTTCCAAAGCGGCTCTTCAAAAGAATATGGAAGAACTGGTAAAACAAGCTCGTTTCGATATCGTACAAAACGGGAAATCCACTGCGGAAATCGTAATGAATCCTAAGGATTTCGGTCGTTTGACTTTGAAGGTCAGCGTCACCGGAGAGAAAGTGGAAGGACGTATTCTTGTGGAGAGTGAAGAGATGAAGTCTCTTCTTACTGGGGAAATTTCCGGACTCAAAGAAAAACTGAAAGAGTCAGGATTAGAATTGGAAACCCTTCTCGTGGATATTTGGGACGATTCCGGTTCTTCCTTATCCGAAAACAGACAAGACAAGGGATGGAACTATGACCCCGAATACGCAGACGCATATTTCGAAAATACAAATAAACAAAAGTTAAGCGGCTTGTCCGAAGTGAATGAAGTGGATACTCGAATCGACAAAGGTTTCGAGATTTTTGCATAGATAAGGAAAAAAAAAGATGCCTGACGGAATACAAGATTTATCCAGCCAAAACGCAATCCGAAGCAGATATTTCGAATCGGAAAAATCATTCAATATCCATAAACATTTGGATCAACTGGAAAAAGAGGAAACGAGCGGACTGAAAGGGATTGAGATCCGTGAAAAACAGAAGGAATTGGGAAAGGATGACTTTCTAAAACTTCTTCTTACTCAGCTTTCTCATCAAGATCCTACCAATCCGGTTCAGGATAAGGATTTTATCGCACAAATGGCACAGTTCTCTTCTTTGGAGCAGATGAAAAACATCTCTTCCGGGATTCAGAGAATGGAATCTAAACAAAGTTATTCGGTTGTTGGAAAGATGGTTTCCGGCCCTGATCTTGTGACAGGGGAAGACGTAACCGGAATCGCAGGAGCGATTCTTTTCGACAATGAAGGCAAAACATACGTTAGAGTAAATGGAAGAATGATGGATGTATCGAAGATCAATTTGATTTCGGATCCGGAATTGTTGAAAGCGGAAGCGAGGTCACAGAACCAACCTGTTGCCGCTCCACTTCAACAATCCACACTTCCAACGGAGTATCCGAATAATACTCTAAAAAAACAAGAAGCATATCAGGATTAATCGAAAGTAGACGATAAGGTAAAAAGAGGCAGAAAGTTATGATGAGATCACTTTATTCCGGAGTATCCGGATTGAAAAACCACCAAGTTCGTATGGATGTGATTGGTAACAACATATCAAACGTGAACACGCACGGATTTAAAACGGAGAGAGTTACATTCCAGGATATGATCTCTCAAGAATTGCAAGGCGCCTCTGAGCCGAAAGAAAATATCGGTGGAACAAACCCGAAACAAGTCGGTTTAGGATCTCTCATCGCAGCTATCGATAAAATCATGACACAAGGTGCTCTTCAAACTACCGGAAAGAACACTGACATTGCCGTTTCCGGAGAAGGTTTTTTCATCGTGAAAGACGGAGATAAACAGTTTTATACTAGAGCTGGTGCTTTCAACGTAGATAAAAACGGATATTATGTGAATCCTGCTAACGGACTCAAGGTGCAAGGATGGAATTCCCGCCTCGACGATACAGGTAACAAATACATCAACTCCGCAGGTTCCATCGAAGACATCGTCATCCCTCTTTATTCGAAAGAACCTGCTCGTGCCACTCAAAACGTTGACTTTCAATCCAACCTGAACGCTGCTGTTCCTGCGGTTCCGCCGGATGCAACGGAAGAAGACATCAAACGTTACATCAACGATCCGGATCCTCGCCAAAGAAGAGGACATGTAACTTCCATTAATGTCTACGATGAACAAGGAAATACACGCCAGTTAGGAGTGGAATTCTACAAATTGAGAGACAATGTTTGGAAGATGAGAATGAACTTGAATGAAGCGACTCAACTTTCCGTAGACGTTGCTGGAACAGGCGGGGAAAACACGCAAGTATCCGGAAATACTGAATTGGAAGTATCTTTCACTCCTGACGGGAAAATCATCAGCGTATCCGACGGAGTTGATTCTCAAACTACAGGAAAACTTCAGGCGAAGGTATCCTTCCGTCTTCCTGGAAATCCTACTCAACAAACGTTCAGTTTGAATCTGGGAGAAGCTGGCCTTGTGGGAGGAATCACACAGTTTTCTTCTGATTTCACTACGAAAGCGGTGAAACAGGACGGTTACTCAATGGGTTATATGGAATCTTTCTCTATTGACAATACTGGAACTGTAACAGGTGTTTTCTCTAACGGAGTGAGACAACCTCTTGCCAGAATCGCATTGGCTAATTTTACGAACCCTGCCGGTCTCAACAAAGAAGGGGACACTATGTATAGTTTTTCCATGAACTCCGGAGAGGCGAACATCGGAGAAGCAGGATCCCAAGGGCGAGGAAAGATCAACGCAGGTCTTTTGGAAATGTCCAACGTGGATCTTTCCGATCAGTTCACGGATATGATCGTAACCCAAAGAGGTTTCCAGGCCAACTCTAGAACGATTGTGACATCCGATCAGATGATCCAAGAAGTACTAGGACTCAAACGTTAATAGCGGGGGGCTTCCCCCGTTTTTTCCTTGAATTTTGCAAAATTCTAAGAATACTGGGTCAAACTCATATTTTTAGAATTAAGCAAATCCTTGTCACGTTTTCAAAAAAATGCACTTCTAACCGTAATCTTACTGGCGACAATCGCCTATCCTCCGCTATACTATTCTATTCGCGACACGATCCGCAAGGAATCTCTTCCTAAATCCTATCATTCTCCCGATCTGATCCCTCATATTTCCTTGGGTGACTGGGAGCTGAACGATTATCAAGAAACCAAAAACTATGCGAAAGCGGTAAGGGAGCTTGTAAGTCTAGGGTTTGCACAAGGTTCCGATCTTGTTTATTACGGAGAGAATTCCGATTTATCTTTCGTCAAACAAAACCGCCTGCATATCGTCCTTCAGGGGGAGTTTGAAATTGAAAAAGGTTCTCTCTCCTTTTCTCCTAAAATTTATTTCCCGCAGACTAAAAAATATTTTTCCGAATCCGGTTTTTCCGTTCCCTGGGCCGACTTGGGAAAAACTCCCTTTCTCATTTTAAAGAGTTATGAACATTTGATTCGGGAAACCATTCGACTGCATCGAATCCTTCTGCATCCTCCCAAACTGGCTCTGCTCAATCCCGAATTGAATTCTGAAGTTTTATCCGAAACGGAATTCGGTCTCTACACGATTTTATTCTCTTCTTCCGTTTCCACAGAACAAAAGTTAGATATATATAAAACTTTGGCTTTGTCTTCCCCTCGGGCTGCATTTTTGTATTATGAAAAGGCGAAGGCCTTGCTTGTTTGGAAGTCGGTGTCTTCTCATAAGGATATTTGGAAAGAATGGGAAGATAAAAAACTTTCCGATACGATGTATCACTCTCTCCTTGCCTACCGCATCGGAAGAGAATTGTTTTTTTCCGGTGATTTGGAAAAATCTTTCGAGTATCTACAGATCGCCCGTAAAACCAGGGAAAATCTAAAACAAGTTTATCATTTTGAATACGCTCACTCTTTGTCCCTTCTCGGGCAAATTTTGGTGAAGATCGGAAAAAAAGAAGAAGCTCTTTATTATCTCACTTCAGCAAAAGAAATGTATTCCTCTTTGGATCTTTCCGGAGACAAAGAGACTACGATCAATCTTTGGTATCATTCTCTTCTTCTTGCGGATTTGAACCAAAAGGAAGTGGCTCTCAGCGGATTTTTTAAAGTGGAACCGCAAGTGTCCGTATTCACCGATTTCGAAAGAGCCTTGTTTTATTTCGATTTAGGAAAATTGCAATACGACTTAGGAGCTTACGAAGCTTCTCTTCCTTATCTAAGCAAAGTTAGATCCATCCTTTTTCAAAAGAACTTGAGCAATCATGAACTGAATTTTCATACTTTGGTGTTGCAGGCAGCGGCTCAGTTCCGATTGGGAAATGCGAATGTCGCAAAATCGATTTGGGAAGACATTCTCTCCGCAAAAGGAATGTTAAACATAGAAGATAAACTCTTTTATCGTTACAGTTACTTCAATTTGGCAAAAATTTATTCCGCCAAAAACGCGGAAGAAGAAGCGGATCGTTTTTATAAAGTTTATACCAGGCTTTCTCCTTACAACGCAATTGTTCCTCTTGGTTCTGCCGTTTGCCTAGTTCCCGATTTTATTTTACCGGGAGTGTATGCGGAACCTACGGAGAATGAATTTACCGGCTTGGAAGAAGCTGTGATTCGATCCTACACTGGTCGTTATATTTTTTCCGGTCAGGATGAAGAGATCCGCGCAAGAACCTATGAAAATCGGCTGGAAGATACGAATGAGTTTCTTTCCGATCTTTTGGAAAAAGATTTTTTCGGAACTCCTTCTCTTTCTTATTTGAAAGAGTCTTTATTTCCCAAAAAGAAGTCTTTTGAAAAAGGGGAGAACATTGTCTTCTTAGATATAGGTCCCGCTTTGAACAACCCTGATGCTCCAGGAATCACTTCCCAATCGGTTGCTTATCATTTTCCAAAAATGGAAGTGGTGCTTTGGGAACTTCCCAAAGAAGTGGATCTTTTTTTGAAGAAAGTTCCTTCCGATAAAAAGGACAGACTTTATTCTTTCCGAAACATTCGTATTCTTTCCGCAGACGGTGTGGGGAAATTCGAAACAGAGTATTCCGATCCGAACCATTGGATCTTAAAAAACAGAAGTATCCCAAATTTAAAAGACAAAACGATCATTATGCGGGCTGCGAATTCGATCGATATTTACGAAACTTATACTAAAATTCAGCCGCATTTTATGGATGTAGCGTTTCATCTGAAAGATAATCCTGTTCTATATTTTTTCAATAGAAGCATTTTGTTTAAGCCGAAGGGACAGGCAAAATTTAGCCTAATCGGTTTTCAATCCATACGAGGTTTCCATCATAACTTTCAAAGTTTAGATCGAAACGGAGAACCTCCTTATACTCTTTCTAAATTCACATTGAGCGAAAGGTAATATGCAAATGCATCCATTCCAGCCAGAAACCAGCATCATCTCCTTTTTTTCCTCTTTAGTTGTTTTGGTAGGAGTTTCCGAGTTCTTTTATGCGAAACAGTTCCGTTCCAAATTCTATTTTATCTCGGTATTCTTTCTGGTTTTTGCTTACCTATTGTTTTCCGTTTTGGATCAGTTCCGTATTTCTCTTCCTTTTTATTTTGTAAAACAACCTATTGTTAGTTTTACGAATCTGGTTTTATTTTTGAGTTTTAGTTTTATGGGTTCTTATTTGGTTCTCCCTAAACTCAAAACATCCTCCCAGTTGATTTACATTTGTTTGATCGGATTGGGCTTGTTTCCCTTCCTATTCTTCCATTTTTCACTCGGTAGTTTTACGGAGCTGGGAGTTTTGGAACGAGGGGGCTTTGTGATTCTGTTTCTGGTTTCCGGCAGCATTGCCTGGTTCCAGGAGATCTTTTTTCAGCCTTTGGCCGATGAGGATTTGGAAAAGAAGATCCCTGATTCTTTCGTTTCGTCTTTGTTTTTCCTCTCTCTTCCCTTTGTTATTCCGATCGTTTCCGGCCGGATAACCGAGGAAAGGTTCTATTTTCTTTCCATCGATCTTTTGCTTGCTTCCCTTTCTTCCGTTCTGGGGTTTTTGGCTGTCTCTCAAGCTAGAAAAAAACTCTCGGAAGGGTTCGGTTTGTCCTTACTTCCTTTTTTTGCGGGTTCTGCGCTTGTGTCCGCATCTTTGGGGGTCACTCATTTGCTTTTGATTCCGGTTTCATTTTCTGCAGGGTTGTTTCTGCATCTTTTGCAGTTGTGGCTTAGGAAAAAAAACTGGTCCGACAGAAGTTCTCTATTGGTTTCCGGACAGTTGGTTGCAGGAGGGATCGGATTGTTTCTTCCCTATTTGAGTCTTCCGAATCAGGAATGGCTTCACCCTCCTTCGGTTATGCTGGCCGTGCAGAGTTTGTTTTTGTTAACAGTGTTTTTGTTGTCTTGTCTAGTTGCTTCTGCGGTCTATCTATTGCCTAAAGAAGGCGCAGAGGGAAAAAATTATTAAAAGAATAGACATCCGCCCCGATTAGGTCGATATTTTCTATGTGACAAAAGAATCTACACGGGAACATAAATTCATCATTACCGACGATCTTTACTTTGAAGGTCGCATCTCAGACTACTCCAAAAAAATCAGGGCCAAGGTTCTGTCTCTTTCCGACTTGGATAAGATAGAAGAAGATTCCCAACATAACATTGCAAAGGTTTTGTTTTATATTTCCAGAGGTGAACTGGAGTCCCGCCATGAGGAAATTCACAATTTTTTAAAACTCCATCCTTCCGTGATGAGTTCCTTTATCATAAAGGCACCCATTGACTACACAGGTTTTCAGGCACTCTCCATAGAAGAGGAATTGTTTTTTACCAATGTTCCGGAAGAGGCTCCTGTCATCTTTTTAGTGAAGGCAGTGGTCAATGCATTCACTAGCCTGCAGATGGTGGTGGATAAATTCGAACTTCAAAAACGAATCAATGTATCCACAAATGAAATTTCAAAACTCACCCGCATCGGAATCAGTCTTGCGAATGAAAAAGATTTCACGAAACTTCTGAGAGACATTCTAAACTCCGCCAGGGAAATTTCCAATTCGGATTCAGGTTCTTTGTATCTTGTTGAAAAAGACGAAAAAGGAAATCCTCGAAATCTCCGATTTAAGATCTCCGCATTGGATTTGAACTCCGACGAGTTCATTCTACCTATCAACAAAAAAAGTATCGCCGGTTATGTTGCCTATACGGGAAAACAACTGAACATTCCTAATGTCTACGAACTATCGGGAAAAGAGGAATACAAATTCAACAGCGACTTCGATCGGATGAGTAACTACTACTCCAAATCTATGTTAGTTGTTCCTATGAAAGACCATCATGATGAAGTAGTGGGAGTCATCCAGCTCATCAATAGAAAGAAAAACTTTCATCTGAAGCTCACTTTGGATCAGTTAAAAAGCAATCATACCTTGGAATACGATAAATATTCCGAAGAACTGGTGATGTCCGTAGCAGGACAAGCCGCAGTCGCCATCCAAAATAATAATTTGGTTCATGAGATCGAAACCCTATTCGAAGGTTTTGTCACTGCGAGCGTATCCGCCATCGAATCCAGGGATCCAACCACTTCCGGTCACTCTTTCCGAGTGGCACAATATACTGTAGGTTTGGCGGAGGCAGTGAGTTCCATCGGAGTGGGAAGATTCAAGGATTTGAATTTTAATCCCGCCCAAATTAAGGAAATCAGATACGCTTCTCTTCTTCACGACTTCGGAAAAGTAGGGGTTCGGGAAAAGGTTCTAGTCAAAGCTAAAAAATTGGAAGAATACGAATTGGATCTCATCCGATGGCGCTTTCATTTTATCGTAAAAGACGTAGAAGCGAAGCTGGCACAGAAAAAAATAGACTACTTGAAAAAGCACGGTAACTCCGGTTATTCGGAGTTCGAACAGTCCATCCAATTGGAATATGAAATGGAAAGGCAGAAAATGGAAGAAATGGTTCGTGTGATCGCACAATCCAACGAACCTTCCATTCTGGAAGAAAGTAATTCCAACTTTTTGGAAGAAATTTCCAAACTCAGTTACCAAACAACGGATGGAAATCAAATCTCTTTATTGCAGCCTAGGGAATTCGGCTTTTTATCCATTCGTAAAGGTTCTCTCGACTTCGATGAAAGAAGAGAGATCGAATCTCACGTAGAACATACATTTCAATTTTTAAGTAAAATTCCTTGGACCAAGGAATTGAAAATGGTTCCTGCCATAGCTCATGGTCATCATGAAAAACTGAACGGAGGAGGTTACCCCAGAGGACTCAGTGCTGTGGAGATCCCCGTGCAGGCGAAGATGATGGCCATCGCGGATATTTTCGATGCGCTTACGGACAAAGACCGTCCTTATAAAAAAGCGGTGCCGCTAGAAAGAGCATTCGATATCTTAAAGATGGAAGTGAGAGACCAGCATATCGACGGAGATCTTTTGGATATCTTTATCGAAAGCAAAGTTTACGAAAAAACCCTTCATAAACGTTTGGAAGGGTGATGCATTTACGCATCCCTTTGCCTGGTCATTTTATTTCTTTGTTAGTATTTTGAGCTTGTAAGCTAATAAAGAGAGATGCGACATTGTCCGCAAGGAACCTCAATGGCTGCCAAATTTCCGGCTCAAATTTCGAATCTATTTCGTTCGTCGATCTTTAAAACCGTTTCGACTTTACTTTTTATTTCGTTGTTAGGTTTTCCTCTGTTCTCTCAATCCTACACAGTCATAAAAAACACAAATCCTTCCCGGCCTGTTCCCGGAACTTTATTCGATCCCGGTCACGATCCTAAACCTTTCTCTTTCCGATCGGAAATTACAGATCAAACCGATTACCCTCCCATTACGAACACTCTCACTATTTTTACCGGTTACGATAAGTTACGTGCCTTGTTCGGAGACGGTTCGAATGAAGTCTTAAAGATCGTGGGAGAAGTCGTTCTTTACCGGGAAGTGCAAGGGAACGTAGCGGTCATACTCACCAATAAAAAATTACATGCGATCGATTCTTCGAATCGCAGATGGGTTTCCGAAAGTCTTTACGGAGACGAAAGAATGCAATTCAAATTGGGAAACAACGGGATCACTGCGAAATCTGACCGTCGAACTTATGTTTATTTATCCGGCTGGGACAGTTGGAAGAAAAATGCTTTGGAAGGAGAGATTGTAAGCGGAATGTCTTCTTTGGGGAATTTGGCCACAGTCATCACAAACAAAAGAGTGATCGTTTACTCGGCAGCAAATCCCGAGCCGATTGAGGAAGACATACTTATGTATAAAATCGGTGCGTATCAAATATTGTCTGACTCTATCGTTTATACCTCAGGGGTTAAGTATTATCATTATACGGATCTATTGCAAAAGATCAGTTTGCAGGAATACCGAGACTAGCCTGTTGCTGCATTAGCAGAAACTGGGCTAGTTTAGTGATCTTTAAGATTCTGCGAACGATCGGTTTTACGTTCCAAAGATAAACTTCACATCCGCCTTTTCTCATCTCCATTTTTTTCTTCAGTAAAATTCCCAGAATGGCGGAAGAGATTTCTTCCACTTCCGCAAAATCCAGAAGGATGACTTTTTCCCGGGGAGAAAGATGAGAATTGAGTTCCATCTCGAAATTTCCCATAGATTCCAAATCCAATTTAGTGAGATTCACTTTATAACATCCTGGGTATTCCGTTGCCTGAATCATCGTTTTTTCCTCTCAAACAAACAAACGGTATTTAGAGGAAAAAGATTATAGATTGGTTCGAAAAAAAGAAGAAGGAGCTGAAAATAAGAAAGAATTTTTTGAGTAGAACTACTAGTAAAAATGCAAGGGTAAAAGTTTCTCTCTTTAAGAGAGAAACAACTCCTTCACACATCTTTCGAAATCTTCTCCTCGTTCCGTAAAGTTTTTATAAAGATCGAAACTGGCACAAGCGGGAGAAAATAATAAAGTTCGATTTTGAGATGTTAGTTTGTCTTTCGTTTCGGAGATAAGAATCGTTTTGATTTGACGCAGAGCTTCTTCCACACGAGGAACTAAGTGAAAACGATCGTTCCCATTCGTTTGAAAATTTTGTTTCCAAACCTCTGCCGCCTTTCCGTAAATCCAAACTTCACAGTCTATCTCTTTCCATCTGGCAAAAAAAGGATCGAGGCTTTCTTCTTTCGGTTCCCCGCCTAATATTAAATAAACTTTATCCTGGTGGGAAAATCCGGAAAGTCCGGAAAGCATACTGTGAAGGTTTGTGGACTTAGAATCGTTTATGACTGTGAGTTTAGGGAAAAGAGGATGTTCCGATGTTTTCAGCTTTTTGAAGCGATGAGGTAATCCTTCGAAGTCGGAAAATCGGGAAATGATTTTTTCCTTAGGAACATGCAATGCTTCTGCGATCCCTATGGCCACTGCCAAATTTTGGAGATTATGATTTCCTGGCAGAGGGAATGAATTCGTTTCGTAGGTATCTTTCGAAGTCGAAATAAGTCGTTTCACCGGATCGATTCGAATCCCATCGTCTAAGTTTTCTCCGAAAAATATCACCTTACTTGGATAAGTTGATTTTTTTTCTTCGATTCGATTCCAAATCTTTCTTTGCGTGAGAAAACAATGGTTCGGATTTTCCAAGTCGGCCACCTTCCATTTGGCGGCTAAATAATTTTCCATCGTTTTGTGTCGTTCCAAATGATCCGGTGCTAAATTTGTGATCGCTGATACAGTTAAATTTAAGTTAGGTGAATCTTCCAGTTGGTAACTGGAGAGTTCCAAAACGACAAGATCCGCATTTTGGTCGCAAAAATCAGTAAACGGTCTTCCTAAATTTCCTCCTACCACCGCATTCGGATATTCGGAAGAAAGGATATGATGGGTGAGCGCGGTTGTAGTTGATTTACCGTCAGTCCCTGTGATTCCTACTAGTTTTCCTTGATAGAAGATTCTTCCCAAAGCGATCTCGGATAGTATGGGAATTTTTTTACTCTTGGCAGATGCTAAAATGGGATGTGTCGGCGAAATCCCGGGGCTTTTGATGACACATTGTATGTTGGCAGTGGCTTCTTGTATGTTTTCATCCGAGAAAACAAGAGAATAGGGGGAGTCGGGAGGATTCGTTTGTTTTCGATCCGCAAGATAAACAGTTTTATTATATTTTTTAAGAAGACGTGCGGCGGAGTCGCCGGAGATACCACCTCCTAAAATGAGAAAAAAGTCGTATCGGAGCAGTTCGGAACGGTCGGAAATCTCTTGAGAAAACATTGATTGACAGTCAGTGAAAAAGCGATGATTTTGTAAAATCATATCAGGTTCGGGTGAAAGAGTGCTAAAACACGAGATCAAAGATGGAAAACTAGTTGTTTACCTGGAAGGTCGATTGGACGTTTCCGTAGCAAACGAAGTAGAAGAAGGTCTAATGGACCTGATTGACAATGGGGGCCATAGAAAAGTCCTCTTGAACATGAAAGAAGTGGAATATATGTCTTCTTCCGGCTTTAGAGCTTGCATTTCCACTCTCCGTAAACTCAATTCGAAAGAAGGTTCTCTTAAAATTTCCAATATCAAACCCGCAGTGAAGCGGATCTTTGATGTCATTGAACTTACTTCTCTATTCGATATTTACGATTCCGAAGAAGCTGCCCTCAAATCCTTTTAGTTTTCAGGTAAGTTTCTACGAATCCCATCCTTCATAAAATCGTAGATACCAAAAAAGAGGAAATTTCCCGCATTTCAATCTCTTCCCTTCCGAAAAGGGAAGTTCCTCTGTATCCGTTCGCATCTTCCCTCAAAGCTTCTTCTCTTACGATGATCGCTGAATGTAAAAAAGGAAGTCCCAGTGCGGGGATTTTGCGTTCCGATTACTCTGCGGTTTCCATCGCAAAGGAATACGAAACCTGCGGTGCCAGTGCCATTTCCGTTTTAACCGACAGGGATTATTTTTACGGCTCTCTTGAGGACCTAAACCAAGTCAGTCGTTCCGTTTCCATTCCGGTCATTAGAAAAGATTTCATCATTCATGAGTCCCAAATTCAGGAAGCTTATTCTTATGGAGCATCCGCAATTTTACTCATCGTTCGCATCTTGGAAAAAAGCAGACTGCAAGAATTGTTTCAATATGCCAAATCTTTAGGATTGGGCGTTCTTGTAGAGACACATAATAGAGAAGAGGTGGAACTTTCTTTGGAACTTGGGATGGATGTGATCGGAATCAACACGAGAGATTTGGATACTTTCGCCATTCATCCTAATTTAGTGAAAGAGATTGCACCTTTGATTCCGAATCATTTGGTTCGAGTGGCTGAATCGGGAATTCATTCTTCCAAAGATTGGGATGACTGTAAAGGAATCGTAGATTCCGTACTCATCGGCACCTATTTTATGAAAGAAGAAAATATAACAACCGCTTATCGTAAATTGACTACTGGCATCTCTTAACCTTCAAAACAAACCTGGTAAAAATTCTTCTCCTTGGACTTTTTTTCTTTGGTATTCCAAAGGAATATGAAAAAGTTCCGTATTCAATTTTTTGTATGTTTTCATTTCTAAGTCCAATTGTTTGCGGATGAGTTGAAATCTGGCTCGTAATAGCTCCGCATAATTTCCTGTGCCAGTCATTCTCTGTCCGAAACCCGACTTATAGAGTTTGCCTTCTCTCGTATCTTTCAATAGACCCAGGATTTTATCTTTTTTCAAAGGGTAGTGTTCCGTAAGCCAATTGGAGAACAGATCCCCTAGTTCATAGGGAAGTCGGACTAAAATCATAATGGCTTGAGAGATCCCTCTTTCTTTTCCCTCTCGGACGATGGATTCCATTTCATGATCGTTTAGGAAAGGGATGACTGGTGCGAACATCAAGATGACTGGAATGCCTGCACCGGTCAATGTTTCGATCGCTTCCATTCTTCTGGTAGGTGCTGGAGTTCTGGGTTCCAGTTTGGACCAAAGTTCTTTGTCCAGAGTCGTTACGGAAAAACAAACTCGAACCAAATTTTGTTTTGCCATTTCGCTTAAAATATCCAGATCTCTTAAGATGAGAGAAGATTTTGTGATGATTTCTACAGGCTGTTTGAACTTGAGAGCGGTTTCCAAAAGCCTTCTTGTGGTTTCCGTTTTTCTTTCGATTGGCTGATAACTGTCCGTTACGGATCCGAAAACGATCGGATCTCTATTTCCCGATTTGAATTTTCTTTTTAAGTCCTCTATAAACACTTCTTTAGTGTTTTGTTTGATGAAAATTTTGGATTCGAAGTCGATTCCCGGAGAAAGATCCACATAGGCATGATTCGGTCTCGCATAACAATAAATACAACCATGTTCGCAACCTCTGTAAGGATTCAAACTTAAATCATAAGGGATGTCGGGGGAATCGTTTCTGGAAAGAAGAGATTTGGGATATTCTTTTAGGTATTCCGTTTTGATGTACTTCGGTTGTAGATCTTCTTCGCGGTCTTCCGTCCATTCCTCTCGGAATGTTTTCGCAAACCTTCCCTCGATATGAGAGCTGGTGCCTCGTTTGATTCTATTTTGCGGATTTGGAATCTGCACATATCTATTTAAATATATACTATTCAAATGTAAAGTATTTATTTCTTCTCTCTCGCTCCTATTTCCCTTTCTAATTTTAGTTTCCTGACTTAGGCAAAACAAAATAAACTGACTGCATACGGTTCCGAGGTGCAGTAGATGGATTCTAAAAAAGCTAAGGTGCAAACGATCGATGAATACATTTCAGGCTTCCCGAAAGACGTCCAAAAGATGTTACAACAATTGAGAGAAACAATCCGAAAGGCGGCTCCTAAAGCAGAGGAAAAAATCAGTTACGGAATGCCCGCTTTTGCTCTCAAAAGAAACTTGGTTTATTTTGCTGCAAATAAAAAACACATCGGGTTTTATCCTACTTCCGGCCCGATCACTCAATTTGAATCTTCACTGACTCGATACAAATATTCCAAAGGTACGATTCAATTTCCTTTCGGAGAACCGCTTCCTTTGGCTTTGATCACCAAGATGGTGAAATTTCGAGTGAAAGAGGATGCTTTGTGACCATGCCGTCATTAGATCTCCTTTACGAGTTCGTTCTTTGTGCGCCTCGAATTTGTTATATGATTGGACCTGGATTTTCCACCGACCGGGCTCTTCGCTTCAATCCCTGGCGCTATGAAAAACATATAAATAACAAAATTGTTGATTCGAATTTCTTTCTTATTTCGCGAAATTCTTATATAAGAATTCTTTAGTAATCGTTTTTTTGAATTCTCCTCCCATTCATCCCAACCGTTCCAATCGCTCAAGTCTTCGTCTTTGGAAGGTGCTTTCAGCTTCGGGTCTTCCGAGTAAAAATCGAACGGTTTGTCCAGTTGCAGTTCCTTCTTGTATTTTAAAATTCCTGTTACATCTACGATATGCCTACGTTGGTATTCGTGAGAAAAAATCAGTGCATCAAAAACAGTCCAAATTCTATCTATATAACCTAGGAGATGCGCAAATGTGTCGACATTCAGACGATCCAAGTTTTTCAACTTAAGGAGATGGTAATAAGATTCCACCATCATAAAATCTCCCGTCAAAGATTCCAATTTGTCCAAACCATAGAATATCTGTAAATCTTTCGCATAAGGTCCGCTTTCTGTGCCTGGATAGCCTATATACAAGGAAGAGACATTTAGATATGTTTCCGCAACCTCCGCTTGTTTTTGGTGAGAAAACTCTTTCTATTGTGGTTCCTTAACGGGAAAACTACTGGTATATAAACTATCCCCTCCGCTAATAAATTCATAACATCTGTAACTATAGTTTTCATAATTTTCATCCAATAACTTTAGATAGGATTGAATATTGTAGTGGGGCGCCTCGGAAATAAACCTGAAATAGAAATTGATTTCAAGCACCGACCAGGCTCTCCCTCGACGGGACGCTCGGTCAGCAGGAACTGCGATCCTTGGCGCATGGGTTAAAAGATTATCTTTTTTGAATCTTCTGACTTTGGGTTTGACTTTGCGATTGAGTCTGTGTTTGACTTTGTGACTGAGTTCTCTGTTGTGGCTCAGGTTCTTTTGTTTGTGATTGCATGTTCCTTTGTTTCTCTATTTCCTTTTCTAATCCAGGCATAGTGGATGATCCCGCTATAAAACATATCACAATGATCAGTATGTTAAGAGCCAATGGTATTTTGGAGCCTAATAACCTTTCTAAATAAGATTTAAAGGGAGGTATCAGCAAATAACTTATAATACCATAAGTAAAGAAACCTAATAAATGGAATTGTTCTGGAACCAAAGATGCGATTGCCAAAAGAAGAAAGAAAATTCCAGCAATCCAAGAAATAATGGATTTGAATGTCTCTCTCGTTGGATTGATTTGTTGGGCCACTCTATCGTTTTCACTCATTGAGAAAGTGCTTAATTCTTTTCCACACTGGTTGCAGAATTTAGAGTTGTAGTCGTTTGTATGTCCGCATTTTAAACATTTCATTGAATTGCTCCTTTTTATTTCGCAAAGTTTTTGTATAAAAAGTCTTCAGCAATCAAATCTTTTAGATATTTATATAACTCATCATTATTTAATTCCAGCCCGGAAAGATCTTTATGTAGGATAGGGAAGGGTTTTGCCAGATCCAGTTTTTCTTTATATTTCAAAAGCCCTTCTACTTTAGCTTTAAAACCTTCCGTATGAATGCACATCAAAGCATCCAAAACGCTCCATATTCCTATGGCATAACCGCTGGAATGTGCAAATATATCGAAACTGATTTCATTTAATTTCGGCAGTTCCAAGAGTTTTGTATAAGATTCCACTTGCATAAAATCTCCTTGCAAAGATTCCAATTGATCCAAACCGACAAACATTTGTAAATCCTTCGTGGAAGGCCCGCTGTATGTCCCCGGATATCGTATACTCAAAGAAGAAACATTCAGCAATTCTTCGGCAAGTTCAGCCTGTTTTGCGAATGTAAGCCCCTTCCACTCCTCCTCGGAAAGGGGGGCGTGCGAACCGTAAAAAGAATCACCTCCATTTATGAATTCAAAATATCTATAAGCATAATATTCTCCCTCTTCGCCGGAAAGCAACTGAGTGCAGTTTTGAATGAATTCTTGGGATCTAGTTGTCATAAAATTTCCTTCGTTCTGTTCGATTTTTATTTCGCAAAGTTCTTGTACAAAAACTCTTTCGTGATTATTTTTTTTAGAGATTCGGTTGATGTATCCATTCCGGATTCGGTCTCTAAAACATATTGGAGAGAAAACGGTTTCGCCAGATCTAGTTCTTCCTTATATTTCAGAAGTCCGTCCAGTTTGCCTTGAAAACCTTCTGTATGAAGGAACAACAAAGCATCTAAGACACTCCAATGATTGTTCGTGTGACCTGCTGAATGTCCAAATATATCGAATCTGATTTGATCCAGTTTCGGTAGTTCCAAAAGTTTCGTATAAGATTCCACCATCATAAAATCTCCACTCAAAGATTCCAACTGATCCAAACCGATAAACATCTGCATATCTTTCGTTAAAGGTCCACTGAAAGTCCCTGGATATCGGATGCTTAAAGAAGGAACATTCAGCATTTTTTCCGCAAGCTCCGCTTGTTTTGTTACTGCGAGCCCCTTCCATTCCTCTTCGGAAATGGGGGCATTGGAACCGTACATACGATCCCCTCCGTTGATGAATTCATAATATCTATGGACATAATGTTCTCTATCTTCGCCGGAGATTAATTGAATGCAGTTTTGAATGAATAAGGCAGAAGGATTTTTATCTTTCATAATGAAGAACTCCTAACAAATAGTACAAAAAAGAATAAAGGGATGTTTTGAATCGTTTTCACGCAATCTAAATTTAAAACTGTCCGTTCTTGCTCGATTCCTTTTGAAATAAATAGTTTCCTTCATTCTTTAACTTCCCATATCATATTTCGTATTCAAAGAAAAGTTTAGACGAATTTCGCGAAGAAGGTTCACTTTAAATAATAAAAATATTAGATTTTTGGCTCATTGTCTTCGAATCACTGCAATTCATCACATATTTTCGTTAATCGGCGAACACCTTTGCTCCTCGAGGTGCCGTAGATTGGTCATTTAAGTTGAATTATGGAGTTAAGGAAAGGCGGAAGAAAGTAATAAAAAAAGTTAAGGGAG
>NZ_RQHW01000033.1 GCF_004770995.1 Leptospira idonii | reverse complement strand
CAAAATTAGATCAGGAAGAAATCATTTAACCTAATAAAAGTTAGAAGAGTGTGACTGGCGAATACTATATTTGTACACTTCTTTATATTCAAATTGTCCTGTTTCCTCATTCCAGGATCGAACAATGTCTTTTAACTGGATCTCTTCAATAGAGACTTGTTCTTCATACTTAGAATTAGGCTCTAATCGATCAGCTACTTCATAGTATTCGCGTTTTAATTTTGTGATCTTAGTCCCTGCAACAAAGCATGTATTCGCATGGAATTGTCCCTTCTCATCCACATATCCAGAGCTATCAGATCCTCCATAGTTTAAGAAGTTGTCTTGGATAAATCCTTTCGCATAATCAAGGAGATTCTCTCTCGAACCATCTTTCTCTGCTCCAGCGGCTCTCTTCTGTTCCGCATTCTTATCAAATATTTCTTCTGGTGTTAAGTTCGCATCCTCTGGATGTTTATCTTTCCAATCCTCCGCAAAAGCGTCCTTACCTTCCTGCAACAGTTTGGCCTGCTTCTCCCTCTCTTTTTTTATCTTCTCTCTCTCATCAGATCTATACTTATCTACCGCCCAGTTCGTATTCGCTGTTAAACCATTGATCGAATCCCAGTTATATGCATTCGCTCCGAGTATATCTACACTCGCTTCATAACCCCCTTTCTCTGAATACCCTATGCTCACTCCCGTTCCACTCATCTGGTTCGGTCTTTGTGATGATAACGGTTTATCTGCGTTCGGTGTGTTCGATGTGCTTGCTTTGCTTGGGTCTTTATAAGAGGCGGATACGTTGACTCCCACTCCCTTCTGTTTACTGTATGTTAGCTGTCCGGCTGTCGTAACTCCCTTACCCGCTCCCCCTGTATTGCTAACTCCTATGTTTCCGCCAAGCGTTACGTGTAACATGCTCTCGTTTGCATGACATCCTGTCATGACAAACGAACTTCGGCATCCTTGCCTGCGTCACCGCATGATACACTTCACTTGGTTGCTGGGCGCTTCGTATTTTTTATACGACACTCGTTTATCCACTACACGACCGCGCTCTTCGCTTCAATCTTTCCATTCAGGAAAGGATTTCCGCTGCGATCGCTAGCGCTTGAGTTCTTTTTGTTAGTTGTCAATGAACAATGTTTTACCTTAAAGTTCATGATTTCCCAATCTGGGTTCGTTAAGGTTTTCTATATCAATTTTAGTTTCAATTTGTTATTTTCGCAACTTTTTATCCAAGGAACAAGATGTTTTCCGACAAACAAAATGATACGTTATGTTACATATTTTCCTTTTTCTCTCTATATTTCTTAATGTTTTCCTTATCTTTAATGTAAAAAATATTCTATTAGAAAACCTATTCCTCAAAACTCAGCTCTCCGCTTACAAAAGAAAACACAAAATCTTCCGCCCTACTACTTGGGAACGATGTAAACTCGTTCTACTCTCCTACTTGAATCCCAATTGGAAGTCGTCACTCCTATTAGTGACACCAGACACTTTACTTCTTTGGAGAAAGCAAAAGTTCAAACTCTTCTGGAAGTTACTCTCCAAAAGCAAGAACCCTGGAAGACCCAATGTCCCATGGAGCTTAATCAAGTTGGTAAGGAAAATCGCAAAACAAAACCCGATCTGGGGTGCTACAAAGATACACGGAGTTTTATTGAAGTTGGGTTTTATTATCTCAGAAAGATCTGTTTCCAAATATGTTAAGACTTTCCATAGATCACCGAATCCGAGAAAGAGACTTTCCTGGAAAAACTTCTATCTACTTCACTCGGACTCCATGATCGTTTCCGATCTCTTCACTGTGTTCTCTTACAACTTCAGAGAAATATACAAAGTGATCTTCTTTCTCGATCTAAAGAACAGACAAATTCTCCATTTTGATATTTCCGCTAAAACTTCGACTGCTTGGGTTCGAAGAGTCATCAAATATGCTCTTAAAAAGAAAGGACTGAAGAACACCTCTTATGTTCTTACTGACAATGATTGTTTATTCGGAAAGAGGTTCTCTAGGTATTTAGAACGATTGGGAATCAAACACAAAAAGACGGCGGTTCGCTCTCCTTGGCAGAACGGATATGCGGAACGTTTTGTTAAAACTTGTAAGAATGAATTTTTAGACTACTTTGTTCCTTTGAATGAATATCATCTAAAAGTGAAGCTGGAAGAGTTTATTCATTTTTACAATCACAACAGAACTCACTTAGCTTTGGATAAAGATACACCTGTTTCTTCGGAAGTTTTGCACAAACCTAGAGATGGCGATTATGAACTCGCCTCACAACCAGTGCTCGGCGGAATGTACCACACCTATTCTTGGAAGAAAGTAGCTTAAGCTACTAAGCAACTTCTCAAATAAAAGCGATCCCTATCTATTCTCTTAAAAACAAGAGAAGGATTCCCTATGTCTTCTTATGAACATAGCTTGAATTTTTGAACAAAAATCACTCGTTTTACGAACAAAAACTCAAACTATTCCTGCTTCCCTAAGTAAAAAACCTAACTTCTGTTCTAAATCCGTCCAACTTAACGAACAAAATGTCCAATTACTTAGTTTTTGCGAGACTCAACCATTCCATATCCTAAATCAACATTATACCAAGTTTGCATATTCAATTTCCATAATGTGACATAATACAAAATCACATCGTTTCATTTGACACAATTATACGAATATAGAATGTCGTTTTCTTCTTTAGGAGATCACACATATATCCTCCCTGCAAAATTTAAGAAAACTAGCCCTCCATTCGGATAAGTCACATAAATTCCCCGATTTTTTCAGAAATCTTCTTCCAAAAGTTCCTTATTGATCATCGCACCCGCAAGCCCTCCCTGTGCGATTGCAGTGGATAAACTGCGAAACATCGTAGTATTGTCTCCTGCTGCATAAACTCCCTTAAGGTTGGTTCTTTGGAATCCGTCCACTTGGATATGACCCATCTCATTCAACACAACTCCCAACTCCGCAGGAAGATGAGAATGTTGTACAAAAGGAACTCTAGCCATGACTGCTTGAGGAGTCACAAAAGTTCCGTCAAGAAACACCACTTTTTTCACATAACCGTTGTTTTGTACGAATTCACGGATCTCCGTTTCAATGACAGGGATTCCTTTTGCTTTTAGTTTTGCTGTTTGTTCTTCCTTCAAAAGAGAAGGTCCGTTCGTAAATAAAGTCAGTTGTTTCGACCATTGGCTCAGAAGCCTCACCGCTTCGAAGCCGATATCCCCGTTGGCCATGATTCCCAAATTCTGCTCCTTCACTTCGTATCCGTGACAGTAAGGACAATGAAAGATAGAAACTCCCCAAGATTCCGCAAAACCGGGAAGATTCGGCAGAACGTCAATGACGCCCGTGGCGAATAAAAGTTTTCTGCCCAAATGAAATTCCCCATCTTCCGTTTTGATTCCGAAATAGGATTCGGAAGAAGAAACTTTGATCGCGGCGGAATTCAAAAAATGTAAGTTCGGATAATGAGCTAACTCTTCTTTGGCGATTCTTTTGATTTCAAAAGGAGGTTTGCCGTCGTGGGTCAATAGATTATGAGAATGAGGAGTGAAACGATTGCAGGGTTTTTCATGATCTATGATAAGAACCTTTCTTCTGGAACGTCCCAGAGCTAAGGCAGCAGACAGACCTGCAAAACTCCCTCCGATGATGATTGTTTCCCATGTATTTTCCGAATTTTTCATTTGCAACATAGTTGCATTTTTTGGTTTTCTGTCAATCCGGAATTCGGAAAGATTTATAATGAAAAAAAGAAAGGAACAGGGAAGGCCAAAAGACAGATGCGAATCGATCGTATTTGCGAAAGGGATCGGGAGGGCGCCTAGCGGTCGCTTGCGACCGAAGCGAAAGCGGAGCCCGGACGAGCCCGGCCCCATAGGGGGTTCGCCCCCTCACCTTCCCGAAACATTTGCAAACGGGGGGAAAGCGAGGAAACGAAAATGTGTGTGATTCAGTTGACTCTGTTTTTGTCGGAAAGGCTTCCCAAAAATTTTACGATCTTTGCCGTTTCTTTGTTGGTAAGCTCTACGTTTAACTGGTGATAGGCCATTTTTTTAACGGCATCTTCCAGAGTTGCGGATTTTCCATCATGGAAATACGGTCCCGTCAAAGCGATGTTACGCAGTGTAGGAACTTTGAAAAGATATTTGTCGGACTCTTGTTTAGTCACGTTGTATCTTCCTAAGTCTGCGGTTTCATAAGGAACTCTCTCTCCCATTTTTCTGTAGGAGGTCGCTCCGAATAGATTTCCGGTATGGCAGGATGTACATCCTGTAGAGATGAATGTTTGTAGTCCTGCTTGTTCTTCCGTTGTCAATGCGTTCGCATCTCCGTTCACGAAATCGTCGAAACGGGAAGGAGATACCAAAGTTCTTTCGAATGCAGCAATCGCTCCCGCCAAATTGTCGTAAGTCACTGCATCTTTTACGTCCGGATACGCTTTTGCAAAGAGTGCCGGATATTCAGCATCCGCTTTCAAACGTTTCAGAACTTCCGCTTCGGAAGGCATTGCCATTTCCACAGGATTTAAGATAGGTCCTTTTGCCTGTGCTTTTAAGTCCGCCGCTCTTCCGTCCCAAAACTGAACGAAATGAAACCCTGCGTTCAGAACCGTAGGCGAGTTACGATCTCCGTTTTTTCCGAATGCTCCCGGAGAAGTAGGTAGGTTGTCCACACCTGCCGCCTTTCCTTCTACATTGTGACAGGAGTTACACGACTGTGTGTTATTTTGAGAAAGTTTTTTCTCGAAATAAAGTTTTTTACCCAAAGCGACCAGATCTTGTGTGTCTTTCTCCGAGCCAGGCATTTTTGCCGGAAGGGAACCAAACATCTGTTTTGCTTTTGCTTGTAAATCCAAGGTTTCTTGGGAAGGTCCGCAAGATATGACCCCTAGGATTGCGGTAAGGAATAAAGTGTTTGTTATATTTCTGTTTAGCATAGTATCCTCTGCTCCTTACTACGAAGCAGTTTTTTGAAAAATCTACAAGCTAGATTCAGTCTAAATTGAGTAAAAATTTAGATTTATTTTAAATTGCTTATTTTGTGAACAATTTGTTCGGAAAACATTGTCAGTTCGTTTAGGGGAAAGGCAAATTAAGGCAAGAAGGTGTAGATTTTGTTACGTGACGATTTCTTTTGGGTAAACAAGGTTCTGGCACGATTTATGCACTAGTAGAATCGTAATTCTAGGAGATAAATATATGTTAGAATCTCGTGCTAAACAAAGAATCTTTTCTGCCGCCTGGGATGATTTTGTTTTAAAAGTATTCACGATCAACGAAACCCCGGAATACCTTCTTGCTTCCATCAGAGATATTTCTGAAATCGGAGTCAGCGGAATCGTGGAAATGGGCGCCGAAATCAAAGAAAAGGACATCATTTCCGGTTTGATCGAAAGCGAACTCACTCGTTCCAAAATTAAATACTCCGGCAAAGTGGTTTGGATCAGAGAAACGAGCGAAGGCACTGAATTCGGCCTAAAGTTCTCGGAAGAATTCCTTCTTCCTGATGTTCTGATCGCTCGTTCTATGGCTGCCGCTTAAGAACAAAAGATAAAAAAGGAGAGGGTTTGACTCCCCTCTTCCTTTTTTCCGTCCGATTCACCAAGGAAGAGTGGTTTTCCTGCCGATACTCATATCAGGCTTTTACTATGTCTTCAATCAAACATCTGGTATCTTGGAAGGATTGGTCCGATTCCGAAATTGCGGAGATCGTCGATTTTGCCGTTTATGTAAAACAACATAGAGTGTTTTTCTCTGGCCACATGGCCGGCCGTTCTATGGCGATGTTGTTCCAAAAAACTTCCACCAGAACCAGAGTTTCTTTCGAAGCAGGTATGACAGAACTAGGCGGACATGCTATCTTTCTGGATTGGATGGCTTCTAACTTTTCTCTCTCCGATATCGATTTCGAAGCGGAGTATCTTTCCAGAAACGTTTCCATCATCATGGCTCGTTTGAAACGCAATGAAGATCTTCTCGTTCTTCGAAACGGTTCCAAAGTTCCAGTCATCAACGGTTGCTGTAATTTATTTCATCCCTGCCAAGCTTTGGCGGATATTTTGACCATCGTCATGGATCGTCCGAACGATTGGAAATCCACAAAGGTTTGTTATATCGGTGTCCATAATAATGTGGTCAACTCTCTCATCGGGATCACTGCCGCATTGGGAATTCATTTAACTTTAGTTACTCCTATCGCTTCGGAAGATTCCATCGTCAAGGAAGTGGTGGACCGAGGAGTCGCCAAAGGAACTCTTTCCTGGGAAAAGGATGTCCACATCGCAGTGAAGGATGCGGATTATGTTTATACGGATACTTGGGTGGATATGGAATTTTTCAACGACCCGAAATTCCAAAAAGAAAAAGAAGAAAGAATCGAACTCATGATGCCCTACCAAGTGAATTCGAATCTTCTAAAAGGCACGAAGGCAAAAGTGATGCACGATATGCCGATCCATGCAGGATACGAAATCACCAGAGAAGTGGTGGAAAGCGAAAGATCGATCATCTTCACTCAGGCGGAGAACAGACTGGACGCACAGAAAGCAGTGATCTTAAAACTTCTGGAAAATCCCTAAGGGATATTTTTCCTCAAGGTTCTGCCAACCAATCCAAAGCGTCTTCTTTCTTTTCGAAAACACGGATTCGATTGTCTTGGGTTAAGGTTTTGTATATATCCAAATAGGCAAGTTTAGCTAAGTTGAGACCGATGATTGCGGACTTTACGATTTTATCTCTTCTTGTTTCCGCAGCGCCTTCCGTAAGAAGAGCATTGAAATAACGACTGGAAACGAAAGAGTCCGAATAATCCAAAAGGCTATAGATGGGTTCGGAAATGGATTGGTATTCCTTCATTGTCGATCGAAACTTTTCAATCATCTGGTCTTCATTCAAGTTACGATAGTCGACCAGTTTGATCTTCCTTCCTTTGTGTTCGATCCAGTCCAGCTCCATTGAATTCTTTCCTTCCTCACAATCATTCTATCTATTTATAACTATGTCCCTTTATGGGAACAGCTCACACAAAAAATACGATCCTATCGGATTCCAGTCAAGAATAGATTTTACACTTGTATCTATAAAGCGGCGGTATTAGTTAGTTGCTATCCGTAATCATTACCGCAGGTTCAAATGAATTCATCTAAGCAAAGAAGGAACGACAAAACCATGGGAGCCTCCATCATCAATCGGATCCGTTTGACTTTAGGGATTTTCTTCTTACTCTCAGTATCCGTCTCTTACCGCTCCTATACTCCTTTGGTTTGGTTTCTAAACATGACAGTAATCCTAAGTTTTATAGGATTCAGCATTTTACAGAGATACCTTCTTGCAAAAACGGAAAAAGGAAACAAGTTTGCTCCCGTCTTCCTATTCACTGACGTAACCTTAGTTATGTGCCTCATGACAGGAAACATGCAGGTAGGATTGGAGAATGCTGCTGGAGCCATCAAACAAGGCGTTAGCTACATTGTTTTGTATTTTTTCATCATGTATTCCGGTTTTTTGTTTTCCAGGAAAATCACTTTAGGTCTCGGTTTTTACGCCGCTGCCGCTTACACTTCCGTTTTGATCATGGCGAAAATCAAAGGAGTGAATTTCGTTTTAAAAAATAATGAAAGCTGGCTCATCACAAACATCAGTGTTCAGGGAGAAACGATTAAGGTTTTGTTTCTCATCGCAGGTTCGTTTATCTCCGGTTCGGTGATCAATCTTTTGAATCATATGAAAGAGGATGCTGAGGAAAAAACCAAAGAAGCAGTCCATCATGCAACGGATGCGGAAGCGAAAAAAGGAAGTATGGAAAAAACGGCAGGACAACTTCTGCATACTTCGGAAAGCCTAAGGACTTTCGGTGACGAACTGAATTCCCAAGTGCAGACGCAAGCGGCTTCCATCGAAGAGATCAGTGCATCTCTTACGGAACTTTCCTCCAATACTGAAAATTCAGCGGCGCTCGTAGACACTCAGAACAGTAAAATCAGTGAACTCATCCATGAAAGCGATACTTTGGAATCCATCCTCAAACAAGTGATGGAAGATACGGACAAAATCACCAAACAAGTGGAAACTTCCTCCACCTACTCCAGACAAGTGACCACTTCCGTTGTGGAATTGAAAGATACGATGGAAAACGTGAAAGTATCTTTTCAAAAAGTGGAGGAAGTGAATCAGATCATGAAAGAGATCGCAGACCGCACGAACCTACTGGCACTCAATGCTTCCATCGAAGCGGCTAGAGCGGGAGAATACGGAAGAGGATTTGCGGTCGTTGCTCAAGAAGTGGGAAAACTTGCGGAAAGTTCCGCTCAAAACGCATCCATCATTTCCAAAACAATAGAAACTTCCAGATCGGCTCTTCGTTCCGGAAATACCGCTGCAGAAGACGTTACCGCCAAAGTTTCTTTCCAGGAAAAAGAGCTCTCCGATATCTTTACGAACACGAACGTTCTCAAGAAAAAAGTGACGGATCAAAACGAGCTCAATTCCCGCATGATCGATGCTTTGCGGGAACTGGGAAACATCTCCTCCCAGCTTTCCATCGTTGCCAACGAACAAAAGATCGGAAACGAAGAAGTGACTAAGGCGATTCAAGTGATCGAACAAGCGATTCAATTGGTCGCGGAAAATTCGAAGGAACTTCAGGAACAAATCGAAAAACTGACCAAAGAAGCGGATAGCCTGCTCTGATGTTTAGGTTTTTTGGTTCACCATCCATTTGCTGAAAGAATCCAAAAAATAATTGAACAAGACTTTATCTTCCCTTTCGAAATCGGACTCTTCCAGAGCCTCTTCGAAACAACGAAGCCATTCCTCTCTTGCTGCTTCATCGATGGGAAAAGGAAAATGCCTCATCCTCATTCTGGCTGGTCCCCAATTCTGCACATAATAAGCGGGGCCTCCTAAAATCTGAATGATGAAATCGGCTTGTTTCTGTTTGGCGAGAGTCAGTTCCTTAGGGAACATTTTATAAATTTTGGAATTAGGAATACGGTCATAAAAGCGGGAAACCAAATTTCTGATCCGCTCCTCTCCCCATTTGGAAAACAATTCGTTCAAACCGGGCATTGGGCCGGGAGGTCCGATCTCTGGAGTATAAATTTCTCTTTCGGGGAACATAAGAATGGATTCCGGTTCGGGTCGAATTCTGTCATCAGCATTTTCAAACGAACAGGTTCCTTCCTAGATCGCCTTTTCTTTCCGGGAATTCTTCCTTGCTTTGTCGGTTTTTTGACAGAACTTGGTAAAAAATTCTGAAGTAAGGTAACCTGAATGGCACTGACTCACCCGCAATCCGCACTTTTCGCAGGAGAAAAACCCTTCCCCATCATCCCCGCTTGCGAACATTTCGCCGGATCTGAAAAATTGATCACAAAAGCACTAGAGCTCCAAAATAAATTGGGCGGCCTCTTTGATATCACTATGGATTGCGAAGACGGTGCTCAAACCGGAAAAGAAAAAGAACACGCAGAAATGATTGTTCGCATTCAAAACTCCGAATTGAACAAACATAAGATGAGTGGAGTTCGTATCCACGACTATACTAACCCTCACTGGAAAGGCGATGTGGATATCATCGTTCCAGGAGCAGGAAATGTAATCGCTTACATCACTATCCCTAAGCCTACAAAAGCATCCCAAGTCAAAGAACAAATCACTTACATCCAAGAAGCTTGTAAAAAAGCGGGAATCAAAAGAGAAATTCCTATCCACGTTCTGATTGAAACTCACGGAGCTTTGGCGGAAGTTTTTGAAATCGCTGCACTTCCTTGGTTGCAAGTTTTGGATTTCGGTTTGATGGACTTTATCTCGGGACACCATGGTGCGATCCCTGCGTCTTGCATGAAGTCACCTGGTCAATTCGACCACGAACTTCTTCGCAGAGGAAAAGCAAACTTAGTAGCTGCCGCTCTTATGAACGGAGTGATCCCTGCACACAACGTAACTTTGGATTTGAAAAACATCTACCAAACTTATGCAGATGCGAAACGTGCTCATGATGAGTTCGGTTTCCTTCGTATGTGGTCCATCTATCCTGCACAAATCCAATCCATCCTGGATGCAATGGCGCCTAACTTTGCTGAAACACAAACTGCTTGTGATATTCTTATCAAAGCACAAGACGCAGAATGGGGACCGATCCAACACGACGGAGATTTGCACGACAGAGCAACTTACCGTTATTTCTGGGAATTGGTTCAAAGAGCAAAACTCACAGGACAAAAACTTCCAGAAGAAGTTGAAAAAAGATTCTTCGCTTAATTTTTTCACAGTTTTCAAAATGTTTCCCTTTCGATTCAGAAAGGGAAACTTCTCTTCTTAGCCGCTGAACAAAACCCTTCTTCCTTTTCCTTTAGGAACTTAAGTATAAATACTAAAAAATTACCGTTCATTCTGTATTTTCATTCGTTAAGAAAATCATAATTTACTTGCAAATAACCGTAGAATTTGTATGTACTAATCAAATGATTAGTACATACAAATTTTCCCCTTTGCCGAACGTGGAAAATTTTTACGGATCTGCTTTCTTTCAAAATCTCGGAGTTATATTCTCCTCCATACCTAACAGCAATTTTGCCGTCTTGGATTCCGAGTTGAATTTTAAATCGATCGGAGGAGAACAATTCTCTCTAATTTTCAAAGAAGAGAATCAAATTAGAGACATATCCACCTTACAAAATTACCTCGGCACTTCAGAAATCGACTTCGAAACATTTAGATCCGCATGGAATGGAGAAAGTTTCGTAAAGGAGATGCGCAACGAGAACAAAATATTATCTGTCAAAATCACTTCTGTCCGACTCTCTCTGGAAAAAACTCCCTTAAGAAGTTCACTGGTAGAACAACAATTCCTTTTGTTTTCTGTTGTGGAATCTTTCGACTCCTCACATAGGGAAAAAATAGAATCCGAATTATTTCAAAAACAATCTCAAGTGATCGGACACGAAGAGAACTTATACAAAGAAATCATAGAAATTTTTAACTGGAGAAAAGAGATTCACGGAAAAGGAAACCATAAACTATGGCTTCATAAAGCCCTCCCCAACCTAAACACCTGTTTGATGCAAGGCGCAGGCCTGGGAGTTCTCACCACTTCTTTGGGCTCCATGATTAGGAAGTCGGTGAAGAAAGAAAAACATGTAGAGATTCCATTAAATCATTTCAATTTAATCGAAGAAAACTTTAGAAGCACAAAAAAATTAATCAAAACTCTGGCTTCCGCACAATTGATTTTCGAAGACAGTTCTACTCCGGAAGATATAGTGTCTCTGCAAAACCTAAAATCGATCGTAGAAGAGGAAAAAAACTTCCTCTCCCGTATGCTTGCCATCAAACAACAGACGATTTTAGTCTCCGCATTAAACGACTCCGCTTTTGCTCAGATCTCCATTCATGAAAAAAACTTCAGAAGCGTAATCAGGGAACTTTTTACCAATGCGATGAAATATTCCCCAGAACGATCTTCCATCATCGTTTTATTTCTGAAAAACCAAACCCATTTTATTCTCAAAGTCATCAATTCCACAAACGATCCCCACATTCATAATTTGGATTTCAAACATTCGGAAGAGAATATTCTATTCGAACCTTTCTATCGATTGAATCGTGCCGTAGACGAAAGATACGACGAAGAGGAGTTCGGTTTGGGTTTGGGACTGTCCGTGGTCAGAAAGATTTTAGAGGATATGAAAGGAAACATTCATATCAGCCTACTTCCCTCAAATCTGTTCAACCAAGGAAACGAAGTCTGTATGAGCTTGGAATTTTTAATCCATACTAAGGAAGCTACACATGAAAGATGAACCGTCGGAAATAATGCAAAATCTCACCCAGTTCGAATCGGACGAGGACGAGGAAGACATCATAGAGGACATGTTTCTCATCTTCTCTCTGGATAAATACCAATACGGAATCGAAATCAAATTCATCACAGAGATCGTCGGTTTGTCAGAAATCACAGAAATTCCCGACATGCCCAGTTTCGTCAAAGGAGTCATCAATCTGAGAGGGAAAGTAATTTCCCTCATCGATACCAGACTACGGTTCGGGATGAAGGAGGTATCTTATGATGAGAAAACCTGTATCATCATATTGCATTTGGAAGGTCAATTCTTAGGTCTGATTGTGGATACAGTAAGGGAAGTGATTAAGATACTTCCGGATCAAACCTCGGCATCTCCTCAATTCGGGGAGACCGAAAAAAATAAATTGATACAGTCAATCGCCAAGATAAATAATGATATCAAAATGATCTTAAACATTCACAATATCGTGAATGAAAAATATAAATCTGAAGTTTTAAGTCTTCCTTCAGAAAAGCAGGGTGTAAGTTTATGAAAGGAAAAAAAACAATGAGCGTAAAAGCTAAATTAATTTTAGGTTTTTCCGTACTGGTCCTTTTTTTATCGATAGGTGTCGTCACAGGAATCTATTCCTTGAGGACATTCAACACAAAGGTAACCGACATCGTTACTATCTACGCAGCGAAAGTTCAGACGGTAGAAAGATTGAGAACCAGAATCTTAATCTTAGTGAGAAATGAAAAAAACGTAATTCTTGCGGAATCCGCCAAAGAAATCGAAGAAAGATGGGAAATCGCCACTAAACAAAGAGCGATCATGCAAGAGTTATTCACAACTCTTACGAAAACTGCAAATGAAGAAGACTTAACACAAATTCAAAAACTAAAAGAATATTACCAAGAATACACTGAGATAGTGGATGGAATCTATCAGCTTGCCAGAAAAGAAAAAAATTTAGAAGCGAAGAAAATCTCCGTCACTTCAGCAAGACAGATCATCAATAAATTCGACGAAGTAGCGGATGCGATTGCAAATTCAAGCATTAAGGAAATGGACGATGCCAACGTTCTGACCGACGAGTATTATAACTCTATGACCTTCTTTATGTTCGGAATCCTACTTCTTTCGATAATCGTTTCCTTTGCAATGGCTACTTGGATCATTCTGAATATCACAAACGCCCTTACTACTGCGGTCGCTATTGCAAGCTCCGTAACTTCCGCGGCAGAACAAGTTTCCAGTACTTCCTATACATTGAGTCAAGGTGCCAGTGAGCAAGCAGCCTCCATAGAGGAGACAACAGCTTCCATAGAAGAAATGTCCTCCTCGGTCAGTCAAAACTCCGAATCCGCATTAGAAACAAACAATATCGCCTCAAATTCTTCCCTTGAGGCGAACCGAGGAAAAGATTCAGTATTCAAAACGATTGAAGCGATGAAAAATATTTCCTCTAAAATTAAGTTTGTAGAAGAGATCGCATACCAAACCAACTTACTTGCATTAAATGCAGCTATCGAAGCGGCCCGTGCAGGAAAACACGGAAAAGGTTTTGCAGTCGTCGCAGAAGAAGTAAGAAAACTAGCGGAAAGAAGTCAGTTGGCAGCAGGAGAAATCAACCAATTGTCCATCAGCAGTGTGACCCTTGCCGAAGAAGCGGGTGATGTGATCCAACAGATGGTACCCAGCATTCAAAAAACAGCAGAACTGGTTTCAGGAATCGCGGATGCTTCCAAAGAACAATCTTCAGGAATCAAACAAATCTCAACTGCGATGATGCAAATGGACCAAACCACTCAACTTTCCGCTTCCTCTTCGGAAGAGTTGGCAGCAACCTCAAACGAGCTGAAAGAACAAGCGGTTCACTTAATGGAAATTATGGGAACTCTTGTCAATATCGGGAAAACAGAGACTAAAACAACCGCAGCCAAAGCGAAGGAAATCTCGAAAAAGTTCACTGGCAACGAAAACGGCAAATACCTTACCCCGGCCGCTCAGGCATTTGCAAAAGGTTCCCAAGCCCCAACAGCTACTGAACACAAACCCCAGTCAGTAAAGCCGGAAAGGTTCTAATTTTCCTTTCTCATTTCCACTCTCTCGGAGGAGAGAGTGGATTTTTGTGGTAGGTACCACATCTCCTCCTTTTCCTCCAAGAATAAGATTCCTTCAAAATAACGAATTTGATTCACTATTACAGAATTTTGTTCGTAATTACGGATAAAATATTGACTTATTAGACAAAAATATAAGTCTGCCTTAACAAAAGGTACCAGAGAAACACTATGAAACACTTGCATATTCTACTTTTATCTCTTCTGATCACCCTACCTGTTTTGGCACAGGAAAAGATCAACCCTCCGCAACAAGACTCGGGAGCAGCGCCTGTGGTACCTGCCACAGCATCCCCGGAGCCTGCTGTGGTCACTCCAACGCCAGCGACTGCAGCGGCACAGGAGCCCTATAAAAGTCCTCAAAAAGGAAATCTCAGCGGAGAATATCTGAAAAGTTTACAAGTCACTCCCGCACAAAGAAAGGCAATCCAAGCCAATACGGAAACTTGGTTTGCGGATAAATACAAAGTGGGTTTCGGAATCCGTCCGAAAGCGGACTCCCTCAACAACTTCGATTTCGATAAAACCACAGCGGATTCCAGAAACAACATCACGAACCAAACTCAGTTTTATCTGATCGGAGATTTGAATCCGAATGTTCTCTTTAAAATTACGTTACAAGATGTCCGCTTATGGGGAGGGGAAGTAATTTCATCAGGAAACCAGGATCAAAAATACGGCGCCATCGCCAACGCTGGGATCAGTTACGATACCACCAGACAAACATTAGTTCCTATTAACAACTATACAGGTCTCCGGGAAGCATTTTTGGACCTAAAGACTGCTAAAGAAGGAATTCGACTCAGAACGGGAAGGCAAATTCTGGACTTTGGTGACGGAAGAATTCTAGGAGCCAGAAACGATAGTTTGAACGGGAACTCTTTCGATGCCATACGGCTCACCACAAAATGGGAGAACCATACCACGGATCTTTTCGGTTCGATCGTGAGTACCGAAAACAATTCAAACAGTTTAGTATCGAATAACTCAACCAAGTTGGGTGGGCCAGGAGACGCTTACTATGCTGGACTTCATCATAGTTATAAAGTGGCGGATTGGTTAGGAATCGACGCATACAACTTCACATTATTCAAAAAAAGAACGACTGTAAAAAATCCTCCCGATTACGCAACGGAACAAATCTACCGTAACAACGATCAGATGAACACTTACGGATTTCGACTCACTAACAGAACCAAAAACAACGCTCTTCCGGACGGAGTTAAATTCGATTGGATGGTGGAAGCGGCTTGGCAGTCAGGTTTCAACGGACAAAGAGTCGCACCGGACTGGATGAACCAAGAAGGAAAGTTCAAAACGAATCAAAACACGGGAGAACAACCTGCGCTCAGCCAAAACGTAAAATACGATGCGAATCTTGTAGCTGTGCAGGCAGGATACAGCCCGGTAAAAGAATTCAGAATCGGTGTACAATATGTACAGGCGTCTGGAGATCCTAATAGAAACGATTCTTCAGTAGGAACTTTCAATCCGCTTTTTGCGACAAGAAGGATGGCAGGAGGAAGCATTCCTTTTGCAGGGAACGGAAATAGCGGAGCGGTCTTCTGGCAAAACATCAAAGATTATTCCATCCACATCAAATACGATGCGGGTAGATGGGGAACCTTCGTCCTAAATCCTCACTGGTATTACAAAATGAAACTCCAAGACGGGTATTACGATAACAATAACTATGTGACAGGAAGCTCCAAAACAGGAGGGCTTGCCAGCACCGAAGACTACTACAACAACCAACAATACGTCTACAACAGACCTAGTTTGGGGAAACATGTGGCAACAGAAATCAATTTCATCTACATAGTTACACCTTTCGAAAACGTATCCGTATGGTTCGGAGCTTCCCACTTACATGCGGGAGATGCAGTTAGAAACCAAAAAAACAACGGATTCAATGCGGATCCGATCCACAGATACGATTTCAAAGCAAACGCCTCGTTTTTCACTCTTCAAACCGTATTCGCGATTTGAAAAAACAGAAGGCAAACAGAAGGAATTCTCCTGTTTGCCTTTGAATCCAAGACGATTCGAAATCAACTAAAATCTAAATTTTAAATTTTCCAATTTGTGAAGAGAGATGATTCGCCTGACCCAAAATCTCCGCAGATAAAGCAGTCAATTGATCCGCACCTTCTGCGACTTCTTGTGTGCCTTCTGAAATACTGATGATGGTTTTTGAGATTTCTTCTGTAGCTCTCTTTTGTTCGAACACCGCTTCCTCGATCTGAAGATTAAGCTGAGTCAAACTGCGAGCATGATTTCCTATATCGATCGTATTTTTTTCTTGAGAACGAACAGAAATCAAAACTTTGTTTGCGGAAGATTCGAATTCATTCACTCTCAAATTGAGAGACTTCAACACTTTAGAAGCTTCTTCCACTTTTGCATTTCCGTTCGTCACTGCCTGGTTCGTAGAAATAACCAAACTCCCGATCTCCTGAACGGAAGATGAAGTTTGATTCGCCAGTTTACCTATCTCTTCCGCTACGACAGCAAATCCTCTTCCTGCTTCTCCTGCTCTGGCAGCCTCGATGGCAGCATTGAGCGCAAGTAAGTTGGTTTTTTCCGAAATATCCGTGATGATGTCCAAAACTTCGCTGATTCGAGAAGCCCTGTCTCCAATATCTTCCATCGCATTCATGGAAGACGACATGGCATCTTCACCGACTAACGCCTGATTTTTCGATTCTCCTGCAAGCCGAACCAGACTTTGCATTTCTATATTGATGCTTTCTATCTGCTCTCTCAAACGAATCACGCTGGAATCGATCTCTTTCATTTTTCCGACTGCTTCTTCCATCGATCTGCCTACGTTATCCGCAGAAGCGGAAAGTTCTTCTATGGCGGCGGAAGATTCTTCTGCTGCGGAGGCTTGCGTTTGAGCCACATCCGAAAAATTCTCGGAGGTGGAGGACATATCTCTGGAATGAGTTCCTAGTTTTTCAGAAGAAATCTTAATCTGAGAGATGATAGTCACCAAACTCTCTTTCATCTGAATCATACTTTGTAAAAGTTTGCCGATTTCATCCGGACGATTGTATTCGCAAACGGCGAGTAAATTCCCTTCTGCGATTCTACTGGAGAACTTCATCGCAAGAAGAAGTCCAGAACTTACCAATCTTTGGAAAATCAAATTCAAAAACAAAAGCACTACAACCAAAATCAGAAACGAAACGATAGCCGTTTCCAAAATAATCTTACTGATGCTTTCAAAATAAATCGAGTTGGGAATACTCACCTGCATCGTCCAAAACTTGGGATCTTTGCCGATATGAAACGGAAAATAATAATGGGAATGTCCGTTGGAAGTAAAAGTGAACCGCTCCCCTTTTCCGTTTTTCTCTTGGAAAAGTTTCATCTCTTCCGGATCACCGATTTTAGAACCGACTAACTTCGCTTCCAAACCGTTTAACGCATAAATACCGTCAGGTGACACAAGAGCGATATAACCTTGACCTCGAAACGGTTTTTTATCTCCTATCCTTTCTTGAAGTTCTTTCAAATCGATATCCAAACCGGCAGCACCTAAAAATTTGCCCGGCAAACTAATGGGAGTGACGAGAGAAATCATCAAAACGTCTTCCGAACCGACTTGGTAATGATAAGGACCGACTACGGACATTTTGTCGGTTTTTTTAGTAGTCTGATAATAATCGCCGGATCCGTCCAACTTGTCGTAATCGCGAAGAAAGTCTATATTGACCTGCCCTTCTTTTTCTCCCTGATGAAGATAAGTGACAAATCGTCCGGAAGAATCGTGGCCCAAGCTGTTTTTGAATTGAGCATCTAATCTGTCATAGGCGTTTTTTTCATAACAAACCCACATGGCGAAATAATTGGGATTCCGTTTCAGGATTTCCTTCATCGTGCTGATGACCTGATTTCTGGGAGGAGACGCATACATCAAAGGAAATCGAAATCCTCGAATCAGCCCCATCATCGTATTGAGCTGTTCCATCACCTCGTAAGACCATCTTTCGGCGGTTACATCGGAACTCTGTTCCACTTCTTCTTTCAATCGGGTATAAGAATTGTAGGATTGAATGGAGGTTAGTATAAAGAAACCTACAAATAAAACTAGGGAAATGGAGAGTGAAATTCGAAAACGAATGCTCATGGAAAAAGAAATGATAAATATGTAGTGAAAATAGTAAAGAAGTTTCTATGACAAATCCGTTTTATATACCATTCGGGATATAGGAACCGAATTATGTGACAAACACAACTTGGCGCCTCGGAACGGTTAGTTGAAACCAATATTTCCGACAAACCCCGACCAGGCCCTTCGTTGCAATGGGACGAAACCGGTTTCGCCCCATTTCCACTGCGGTCCTTGGCGCGAGGAACAACCCTATCCTAGGGAAATGAGAGAAAAAAGACAGACAGAACCCATTTCCGTAGCAAACTTTCCCTTTTTTTCTGCTTGTAAGAGAAAAAACAGAGGTATACATCTACTCAATAGATGAAGATTTTTCTTCTTTGCCTTTTTCTCTGCTTCGCAATCCATTCGGACGATTCTTTTAACAGACAACCCCTCTACCGAATTGCATTTCATTCTTCAGGCGATTCTGCGGAATCCCAAATTCTAATGCAGCACCTAAGAAGCCAGATCACTTCCACAAAAAGAGGGAATCCAGTCTTTTCCTCTTTCAACTTTCCCAAGGAAGGTTTGGTGTTCCATGAAAAAGGTGAGGGAGATGAAAACACAAAAAAATGGCTCACTAACATCAGTGATGCGGATAAATTCGTTTGGCTTCAAACTTCCAAGACGGAAACACAAATCAAATTCATAGATGTGTTAACAGGTAGATTGGAATACAAAAACTCACTTCCTGAATCTCTGACCAAAACATTGCTGACTGACTTTTATTCCTATTTAGACAAAAGAAACGTTTTTTTGGCACTTTCAGAAACCAAATCCTCCCCCGCCAATCCAGTTAAATTCACTTCCTTAAAAAGCAAATATGTGGCAGGAGAATCGATTCATTTTCAATTGGAATCCTTGGAAGATAACTACGTTTATGTGGTTCTAGTGCCGGAGAAAAAAACGGACGAACCTATTTTGATTTTCCCCAATCCGGCACAAACGGCAAACTATTTGAAGAAAGGCCAAAAGGTGATGATCCCTGAAAACGGGCAGGCATTGAAAGCGGCACCTCCTTATGGAAAAGACAAAATCAGAGTATTTGCTTCCAAAGAAGAATGGACCGACCTACAGTTGAGAGGCAAAAAAGGAGATTCATTCTATAAACTCCTTCCTCCCGCTTTGACAGGAGCCAAGTCTAGTTCCTTTCCCGGTCTAGAGAAACTTTCTAAAACGATTGCACAAACAAACGTCTTCGAATGGGAATACGAAATTTTACCGGAAGGAAAGACTCCCTCAAACTAAGATGATTCAATCCCCGAATATTTCCGTTGACAGTAAATAATCCACGATACCGGTACCGGAAGCCCCTCCGATCATCATAACTCTTCCCGAAGGCAATCGAACAGCTTGGGAATTTTCTCTTCTTTGCGCCATTGGGGGAAGGGGAAATCCAATCAATCCTCCTTCTTTCCAAATTTTTTCGACGATCGCCAAACTAGCTGAAAGTTCATCAAGGGTTCCCCCCATAATCAAAAAATTTCCGTCGGGGAGCCTAACCCCAGTGTGTTTAAATCTACCTTTGGTCATATAAGAGACGATGCTGACCTCTTCCGTCCTCCAATCGTATTTTTGCACAACGTCTGTAACAAAACCGGAAGTACCTCCGATCAAATACACATTACCGTCTACATCTTGCAAGGTGACCATAGAATCTTGGCTTACGGCCAATTCAGGTCCTAAACTAAATGCATTTGTTTGATAATCGAAGTATTCGGTTTGTTTTCCGTATCCTGCAATCCAAACTTTTCCATTTGGTAAAAGTACGGAAGTATGACCCATCCTGGCAACTAACAAATTGTAGTGGGCAATCGTTCCGCCTCCGGAATGGTCTAAAGTGATGATATGTGAAGTCTTAACGGGAGCGGAACTCGAAGCACTATTCACCCTTCCTCCTGTAATCAACACTCTTCCATCGGGAAGTGTACAGGAAGAATGAGCCACTCGAACGGAAGATAAATTCGGGCCTAAAGACCAAGTTCCCGTATTCGGATTATAAATATCTGTCGTATTTCTCATAGCGGCGTCGTTCGAAACATTGGTTCCATATCCACCGGAAAGAACGATTTCATCCGAAGCTGTCACAGAAGCGGCAAACGCCCTTCTTCCTATACTTATATCGTTTTGAGTGACGAAAGAATTTACGGATTCGGAATATCTTTCCACCGACCGAAGGATCGTCGAAGAAATCACACCACCTAACATAAGTATATCCCCGTTAGATAGAGTCACTGCTTGAAATTCGATTCTTGGCTGATTCAAATTAGGTCCTGGCTTCCAACCGGAGATGCGGTATTGAAATCCTGGTACCGCCGCATTACCTGCGCCATCTTTTATATTTCGAATCGTAAGCTGTAAGGTTCCTCCTGATCTAGGAAAGCTTCCTTGCCAAAAAATTCGATACGATCTGTCGGAGAGTCTGGCAATATTTCGTATCGTCAAACTACCTCCCAAAGAAGAAACGATCTCATAATTGAACAATTGGTCGGCACCTGTGACAGGTTCTGAAAATTCCAAATCGAATTGATTTGTCAAAAATATGGAAATATCGTAATTGCCGGAAGGAAACTTTGCGGTCGCTACAGGAGGATTTTTGTCGATTATGATGGAATATTCGATAGGGGAATGTTTTGCTCCCGATTCTTCGTATATGGATATGAGTATAAAGGAAATTTTACCGGAAACATCGGAAGATCTCGCTTTCAATTTCACTTCCTCGGAAGAAATTCTTTCCCAATAAAAATCGGAAACAGAGTTCGAATCGGATGCATCCAAAGCCTCGTAACGAATCGATTGGGAAAGGGATTCCTCTGCGATCGTATAACCGAAAGGACATTGGACACGAATTTCTTCCCAATGGGACAATACTTTCGATTGATCCGGAGTGACTCGACAAACACTGGTTCCTTGAAATAAATAGCCGAAAGTCAATTCCAGAAACATAGCTTCTCTTCCTTTCTCGGAGCCGGATTTAAAATCACCTATGGAACAGGAAATAAGCAAGCAGGCAACCAAGAAGGATAAAAAACTACATTTCATACGAATACTCCTCCACTGCAGTAATCATACGAATATCGTAGCCGCCGAAAATCAAAACCTTATCACCGGGAAGAAGAACACTGAAAGGTGAGACTCTGGGATAAAGCAGTCTACTTCCTAACCTGAATAGAGCGCTTGCAGGATCATAAAAATCGATTCTAGATACGAAGTTATTATCGTTCTCACCTCCAAACAAAATGCTCTTTCCATCACTCAATTGAACGGAAGTATAGCTGTTTCTCGGGGTCGATAGATCACTGCTGATTTGAAAAGAATTTTCTTTGGGATCGAAGACTTCCGAAGTGGAAGATCCAATAGCTACGATTCCATCTGAAGAAAAGGTTCTTAAAACAAAATTAGATCGGGGATAATTCAGTTTATATTTGCTAACCACGGAAAAATCAGATGTGGCTTCATTGAAGATTTCCGTTTCATAGGCATATAAAGCACCAAGGCCTAGACGGGAAGTACCGCCAAACATATATAAATTTCCATCCTGAAGACGAGCCGCTCTATGTGATTTTCTGAGATAATTCAAACTGGAAATACTTGTAATCGAATTGGAAACAGGATCATAAATTTCTGCAGTCCCCACCGCATCCAACGAGCCAGATCTTTCATTCTCTATGCCTCCGGCAATCAAAACCTTGCCGGAACTCAAAAGAGTCGCCGTATGATCCATCTTAGGTCTTTGTAAGGAAGGCCCCGGAGTAAAACTATCCGTAGACGGATCATAAATTTCAGTGGAAGCAGTCGGATCGTCAGCTATTCCAATTACAACTGCCCCTCCTCCCGCAATGAAAACTTTTCCGTTTTGAAGGAGGGTCACAGAATGGCGTCGCCTCACTTGTGACAAATTACCTGCAGTAAACCGGGAGACACGAGTCGTTGGATTATAAATTTCTGCGGTGTTCGTAAGCCCTGTATCCGTATATCCTCCCGTGATTAAAATTTCGCCGGAATTCAGAATGACCGGAGTGGTTTCTCTGCGACCGATCAATAAATTTCCGGCTTGTTTGAAGCCGTAAATTCTCCATTCGATAGGTTGGGAAGACAAATTATTTCCAGCTTCATCTTTTATGTTTTTAGCGGATAAATACAGTAAACCTCCGCTAGCAGCAGGAACACCTGTAAAAAACAATCTGTATAAATTCGTTTTAATCTTAAATACACTGGAAAGGCGAATGCTTCCTATTGCGGAACCGGACAATGTGTAATGATCCAGAAAGTCGGCACCTTGCACTGGCTCACTGTAATTCACATCCAGATACCCATCGGAGAAAAAAGAGCTATCCAAAATATTTCCATGGGAGCTGGACAAAGAAGGAGCCTCCGGGTCATAAATGAACTTATATTCCGAAGGTGAAATTTGTTTGCCCAAACTAATAATACATTTTGAAAAATCGATACTATATTCTCCCGGAACGGTATCATCAGGAAAAACGATCCTTAACCTAACATTATCTAATCGCTCCACGGAAACACCCGTAACGATCTTATTTGAAGAAGATCGAATCTCTATCTCCTCCGCACGAATTTGAGATGCGATTGGTTCCGAAAAATGGATGGAAAAACGCAAAGTGGAGACAGGCCTTTGTAGATCCGGATCGGAACTCAAATTGACGGTTCTTTGCACAAACGCGAACGTCACATCGCTCCAAAAAAGAAGTTTTTCCTTAGAATCTTCCGTTCGACTGAAACAATTACAAAGCAGAAAAACGAAAAGAAAACATCCTAAACGTTTATTCATCCGCTTTCAACCTCTGCAAATTTTTATACGTTCCACCCAAATCGCCAACTACGATCAATATATCCCTTTTCCCCAAAGCGATTGTAGAAATACAACCTCCCGTGAAAGGTAAATTAACTACTTGATAGAACTTTTCTGACTTAAAATTAATAGTTTCTAAACTATCGGAAGGTGCTGTACCTACCCCCCCTCCAATGGCGATGATAGAACTATCATTCCAAACTTCGAACCTACCTTTATATCTAATTTCTTGGAAAGCCCCCACGATAGAAACGATTCCCTCCGAAGAAATTTTTTCTACGCTTGCGATTCCGCCAATATTTCCGCCACCTAACACAAAATAATCTCCGAAAGGAGAGCGGATCATACTATGGTCTCGTCTGGTCGTATTGAGAGTATTCGGGTATAAATAACTCGTTTGAGCGATTGGGTCGTACATCTCGAAGGTGTTATCGTGAGTGACTCTCTGGCGAATTCCTCCGGAGGCCATGATTTTACCTGTAGGACTCAATTCCACAGCAACCCCTTCTCGACGAACATTCATGCTTGCGGATACGGAAGTAGTGTTCGTGGCAGGATAAAAAACATCCACCCGACTCTGATAAACTGCATCAGCGACACCTGGTGCATTCCTTCCACCTAAGATGTACAAGTTGCCATCTCCTGCAACGATCGATTTATGGCCTTTTCTAGGTACCGCACCAGGTAAAGAAGCAAGTATGGGAGGAGTCGTTCCGGATGGATCCAATATTTCGTAGTCACTCAAATAATTCGCAAGAACTCCATTATTACCTTTTACTCCTGCTACTACAATGACTCTGCCATCAGGAAGTAAGTTAGCCGTATGTTCCCATCGGAGTTGATTCATGTTGTACGGATATGCTGTTACAGAATTATCTGAAGGATCAAATATCTCGATCGTATTCAATGGTATTAGGGCATCCAACGCCCCTCCTATGATCATCACTTTCCCATCGGTAAGTTTTACCAATTCCGGGAAACAACGAGGTTGGGACATGGTGGCGACTTGTTTCACTCTGGGTTGCACGAAGCGAATCAGAGGATTTTGCAATTTTTCCCCTGCAACATCCGTGACGGAAGATACGGTCAAAGTGAAAGAGGAAAAATTCCGGTAGGATTTCCCGGCAAGAACCAAACGATAACGATTATTTCCCAATGACAGAACATTTAAAATAAGAACATCGCTTGCAATCGGTTCGGAAAGAGAATAATTTTCTCTTTTATCCGCACCTAATACCTGTTCGGAATATTGGATGTCCAGATAACCGTCTTCCAAAAAAGAAGGGAAATCACCATCAACAAAATCGAGACTCAAAAAAGGTCTTTGATTGTTCACTACATATCGAATCGAATAACTTTCATTTGTCTCTCCGAATCGTCCGTAAAATTTCAAGCCGGAAAAATGAATAAAAAGTTCTCCGTCATTTAGATTTCCGGAAAAACTCAAACTAATATCCTGAGGGGAAAGCTGTCGAACGGTTTCCAACTGCAAACTGCCCTTTCCGTAACCTTCCAAACTTATGTTTTCCTTATGAATTTCATTTAACAAAGGATAGGGCAAACGGACATTCAGATCGGAAAGGGAATTGATGACCGAATTGGCTTCCACTGAAGCAACGATGCTAGGAGTGATGGTCAGATTCAAATATTCAGCCAAAAAAGCTTCGCTCAGTCTCCGGCTGCCATCCATTTTACCGACAAAACCGCAACCGAAGGCGAATAACAAAGAAAATTTAAAAACGATATTGATAACTGAACTCATATCGATTTGCCTGACCGGTTCCTCCCATAGGATAAAATTCTTTGTACATGGAAAAATTAAATTTGGATGCTTCTGAATTCCCAGCAGAGAATAAAGCCAAATCGGCTAAGTTCCAAAGATAAAAAGCTACGAAAAGAACGGAAACTTGCTGCAAACGATTTTCAGCAGTCAAAAGATCCTGTTTTTTAGGTTCAAGTAACAGCGTATTGATGATTAAAGATTCTCCGAAACGAGAACTGGGAGGAACAATGATGGCAGAGTTATAAGAATTTTTCGCTTCTCTGTATTTCGAATAGGAATCGATCGTAGCCAAAAGTAATGCGGCAGCGATTCCCATATAGGTTTTCCCTTTGATTTCATCGCCTTGGTAGTGTTGTCCCCAACCGGGAAACAGAATGGATCTGGTCCAAGCGGCTTCCTTACCCTGTTTTGTGATAGGAACATCAGCCAAACTTACATCAGGGTTTGTCGAATAAGAAAGAATGATGTCTCCGGACTTTTCTCCAAAATAACGAGTATAAGGTTTTTGTTGTTTGTTTTTACGGATCGACCAATTCTTGACAGCTTCCGTAATATAAAATTCCAATTCTCCGAATGAAACTTTTTGATCTCGATTGCTATCCGCCCGCCCTTCCAATCCGTAGATCAAATATTTCGTGAATACTCCGTAAGAACTTTCATCATCTTCGTAACTGTAAAAACCGGCCTTAGTTGAATATAAAATTCCGAAGATCTCTCCCTCTAAAATCATATCGGTCATACCTCCTACTTGAGGATTTTTAGAGGCAAACATGGAATCTCTACAGGCATCCAAAATCAACAAAGACTTCTTAAGCCCTTTTTTACTGATTCTCTGGACGATGGATTCCACGGATAAAGAAGAATTATATGGTTTCGACAAGAGGGAGTCTTGCGTTAACAAATAACTTTTTTCTTCATAATCGGAAATCCCGTGACCGGAAAAGAAAAACAGAAAAGTATCGTTCGGACCTGCATGATTCAAAATAGAATCCAGCTTTTCGTCTATATTAAGTTTGGTGGGAAAAAGGGAATCGGGATCGTCTTTAGGGTCTATCTCGTCTGTCATCACAGTGACAGAATCGAATTCACCGTTTTGTATCAAAATCTTTGCGATCCCCTTCGCATCGTTACGGGCCTTTCTTAAATCATTCAACCCCACATCTTTGTATTCGTTGATTCCTACGACGAGAGCGATCCTTTTGCCTGATCGCTCGCTCGATCCCTCAATCAGAACACCTTTCCTGTTTGGTTCGGAACCAAGCCGGATTTGAAAGATCGAAAACATAAGAAACACGAAAAGATATGTGCGAAAATGAAGCATAAAGAATCTAAAAATAAGATATGGTTTTATCCAATTAACGAAAATCAGAGGTTTTTTTCTACAAAAACTTGCAAAACGAAAAAGTTTGTAGTAAAAAGAAAAGTTATGAAACCAATCCTTATTTCATTCCTGCTACTTGCAATTTTACTATCCACGGCTCAGTGTAGTTTGTTTAAGAAATCTGACGATGATAAAGATCTTAAAAACCTACTTCTTTTGGGATTTTTATTAAGAAATAACGGGGCCTGCAATCCTGAGAGCGGGTTCACGATTTGCATTCCGAAAGGAATCGCAGAGTAGAATATATGAAAAAAATTATTTACTTATTTTTATTCTTAGGGGTGTCTCTACAGGTTTCCGATTTCTCACGTTTTTCCAATACGGAATCTTTACAGAATATAACCTCCCAATTCGATCAATCCTTCTCATTGAATTTAGGAACGGAGCCTATTTTTGCCGCAGCTAATTCATGGGGTTTTGTCCGTCAGTCGGCCACTTGGGCTAGAGGAAATTCGAACCTGATCGACCAACTCATTGCGGGACTCAAAAGAGCCGGCTATTTCACAAATACCAACCCTGTGACTCAAACTATTCAGGGAGTCAACTTGGATGGAATCGGAAGCACAACCTTACGCTTGAAACTCAATCAATCTGCATCTCCTATCGCTGTTCAAGCCACTGCGTTTTCTGGAACGAAATCGTTTAATCATTTTTTTGAAATCACCAAAACGGGAAACACATCCCCCAGTTTACAATTGTTTTTTGACGATCCGAACACTATGCTGGGAAACGACGGTGCATTAATTTATTATAAACTGGGAGATTTCAATTCTTCTCAATTTGCAAACGTAGGCGGAGTAATTACGGAAAGTTATACGGGGAACGAAGCCAGTTACGGAACCAAATTTCAAACTTATACTTGGAGAAACGGTCCTGAAAATTCAGTTTGGCCAAGCGACATAGGTAGAGTGATCCTCACAGAAGTGGACTCCGGAAAACAATTGTGTTTTCGTTCCGTAGTCCGATTGAAGTTCAGCAAACTTACGGAGATTAGTCCTTCTTCCGCAAGCGGACTCAATACCTTAAAAAGTTTTTGCGGCAATATAGATCAGGCCTATTACGGACTTGCTTATATGCAAAAATTCGACAGTCCATTTTTAACAACCGCTAAAGCTACAATCACTACAAGCGCCACTCTTCCTGAGACAATTTGTAATCTACCTAATTCCGCAAGTTTCCAAACGCAACTTTCTTACGGAATCTTCGATGTAAACGGATTTGTAAACGACGGACTCAGTGCCTCTCAAGTACCTGCCGCCTATCCTAGTCCTACGCAAGGAGGAGCCGATTTTATGTCCGTAGAAGAAGCCTTTCAAAGAACCTATCAGGCTGCAGGTGCAAGTATGGGCTCGGGCAAACCCGCCATCAGCACGTACGAAGCATCAAACAAAACTTATTTGGATTCTCTCGTCTCAGGCACTGAGGCAAATAAACTGGATTTTAAATCCGTTCCTTAATTAGGATTAGGGATGGTTTCATATCGATAGATCGCGTTTGACAGTATTTTCCCTGTCAAACCGACTATTTCCAATCTTACATAACGATCCGCTTCCTTCAAGTTATACGAAGATCGGTCCGTATCAGGATCCAATCGTTTGATCTCTCCATTTTCCCCGATCCATTTCACTTCCAAATATCTTTCTCCTCCCGTCATTACGATCGTGTCGTTTTGGATTTTGATATCGGGAAGTTTAGGATCTTCCCCTTCTCTGAAGAATTTTTTCACACAGAAAAAGGAACCTGTCTCCAAATCTCTGCGAACCAATTCAGGGGTGTTTCTAGAATGAGAAGTGGATATGTAACGAAGAAGGCTTTCTCCTTCTCTCCCTCGAACAAACATGATCTTTTGGAGAAGGTCTTTCCACCAGCTTTGTGAAAAGGATTGAATCGTTTTTTCAGGAAAATAATGAAGATCGTCGCTTGCCATACAATGAACGTTTCTACCTTTGCTCAAAAGAGAATCCAGTATTTTCGTATCATCTCCGTAAGGTGAAAATACCTCTATAGCGTTATAACCGGAGACTGCTTCCAACTCTTGTCTACTGAAAGAAGAATGAAGTTTTGGGTGAGCGATGATCACATAACTTCCATGACTTCTCATTTTTTGAAATGTCCAGGTTAGATTCTCTCTAGAACCGTAAACGGGGAAAAAATCGGAAACATCGTCTGTTCCTCCGATGGCAAGAACATGTCTCTTCTTTACATTCAATCCCCACTCGAATCCTCGCAACCAGGGAAAACGTTTCGTTTGCGTTTCCCTTCCGTAATCTGAAATTCCGACCAAAGAATATCCGTTTTTAGAGTAAACGGATTCGATCTCTTCTACTGAATGCCTTTCAGGTGTGTACCAAACCTCATCGGTATGAATGTGTAAGGCGATCTTTTCGGAGCGTACATTCCAATCCCCGGATTGATAGGGATTCATCCAATCTTTCCCGGAAAAAGGTTTCGATTCGGAAGAAACGGGAACTCTAAGTAAAAGTATAACAGTGATTTGATAGAGAAATAAAAAGACCAAAAGAACGAAAACGACGGCCGAAATTCTTTTGATTAGGAACGTTTTTTTTTCCGACACGCGAACCTCTGCCAAAACCGGTTCGGAGAGAGTGGACAACATGATTTTAGGATAATCCTGCTTGATTCCATTTTGATTGCAGAAAGATTACAAAATTGAAACGATTCAGACTTCGTAAATTTCTTTGCAGAAAAGAAAGCCGTTGTCCATTGGATTTCGTGTCTTTTTTCAGCAAGATCCCCAAAATCGGAATCCTTTCTATTTTTCTAGCTCTCTGTCTTCTTTATGGAAACGACTCCGTTCTTTACGACCAAGACGAAGCCGCCTACTCTGGTTTTGCAAAAACCATGTTGACCAAGGGAGACTATGTAACGATGGAATTCCCTTTTTCGGAACCGCATAGAAAACCTCCTCTTCATTTTTGGCTCACATCCATCAGTTACCAAGTTCTAGGAGTTTCGGAGTTCTCTCTTCGTTTGCTTCCTGCCGTCTGGATTTTGGCGATTTGCCTTCTGACTTACGATCTCACAAAACGACTGTACAACGAAAAAACAGCAATTTATTCTTTTCTGATACTGGCAACATCCGTTTATTTTCCGCTAAATGGAAAGATCGCTCTTGTAGACGGTCTTCTTACCTTCTTGCAAACCCTGGGATTTTATTCCCTCTTTCGCATCTTGCTACAAAATAAGGATCGTGTGGGAGCTTGGATCTTTCTGTTCTGGTTTTCAGTATCTATGGGATGTTTGACGAAAGGCCCTCCGATCCTAATTTTTTTGGGAGGGATCTGCTTCGTATTTTTATTTTATAAAAAAACAAGAAAGGTTATCTTTCTACTCCGCCCTTGGTTCTTTCTACCATTGGCTCTTTTGCCTCTATTGTTTTGGGGATACCTGGCTTGGCAAAACACAAACGGAGAATTGATCCGTTGGATGATCGATTGGTACATACTTAGAAGAGCGGCAGACCCTGTCTTCGGGCAATCCGGCCCTCCAGGCACCTATCTTTTGTTATTTTTTATCACACTCTTTCCCTGGTCCTTTTATCTGCCGTCCGCTTTTATCCGTACAATTAGAACGATAAAGGAAGTGTACATCGCATGGAGATACGAAAAAGAAGAGTTTTCAGAATTTCCATCTCTGACGGAGAACAAAATGTCCCTTTCGATTCTCTTCCTTTCCGGATTATGTTTCGGATGGATTTTCTACGAACTTCTAATGAGTAAACTCCCATCCTATCCTTTAGCCGCCTATCCAATATTAGCTGTTTTAATCGCTTCCTCAATGGAAAGATCGGAATCACTAACCTTTTGGAAAAAATGGATCCCCCGTCTTGCGGTTTTGCAGACGATCTCAATCGTGACAGTGTTCCTTCCTTTGTTTTCGGAAAAAAGAAGGGACAGCTACAGGGCAGCGGAATCTTGGAATCAATTTCTAAAACAGGGAGATACTGTCGTTTCGATCAAAAACTACGCACTCCCCAGCCTTGCCTATTATCTGAATGCGGAAATTCGGGAACAGACGGATCTTCAGCTTATACAAACCCTTCCCTCCGGAACCATTCTGCTTTTGGATCAGGAAACATTTTATTTTCTCAATCTATTGGGCATCCAAGGAGAGGCTTTGGGAAAAGAAAAAACAATCTGGGCCTACGACAGGGACAAAACTCTAACCCTTCTTTTATTTAAAATTAGATAGAAAAAACGAATTCTTTTTCCATTGCTCTTTCTTAGGATTCGGACAGTCTGACCTTTAGATTCCCATAGGAATCTAAAGAAAGAGGGTGAACATGTTTCCTGAATTTAAATCCGACGATTTACTTATAAAAGAAAAAGCGATTTTGGAAAAAATGGAGTCTAACGAGAAATTCATTTCGAATCTTCTCGAACAATCTCAGTTTAATTTTGCTAATTTTCTAAAGCCCTATCAGACGATTCATACGGAACTCTCCGATCTAAGTACGGAAATATCTCACCTAAACTCCGTTAAAAATAATGAAGAGTCTCAAGCGGTTTATACCCGCATCCTTCCTAAGCTAACCGAATACTATACGAACCTAGGGCAGAATGAAAATATCTATAATGCGTTTCTGGAAATAGAAAAGACAGACAGAACGATCAATCCGGAACAAAAAAAAGTTCTTTCCAACGAAATCAGGGATTTTCGCCTTTCCGGGGTCGGATTGGAAAACTCCAAAAAGGAAGAATTAAAAAAAATCAGAATTCGGCTATCCGATTTAAGCAATCAGTTTTCGCAAAACGTACTGAATGCGACGAATGCGTTCGAAATGATCCTTGCCGAAGAGGACGTCAAAGGAATGCCGGAAGGAGAATTGAATAGCGCCAAAACGGAAAACGGAAAATACAAATTCACTCTTCAATTCCCCAGTTACATCGCTTATATGACGTACGGCCCGAATCGGGAAAAAAGAAAAGAACTCTACAAGGCATATACAACGAAAGCTCCCGAAAACGGAAAGATACTCGAAGAGATTTTAGAGCTTCGAAAAAAAGAATCGACTCTGTTAGGTTACGAAACCTATGCGAACCTCAGCCTAGCAACGAAAGTAGCCGACACTCCGGAACAAGTATTGGAATTTTTGAATAGTTTGGCAAAGAAGGCCAAACCGATTGCAGAAAAAGAGATTTCCGCATTACGTGAGTTTGCAAAAGAAAGAGGCGTTGAAAATCTGGAGTCCCAAGATCTCACTTTCTATTCTGAACTTCTCAAAAAGGAAAAATTCAATTACGAAGAAGAAAAATACCGCCCTTATCTGGAAAAAGAATCAGTAACCAAGGGAACTTTCGTCTTTTTGGAATCCCTACTAGGGATTCGTTTCCAAGAGGCAAAAACGGAAGTTTGGCATCCTTCCGTTTTATGTTACGATCTAATCATAGAAAACCAAACAAGAGCTAGGTTATATCTGGATTTGGAGGCCCGCAAAGAAAAAAAAGGTGGAGCCTGGATGAACAATTGGAAACCTCATTTCATAAACGAAAAAGGAAAAGAAACTCTTCCTATCGCTTTCGTCATAGGAAATTTCCCTTCCGCAACCAAAGACCATCCATCCTTATTGAAACCGAACGATGTGGTCACTTTATTCCACGAATTGGGGCATGCCCTCCACCATCTTCTTTCCAGAGTAAACGAAGCATTCGTCAGCGGAGTGAACGGAGTGGAATGGGATGCAGTGGAATTTCCTTCCCAATTTTTGGAAAATTTCGCTTATGAACCCAAAGTGCTTTCTCTCTTCGCCAAACACTACAAAACGGGAGAGAAAATTCCGGAAGAATACATCCGAACGATGGTGGATGCTAAAAATTTCCAATCGGCTATGGCGGTAGTAAGACAATTAGAGTTTGCGATTTTCGATATCAAAATCCACCAAGTAGCTCCGAAGGAAGAAGAAGTTCAAAATATACTGAATGAAGTGAGAAAAGAAGTGAGTGTCTTTTTTCCTCCATCCTATAATAAGTTTCAAAACTCTTTCTCTCATATTTTCGCAGGAGGATATGCAGCAGGGTATTATTCCTATAAATGGGCGGAGTTACTCTCAGCAAACGCATATTATTCTTTCGTGGATAAAGGAGTATTCGACCTGCAATTGGCGGAACACTTTAGAAAGACTGTTTTAGAAAAAGGAGGATCGGAGAATGCAATGAAACTTTTCCGTGATTTCTACGGAAAAGATCCTGAGATTGAAGCCTTACTTCGATTAAATGGGATTGCCGCCTAGAAGACGAACCGTTTCCGCGAACGTTTCTACGGAATCGGTAGACTTCAGAAGTTTTCTGGTTTTTCTTTCCTTGTCCAAAACATAGACATAAGTGGAGTGATCGATCATCACTCCATCTCTTGCTTTTTCCACATAAGCTGCATATTGTTTGATGATGCGGTTCGTAGTGTTTCTATCGAAAGAAAACCCTGTCGCAGTTTCCAAATAAAAATTCACATACTTCTGAACCGTTTCTGGGCGGTCTCTTTCCGGATCGATGGAAATGAGCACTGTCCTTACGGATTTTCTCTCATTTTCACCTAATAATTGTTCCGCTTTTTTGATTTTGGAAAGCATATTGGGGCAAAAATCGGGACAATAGGTATAACCGAAAAAAACAAAAAGAATGGGTTCTTTCAAATCGAATAAGGAAACCATTTTTCCCGATTGATCCATCTCTGAGAAATTTCCTCCCAAAGGAAGAGTATCCAATTCCGTTTTAGAATCGCATCCAGCACCAAACAAAACAAAAGCGAATAAAATAAAAACACTTACGATTTTTTTCATTTTCGAATCTCCACCTTCCAAACCGATTTTTTTCCATCCTCCCACTGTACTTCCAAAAAAGCCTCTTCTTCTTTTTCGGAGACAGCTCCGATCCCCATGATATGTGTGCTTCCCGGTTCCCAATTGGATTCTCCGACAGGAAGGACAACGGGAAGGGGAATTTCCTTCATTCTCATGATTCCTTTTTCGTCCAATTTCGATTCGTGCATCTCCAGAGAAGAGAAAGAAGAAGATTGCCAAGAGAGAATCTTTCTCTCATAAGAGCCGTTATTTTGGATTTTACCGTAAATGGAAACCATACGAACTCCCGGAGGTCGTGGTCTCATCCAAAGATCTGCTACAATCGCTCCCTCTTCCTTCTCTCTGCCCGTTTCCTTTGTACAAGAAAAGAACAAATTGACTTGAAATAGAAGAAGAATTGTCAAATTTGTTATATTTATCTTTTGGAACAAGAGCACCCTCATGAAAATAATAGGAAAATGGCTGTTTGCTTTTTCTCTCATCCTCACATCCTTTCTGGCATCCACATACGAATGGAATGTTCCCGACTATCAGTACGACCAGACTGTGACCTTCTCCGATTTTGACGAGTATTACAAAAAAGAACTCGAAATCAGCAAATCGGAAAACGCAAGGGAAGGAAACGAAGAAAGATTAGTTCGTTACTCCGACACAAAAACCCCTATCGCCATTCTTTATGTGCACGGATTCGGAGCCAGTCGTGCGGAAGGAGAAGATGTAATCGACAAAGTAGCGGATCACTTCCAAGCAAACCTTTATTATGTGAGACTTCCCGGTCACGGAACAGATGTAGAAGATCATAAAAAAGTGACCTTCGATAAATATCTGCAAGATGCGGAAACAGCACTTCAGATGGCGACTCAATTGGGAGACCAAGTGATTCTGGTAGGAACCAGCATGGGAGGACTCATCTCCACTTATCTTGCAGCCAAACATCCCGAACTCATTTCGGGAGTCATTTTAGCTTCTCCTTTTTATAACTTTCCCGATCCAACAGCGAATCTATTCAGATTCACATGGGGATCTTCTTTCATCAATGCGGCCATGGGAGAAATTCGAAAATCAAAAGAACAAGATCCTAAAGACGAAGCTTACAAATATTGGTACAGAGACCAATACTACGCTTCCATCAAACATCTGATGAACTTGAAACGATTCGTAGAAAAAGAAGACTCCATCCATAAAATCCAAGATCCGGTTCTTATGTTTTATTTTTACAAATCGGAAGAAGAGCAGGATCGCTCCGCTTCCGTCAAAGCGATGTTAGAGAATTTCCAAAAGATCCAATCCAATCCTCTCAACAAAGCGGTGAATGTGGAGAAGGGAGAACATGTCCTTATGTCCAAATTTTCGAAAACGGACAAACCACTTTTGTTTCAGGAAACTACCGACTTCATCACAAAAGTCACTGGAGTGATCGCACCTAAAACGGGACTAAAGAAACCCAAAGGATAATAAAATAGATTCGTGAAGTTCGGATGCGGATATCGGTTTGGTGCGAACCAGTATCCCTTCCGCTTCCAACATCTCTATATCGATTCCTTCCGCATTCCCGGTATACAAAACGGCGGATAGATACGGAACCGATTCTTTGATTTTACGAAGCAAAGAAAGTCCGTTTAATTCTTTCATTCTGTAGTCGGAGAGAACAAAGTCGGGTTTTTCCGATTTCAATCTTTCCAATGCTTCTTTGGGAGTAGCAAATAACTCCGGTTCAATATTCTTCAAACCGAGCACCATAGCGATAGATTCTCTGGAAGGATCATCGTCCTCCACGATCCAAATTTTCTTTTTGGCGATATCCTGCCAAACATCCTTCCCTTCGATTTTTTTTTCTTTAGGATAAACGGGAGCTTCTCTTTTTTCAGAAGATGCAGGAAGATAAATGGAAACAAGTAAGATCGAATTTTCCTTCATTTCCCAAAGAAGTTCCCCTCCCCAGTTTTTGATATGTCGGTTCGCCAACTGAAGCAAAATCCATTTCGGTTCGTCTTCTTCAAAGATGGATTGGTTCAAAAACTCCAGATCTAAATGAGAAAGAGCCAAACCGGAAAAACGAAGAGAGATGAGAAACCTGTCTTTTTCGTTTCCATCCGGCACACCTGTAGAGATATGAACGGAACCTTCTTTTTGGGAATCCCAAGGGAAAATGGAACCCATCACAAACTCACCGATTAACTTTGAAAAACGGATTGGGTCGATCCGAACAAAAAGAGGATCTTCACAAAGACTGAATTCCAAACGAACATTTTTGGGGGATTCCGCCACTAAAATGGGAATGCTGGATTCGAGCGCGGAGGAAACGTCCACTCTGTCGATCACTTCCTCTTCACTCGTTTTGGAATAACGGATGATTCTATGAACCATAGAACGAGCGCTATCTGCCGCCGTTCCGATTTTAATGAAAAATTCTTTAAGTTTTTCCCGATAGGCTTCTTGAGTTCCTGAACTCACAAGCAGATCTTGGCCTAATTTGGAAAACACATGGATCGGTTGAAGATAATTGTTCAGGTCGTGAGCTAAATTGCCTGCGAGGCTCCCGATCGTTTCCAGTTTTTGGGAATGCAGATGATAAGAATCTTTCCTTTTTTTCTCAGTAAGATCATCCAAAAAGACGTAATAAAAATCGGGTTTGCCTTGAGCGTTTCGAAAGGTATTGGTCTTTCGATAAACATCGATTTTGCGACCATCCTTTCCGGTCAAAGTGGTCTCATCCATCCCCTCTTTGAAGAACTTAAAATATTCCAGCTCCTCAGGACTGAGAGCTTCTCCCCGGATGCGCTTCAGATTCAGATCGGTAAGAGAATGTATTGTGTATCCGGTGATTTCCGTAAAACGTCTGTTTATACGAAAGTATCCTCCTTCCCAATCCTGCAAGGCCATTCCTACGGATGCGTTTTCGAACAATCCTAGAAAAAACTGGATCTGTTCCTTGATGTTCTGTTCGTTCACCTTTTCGTTGGTCACGTCTCTGACAAATCCTATGACCAAAAATTCCTCGGAAATTTGAGGAAGGCGCACCAGCTTTTCTTCAAAATGAAGCCAACTACTCAAACCTTTGGAGTCTAATAAAAAACGGAAATCGTTCTCAAAATGACTTCCTTCCTGAGATTGAGAAAGGGTCAGGCTTCTTGTTTCAAAATGAATTCGGTCTTCCGGATGAAGTTTGGCAAGTAAGTCGGATTGAAAAAATGTTTTTCCCTTAGAGGGACTTCCTAAAATTTTTTCAAAGTAGTCGTTTGCGAACAAAAAAGCGCCTGATTTGGGCTCGAATAGATACACCCCTCCCGGATAAGTTTGGGGCAACAATCGAAAGAAATCCATCATTCCGCTTGCTTCCTGGTTCATTTGCATAAGTCTTGTTCCAAAGAGGAAAATATGTTACTCATTCCTATTTCTTTTCTACCGCCACTGGCTTTTTTCAATTTAGGTCCTTGGGAAATCGCTCTCATCGTTTTTTTAGCCCTTCTTTTTTTCGGAGGCAAAAGACTGCCTTCCCTGGCAAAAGATTTGGGTTCAGGAATCAAAGAATTTCGTAAGTCCATGACAGGTGTTGAAGATGAACCAGTTCAAACTTCTTTGCCTGGGAAAGATGTGACTACTGACGAAAAAGAAACCACAAAATCGAAAAAGAAAAAAGCATAATCTTTTAGTTTTGGCGAAAGTAAACAAAACAAAATCACTTCCTCTTCCCCCTCCGGAACATTCGGAAACCAGGGAAAAATTTATGACCCTTGGCGAACATTTGGAAGAGCTTCGCCAAAGGCTTATCTACTCCCTTCTAGTAGTTGCAGGTTTTATGGCGGTGTCACTTTATTTCGGAAGTGAGATCCATTCCATTCTGATCAGCCCGTATCGTGCGGTGCTTGGGCCGAATGCCCATTTTTTTCAGATCCAGCTGATGGCTCCGTTTTTGATCTATTTGAAAACTTCCTTGATGCTTTCCGTACTCATTGCACTGCCGATCCTTCTCTACATCCTTTGGGGGTTTATCGTTCCCGCAGTGAATCCTAGGACGGAAAAATGGGGTAAGTTCATCATTTTATTTTCCACGCTTTTGTTCTGGTCAGGGATCGCTCTCTGCTGGTTCACAGTGTTCGAAGGTTTTTTAAGAGTTTTCTTGGTAGTGCTTCGGCCGGAAGGAATCGATCCGTATCTGCCTATCGATGAATATTATGATTTATTCTTTAACTTGCATCTGGTTTTCGGAGCCTCTTTTGAGTTACCGATCGTACTCATTTTATTAGGTAGAATAGGCATCCTATCCTCTGGTTTTTTGCTTTCCAAATGGAGAGAAGGTATTCTGATGATTGCTGTCGTTTCCGCAGTATTATCTCCCGGACCGGATGTGTTTTCTATGATGATGTTACTATTGCCTCTCACCTTCCTATTCTTCCTTTCTGCGGTTCTAATGAAAATTTTAGAAAGATCAGATGCGAATTCATAGACATGAAAAGAGTCAGCATCCGCAAAAAAATACCGTTCCTAATAGGGCTTTTCTGTTTTATCCTTTTTTTAGCCCAGTTTTTACTCGCTGAGTTCGCTTTCACTCATTGGCAAAACCCTGCGGGAAATAATGTCCTCAACTTTAAAATGTTGGGGCTTTATCTCTCCTTAGCTTTTTCCGTTGCTACTGCATTCTTCACCTACCACCTATTAGGTTTCATTTACAAAATGTTCTTACGTGCAGCAAGTGAAATCCAACACGTAGATCTGGGTTCGGATACGGATGATGAGGAGTCTTCCGAAGAAGCATCCCTTTTGCGTTCCATCAAACTTGCCTTGTTTCAAGCGGAAGAATCGGTCAGCGGAGTGAATTTCGAAAACCAATTCGATTGGGAACTTTCCAAAGCCGTTTCTCTCAACCGAATGGTTCCCGATTTGGAGCTGAAAAAAATCCAAGGTTGGGACATATCCGCTTTCCCCAGCATCATGCGCCATGCAAACAGCGATTATATGAGAATCATCAAAACCAAAGACGGTTTTGTGGGAATTCTTGCTGGTCACATGGAACCGGGAGTGACCGAGTCCGCAGAACGTTTGTTCATTCATGGAATCATTTCCGCATATGCGAATACAGAGGAACCTTCGTTCGATATCCTGGATAAAATCGAATCCAGCTTTCACAAACTCAGCCTGCAAGGTTTAAAACTTTCCCTATTCGGAATCGGATCCGAAAAAGACAAATTGAAGTTCCTTCATTTTATGGACATGCCTGTGTTCCAATTTTCCAACCAAGGAATTCAGGTCATAGAAGGAAGCGGAGACGACTCCTGGCATGCCCTTCATGAACATGAATTTTCCATGGCGGACGGAATCGAAATCGGAGACTATCTGGTTTGGGGAAGCGACAGAACCTTAAAAGAATTCGGACTCACCTCTTTCGAAATCATGGAAGAATTTGTGGATTATCTATTGGATCTAAGCCCTAACTCCTCTAGAGAAATGCTTCTAGCCATCGCCAAAAAAATGGAAAAGATGGGAAAAGAAAGAAATCTTACCAACCCTCTGGAAAAACTAAGCATCTTCGTTCTTCGCAGAACAAAATAAGGAAATAATAATCCTGCCGCTCTCACCCATGTTGTATCTGAAAGTAGCCGCCATCTTCTTGTTAGCAGGAATCTGCGAAATAGGAGGTGGATATTTAGTTTGGCTTTGGCTGAGACAAGAAAAACCTTTCTGGTATGCCTGCATCGGTTTTGCCGTTTTGGGACTTTACGGTGTGGTGGCTACGCTGCAACCCGCAGATTTCACAAGAACCTATGCCGCTTACGGTGGAGTGTTTATCTTTCTGTCTCTTCTCTGGGGATGGAAATTCGAAAACTCCATTCCGGACAGATACGATCTGATCGGCTCGGTGATTGTTCTTATAGGAGTGGGAATTTTATATTTTGCGCCCAGAGGATCTTAAGAGGTTCACTCGAGGCAAACACACAAGGGCAGTCCGAAGATGAACTGCCTAAACCCTTTTTAAGCGATCTTTTCGATATCGCCTTTCAAGATGGTGATAGGAGGTTCGTTTTTAAGAACCGTATCTTCCGTAACCACAACTTCCAAAACGTCTTTTCGAGAAGGAATTTGGAACATTAGATCCATCATGATGTCTTCTATGATAGCACGAAGACCTCTGGCACCGCTTTCTCTTTTGATTGCGGTTTCTGCAATGGCCTCGATCGCCTCTTCCGTGAACTTCAATTTCACGTTTTCGATATCGAACATCTTCTGGTATTGTTTGAGAAGAGAGTTTTTAGGTTCCGTAAAGATAGACTTCAAGGATTCCACAGTCAATTCATCCAGAGTTGCCACGATCGGCAAACGGCCGATAAACTCAGGGATGAGTCCGAATTTCATCAAATCATCAGGAATGACATGGTGCACCAAACTTTCGTTCGTATCGATTGTTTTTCCCATTTCGTTCACAACATCGCCGGAATGAAACCCGATGGATTTTACACCGACTCTTTGTTTGATGATTTGATCCAAACCTACGAAAGCACCTCCGCAGATAAAAAGAATGTTCTTTGTTTCTACAGGAATGTATTCTTGATGAGGATGTTTTCTTCCCCCTTGAGGAGGAACGTTGGCCACGGTGCCTTCTATAATTTTTAAGAGAGCTTGTTGCACACCTTCCCCGGACACATCTCTAGTGATGGATGCGGAGTCGGATTTACGGGAGATTTTATCGATTTCGTCGATATAGATGATACCCATTTCGGCACGTTTGACATCATTGTCCGAATTTTGGATGAGTTTGAGAATGATGTTTTCCACATCTTCTCCCACATAACCTGCCTCAGTCAGAGCGGTAGCATCCACGATTGCAAAAGGGACTTTTAGAATGCGCGCCAATGTTTGAGCGAGCAAGGTTTTACCGGATCCGGTAGGGCCGATGAGCATGATATTGGATTTTTCCAACTCCACATCTCCCGCCTTACGGTCGTTATGGAAAATACGTTTGTAGTGATTGTAAACGGCAACGGAAAGAGCTTTTTTCGCCTGCTCTTGCCCGATAACATACTGATCTAAGATTTTTTTGATCTCGGTAGGTTTCGGAATGTCCCCTACGATCGCTGTTTTCTCTCCTGCTGCCGGTTCTTCTGCGATTATTTCATTGCAGAGAGAAATACATTCGTCACAGATATAAACACCTGGACCAGCCACCAATCTACGAACTTCGTCTTGAGCCTTTCCGCAAAAAGAGCAGTGGAGCTTTTCCCGAGTATTCCCTGTAGTTGTTGGTCGCTTGGTCATAGTGGTCTCCTATTATACTTGGATCTGCTTACGCTCTTGGATTACGTTATCGATGATTCCGTATTCTTTTGCTTCCTCTGCGCTCATGTAGAAATTGCGCTCGGTGTCTTTTTTGATTTGATCCGAAGGTTTGCCGGTGTGCTTACCATAAAGGTCGATCAACTTGTCTTTTATCTTAACAATTTCTCTTGCGGAAATTTCGATATCGGATGCCTGACCGCCTGCACCGCCGTAAGGTTGGTGGAGCATAATTCTGGAATTAGGAAGCGCGGATCTTTTTCCTTTCGCTCCCCCAGCCAGAAGGAGAGCCGCCATAGATGACGCCTGACCGATGCAAAGCGTTCTCACTTCCGGTTTGATGAGCTGCATTGTATCGTAGATCGCCATACCGGAACTTACGTAACCGCCGGGGCTATTGATGTAGAGATAGATATCTCTTTCCGGATTTTCCGCTTCCAAAAACAATAATTGAGCGGAAATGACATTGGCATAGGCTTCGTCGATGCCGGAACCTAGGAAAATGATTCGATCCTTCAATAGTCGGGAAAAGATGTCGTATTGACGTTCTCCCCTGCTCGTTTGCTCAATTACATAAGGCATTAATGTTGACATGTTTACTCTTTCCCGCTCAATAGCTTCTCTGCTTCTTCGGTGGAAACCGATTTAGGAGACTTTTTCTCTACCTCACTGTAAACAAACTCGTCGATTTTATCAAACAGGAATTTGTCTCTGTAAAAGGTTTCCGCCCTTTGTTTTTGGACTTCTTTTTTGAGAGATTCGGCGGGAATTCCTTGCGTTGCGGCTTCTTTTTCATAACCCGCCTCCATTTCCTCGTCAGAAATGGCAATTTTATGTTCTTCCCCGATTTTATGCTTCAATAAGTAGGTTTGGATTCTCTTTTCCGCAGCCTTTGCGAAAGACTCTCTGACTTCTGCCTCTTCTTTTCCCAGTTTTTTCGCATACTCTGCGATGGAAGTAGCCGGAAGGCCGAACTCTTGCATAAAGTTTTGGAACACCCCGTCCGTTTCCTCTTTTACGAGAGACTCGGGGATCACGAATTTGGATTCTTTTATGATTTCCGCATAGGCTTCATCGATCGCTTTTTTCTTAAGAGCGTTTTCGAAAATATCGGCCAATTGTTTTTTGGTTTTATCTTTTAACTCTTGCAAGTTGGCAGAACCGTCCACCTCGGAAGCGAAGTCGTCGTTGATTTCAGGGTAAGTCACTTTATAAAGTGCGGTGACTTTGATGTTGTATGTGAAAACTTTTCCTGCCGATTCGGGAGATTGAGGGAAAGAATCAGGATAACGGAAGTTAAATTCTTTTTCTTCGTTTGCCTTCAGACCCAAAAGTTCAGAATCGAAACCGGGAGGGTTTTGAGGTGCTCCCATTTGGTATTTGCCAGTTTGGGATGCTTCCGGATATTCTTTTCCTTCTTCTTTGAATTTATAATTCATTTCCAAAAGATCAGTCGCTTCCACGGAATCACCATCTTCCTTTAAGGAATTGCGAGCCATGTTTTTCTGCATTCCTTCCAATTCCTTTTGCAAATCGGAATCTTGGATTTTGATTTCTTTCGGCTGAATTTTGATTTTTTTCAGTTTAGGGAGAGTGATTTCGGGTTTCGTATCGTAAGTCGTTTTTGCTTTAGCGCCTGTTTTTCGATCAAAGGATTCCACTTGGAACTGAGGAATGCGGATAGGTTTGTGTTCCAATTTGTCGAATAGATCCGCCATTGCATTATTGAGCATGATGTTGGCTGCGTCATCGATAACACTGTCGCCTAACACTTTTTCCAGCATATTGAGAGGTGCTTTTCCTGGACGGAAGCCGGGAATCTTTACTTTGGAGCTGGCATTTTCGTATGCTTTTTTATAGGCTACTTCCACTTCGGAAGCGTTAAAACTAATGGTAAGGTCGCAAGATGCGTTGTTATTTTTTTTTGCAGTAAATTCCATAAACCGTTCAATCCAATATCAAATTTAAGAATACAGGTGGGAAAAAAGAGCTGGTGTAGCTGAAAAACAAGGACGGATGCAATTTTATATTTTCGCCCCATTTACAATCCTCTGTTAGCGGGAAACGGGACTTGAACCCGCGACCCTCTCCTTGGCAAGGAGATGCTCTACCGCTGAGCTATTCCCGCAAGAGGTTTGAGTATCACCATGATTTTTTAAAACTCTTCTTCTGCAAGGAAAAAAGAGGGGATTGATCTTACTTTTCCGGGACCAATTTTTTCAGATAAGGATATACGTAATCTGCCACCAATTTATGCCCTTCCGCCGTCGGATGGATTCCGTCTTTTTGATTTAACTTACGTATGGTGGCAACTTTCTCCAAAAGAAACGGGACAAGAGGTACGTTTTCCTCTTTTGCCAGATCCGGATAAATTCGATTGAATTCGGCTGCGTAGGTTTTCCCCATATTGGGCATGGCCATCATCCCCACTAGAAGAATCTTACAGTCAGGGTATTCCGATTTTACCTTACGAATCATGGACTGAAGATTAGAACGAGTGACCTGAGGAGTGATCCCCCGCAACATATCGTTGGCACCCAACTCTAAAACGAAAATACTTGGTCTTTGACTGAGAGCCCAATCCAATCTACCCAAACCTCCCGTCGAAGTATCCCCGGAAACACCTGCGTTTGTTATTTGGTAAAAATGACCTTCCGTTTTTAAACGATTTGTAACCAGATGGGGCCAAGCTTCTTCGTAATCGTTCAAACCGTAACCTGCGGTAAGAGAGTCACCGAAAAAAATAATTCTGGGTTCTTCGGAAAGCACTGGTGCACTCACTTCTTTTTTCTCATCTTGAGAAGGATCGGAACAAGAGATCAAAATGGCAGATAAAAAAAGGACACAAAAAACAGCTCTCATAGCTTCCATTTTCTAACTCTCCGAAAATTGTCGAGAGAGAAAGTAAAGTTTTCCCCTACAAGAGAATCGTAAGAATGGGAACATTTATAGACATATATGCTACATTGTTACCACAAACTTCATCAATATAATATTTATTGACAAACCGATTAACAGCATAAATGCGAAGTATTTTTTTGATTTAGAATCATTCTGGAAATAAAAATTTGACCCTAGACCCGATTCGAATTTCATAGTATATAGATGGTGAAAATACGTGCAAAACACGGATATCTACTACTCTTTTTAGTTTTATCCTTTCAAACTTGCAGCGGATTGAGACTGAAACGGTCTCCTTTGGAATTTTATTCCCTTACCAATTTTTTGAAACAATTTTTAGGTTGGGATCGTTATGCGATCGGCGGAGAAGTCACAAACTTAGTCGGTAAAAAACTGACTCTTCAACTGGAAACCCGCAAAACAACCGAATCCAACTTAGTATATGAAACATTTGAAGCGGATTCGAACGGAAGTTTTCGTTTTCCGGGACTACATCAAGATTTAACTTCATACAAAGTTACCATTTTAGTTCAGCCGAGTGAACCTGCACAAGTATGTGAAGTCACTGCTTCGGAAGGACAAATCAACGCAAACAACATTACTACCGTGGGAGTTCAGTGTGGAGATGCGATCTATGTAGCCGCTCCCGTTTATTCCCCTCCTCAAAGCGAATATTATTCGGCATTGTCCGTTCAAATCACTACAACGACTTCAGGTGCAGTCATCTACTATTCATTAGATGGAAATCCTCCGGATTGTTCGGGAAGCAATGGAACAATTTATTCGGGTTCCGTAAATCTGGCAGGACCTTCCGCCCCTCCTACGATCGAAGCTTACGATTTACGTGCGATCGCCTGCAAAGAAGGTAGATCCTCTTCCGTGCAAAGAGGAGAATATACGGTTACGAACGGACTCCTAGGAACACCTACATTTAGTTTGCCGGCAGGAAATTATCCTTCCGCAATTTCACTCGATATCAACCCTCCCGGATCTCCTCTAGGAACTGCAGTGCATTACACATTGGATGGAAGTTTGCCGAACTGTTCCAGCCCTTCAGGAAGCCCTGTCTCTATCGCTTCCTCTTCCACAGTAAGAGCGATCTCTTGTTTGGCAGGTTATACAAAATCTTCCGTAGTGGATGCTTATTATGAAATCACCGGCACGGTAGCACAAACAAGCTTCAGCGTATTAGGTGGAACTTTTTACAATGATCAATCCTTGACTTTATCCACACCTACATCAGGTGCTAGCATTAGATACATAATGACAACGGACGGAAGCACCCCTTCGGATCCGGATTGCTCCAGCTCCACTTTGTATTCCTATCCGATTCCCTTGTCGATAGACGACACTCGCATCAAAGCGATTGCCTGCAGACCTACCTGGACGGATTCCTCGATCGTATCCCAAACCTATCGATTCACTGCGGCAAACCCGTTATTGTCTCCCGTTGCAGGAACCTACCAAAACGGAATTTCCGTATCCGCTTCTTCTTCCAGCACAGGAGCAGTGATCCACTATAACCTAGGTTCTGCGGCATCCTGTTCAGATTCTCCTTCTCCGATTGTTTTGAATCTCACAGGTGCGGAAACAACGAACGATGTATATGCGATTGCATGTAAAACGAATTATTCCTCTTCTTCTGTGGTCTCCGGAACTTATGTTATGACGGGAACATTGCCTATCCCCGTTTTTTCGCTTCCTGCAGGAGCTTATCCGGGGACTCAATCGGTAACGGTTTCTCCCGGTGCAGGAAGCCCCCCAGGAACGAACATACATTACACTACTAACGGAACAACCCCGGATTGCCTAAGCCCTACGTCACCTAATCCGATTTCGGTGAATGCAAGTATGACGATCCAAGCCATTGCCTGCAAAGATACTCCTCTTTGGACGAGTTCATCCGTAACCAGTGCAGGTTTCACGATCAATGGCCAGGTGAATGCTCCTGCATTTTCCGCAAATCCAGGTTTGGAATCAGGAATTTATGCAAATGATCAAACGATCACCCTGTCCAGCACGACCCCCGGCGCCACGATTCGTTACACATTAGGAGACGGCAGCCAAGCGGCTCCCACTTGTGCAACCGGAACAGTAGGGTCTTCCGTTTCCATTACATCTAACACAAACAATACGATCAAAGCGATCGCCTGCAAAACCGATTTTTTAGATTCAAATCTATCCACTTCGGCTTCTTATACATTGAAAGCGGGAACTCCTTCTCCTTCCCTTACGCCGGGCGTTTATCAGACAGCACAAACCATTTCTTTTTCGAACACAACTTCGGGAGTGAGCACTCATGTCACTCACGGAGCGAGTCCTGCAGATCCCAATTGCGGCTCGCCTACAGGTTCGGTAACCATCCCTTTGAATACGGCAAATTATATTGTGAAAGCAATCAGTTGTAAGGCGGGTTATACGGACTCGGATCTGTTCACCGGAACTTACACAATTACGGGAACCGTTCCTTCCCCTACTCTTTCCGGGCCGACGGGGCTGGGAAATACAATCACTGTGACAGCGAATCTTCCTCCCTCTACGCAAACTCTCTGTTATAAGATAGGAAGTGATCCGGAATGTTCTTCCACAAACGGAGGAACTGCTCTCTCTACGGGAGGTTATTGCGCATCAGGAACAACAGTTTATTCTACTTCCGTTCCGATAGCAACCAGCAGCGATTTCAGAGCAAGATCTTGCAGTACGGATTATACGCAATCTTCCGTAGTCTCTCAATCGGTAGTGATCAGTGGATCCGTAGGAACGGTCACATTCACTCCTGACCCGAATACTGTCGCTTACAACGATTATACGACTGCTTTGACTGCGACAGGTTCTTCTCATATCTATTATAGAACCGACGGTGTCAACCCTGACTGCACAGGGGTCAGTGCGACAGAATACTCCGGACCTATTTCCATTACTGCCAGAAATCAAAACATAAGAGCGATCGGATGTGCTGCATTGACTTCTCCTTCTGCAGTGGTTTCCAAAACCAGCAATCTGCAAGTGGCCACTCCATCCAGAGTTTCCCCCGCATCTGACGGAGGTTTTTCGAACGACCTTGTATCCACATGGAGCACATCAACCACAGGTGCTGCCCTCTATTTCAGAATCGATGCATCTGCTCCCGATTGCGAAAACTTAGCCGCTGCAGGAACATACTCCTATGGAAGCGGTGTTTCCATGCCGGTAGCAGGTTCGGGAGGATACCACAACCTAAGAGTCGTAGGATGTAAGTCGAATTACAGTGCTTCTACGGCGGGGACTTCCTTATTCAATTTTACGGTATCCGATCCGGTATTTAAACTGGGGAATGTCAATTTCCTTCCTGCTTCGGCAACATTACCTAACTCTAATTTTGTGCTCAGTTCCACGACTTCAACCGCAACGATTTGTCTGACGGACAATGGAACAACTCCTGCTTGTGATTCTTCCGGCGGCTGTATGATTGGAAGTCCCTCGGCCAACTATCTGCATGCAAGTTCCCGAACAGTAAGTATGGTCGCCTGCAAAACAAATTACGGTTCCTCTTCCGTTGCAACGAAGACCCTTACCATCTCCTCTCCTGTGCTCAGGGTTTTCGTTTCTGAAACTGCTACGGACGGGTTAATGTCCACTGCAAATGCGGATTCCTTATGTAATAACGATCTTGCTAGACCTTATTACGGCTCCAATTATAAAGCAGTGCGTATGGGGGGAGGAAGAAACGGAACTACCGACTGGGTTCTATTAAAAGGGTGGGACTACTACCGTACAGATGGTACGACCTTGATAGGAACCACTCAGTCCGGTGCAGGATTAGGTTGGACCAGCGGAACTTTTGTAAATTCGATCGGAATATCCGGAGCCAATGTTTTTACGGGAATCGATATGGACGGATCGGGCAATATGAACGAAAGCGGCTTCAGTTGCTCAGGTTGGACGACGAATGACGGAGCAAGTTATGCACGATCGGGAACAGCAGGATCCAACAGTAGCACCGCCTTCGCCAACGGAGCAAATACCTGTGCCACTTCATCGAAGTTATACTGTGCAGAGCAACCTGCAGTCAAAAGAATTTATCTGACAAACACACCCGTTTTGGTTTCGGTCAACATTGCAGGATTCGATAGCTCCTGCAACTCGGACGGCCAAAAACCGACAACAGGAACCTACAAAGCACTTGTCTACGGTTCTGCAAGAAATCCTTCCATAGACTGGCCGTTAGCTGCGAATACTCTTTATGTAAGAACCGATATGGTGACTCCGATCGGAGAAACCAATTCGCAAAGAGAATTCACATTCCCTCTCCGTCACTCGATCTCTTCAACGGCGGCGACAAACGTTTTGACAGGAATCAATCCTAGCGGCAGTCCTTGGGTGCTTGGAAACAACTGCGACAATTTCGTTAACTTTATATTAGGGCCTACTGCCACAATGGGTTCATCCACATCTACAGGGACAGCCGCATTGAATGACAATAATGCAGGATGCACGCTTCTCACTGCGCGACTTTACTGTGTAGAACAATAACCGATTAAATAATAATCGGTTTAATAAACGCCTTCTGAATCATAATGAAAAGAGACACCGGGAGCGATATAAATCTCGGTGACAGTATGTTTGGTGGATTGAGACATTTCCGTAAAACCGACCTGGACACTTCTTGCGGAGTAATCGTTTCTAGGAACATTCCCGATCGTATCTCCCAAATATAAAGAATAACTTCGTTTGATATCTTGGCGGATGAGTCCTACGTCCAAACTGAATCGACAATAACGAAAGGAAGATTCCAACATAAATAAAGTTCCTTTGTCCCTTGCCTGTCCTGCATAAGCGGGAAGGACTCCCGTATAACCGACATTACCGTCAGAGTAACTTTCCTGAATGATTTGGCTTCCTAAGACGGAAAAATCGCCTTTTCTGTCGAGGAGTTCCAAACGGGAACGAATTTCCCACCAATCCCTGATTTTCGCCTTAAGATACAAACCGGGAAGGATCCCTTTCATATAATATTCCGCCTTCGCATCCCCTCCGATCGACCAGGTCGCTTTGTTAGGAATGGCCGCCTCAGGTCTGCTTGTTGAATAGGAACCGTAGGAAATATTATTTTTCTCCGTATAACGATGAATATTGATCGAAGGACCGATCATCAACCACTTGGTGAATGGATGAGTATATGAAAATCGAAAGTGCTGGCTCACTCCTTCAAAACGCAGAAGCCGATTTCCCTCGAATACGGAAGCCCAGTATTGATCCGTCCTGGGAGAAACAAAATCAATCGAAGCCGGTTGATCTCTTCCGTATTTCCCCAAAGTAGTGTTTTGCGCCAATTGGATTTCGATTTTGTTTTTCCATCCGTAAGTAAAATCCCAAAACTGCCCGATGGTATCCAATGTTTTCGTTTGTTTATAAGGAACGGCAAGCGGTGCATTCGGTTCATTTGCCTGTCTCATGATGGAGTTCGCAAGCCACGCCGGTCCTGTTTCGTTCAGGATCGCAGGAGATAATTTTCCGATTCCCGCACCTGTTCTGATTTGGAAACGATGCTCATAAACACCTTCGTATCGATCCATTGGCTGTTTAAAAGGAAGTGTAGGTTCTTCTTTCACATCCGCTTTAGGAATTTCGACTGAAGGAGGATTCGGACCCTCTGCATACAAAGAACTAACGAAAGATAAAATTAAAAAAGAATATAAGATTGAAAAGGAAAGATTGGAAATGATTCTCATAGATAAATTCGCCTTACAGTACAATTCGAACGGTTCCGACCCTTACTTCGGTTCTTCTGTTCTTCGGTTCGGCAAGCATCGTATCTACGATCTTTCTTAAATCCGCATAACCGTCCACTTCGGTGAATCTTTCTTCCGCAATTTGATGGGTTCTTTGCATCTCGGTCTTCACTGCCTGAGCTCTATCTTTACTCAATTTCAAGTTTTTAGCAAATACACCTGCGGAGTCGGTATGACCGCCTATCTTTACTTTGGTTTCAGGATACAAAGACACAGCATCGGAAATTTTCCCGATCATCGTTTTGGCTTTCGGAGTCATCGTCGATTTGCCGGATGGGAACGCTACGTCTCCGTCGATTACGATGAGAATCTCTCTAAGTTTTTTTTCTTCTTCAACTCGTTTTAATTCGATCCCTTTGGCAACCAGACCATCCTCAGCCTTCTCAAACTGAGTTCCTGAATATTCGAAATCGTTTTTAATTCCGTTATAAACTTTTTCGAGATAGTCTTCTGTTCCCATTTGATCCAAAGCACCTACAGGAAGACTTCCCAAAAGTTTTTCTCTTTCCGAGGCAGGCTCTGCCGTAGGGAGCTCCAGATCCAAAGGAACACAACCACAAAACCTTTGAAATGCTTTTGATTTCACCCACTCCGGCTTTTCGCCGGAAATACAATGGGAGACAAATAGAAATAGAAACAAGAAACAAAATCGATTCATTTTCATTAACTTTTTAATTTTCATATAATCAAATCATCATTCCATACAAACACTTGTTACTGCTGAACGCAGATGAGTTTTCGTGTAGTTGCAACGTCACAGTCACTCGTTCCATTATTGATGGAAGCTGTTCCTGTTGCGCCACCAATTCCTATATTTGTCAAATGCGGCGCTCCGGAATTTCCATTCTGAGTCCAATTGGTACAATTATTTGTAGAGGAAGTCCAATCAGAATTCAATCCAGTCCAGAAAGTATCTCCACCGGAAGCACTAAAAGGTGTAGTTAAGGAACCGAATGTAAATAATTTATTTGCATTTGTAGTAAACACTTTACTCGTGTAAGGTCCGGAACCGCCCGTTTTCAGATAATAATCCTTGTTTGCTGCCAATATCCAAGCTACTTGTCCGGTTGCATCCGTTCCCGTAGTAGTAGCGACTCTGGTTGCAGTATCGGCTATCAAAGCCTTAAAAGTAGCCGATCCCCAATTGCTGGGAGCGGCAGGATCTGTTCCGCAAAATCCGTCTGCCACAGTCATACCGGAATTAAAATTCGGATTGTAATCGTTAGTCGTGATAAACATTAACTTGTCATTATCCAAATTGTCCAAAGGACAGCTTTCCGGAGGTTGATACTCATTGAACACTGCGTCCGAACTTGTAATCGCACCAAAGCTAACACAACTCGGTTGAGCCGCATCCGCCCTAGAATCGTCCTTTCCTGTAACTGTAACTATCTGATAAGTATTCCAATTGGCATTGGTAAAAGTGAGTGACGATTTATTCAAACTTGCACATTCAGTGCTGCCTGATTTACAAGCGATCGTAAATGTCACATCGGAAGAAGGCTGAATTCTTAGCCTAACGCCAAATGTAGCAGTTGTACCATCTTCCGAAGTATTTCCCGACACGTTTCCTATTTCAAGAACTTGGTCATCATCTATATTCACAATACTCATGCTAGGCGGAGTAAAACTCAAACCTCCCGTAGACGCACCGAGAACAATAGAATAAGTGACATTTCCATCCGGTGTGGGAGTTATATCATTCACACCTGTCGCTTCAATTCTATTGGTTCCTGCAGCCTCCATGCTATTCCAATTGCCGGAAGTGATGACTGCGGGACTATAGGAAATCGTACCTTCGTTCGTATTACCGGAAGTAGCTCCCACAGAAACATTGGAACCGGGAGCTGATTGAGTGATGAGATGAAAGGTAGCGGTTCCACCCCCTTCCGAAGTAGCAAAACTTCCCGATCTTCTGCATCCCACAATCAGATTAGCGACATCGTTATCGCAACTATAGATCGTAAAGGAAGGACGTGCGACTTGAGTTGCATCCCTATATCCGTATGTTCCATTCCCATAAAGATCATCGCCACTGACTGCGACATTCACTGTGTAGTCCAGATTTCCTTCATTCGCTCCGTTGGAAGCTCCCGTTACGTAAACTGTCTGAGGAGTGTTCCAAGTGGTGGTAGTGAAAGTAAGGGAGGTAGTATTCAAAACTCCATCATTATGAGTGGAATTCACGGACAGGGTCAAATTCACAGTGGCGCGTGGCTCTGATCTCAATCTTATCGTCCATTTAGAATATAACTGAGGATCTAACCTAGCGCTGTCGTCCGTCGCGAACCCTGTAACAGCACTTGCGGACTTAGCGGTAAGAACATTAGAAGTTCCTAAATTCATTAAATTATTGGCAACAATATTGAATCCTGCGACGTCATTATCCGATTCATTCACTGTAATGTTCGGAGTAGGAGTTAATCCGTTGTATTTGGGATCCGTACTGGTACAGTTTTTGAGTTCAATGATCCACTGGAAGTCACCGTCCGCCACATCGTCGTTCACAGGAGTGACCGTCACATCTTGGTAAGTATTCCAATTCATAGGAGTAAAAGTAACCGAGGAAGCGCTAGCGCTCCCTTGTCTGTGTCCTACGTTTTTAGGATCGTAAGTGTCATTGATCGGAATGGTAACGTCATGGGTCGGTTGCGAATTCAATCTCAACCTGAAATATCCAGACTGTAACGTATGCTCAACGATTGATTGATTCAACTGAACCACTTCCACTCCGGGCGTATCGTCATCAATGACGGTAACTGTTACATCGGGAGGATTTTCCCCGCCGTAACCTGTCGAAATTCCCAATTCGACTACAAACGAAATATTCCCATCCGCAACGGAATTGTTTGTAGGAGTCACAGTGACCGTTTGAGGAGTATTATAGTTTGCAGGTGTAAAAGTAAGTAAGGCAGTACTGACAGTCGCTCTAGTGGCAGCAGCAGCAGGAGTGGAAGCGATGGCAACAGGAATCGTTACATTGCCGACAGGAGGATTCGTAAGCACCACAGTAAATCGATTGGCAGCACCCACAGCCGCACCTTCATTGAAACTCAAAGTAGTTGGAGTGACTACGATACCAGGCAATTCATCATCAATATTTACAACGGGAACGGAAGGAACCGCAAGATTATGATACACATCCGCAACATCGGTGCTAGTAGCATTGCTTAATACGATGTTATAATTGATGTTTCCATCTAACACATTATCATCGACACCGGTGATCGTTACCGTTTGAGGGATATAAAAATTAGAGGGAGTAAACGTAAGATTTGTAGGTGACACTGTTCCCTCTGTAGTATCGTCACTGGTGATAGAAGCGATAGTCACTGTCCCGGACGGCGCACTCCCTAATACAACGGTAAAAGTAGCATTTCTATCCGTAGCCGCTAAGTTTTCTTTGGTTCTCAAACCGGTTCGAGGAGAAACCACCACGCTATGAGTATCATCATCAATGACAGTTACTGGACGATTAGGAGTAATTAGATTATTATAAAGTGCATCTTGACTCACCGCATTTCCAATGACTAAAATAGTGTCCCTATTTCCATCCACTTGGTAGTTATTGATTCCGGAAATAACGATGCTTTGCGGTTTGTTCCAATCGGAAGTTGAAAAAGTAAGAGATTTAGGAGAAACAGTAGCAAGGTTTTTATTGTCGATACTGATCGGAAGAGTCACTTCCTTCACTGGTTCCCGATCCAATTTCAGGGTTACTTCCAAAGTTCCCAAAGCAGGATTTTCGGATACGGAATATCCTCCCGTTGTGGAAGTCACAGTCACTCCCGCAGGAGATTTATCCACGGATTCGGAAGCTCCGAAAAGCAACTGGTCGGCTGCCTCGCTAGCAGCACGACAATGAAGAAGTGCAGCAAGTAGAAATAAGGAAATAAAATATTGGCTCTTTTTCATATAATACAACCGAATTGATTTTAACTTAATCTTCAGTGGAAAAAAAGAGGATGGGGTGTAAAGCAGAAACCCCCAAAAAGGATTAATTTTCAATGACTTTCAAAGATTGCTAGATATCCCTAACCATATACCACCCGTTATATGTGCCGGTTACCAAGATTCACTATATAACTCTAGTAGTTTCCCGCAAGGCTTAGAGTACGAAATGTTCGATGGAACAGCTCTAAAAATAAATTATTGTTTTTATACCTGTAGTAATAATGCCTACAGGTATTTTATTGTACTATCTGTTTATTCAAAAGGCATAACGCCTAAATAATCCTTTTTGCCTAAATCAATCAGATTATGACGCAGAATAGAATAAGCAGTTGTAATATGAAAGTAAAAATTAGGAATCAAATGATGAATGGCATATACCTCACCTGACAAACGTTTTCCTTCCCACCAAGGAAGGGAAATTTGCAGAGTTTTCACATCCTTAAAATCTTGCTCGGAAAAATCGGCAAGATAAGAAAGAACTTCTCCGATTCGTTTCTGAAGTTCCGGAAGAGTTTTTTCGTTATCTTCATGTTTCGGAGCAGTCTTTCCGGTTAGGCGGGCTACACCGATTTTCGCATTATCACATGCGATTTGAATTTGTTTTGTTAAATCAAACTGATCTGGTGCCAATCTTGCGGAGAGAAGAGAGTTAAAATCGATTTTTTTAGCTTCTGCAGTTGAAGCCGATTTATCTAAAAAAGCACTTAAATTCCTTAACATCTTGGCAAACTGCAACGCAGTCATTTCATAGATCATTCCATTACCCCTTTTGTCCAAGGAATTGGCCGATGTCTACGATTCAAGAGCTAAATCTTTTGTTTCATCTTCTGCTTCAATTCTTTGGCGGCCAATGCAAATCCTCCGTCGGCGCCATCCACAAAATGCACCTCCTGGGAAGATCCAACTTTTAAGATACAAGTCATTAGAGAACGGTTGGAGATATGCATCCCGTACAGAATCTTTTCCTGATGCGAAAGATCGTCTAAGTATTCCCGCAATGCCAGTCTGTTCTCCTTTGTTCCGCTGATGACCATTTTTAAGGTTCCATCGTATTTTCTAAAGTCAGCAGATAATACTTGATATTCTTTCAACCGGTCCAATCGATAATGAAAGGATCGGAAAGGAATTTTAAACCGGATGAAACAGTCTACCGCAACTCTTTCGAACCAAATCTTCATCAAACGAAATAAATATCCGATCCCTTTTCTGCCTCCGCTATGTGCCAAAGCTTCCTTTTTTAGATTGGGACCGTTATCGAGAAATAATTGTTTTGTGGCAACGGGATGATAGTCCTCTTCTTCTCCGAATTCGGTGCGGATGAAATTCAAAACTCTGGAAATCAATTTGGCGGAAGTTTCATAGTCCGTAGACTCCGGACGTATGATGAGAGAAATCACCTCTCCTTTTTCGCTGGGAATATCTTTCCAACGACAGGTGAATCCTGTAAAATCGGCATCCGTAATTTTCTCTGTTTCCCGAACTAAAAACGATTCATCCTCTTCCGATTTGATCCAAGATTCGGCAAGACTCAAACCGTCTCCGTAAATGGAACATTGGTTATAATGAGTAGATGCTTCGAATTTACTCAAATACAGTTTAGCTCCGTGTTTATATAATTCCTGCACGGGAACGATCCCTGCCTTCATTTCCAAATCGAAACCGGCTCTTACTTTTCCGATCGTATCCGCAATGGCGGAACGTATTGGAAATAAATAAGTGATAGGAAGTAAAAAACTGACTCCATCTCCCCCGAAGACAAAAGGGAAATCCATATGTCCGTAAACATTGGCAACAGCTATGGCAGTGAGTCCGCCCGCGGTATTCACATCCTTATACCTACCGCTTTCAATCGCTTTCGTTGAACCTACGATATCTGTGATAAGAACGAACCAGTCATCCGGAACGGGCAAAAAACCGTTTTGGTCGAATACGGAACGAAAATCGGGACTCGCTTCCAAGGTTTGATAAAAATCATCCACGAGAGTTTAGACGAAAACGAGAGAACGATCTAAGCAATTTTCTTTCTTGTCATTAGGAACCGACTACCGATCTTAGAAGAGACATGAATCAAATTTTACTTCGCCTTATCTTTTCCATCTTTCTGGTTATGGGATTCATAGGTTCCTCCTACTTTTTCAATTTTTATATTACGGAACTTCGTGCGGAAGAAAGAGATACCTGGCTGGAAAATAAATCCTGGGAAATCACGGACAGGATGACTGAGGAAGAATTGGTGGGGCAAACCATCCATATTGCAATTCCCTCCAAAACGGTCGATGCGGTCGCCCTGGAAGAGATTCGCAAAACGAAGCCGGGAGGGATCATTCTTTTCGGCAAAAATCTGGGAAAAAAAGAAGAAATCATCTCTCTTACAACTAACCTACAAAAGACGGCTACTGCGGAAGGACTTCCCCCTTTTCTTATCTCTACGGATCAGGAAGGAGGAAGGGTTTTCCGAGTGAAGGACGGAATCACCGAATACCCCGGCGCCATGGCTGTAGGACAAACGGGCAAAGAAGAATGGGGAAAGACAGTAGGTTTTGTGACTTCCTACGAATTGAGACAGTTAGGAATCAATTTTTTATTCGCACCAATATTAGATATCAATAATAATCCACTCAACCCTGTAATCAATACACGTTCTTTCGGTTCGGATGTGAATCGAGTTTCCAATGTTGCAGTTGCTTATGAACAAGGTGCCAGACAAGGAGGAGCTCTTCCCGTCATCAAACATTTCCCCGGACACGGAGATACGAATGTGGACAGTCATTTGGGATTGCCAGTCATCAAAAAAACCTTGGAAGAATTAGAAACCTTAGAACTAGTTCCATTCAAAAAAGCGATCGATTCTGGTGCGGAAGCAGTGATGACCGCTCATATCGTCTATCCTTTGATAGACGAAAAATATCCTGCAACTCTCTCTAAAAAAATACTCAACGGAGTTTTGAGAGAAAAACTGAAATTTCAAGGAATCATCATCACGGATGCGATGGAGATGCATGCCATTTCCAAAAATTACGAAAAAGACAGACCTGGAGTTTTGGCTTTGCAGGCAGGAGCAAACATAGTGCTTCTCACTAGCTGGGGAGAAACTGCAAGAAACTTCAAAGAACAACTATTAGATGCTTATAGAAAAGGAGACTTTCATTCTAAGGAAGCTTCCGGTAAGGAAAGAAATATCTTAAAGGAAGCGGTTCAAAAACAGATCCGAAAAAAATTAGAAATGAGTTTGTATTCTTCCGATTCCATCTCTCCTGAAATTTATTCCGAAAATCAAAACTTGAAGGAATATCTTGCAGGCAAAGAAGAAGAAAGAAGATTGAAGATGAAAGAACTTCTCCTTTCCGGCAAACATCTTTCTCAAATCAATTCGGATTCAATCCGAGCGTTTCCTTCCGCTTATCTGCCCAAGGAGAATAAAAAATCATCTTCCGTATCTGCGATCAAAAACCCTCATCTTAGAAAAGTTTTGGAAACAAAAGGAATTTCTCAAACAAACCTAAAACAATTAACGAAACTTTTGGCAAAACCTGAAATTACACATGTTCTGATCGATTCCAGTTCAGAGAAAGAAATTGAGACAGTGGCAGCTTTGGCAAAAAAATACAAAAACAAAGAATTCGTGATTTTGCATGGAGGGACTCCTTTCATCCAACTTCCCACCTTGCCTAACTTGAATTATCTCCTTTCCTTTTCTCTCACTTCAGGATCTTGGGAAGCATTGGGGGAAACTTATCTCTCAGGGAAAGAAATTCCGAAAGTGGATTTGATCCTTCTTCCTAAAAATGCAAAAACCCCTTCGAAAGGGGCTTTTCCGGAAAGATTATAGCGATAGAGCACCTAACCTGTCTTAAGTTAGGTGTTCAGCGATTGCATTATTTCCATTGGCAGGAAGTTAAGTCAACCTTATAGAAACTCCAAGGAATATGTGCGTGTTTTGCGTTTTTATCTTCCACTAAATCGAAAGTGGTCGCTTCATTCGAAATTCGATCGAAATAAAGAAAAAACGGTTTTTGTTTCATTTGGGTTCTTTTAGGACAAAGGCCCACTCCTTCCGATTTCAAAAAAGAAAAAGAAGTTCCCAAATCGTCTTGGAACAACATTCCTTCTTTCAGAACACAAACCTTTTTGCTTTCCTTTGTATATAATCTTAGTTTGGTGTCCTTTTCAGTGATGCATACCTGATCTAAAACAACAACATTCATAAATTCCTGATGCAATTCGCAACATCCGGATGTAGGAAGAAGACTGCGAGTGACTACTGCTGCAGGTTTTTCTTCCACAGGGGTTTCCGTTGCAGGTTCCGGTTGTTTCGGTGCAGTGGTAGTACATTGAAATGCGACAACCAGACAAAAAAGAACAAAAAGACTATGTAAGAATTTCACGAGTTCCTCCTCGTTTTTTAATTTCTTCGTAGATGGATTTCCTAGAAGCCTCGTCAGCATCCACAAACCTGAGCAAAAATAAATCCCCTTTTTGTTTCACTGGAAAGATTTTTCCTCTCAATTCGAAATTAGCTCCTCCAGGAAAACCGAAATGCACTTCCCAAAGATCTTGAGCTTTCCAAATCTCAGGAGAGATATGATCCGGAAGTTCGAAGGTAATCCCACGATCTGAGATTCTTTCCGAAAGCGCAGTAAAACTTTTCGCTACATCAGGGAACTTAAATTTATCGTCATCATGGGCAGACTGTTCTTTGGAAATTTTTTTCAAAAGTTCCAATTGTTTGTCCACATTCTCTTCAAATAGAACCAATTTATTTCGATCCAACTCGATAGATTCTTTTTCAGGATCTTTGGGAGGCCAAGGGGAAATCGTCAGGGAATATTTTGCCACAAGCATCAGATGGGCTTCCCCTTTTTTTTCGATCACACCGTCGTAGTGAAATACGACTCCGTTGTTGTTCAATCGAGTGATCGTTCCGTGTATCAAATAACCGCCGCTACTCGGTCTAAATACGTATAAATTAGCGACTTTTCCAGGGACAAAAAAATCCTTAGAAAGAGCTTTCGAGGATAAGAGCAGATCTTCCTGCGTTTTTTGCATAACATAGGTTAATTCTTCTCTTCCGTCGGCTTCCAATGCGGAAACTTCTCCCACGCTGATATCGTCCAGACTGGAAATTTCTTTCTTATGATCCGCACTGGAACGAAATAATTTATCGAATAAATTTACTTCTTTTTCCGTAGGATTTCCCGTAGATTTCATAAAATAGCGGTAAAGTGCGTTTTTCAGCTTAGGTCGATTTTCAGGATGAAGGTATAGTTGTACATCTTCCTGAGTTAAACTGTCGTAGAAAGATTTGAGAATATTCATTTCTACCTGGTTGCACTTCCTTGCCAGTGCGAATTTCTGAAAATCATGCCAATAATTGACGACATTTGATTGTTTCCTTTGCAGAAAATTCATAAACTGAACATAGCAAAAAGCCGCCAAACCCAGTAAAAACAGGTAAAAAAAATAGATTGTGTCGAATTTTGGAAAAATCCAAACTTGTGCCAAGAATTCCATAAATTACTTTTCCTCTCAATTGCCCCACGTTCCATGGAAGTAAGTGAGCTCTTCCTATTTCAAAATTATCGGAAAAAACCCTCTCCACGGAACAATCGTTCCACAGGGGAATAAAAATGAAGCCCTTCCCCTCTTAGGCGCCCTACTCCTCTGGGAAGAAGACGTCGTTTTGGAAAATCTTCCTCAAATAGCCGACGTTTTAAAGCTCATGGAAGTTTTAAAACATATTGGAGTGGAGATAACTCCATTAGATACCCATGGCTCGTACCTTTTCCATAAAAAAACAAAAGTAAAATCAGATCTTCCTTACGAACTATGTTCCCAGCTGAGGGGAGCTGTCACTCTCGCAGGGCCCATCTTAGCCCGTACAGGTAGAGTTTTTCTCCCCAAACCGGGAGGAGACAAGATCGGACGCAGAAGGATGGACACTCATCTTCTCGCATTGGAAGCGCTAGGCGCAAAAATAGAAGTATTTCCCGACGGATACGAAATCACAGCAGACAGACTGATCGGTAAAGACATTCTTTTGGACGAAGCTTCCGTCACTGCTACGGAAAATGCGGTGATGGCTGCCGTTTTTGCGGAAGGAACAACTATCATCCGCAATGCGGCCTGCGAACCGCATGTGCAAGGACTTTGTCGCTTTTTAAATCAAGCGGGAGCCAATATTTCCGGCATCGGAACGAACCTCCTTCAAATCATTGGAGTCAGCGGACTCTCTTCTCCGAACGGCCGCCTGACTCACAGAATCGGTTCCGACTACTTGGAAATAGGCTCTTTTATCAGCTTAGCAGCTGTTACCGGGGGAGAAATCATGATCCGTGATGTAAACCCGGAAGACATTCGAATGATTCGAATGGTATATTCCAGATTGGGAATTGAAGTGCGCCCCGTAGAAGGAGGGATTTTGGTTCCTTCCGATCAGAAATTGGAAATCATTCCAGACTACCACGGCGCCACTCCTAAAATCGACGATGCGCCTTGGCCTGGATTTCCTGCGGATATGACTTCTGTCGCTTTAGTGACCGCAACTCAGTGCAAAGGAACCGTGCTCATTCATGAAAAGTTGTTCGAATCCAGACTTTTCTTCGTGGACAACATCATTGCGATGGGAGCTCAAATCATTCTTTGTGATCCCCATAGAGCAATTGTTATCGGGGCTTCCCGCCTCTACGGACAAAGAGTCGCAAGTCCCGACATTCGTGCAGGGATGGCAATGATCATCGCAGCACTATGCGCGGAAGGAACAAGCGAAATTCATAATATAGTTCAAATCGATCGAGGATTCGAATCGATAGACACAAGACTCAGATCTTTAGGAGCTCAAATAGAAAGAGTCCCTAATTAAATGAAAAGAAAAGACCTATTTCGAGAAGGATTTAAATCCGTCTTTCAATTCGCCTTCGAAAAAACGGACGATTTGACGGAAACGATTCGAGAAGTATGGTCGGAAGAGAAAAAGCAAGAAAAGAAAAAGAAGAACAAAGAAAAACTTCCGCCTAAAAAAAGAAAGGCGGTCACAAAAAGAAAATCCAGATTGTTCAAAACTCTTTCGCTACCTCCAGGCGCAACGAAAGATTTTTTCAATTTATGTACCGGTTGCAATGAATGTGTTTTTGCCTGCCCTTACACCGCCTTATTCCCTGTTACACCAGAGAAAGAAAACAAAACATTTCCTTTCCTTGATCCTAACGCAAAATCTTGCCATCTTTGTTCTGATTGGCCGTGCATTGCAGTGTGCCCTGAAAATGCTTTAGTAGGATATGATGTATCCGAAACAAAACCTAAATTCGGAAAAGCAAAAGGGATTTATGATCACTGCATCAATCAGAAAACAGGCAACAAAACTTGTGAAGCCTGCTTTTCGGCCTGTCCTGTTGAAAAAACTGTAAATTTTAGAGGAAATTTGCCTATTTTTTCAAGTTCTAGCTGCACAGGATGCGGACTTTGCGTCGAAGTTTGCCCCAGCTTCCCAAAAGCAATCAGAATAGACGTTTTAAATCATAATAACTTTGATTAAAGATAATCATCACACCTATTCATTGTTTCACTAGCACTATCTGAAACATAATTTTTTGACAATTCTACATAGTAAAACAAGCAATAGATACTGAAATGTCCGCATTACATCAAAAAAACGTTATTCGAGGAAAAAAAAAGTTGAAATATTTTAACTAAAGCAAACATAATCTGTATTAGAGCTTGAGAAAGCTTTGTCTGACAAATAAAATCTAGATTTTTTAAAAAGGAAAAGAAAGCTATGGAACCACTTAAAGTAGGCCCAGGACAAATCGACAAAATCGCGGATGATCTAAAAAAAGATCCGGAAAAATCAATCGGAAACTATTTATTTAAAGGTTTCCGCATTCAAATTTCCAAATACAAAGCTTCTGGCGCTGAGAGAGTTCAACAACTTTACAAAAGAAGAAGAGCACAAGGTCTTTGTATCGTTTGCGGAACTAAAGTTTCTCGCAAGAACCCGCTTACAGGTAAATTGTACAGATTATGTGATGAGCACCGCGCTCAAATCGATCAAAAGAACAAAGAAAAAGCAAAAGCAAAAAAAGGTAAATAAGCCTAGTTTTTTGTTCCGCTTAAGAAGGGGATTCTTTGAATCCCCTTTTTTTTAACCGAAATAAACGTAGTTTTTTCTTTGCAATCTTACCTGAAACGGGTTAGTCTAATACGCATGAAAAAAAGTCTGCTTTGCCTTTTTGCCTTTCCCTTATTTTCCTTCTGGAACTGCTCTCAAATGATTTGGAAAGAAACAAATCTCACTCCGGACATCTCTCCCTCCGATCAACCGAATACTGTTGCGATTTTGGAAGTTTTTTATGAAGAAAAGTCTTCTTGGAATCCTCTCAATGGAACTACAGATAAAAGAAATTATAGAACTAAGATCGATCTAGTCCGTTTCCAACAAACTTCTTCCGACAAAATTCAAAGTTGGGAAATTCCTTCTTGGGCTTTGGCTGAGTCTGCATTTTATCATAACGAAAGTGGAACCCTATTCGTGCTTCATGGTAAAAACGACCAATACGGAACTTTGGAACAAAGACTTTCCATCTATCCTAAATCCCAAGCTGCTTATTCTTATCCTGCAGCACCAGAAAATCTGATTTTATTTCAAATCGCTCCTTCGCCTAACGCAGAATCTGTAGCACTCATCACTGCCAATACGAATACAAATTGGGAATTTTCTGAATTTGAACTTCGTATTTTAAATACGAAATCCGGGTTAGTGGCAAGTTATCCTCTCAGCTTCTGGACAGCATTGCCGATGTACGGAATGAGATGGGCCAAAGATAGCGAGACTCTTTATGTGAGAACGCCTGACAAAGTTTTGGCTTTGGCGAAAGGTAAACTTACGGAGGCAAAATCATTTCCGAATTGTTTCACTCCATCCACTACTTACGGAAAAAATGCGTATGCGGAATCTTTTGTAGAGGGAGACAAACCTTACAAAATCAAGTTGGGAAAAAAATTATCTGAGCCTAAAATGATCAGCAAATTGGACGAAATTGAGGTGTGCCGGTAGGGGGTGTGAATCTTTAGGTCCCCACCCTCATTGGGTGGGGCTTTCCGCCCGCCACCCAATGGCTCCCTTCTACAGGATCTTCCCGTGGGAGGGGAGTTCTTTTCCTTTTTGAGGAAATTTTTTACATTTCTTTTCACTTTTTTGCCATTTACCAAATCGCTTGCTTTTATTATGTCACATTCTGTAATTTACTTATCCGGCCATGATCGAAAAAAAGTTCACCGAACACATAGACGCCATTTCGAAATACTTGAATGTCGTCGAAAAAATCGAACCGATTCGCAAGAGCGGTGTCGTCGTTTCGGTCGTGGGCAACGTCATTTATTCACAAGGTCCTCCCGATTCCAAAATCGGTGAGATCTTAGAAGTAGAAAGAGGCAGTGACAAAGGTTATTTGGCGTGTGTTTTGGTCGGCTTCAAAGACCATCTCTACACCTTAATGCCTTTAGGTGACACACAAGAAATATTTCCTCATGCTTTTGTTTTTTCTTCCGGCAGAAAGATTATGCTCAATGCCGGTGACGAACTTTTAGGAAGAGTTTTGAACGGATTGGGAAAACCGATTGATAACAAAGGTTTGCTGATCACAAAAGAAGAACGTGCTTCCGAACCTAAATTTTTGAATCCTCTCGATCGCCCCCCTATTTCGGAAATTCTAGAAACTGGAGTAAGAGCCATCGACGGAATGTTGACCGTAGGAAGAGGCCAAAGAGTGGGGATCTTTTCAGGCTCGGGAGTCGGTAAATCCAGTCTCCTAGGAATGATCGCCCGTTATACGAATGCGGATGTAAACGTTGTCGCTCTCATCGGGGAAAGGGGAAGAGAGGTAAACGAATTCCTGAATGTGGAATTGGGAAAGGAAGCACTTTTGCGTTCCGTGGTTTTCGTATCCACATCGGATTCCTCGAAAATGGAACAGGTAAGCTGTGCCAATTTAGCCTGTTCCGCTGCGGAATACTTTAGAGACAAAGGTTTGTCCGTGAATCTTTATATGGACTCTTTGACACGTTATGCGGAGGCACTTAGAGAACTTTCCATAGGAGAACCGATCGTCTCGAAAGGATACGCATCGAGCGTATTCACAAAAATGGCGAAGCTAGTGGAAAGAGCGGGAACTTCACATAATGGAGGTTCTATTACAGGTTTTTATACCATACTAACGGATGCTGAAGACGATATGGACGATATCGTCGCCGATAAGGTAAGAGGTTTCATCGACGGTCACATCGTACTCACTCGTAAACTTGCGGAAAGAAGCCACTATCCTGCGATCGACGTCCCGGCGTCCTTATCCAGATTGATGCAAAAGATAGTGGGTGATGATCATTATATGCACTCTTCTTTGGTTCGCGAATTGATTTCCAAATACAAAAGTTCGGAAGATATCATCTTACTCAATGCCTATACGAGAGGAGCCGATCCTAAGATCGATATGGCCATCGATAAAAAATCAGCAATTGATGATTACCTAGTGCAAAGAATCGAAGAGAAGTCCAATTATAACGAGTCCGTAAACAAACTCGCACAAATCCTCAGCACACCTTCCCGATCGGAAGACGACTTTTAAATCATTCAATATCTACAATGACAAGAGTCACATCGTCGTCGGGAGACTTTCTTCCCGTAAACGTTTTGATATGATTCAAAAGTTTGGACTTAGCTTCCGACAAAGAAACGAATCTCGTCTGTGCGACGATATTTTGCCAATTTTCCTGACCTAACATTTCTTTTGTGGAATTCGATGCTTCCGTGATTCCATCCGTATATAAAACCAAACGATCCCCGGAACGAATCTTTAAAACCTCTTCCTTGATATCTAATTCAGGAATCCAACCGATCAATTTGCCCGGAGGCAAACTGAGAAAAGAAGACTCATCGTTTTTATGGGTCAAGATCAAAGGTAAATGACCGCATCTGGCATGGATCATCTGTTTTTTTTCCAAATCGATATATACGTAACTTGCAGTAAGAAAAGCTCCCTTCGTTTTCCCAAGTAAGGTGGTATTGATCTGCGACAATAAAGCGGCAGGTTCTTTCGCCAATCTCACCTGTGTGGAAAATGCGATTTTCAGCATGGCGGAAACCAATGCTGCAGGAATTCCATGACCGGAAACGTCCGCAATCATCACTCCCAGCTCCGTAGGAGATATCTCGTGAAAGTCAAAAAAATCTCCCCCCACACTGTCCATAGGTTCGTAATAAAAATCGGCTTTGAGTCCAGTCATTTCCGGGGCGGATTCGGGAAGGATCGAACTTTGCAGTTTACGGGCGACCCCTAATTCATTCTGAAAGGCGATGAATTTATTCTGTTCTTCCACTGCCTTTTTCAGCGTGATTAAATTTTTCGCTCTGGAAATTAACTCTCGTTTATCGAACGGCTTTACAAGATAGTCGTTCCCTCCCGCTTCCAATGCGGTGACAATATCCGTGATCTGATTTTTCGCCGTCAAAAACAAGATAGGTAACTGATACAAACTGTACGATTCCCGGATCACGGAACATACGTCATATCCGCTCATCCCTGGCATCATAATATCCAGAAGCATCAACTCAAACGGTCCTTCGTCTCGGATCAATTGAATCGCTTCTCCTCCGTTGGAGGCTTCTGTTACATCACATCCGATCAAACGAAGATGGTTTTTTAAAACCTGTCGATTGATCGGTTCATCATCTACGATGAGCACCTTCACATGATTTTTCCGCATCTCTTCCAAATCTTCGTCTTCGATGGGGGTGAGTAAATCGGGGTTTTCTTGTAAGAACCAATGAGAAAGTTTTTTCGTATTTTCTCTTTCCAAGGGGATCTCCCCTTCTCTGGCCAGAGGAAGAGTGAAATAAAACACGGAACCTTCCCCGAGTACGGACTCCACCCAGATGGAACCGCCGTGCAATTCCACAAGCCTTTTCGTGATGGCAAGACCGAGTCCTGTTCCACCAAACTGACGTGTGGTGGAAGAATCCACCTGCTCGAAAGATTGGAATATATCGTGGAACTTATCTTTGGGAATTCCTAACCCAGTGTCGGAAACTGAGAATTTAGCGGTTTTATCCTGCACCACCGCACTCAATTCGATTTTTCCTTTTTCCGTAAACTTAATGGCATTCCCAATCAGATTAAAAAGTATCTGCTGGATTCTTGCTTCATCTCCCAAAACGGGAGGAAAATCCAAAGGGATTTGATTTCTTACCTGAAGACTTTTCGTGGTATATAAAGGCCTAGATACTACCAGAACGAAATCGGAGATTTGATGCATATCTACGGATTTTAGATCCAGATCCAAATCTCTATTTTTCATTTTGGAAAAATCCAAGATATCGTCGACTAAAGAAGAAAGACGTTTCCCTGATCCTATGATCATTCCTAAATTTTGTCTCTGTTCGAAATTCAAACTGCCGCCAATTCCATCAAACATGGATTCGGCGATCCCTATGATACCGTTCAAAGGAGTTTTCAATTCATGGGAAGTATTCGCCAAAAACTCGTCCTTTAATTTATCCAAAACCATCAATCTTTTCGATAAAGATTCTACGTCGGAAAAAGCTTTGCTGAATCTGCGGGACAAAGTCAAAGACTGTAAAAGTATAAAAAGAAAGATTCCGATCGGAACCGCTTCGATGGAGAATAATATTTGATAGGCGTTGAGGACATCGATCAAAGCGGCAAAAGCCATACACAAAAGACCAAGGGCGAACAAAAAACTACCTTCTCTTTTGTCCCAAACCGCACGCAAAATTCCCTGCAGAACGAAACCGATCCCGAAAAATAAAACCACATTAAAATAAGCGTTTAACGAAGTGAAGGTCTCAGGATTTACGAAAATAAGTAGGCTTATAAAAAACAAAGTAGGTAGAAGAAAGGTCCACTTCATCCACTTAGGATAATAATAAGGATAAAACTCTTTGAAAAATGCGAAAAAGAGATAAGGGGAAAGATAAAAAGTCAAATATTCGACTCGAAGACAGAAACCCCAACCTAACCAAGGCTCAACTTCATTGAAACCGAATCGATCTCCCGTAAACAATGTCCGAATGCTTAATATAAACGCAGCCAGACCGAACAAAAAGTTACCTTTGTCTTCCCTCCTCCAGTAAAAAAGTCCGAAATGATACAAAGCAATGATGAATACGGCTCCTGCAAGAAAAAGAGAAGACGCCAAATTTCGATCCAACTCCGCATTCAGTTTTTCCCATTCTCCGAAAAGAGGAGGTTCCCACATCCCCCCTTTCGCATGATGAAAATTAGAAACATGGAATAGGATTTCGTTCTTACCCTCTTTCCAAAAAATGGGGACAGTGCGAAATCGATAGGAAGGAATAGAAAGTTCCTTCTCTGAAGAAGGTCGACCCGATTCTGCGGCCAATGCCCCGTTCCAGTAAAAACGGAAGGAAGTTGCCATGTCAGGGATGCGGATTCCGTAAGGGGTTTTCTTTTCCCAAATATCCTTAGGTGCAACTAATACGAGTCTGTAGGTTCCATAACCTTCCGCTCCTCCGAATTCTGAGTTCCAAATTCCAGGAACCTCTAAAAAAACAGGTTCGATTGAGTGGGTTTCTCCCGGCTGTAAAAAACGATTCGGATAAAACTCCCATTTCCCTTCCAGATGTACGGGATCTCCCCCGCTCTTTTCCACGATTTCGGAAGGAGAGGCGGATAAACCGGTCAGTGAAAACCAGAAACAAAGGATCCAAAATCGAAACGGCGATTCCTTGCTAATGATGCGGAAGTTTTTCATCTCTGGTCATTTTTTTACTAATCCGACTAAAAAAGAGTACAAAAAAAATTCCAAAAGAGAGAAATAGACGGTAGTGAAACGATTTCGATTCAGCTTAGAAACTGTTTTAAAACTTCGGGAATGGCGGGAAGAGGAAGAGATCAAAAGACTTTCCATAGTCGTTTCGGAGCTGAATTCCCTCTTCGCTGAACGTGAATTTAACGAAAAAGAAATCGCAAGATCCTATCAAGAGATCGAATCCAGTGCCAAGGTAGGAACTAGCCTTTCCGATTATCTTTCCATCGAAAGATATATCCAAGGTTTGATGAAACAAAACGAAGAACTCGGGCACAGTATAGAGAGAAAGAACGAAGAAGTAAACTTAGTTCGTCAAGATGTGTTAGTCGCAAGAAAAGACAAAAAAGTCATAGAAGTTCTGAAAGAAAACAGGTTCAATGAATGGAAAAAAAAGAGAAACAGAGCGGAACGAAAAGAAATGGAAGAATACAATGCGAGCATACTCGCTTCCCATTCCTATTTCGATTCTTTGGAATCGACAGGACCTAAGGCTCAAAAAATTCCTAAAACATTCAAAATTCTGAATAGAGAAGACGGCGGCGACGAATTGACCAGCGATTTTAAAAACTTAAGAGACTTTTACGAAAAATATTATATGGGACAAGGTAAATAACCAATGGCAAGCGTTACCGATAAAACTAGATCCTTCTTTTTGATTTTATTGATTTTCTTTTTGATCGCAATCGGTTTTTTCATCTTCGATTATTTTCAAGTCATCAATGCGGAAGATTATTTCTCTTTTCTCAAAAGACAACCTGGCTTCGTGAACCAAGACCTTCTTTCTCCTACGGAACTGGAGAAACTGGAAATGGAAAAAGCAAAGGAACGTTTGGTGGCGGACAAAGAGGAATTGGAAAAACTAAAGCTCGAATTGGAATCCGCAAAATCCTCGTTAGCAACCGATAAGGAAAGGTTGGAAGAATTAAAGGAAGGAATCCAAAGAAAAGAAAAAGAAATGGCGGAAAAAGCCAAACGGGAATCTGCAAGAGCGGAAAAAGTAAAAGTGCTCGCAAACAAGGTTGCGAACATGCCTCCTGAATCGGCAAGAGACATGCTCATCAACTGGCCGGATTACGATATCATAGAAGTTTTCGAACAGATGGACAAAGATGCGGAAGAGGAAGGAAGACCTACGATCACCACCTACCTTCTTACGTTATTTCCTGCGGAAAGAAGATCCGTGATTTCGAATAAATGGCTGGATGCCAGCGCTAGAAACGTGCCTGGTTACGGTAAATCTTTGGACGATGAAGACAACGAACCGAAATCGGAATAAATCACGGCTTTCACTTCTTTAATCGCTTTGGTGAGTTCGTCGTTCACGATAACATAATCAAAGCTAGGTGCTTCTTCCAGTTCACTTAAACCGTTTTCGATTCTTTTTTCTATGCTTTGTTTCGAATCGGTTCCTCTTTTGATCAATCTTTCGATCCAAATCTCCTGACTAGGAGGCTGAATGAAAATACTGACGGACTCGGGACGAAGCTTTTTTACGATTCTGGCTCCCTGCACGTCGATATCCAAAAGAACGACTTTGTTCTGCTCCAATGCGGAAAGAATGGGGGATTTAGGAGTTCCGTAATAGTTTCCATGCACCAAAGCCCATTCGTAAAAATCATCTTCTTCGATTCTTTTTTTGAATTCTTCCACGGTTAGGAAATGATACGATTTTCCGACAGTATCTCCCGGACGAGGATCTCTAGTGGTGCAGGAAACTGAAAAATAAAAATCAGGATGATCTTTCAGAATTTGGCTGATGATCGTCGATTTTCCTCCGCCCGCTACGGAAGAAATGATATATAGATTCGGAACGGGAGAGAGGGTCATACTTCCTCGTCCTCCTCTTCTTTTCCGAAACTATTGTCTCCGTTTTCCAGACGTTTGGTGAGACTTTCCGGGCGAATGGCGGAAAGTACGATGTGTCCGGAATCTAAAACGAGAATGGATCTTGTTTTTCTACCGCCGGTCGCATCGATCAGCCTTGCACCTTCTTTTGCATCCGTACGCAAACGTTTTGCTCCCGCAGATTCAGCTTGTAAAATCGCCAGAATCTTGGAAGCAAATACTACATTGGAAAACCCGACATTTAAGACGGGAGAAGACGACATGAATACAAAATACTAAATTCTTCTGGATCGATCAAGCCTAATCGTTTCTATCAAATGAATTTCATGAATGCCTATATTCATCACGTCAGAGATATCTTCATGTTTGTATCCTTTTTTCAAAAGATGCACTACCTTATCGATTTTCCCTGTGCTGGCAGGAAGTTCTTCCAAAGCGGACTCAAGTGAAAGATGAATTTGATCAGAAACATTCTTTTGATGTGCCGCATACGCAGGATCATTCGCATAGGAAACTTGAGTGAGAAATTCCCTTCTGGTTTTACCATCCGTATTTTCATCTCGAATGATCGTAGAATGGGATTTTTCTTCAGAGAAAGGATCTCCTCCTACCGTATAATCCGTTTTAGGTTTATAAACGGGAAGTTCCACTCCTCCGATCGCTTCGTCGGAAGGAGTCATCATTCCATCCATACCGAAAATACCTTTCACTGCCTTTCCTAATTTACCGAACACTTGGTTCACGGTTCCTTCCGTAGTCAAAGCGGAATCCAAACTGCGGAATTGATTCGCCTGATACACCTGTCCGATGCCCGTTCTTTGTTCTTTCAGCAAAGAAGCCGCTTCTTGTGTTTCTTCCTTTACGGTTTCTTTCGCTTGGGAAAGTTCCTTTTCCAAAGAAAGACCCATCTCCGCATAAGAATGACTTTCGTTTACTTCTTGTTTGGTGAAAAGTTTTTCGTCAGCACGGGAATTTTGATAATGTTTGAATTCCTTTGCGATGAGTTCCGCTTTTTCGATCATGTTGCGAAGCGCTGCCAATCGGGATTCGATGACTCCTACAGTTGCATCCAATTCCTTGATCGTCTCTGCCGTCGCCATATCGATGGCGCGATTTAATTTTTTATCATAATATTCTGATACTGCTTTTTGCACTTTTGCGGAAACCAAGACATACATCACGGCACCGAACAAAAAGTTGATGAGAACTAAAGAAAAAAGCTCCATTTTTTTGTCTCCAGTGGAACATTTCCAACAACATTCCGGAAGCTAAATGAAGTTATGCTTTTGAATCGAAAAAGGAACCCTTGTTTTCCGATGCGTATGATTTTTCCACGCCTTTCCTAGAGTAAGAAACCAATTCTTCTTTTTCTTGTTTTGGTTTTAGACCCGTCCCGGAGGCGGAAGGTTTGGATTCAGGAACCGTTTGCGCCCTAACTTGGCTGGTGATGGCCGCTTTTTGCAGTTCCACTACCTGGTTCTGATGAGTAAAGGGTGTCTCCACTTGAGCTCGCTTTGCGATTTCGAAGTGGTGGGTGTTGCTTGCAAATGTTTCGTTCAGAATCATGGTCGGCTCCCCTACTGATTCTTAGTTTTACCACGACCTCGTTTTTTTCTCCAGTCATTTTTATCTTCGTCCGGATCTTCGTAATTCGTGCTGCGCACCTGCCCGTCTTCCTCGAAAAAAGTTTTTGCCTTAGTTTCGTGGCGCAGTTTAAAATCGGCATTTCGAATGCGGATGGTTACACCGGGGAATATCGTTTTTTCCACGGAAACACGACCACTGGCAGCTTGTTCGTCCATATAAGCGATGAGGGTCTGTATTTCTTTGTCGTATTCTGCGATTCGTTTTTCCAGTTTTTTGGTCCCTGCTACCAATTTCTGAAGATGAGCTTCGTTTTCAGGAGAGAAGCTGGCAGGATCCGCCTCTTTTCTTGCCTTCAACGTTCTCATCGTTTTAGTCAACTGATCCAGCTTTTCCTGGTTTTCGTTTTTCTTCTCTTCGTATTCGCTGATCTGTTTTAGGATTTTAGGATTGTTACCTACGATCAAATCGGTTTGAGGGTTGGCTTGCGAACCGAGAACTTTGGCGGAAATCAATTGGGCAGCTTGGATGGTTCCTCCCACAATCTGTCCTCTTTTTCCTTTGCAGCTGATCTTTCCACCAGCCATCAAATGAGAATGCAAAATCCCTTCTTGCACGATGATGTCTTTCTCTGTGATGACTGTGGCGTTCTGAATGAACTTAGCAACGATGTTCCCTCCTGTGGATTCGATCCTTGCTTCTTCCCTTCCGGTCACACCTTGTCTTACGATGATATCACCATCGGCTTCCACCACAGCCTTTTGTACGGTTCCGTAAATTTCGATATTGCCCGCAGCCTTCACAGAATAATTATCTTCCACGTTTCCGGTAATGATGATGGAACCTAGGAAAGTCACATTTCCTGTACGAACTCCTACATCTCCGTTGATACGATAAACCGTTTCTACGGAAAGTCTTCCTGCCGCATAGAGAACTTGTCCGTTCACTTCCGCAGTGAGTCTCATTTTATCTTCAGAGAGAATGGTTCCTTTTCCTTGTTTGAGTTCCGTATCGGAGCCGTCTTTGGCAGGAAGAACCATTCCGAATAAATTTCTTCCTAGCTTGCCTTTCTCTGCGGGAATCTTTTCTGCGAGAAGCTGACCTACGACTACGTTTTCGATCATATCTAAATCTTTGTAGTCGACTCTTCCCGATTGATCTTCTTTAAAATTGATTTTCTTTTCCGTGCGAACGTAATAACGGATCTCCGCATTTTTTCCGTTCACAGGATAATCGCCTTCGGCACCAACGAATTGAACGTTTGTTTTGTCCTCGTCTAACGCCTTCTTAATTTCATCTTCTTTCAGCCCGTAAGCGATTCCCATATTTTTGAGAGAAACGACAATGTCGTTCACTTCCAAGTCCCTTCCTCCCGGTCTTGCCGGGAAAATCGTGACGAAAGCTTCCATTTGATCGCTTCCGATCTCTATATGACAACTGGAATCGTTTCCTTGTTTCGGTTTTTGATTGGAGATTAAAACAGGCTGCGCTTTCGCTTCTTTGATGATTTTACCTAGAAGATTTTGATCTACTCCCGCAACGCCTCTGAAAGAAAGTCTTTTGGAAACATCTGCCAAACTGACGGGATTCCCTTCACCTAATGGAGGATATACCGTAAGGAAAACACCCGTTTTGTAAATTTTAACGGAAAGACGACCGTCTTTGTTTTTAGGAGCCACTAGATCTTTCAAATCTTTGGATACCAGTTTCCCGCTACCGCCTGTGAGGCGTTCATCGAGGGCACTCAATTCTTCTAAGATCAAATCTTCCGGGATGATGGAAGCTCGGATATGGAATGGTTCTGAAAAGAATAATCTTTTTTTGCCTCTTTTGAGGACTACATAATCCAACTCATGGATTTTTTTACCGAAATGAGCGCTGGCAAGAGCCAAACATTCTTCAATCGAGTCGGCGATGACTTCGACTTGTTCTTTTTCTTTTCTTTCGAACTCTCCCAGTTCCTGTGTGAGAAACTCAGTAAGAGACATGTAGGATTACCGTTTTTGGATGGCGGACTTAACTTTGGAAAGTTTACTTCTGAGCCTTGCGACCGCCTTCGTATGGAGTTGTGAAATGCGGGATTCAGTAACTTCCAGCACCTCGCCTATCTCTTTTAAGGTGAGATCTTCATAATAATAAAGCACGATTACTTTTTTTTCTTTTTCAGGAAGGCCTTTGATGGCATCTACGATCACGTTTTTGATTTCTTCTTTTTCGATGATATTGTCCGGGTTCATATTCATCGGAGATTCCAAAGTTTCCATAAAAGAAACTTCATCGTTCTCATCTCCTAAGAACCAAATATCATTGAGAGAAACCAGAGAGGTTCCTGAAAGTTTAGAAAGAAGGGAATTGTATTCTTCCATCGAAACTCCGAGCTCTTTTGCGATCTCTTCGTCTTCGACTTTTTTACCTTCTTTATTTTCCAACATGGCAATGATGGATTCCAATTGTTTCGCTTTTTGGCGGATGGATCTAGGGATCCAATCGACTGATCGAAGTTCGTCGAAGATGGAACCTCGGATACGGGTCATCGCATAGGTTTTGAATTTAATTTCGCGGGAAGGATCGAATTTTTCAATAGCGTCTAACAGACCGAAAACGCCATAACTTACCAAATCCTCAAATTCAACATTTTGAGGCATACCGATCGCAATTCTACCGGCTACGTGTTTTACTAAAGGAGAGTATTTTTCGACAAGGTAACTTCGGATTTCGGCATTTTTGCTGACTCGATACTGTTTCCAGAGATCTGTCTCGTCGAATTGATTGTATTTGTCTAGCAATCTGGACATAATTGGCCGGGTACCCGGAAACTCTTTACTTTATAGAAAAAATCGTATAGAAACGAAAATTACAAGAGCAATTTTTTTCTTATGTCCTATAAAATGGATAAATTTTTATCCTTCTTGGGGATCGTCCTTAGCCAACATGGTTCGGATGGCTTCTGCCATCAATTTAGGCTCATTTTTGATGGCAATTTTATCAACTATGATATGATCTCCGAATTTACCCGATTTTGCCATTGCTAGTTTGGCATCCATCGCAGGATCTCCTGCGGCAGTCTGAACTCCGAAGTCATCTCCGGATACAGAACCCGATTCGGAACCTGAAGCAAAAGAACCACCTTCTTCTCCTTCATAATCCCCTTCGGAGGACCCGAATCCACCGAGTGAAATTCCTTGTAAAAATTCCAAAAACTCAGGGACTTTTTTTTCTAGAACGGTATAAACACCGAATCCCAAACCGCCAAAAGCAAGAGTAGAGATAGCGGAGACAAACAATATGTATGTGATTCTATTTCCGACTAAAAAGCCGCAGACGGTGCTGATGAGAGTACCGAGGATTGCAAATCCGACAAGGAATCCTAACTGCAAGGGATTTAACCTTCTTCTTCCATTTGTTTTTCCAATTCTTTCTCTTTGAAGTCCACAAAGCTGAAGAATTTTTTAAAGAACCCGGTAAGACCTTCGTCATCGGAAAAACTTCCTTCCGTTTGGAGAAGAGTGTGAGTGATTCGAGTCAAACAAGCGGCCGCTTTCGATCGAGAAGCATTGAGAATGAAAGGCTTTTGTTCTCGAATGGATTTTTCCACTTCTTCGTCTTGGAAGATAAATCCCAAGTTCTCTACTTGCACTTCCAAAAATTGGCCGGAGATATCGATGACTCGGTCCGCCACTTTTTTTCCTTCGATCGCGCTTCGCACACGATTCACAATGATCTTCAAGTTTTTATCTTTGGATTGGGAAACGATGGATTTGATAAGACCGTAGGAGTCGGTGATGGAAGTCGGCTCCGGTGTGGTAACTACCACAACTTCGTCCGCAGGCATAACTAAGCCGATGACATTGGCGGAGATTCCGGCACCCGTATCGATGATCATAATGTCGTAACGATCTAGATCGGCAAAACCTTTGATGAGATTATTTCTTTGGGTTTCATTCAGGTTCGCCAGCTGGGAATATCCGGACGCACCTGCAATGATATCCACTCCTTCGGGAGTAGATATGATGATATCTTTTAAGGACTTATGTCCTTTGACTACATGATAAAGATTGTATTTGGGAATGATTCCCAGAAGGACGTTTACGTTGGCAAGACCCAAGTCCCCGTCGAAGATCAAAACCTTTAGGCCGGTTTTAGCGATGGCGATGGCAAGGTTTACGGAAACAGTGCTCTTCCCTACCCCGCCTTTTCCGGAGGCTACAGCAATGATCTTTGTCTTTTTCTGAGCCTCAGAAGAGGGAACTAATTTTAAACCAGTATTACTTTCTGTTAGCTTTCTTAGATTTGCCGCTTGGTCCATTGTTTAGCCATTCCCCAGTCACACAGGGATAGCTAAACCGATCAAGTCTTGTCGAAGACCTCGCCCGCTATCCCTTTCAATTTTTCAGGGTAAATCACACACTCTGCAAGAAGTTTTTTCGATGCATTTAATATATCGAAAGGAACATCCTGCCCAACGCTTAAGAATGCGAATTCCCTATGAATAGTATCGGCTAATTCAATCATAGAACCTAAAAATTCTGCTTCATCCAGCTTAGTTAATAAAATTCTTTTGTATCCGATCTGCTCGTAAGCTTTCGCAACAGACAACGCATTCTGGGGAGATACGGTTCCGGAAAGAACCAAGATGTTTTCCAGGTAATCTTTCTCACCGAAGGCTTGGTAAAATTCCTTTAATTTCAGGATATTATCTAAGTTTTTATGGGAGTATCCCGCAGTGTCTACCAGAATGAGTTCGGATCCGTCACGGGCAACCGCCTCTTTCAATTTTCTCACATCTTTGGCTGCATAAAAAGGCATACCCATCGCATCCGCATAAAACTTCAACTGGTCGATTGCCGCAATACGGTAGTTATCTGTTGTGTATAGGGAAACTTTTTTCCCCATATGAAGAGAATACTTAGCTGCCAATTTTGCGATCGAAGTCGTTTTTCCTGCGCCTGTGGGTCCTACAAAGAAGATGACTTTTCTTTTTCCTCGGGGGGTTCCGCTGAAAAGATCTGAATCTATGGAAATGCGATCTTCCAAAAGAGAAGCTGCTTTTTCGCAAACAGTTCCGTATTTGGAAGCGTCTACGGAAGACAGATGGGTTTCCAAAAGGGAAGTGATTTCTTCTACATAGGAGTCACTCATTCCTTCCTGTTTCAATCGTCCCATCAATTTATCGATATTAGGTGATCTTTTGGGAACGGAAGGAATTTCTTTGAAAATCGGGGGTTTTTCGTGGATTTCAGGAACATTTCCTAAGGAAATTCCGATCGGTTCTTCTCTTGGAGTTTCATAAGGCTCATAAGGTTGCAGTTCGGATTCGTAGGATTCGAAAGAATCACGATCCAAAGTGGCAGTTACTTCCTTTCTTTCTGAAATTCGTTTTCTTCTTTCCGAGAAAGGACGAACGGTTTCAATCGTGCGCACCGGTTTTTTCTCGGAAGAAACAGCCGTAACTTCTGTTTTTTGTTTTTGTTTGATGAGTTCTTTCAGGTCTTTGAGTTTTTTCTCAATTCGATCTTTGGAGTTTTGTTTTTCGGGGATGCCTACATCGATTTCATACATCTTGCTGGCCAGAAGTCCGGTTCCGAACAAACCGCCTTCCGTAGTGACACGTTGGTCATAGATATGAGCCTCCGGCCCATACTTCATTTTCATTTGCATGATGCAATCTTGCAGATCTTTGCCTCGGATTTTGACAAAATCCATCCTGAATACTCCCTAAATCCCCCGGATTTGTTGAAAATTTATGATTAGGCCTTATTTTGTACAGTCTTTTTTATGAGACATAATTTTTAGAGGGTGAAGTGTAGTAGTTCCTACATTCGGTGAATCCATAGATTCCAAGTTTTGCGGCAGGTACCACAAAACATTCGACTACGGACTAAGGAAGAATGCCATACGTATTCAGGTAAATTTAAGAGACTTCAGTTTATCGATTCTTTTCAAAACCGTTTTCGCCGCATAAAATCCGCACATCCCATGCACCCCTCCCCCTGGAGGAGTGGAAGCGGAACAAATATAGAGATGAGGATTCGGTGTGGAATAAGGATTCAGGCGAGCCACAGGTCTAAAAAATGCCTGAGTCAAATCGGCAGCTCCTCCCGTAATCGCACCTCCCACATAATTCGGATTATATCTTTCAAAGTCTGCCGTATACATACTATGTCTTGCCAAAATGGTTTTGGAAAACCCTGGTGCAAATCGTTCGATTTGTTTTTCGATCACTTCCGTTAGATCGATCCGGGAACCGTTAGGGACATGGCAGTATGCATATCCCGTATGTTTTCCGTTTGGCGCCCTGGAAGGATCAAACAAACTTTGCTGCACAAGCAATACATAAGGTCTATCGGGATGTTTCCCTTTCCAAACATCCGCCTCCGCCTTTGCAATCTCTTCCATCGTGCCTCCCAGATGGATCGTGGAAGCAGATAAACATTTAGGATCTTTCCAAGGAATGGCACGATCCAAAGCCCAATCCATCTTAAAGACTCCCGGCCCGAATCGAAAACGTTCCAGCCTCTTTCTATACAAACCTGGCAAATGAGATTCCGTAAGAGAAGCCAATTGCAAAGGATCTGTATCAAAAATTACCACTTTCGTTTGCGGAAGTTCTGCGATCGAAGTGATTCGCGTATTCGTTTGAAATTCAACACCCATCGTATTTAAATAGGCGACCAAAGCCTTTGCTAAATTTTCGGAGCCTCCTTCTACTACCGGCCAAGACTTCTGATGTGCAGAAACCGCAAATACAAGCCCGAGTGCAGCGGTAAGAGGAGACTCCAGTGGAAGGATGGAATGAGAGGCTAGGCCGGCAAACAATGCTTTGGCTCTTTTTTCTTTGAATCTGCTTCCTGCAAGCCCTTTCGCTGATCGAATCCCGGTTAACCCGAAACGAACAAACGAAAAAGGATCTTTGGGAATATGAATGGGGGCCAGAACATCTTCCCAAAAATGAGGAGAGTTGTTCACAAAAGGAGATATCAACTTTTGATAAGAAGAGCCGTCAATTCCTAATCCTTCCGCAGTCTCTTCGATTGACTGAGTCAAAAGAACGGAAGGTTCCTCATCCAACGGATGAGCAACGGAGATTGGCGGCTCTTTCCATTTCAATCCGAACTTCTCCAGAGGAAGTGTTTTGAAAAAAGGAGATAAAATTCCCATAGGATGGGCGCCGGAACATACATCATGCAGAAAACCGGGAAGAGTAAGTTCTTCCGTCCTCATTCCTCCGCCTAATTTCGATTTAGCTTCTAAAACAAGAATGGACAGCCCTGACTGCGCCAAAAGAGAGGCTGCGGACAATCCGTTCGGTCCGGAGCCTATTATACATACGTCGTATCTGTCTTTGGTGCGAGTCATTGTGTTTAGGAAGCAGAAGAATTTTTAGGCCAAGCCTGTAAATTCAGCAACTCTCCGATTTCCACAGTTCCGGAAGCGATAAGTCCTTTTTTCGCATCGAAGATTCGAAAGGCTTGTGTAGACTTACCCAGAGGCTGAGACTCCAGAAAGATACAAACCAATTCACCTTCCTCGAAAGCACATTGATGCTGTACGGAACGTAACAATTGTTCGTTATGAAGATGACCTTCTCCGAAATTCCATCCGGTGACCATACCTGCAATCAACTCCCCTTCCATCCATTCGTAATCTTCCGAACGAGTAACTGCCAAAGGAACCAGTTTCTGAAATGCTCTTCCATGGAGATGCATAAGACGAAATGCCATCACTTTACTTAAAAGTCCCACGGATGCCTTTCTATCATAAAAGCGATCCAACTGATCGTAAACACCTGCGGAAGTTTTCGTAAGTCGATTTAACTTTTCGGAACTATTCCCCCGAAACAACCAAGCACTGCAAGCCCAGTTCCCCGCATAATACCTCATCGAAAGTAAAAAAGAAATTCGATCCGGATATAAATTCCCCAAAACAGGAAGGAGCAAACAGGTAAAGATTAAAAACAAAAGAACAGGGAAAGAATCTACATCGAACGGAATCGTATTGGGATTGGTTCCGAACAAAAAGAACCCCGCATACACCACCATAAAATTCCATTCGATCGGAACTCCCATAGGAACGTTGCTAGTGATGTAGGAATGTAAAAATACCATCAAAACGAGCCCCGCAATGATGATATTATAATTTCCTAATAATACACCGGCTGTGAGCACGATAGGAGTTCCCAATTCCAATAAAATCCCCATGCGAGCCTTTCCTATTGCGGTTGCCGATGGGTTCAAATCGTTCGGATAATCCTTATACATCGCCTTTCTAAACCAGGAAAAAGGAGTGAACGGACTGTTGCTTGCCATCACGCAGACTACGTAAGGGAAGTGATGGTTGAGTTTGGAAAATCCTGCAAACAACCAAAGAGCCAATTGAACCGCCATGGCGCCGGCAATCCAATTGGGTGCAAAAGCGAATGTGACAATGGTCACCAAATAATGTTCGGGTCTTGAAGCAAGAAAAACGGTTTTATCCAAAACACCTAACAAAGGAAGGATAATGACGATAGGAAGCCATTCCCAAAACCCAGGAGAAGGGTGTGTCAATGCCAAAACGAGAAAAACAAGTAAACCTGCGTAAAGACAGATCTCTATGAAACCTCTGTTGCGGTTTCCTATGACAGGAGCATTTTCAAATAACGGAAGTTTGGTTGTTCCCGGCCTTAAAAAATACAGAAACCCTCCGATCGGAGGGAAATATCTCCCGGTAAGCGGACCGCTCCCACAACCTAACCCTAATATTTCGAAAAAAAGACTCCAGACGATTGCCTTTTGGAAGGCGATAGGATTCCACCACCAAACAATAGAGTCCCATTCTCCTAATCCTGGAGTGAAGGAACAAAAATAGGACCAGCCCCAAATATAGAAAACGACCTTAAATGCATACACCAAATAGGCGCCTGTAGGAGAACCGTATCCTTGCACGGCCCAGGCTTGGCAGGCTAATCTTGCCCGATCTTGAAATGACTTTTTTGCCCATTCGAGAGCGTCGTACGGAGGAGGTTTGGGGTAAAACATTGCGGAACCTTCCTTAGCATTTTCCGAAATACTATACCCTCTTAGGAATTCGATTCAATCATTTTATAAGATTATATTTTTCTTCTATAAAACTTTAAACCGGACCAAACGGAAGAAACAGCGCATACTTTCACGTCTACTATCCCTAGTTTTAGGCCGATCTCACGAACTAGGTTCTCATTCACATCAGTAGGCACCTTGGAAGAACCTTTCGGCCAGGAAATCCAAATCATTCCTTTCTCCGCAAGATGTTCCACAAGGACGGGGAATTTCTTTTCCAGCTCTGCCGTTTCCTTGGTGAATAAATGCAGATAATCGAATTTTCCTTTTAAGGTTTTGGAAACTTCCGCTTCGGCCAAATAAACGGAAAGATCCTCCTTTACTTCTTCCGGAAGAGAAAGGAAATGAACACGCATTCCCTTCTTCAATCCCAGTTTATCACCTAGAGGTTTTCCGGAATATCCCTCTGTCACTTAGAAACTTTCTCCCGGTTCAAAGCAGAATTCAAATATTCTAAATAAGTTTTAATAGAGGAATCGTTTCCCATCACATAATGAGCGACAAATCGAAAGATAGGAGAATAAACGTATCCGTTTTCTGTGATCGTCAAACGGCTGCCGTCTTTCGTTTCAGAAATTTCAAACGTCCATGACCCGCCGAAAGGAAGGTCTTCATCCATAATTTTCGTTTCGAACATTCGATTCGGTTCTTCCTTAACGATTGCATAAGTGATCGTATCTCCGCTCGTATCCTTTTCCTTCCAGGAAATCTCACTGACAGGTTCCACCGACTCCAAATTCTTTTGCCAAGAAGGAAATTCGCGGAAGTTTCTCAATTTAGGATACAATTTGTCCGGAGTTAACGGAAGTTCCGTGGATAAGGATACTGTATGCGCTTGGGGAAGGCCGGATCCTACTGCATAGACCACACCGATCAAAAGAGAGAACGCTAAGAATACAGATAAAAGTATGCGGAACCATTGTTTCATTCGAATCGCAAAAAGAGCCGAAGACTCCTCTCCTACGGAAGATGAATTAAAAAGAGACTGCAAAGAGGTATTTGGCAATCAGAAAAGAAGGAACAAAATGTGGTACCTACCATATTTCCCTCTCCAAATAAGACTAGCCATAGCCAAAACTCCCCTAGTCTAATCCTTACTATGGGCCGAAGAAAAATATCCTACAAAACCAGCGGAATCGCAGCCACAGACGGCGCCGGAGTCAAACTCCGCAGAATGATCGGCACGGAAGATATACCCAATTTGGATCCGTTCCTTATGTTGGATGAATTCAAAAGCGATTCCCCGGACGATTATCTGGCAGGTTTTCCCAATCATCCCCACAGAGGTTTCGAAACGGTTACTTACCTTTTAGAAGGAATCATGGAACACAACGATTCCAAAGGCAATCGAGGAATACTCGAAAAAGGGGGAGTTCAATGGATGACTGCCGGAAGAGGGATCGTTCACAGCGAAATGCCCAAACAAGAGAACGGGATGATGAGAGGATACCAATTATGGGTCAACCTTCCATCAGGCTTAAAAATGATCGAACCTGGTTATTTCGACGTCTCCAGAAAAGACTGGAAAAGACTCGAATCGGAAGATGGGCATATCGATATATTAGCGGGAGAAATTTCAGGAATACAAGGCCCTGCCAAATCAAAAACACCTCTTCTCTACTCTCATTGGTACATCAAACCTAACGGTAGTTTAAAGATTCCGGTTTCTTCCCAATGGAACGGATTTGTGCATGTAGCGGAAGGGAATATAGAAATTGAGAACGAATCCTTGCCTACAGGTTTTCTGGGAGTTTTCGGATCGGGAGAAGAGATAGTGATCGAGAACAAAACGAATTCTCCCGCCGAAGGTATATTAGTATTAGGTGAGCCGATTCGGGAACCGATCGTACAATACGGCCCCTTTGTCATGAATACGAAAGAAGAAATCATGCAGGCATTCACTGACTTTCAATCTGGAAATTTCGGACATTGACAGAAGTTATTTTCGAATCCGACGTTCCCGTCTCAAAAGAGTTTGGCGATGTCTATTTTTCCAAAGAAGGGGGAATGGAAGAGACCGTTTATGTTTTTTGGGAAGGGAACGACATACCCAAGAAACTAAAAGCATCCGGAAAAAGCTCTTTCAGTATAGGAGAATTAGGATTCGGAACGGGACTCAATTATTTCGTAAGTTTGGAGCTTTGGAGGAAAGAAAAAAAACCTCCTTCTTTATTCTTTTATACTCTCGAAAAACATCCATTAGAAGAGAGAACACTTAAAACGATGCAGACTCATTTTCCCGAACTCATCACTTGGGAAACTTCGATTCTGCAATCCTACCTAAATTATATGGCAAGGAAACCTATACCGCAAGATCCTTGGGAATGGATCGTTCCTCATCCCAGCGGAACATCCACATTCACCTTAAAACTGTATTTGGGAGATGTTTCCGAAGTTCTCAAAATTTGGGATGTATCTATCGATTCTTGGTATCTGGACGGATTTGCTCCCTCTAAAAATCCTCAAATGTGGTCCGAGGAAATACTCTCCGCAGTCGCAGAAAAATCAAAACAAGGTTCCAGCTTTTCTACATTCACCGCGGCAGGTTTCGTAAGAAGATCCCTGCAAAACCTGGGGTTTTCCGTGGAAAAAAGAAAAGGTTTCGGGAAAAAAAGAGAGATGTTAGTTGGCCGATTCACACGCACAAACTGAAGTTTACGAAGCGGTAGTGATTGGAGGAGGAATCGCAGGTGCTTCCGTCGCTTATTCTCTTGCCAAAAGAAAAATCAAAACCCTTCTACTCGAAAAAAGACAGAACTTGGCGGAAGGAGCAAGCGGTAATCCCGTAGGATTGATTTATCCTTTTCTCACCAAACATAAAACATCCGAAAGTGAGTTTTCTCTTTTTGCGTTTCGATTTCTGAACGAAGAATGGAATCGAATCCGGGAATCTTTTCGTTCAATTCGTACGGATCGGAAGGTGGATCATTTCTCAAAAGAAGGAATCCATTTCCTAACACAAACGGAAACGGATAAGGACAGATATCATACCGCTTTGTCCACACACAATGTCCCTGAAACGGAAGCTGAAATCAAAAAACAAACCTCTTTTTCTCAAGACAAGGAATCTGTTTTCTTCAAAAACGGAAAAACGGTTTCCCCTCCTTTGTTCACGGAAACGATCTGCAGACTCGCAGAAGACCATTTAACAATCCATACTTCGGAAGAATTCATCCGATGGGAAGACGGCTCTCCCATCGAGATGGAAACGGAACAAAAAAAATACCGTTCCCAATTTCTGTTTTTATGCAACTCCAACGAAATCTCGGAAGATCATCGCACGAAATGGATGACTTTAAGAAAAGTAAGAGGACAGATTGTACGATTACCTAAAGACGATTTACTGATTCCTTTAGATCATTCCGTATTATTCGGAAACTATATCACCGAAGATTTAGGATACGGTTCCGTGTTAGGAGCCAGCTTCGACGAATTCAAATGGGAAGAAGAACCTAGAGTTTCCGAATCCGTCGACATGATTCGATCCGCAAAATCGGTATTCCCGGAATCAAACGCCTATTGGGATAAACTTCTTTCCTCGCCGGAAGCATTACAAACAAGAGTTAGTTTTCGATCACAAACCCAAGACAGAAGACCTGTTCTGGGAAACCTACCGGATGCGGAAATATTCCAAAAAGAGAATCCTTATAAAAAAGGAGAGTCTCATATCAGAAAATCCCCTAAGATCAAATACCATAATAATGTTTATGTCTTGGGCGGACTCGGTTCCAGAGGATTGACCCATTCTCTATTGAGTGCGGAAATCATAGTGAGAGAAGCATTGTCCGAACCGAGTCTACTTCCTCAGAATCTCAGAGACGATTTTCGCCCCGAGAGATTTTTGCTTCGTAATTGGAAAAGAGGGATTCCAATAGGATCCTAAACCGTTCCTTTTCTTCCATCTCCACTTCCAGGGAAATTAAAAATAAAGAAACATTCAATTCCTTGATTTTTTCCAAAAACGAAGGAAACTCTTTCCATTTGATCCAGTCTTTGCCCGTAGTCACCAAACCTTGATTCGGCTTTATATCGGATAATAAAGAGATCATCTCTTCTTGAGAATAATGATGATGATCCGGGAAAAATTTGGTTTCGATCTTTTTTCCCGGCAAAAGAGAAACCGCAGTCTTACGAACGAATTCAGGATTTCCTACTCCGGTCACTACTAGAAAAGAATCTGCGGAAACTTCGGAAGGATTCAGTTTTGCCGAAAAACGGGAATGCAAAACAGGAAGCCCCGGGAAACGAGAACTTATGACTTCGCCTAACAAAGTAACTTCTTTTCTAGTTGCTTCCGTGATTTTAGTAAACAAAACGGCATCCGCTCTTTTTAAGGAAGACAAAGGCTCTCTTAAAATTCCCAAAGGAATGGTGTATCCGTTTCCTAAAGGACGATTCGCATCCAAAAGAACGAAATCGAAATCCCTTTCGATTTTATGATGTTGAAAACCATCATCTAACAAAAGTATATGTTTTTTCCCTTTGGGAACAGAATTGAATTTATAAAAACTATCGAATCTATTTCTCCCAATGATCACTTGAACATCTGGAAAAGTTTCCTTATGAAGTTTAGGTTCATCTCCTACTTCGGAAGGAAGGGAACTCTCTTCCAATTTAGCGCCCGTTTCACTGAGAGATGCCTTATACCCTCTGCTGAGGATGGTGATGGAATAATCCTTATGATTGTCTCGGATATAAGAAACCAAATGTTGGACGAAAGGAGTTTTACCGGTTCCTCCTACGGTAAGATTCCCCACACTGATGACAAGAGCGCCATCAATTCGTTTCGATTTTGTAAGAGTGCGGTCGAGGAAAAAAAGAAATTGATAAAGAAAGGAAAAAGGAGAGAGAATCCGAAGCACACTTCGAAGGATGAAATTCAAAATCGCCTCCAATCGAAGTGTTCCGCTTAACTGTGTCTTTTTTCCAATTCCTTGGCAATGATGTCTAGGCTCAGGCCTTTTTCTACCAAAAGAACTTCCACGTGAAAAATCAAATCAGCCACTTCATGAATGAGTTCTTTTTCATTCGGATTTTTTGCCGCGATGATCACCTCACTGGCTTCTTCACCGATCTTTTTCAAAATGCGATCCACACCATCTCGGAAAAGTTCAGCGGTATAAGATTTTTCCGGCAGCTCAGACTTTCTTTTTCTTAAAACGTCTTCTAATTTTTGTAAAAATTCCATAAATTTTGCACTTTCCTACCAGAGAATCTGCTCTGCAAATTTCGAAAAAGCGAAAATTACCGATTGAGAAGTTTTCGAAGAGGAGAAAGAATAAGCTTATGAGACAATTTTTTTCTGTCTTATTTTGTTTCGCAACTCTCAGCTTTGTTCCTTCCCTTTTGGCAGAAACTATATGGGAATCCTCAATCAAAAAAGGATTGGAACGTTCCAAATCGGAAAACAAACCGATACTCATCGACTTATATGCGGATTGGTGCGGTTACTGTAAGGTTTTGGAAAAGGAAATTTTCCCGGATAAGGAAGTAGAGAAGGTCCTGGAAGGTTTCGTTACTGTTAGGTTAAACGGTGAAGAATTCCCGAATCTGATGCAAAAATACGGAATCGAAGGTTATCCTACCATCCTATACATCGATCAATATTCAAATTTTCTTACAAAGATCACAGGGCTTTCCACTAAAAAGACTATCCTAGATACTTCTCAAAAAGTATTGGCTTCTCCCGATTTAGAAATCGTTTTAAAAAACGAATTGAACAGAAAGCCGAATTCATCCAGCATCCAATTCCGATTAGGGACCTACTATTATCATAAAAAGGATTTCGAAAACGCAAAAGTTTACTTAAAGTTAGCTGCTGATTCGGAAATCCCGAAAGACAAATCCGTTCAAGAAGATGCTTTATTCAACCTAAGTCTTATCCATGTGCAAATGGAGGATTGGAAACAATCCGCATCCTCATGGAAAAGTTTTTTGGATAAATATCCCAAGTCTAAAAATTCCGTGACTGCGGAACTCTGTTACGGACTTTCTTTAAAGGAAGTTGGAGAAAAAAAACTTGCAAAAAAAATATTAACGGAAGTTAGGCCTCGCCTGGATGATCCTGAGGATATACATTCCGTAGACGAGGCGCTGGAAGCGATCAGAAAAGGATTTTAGCGGTTACCGATCGAATAGTAGGTAAACCCTACTTCTTTCATATAACTTGGCTTATATTGATTTCTTCCGTCGAAAATCAAAGGAGAAGTCAAAAGAGATTTGATTTTATTGAAATCCGGCTCTCTGAATTCTCTCCACTCGGTAAGAAGAAGTAAAGCATCCGCTCCTTGCAGCGCAGAGTAAGCATCTTTTTTATATTCCACTTTACCGTCGAAATAGTATTTAGAAGTTTCCATCGCAGCAGGATCGAAGGCTTGGATCTTCGCTCCGTTTTTATGAAGTTCGTAGATCAAAGGTATAGAAGGAGCTTCTCTCATATCGTCCGTTCCAGGTTTGAAAGCAAGTCCCCAAATCCCGAACGTTTTGCCCTTCATATCCTTTGTTTTGAAATGTTCGAAAATTTTATCAGTAAGACGAGTCTTTTGCCTTTCGTTCACATCTTCCACAGATTGAATGATTTCCATAGATGTGTTGTATTCTTCCGCAGTTCGGAGTAACGCTCTTACGTCTTTAGGAAAACAAGATCCGCCGTACCCGATTCCGGCGTATAAAAATTGTCTGCCGATACGAGAGTCTGTTCCCATACCTTTTCGAACATCTTCGAAATTAGCTCCCACCGCATCGCAAAGGTTTGCGATTTCGTTTACGAAGGATATCTTCGTAGCAAGGAAGGCGTTACAAGCGTATTTGGTAAGTTCGGCGGAACGAATCCCCATAGTAATGATAGGATTTCCGTTCAGAACGAACGGAGAATAAAGTTCGCTCATTTTTTTTGCAGCTATTTCGGAATCGGCTCCGATCACGACTCTTTCAGGACGCATAAAGTCATCGATCGCCGCTCCCTCTTTCAAAAACTCAGGATTGGAAACAACGTCAAACGGATGTTTTGTGTTTTTTGCGACGATCTCTTTTACCTTGTCGGCGGTTCCAACGGGAACAGTTGATTTATCTACGATGATTTTATAACCGTTCATCGCCTTTCCCACTTCTTCTGCGACTGCAAAAACAAAACGTAAGTCGGCAGATCCGTTGTCGGATGTAGGAGTTCCTACTGCAATGAATACGAATTCGGAAGCTTCCACTCCCTCTTTCAAAGAAGTTGTGAAGTGAAGGCGGCCTTCTTTGTGATTGCGTTCCACAAGTTCGGTGAGTCCCGGCTCATAAATAGGAATGATTCCGTTTTCTAAATCCTTGATTTTTTTTTCGTCTTTATCTACGCAAACGACCTCGTTTCCGTATTCTGCAAAACAAGTTCCCGCAACCAGACCCACATAGCCTGTTCCTACTACACATACTTTCATATTGTCTCCAGAATTTTAAAATTTAGTCTCTGGGAAACTGTTTTTCGAGGGGTTACGGATAGAATTATGGAAAGAAAAATCCTTAGGAAATCCGGACTTCCACAGGAAAATATGCCAACCCGACGGATTTATTCACCCCGACTCTTTCCACTTCGAAATCGTGAATGGATTCTCCCCAGAAATAACTGCCTTCCATATGAGTTTCTCCCTTATGAACTGCCACTCCTAGTGAGTATTTTCCCTCAGAAAAATGGACGGGAAACCGGAACTGGACCTTACGTGTTTCCGATCTTTTCAGTGAGGGAATTTTTTCTCCCAAAAGAAGGGAATTCGTCCCGAAAACACGGACTCCTTTCCCGTCATCGATATGGAATCCGACAGTAACATCAGTTAGATCTTGTTTCGCCTGTAATTCTATCTGAAGGCAGGTTTCCCCCCCCACAAACAATAGATCCGGCCCCGGCCTGTCATTCTGTAAAAAAGAGATATGAAGGGACTCTATATAATCTCCCAAAGAAAGAGGATTCGAATCGATAAACTCTAGGTTCTCTGGATTGGCCAAAAGATGCATATAGTTTTCGATCGCCTTTTTGGGTTCACCGTCAAACAAAAGTTTACCTTTCTCCAAAAGGATCACTCTTTTACAAAAATGAGACACTAAACTTAGGTCGTGGCTCACCACAAGGACGATGGAACCTTGCGCCAAAAATTCATAAAAACGATTCAAACATTTTTGCTGAAAACCGGCATCTCCTACGGCTAACGCTTCATCGACGATGAGTATATCCGGCCTTCTGGCGGTAGCCAAACTGAAACCCAACCGCATACTCATCCCGGAGCTGTAATTTTTCAAAGGGATTTTACGAAATTCGGTAAGGCCGGCAAACTCGAAGACTGAATCCATAATTTCACGAATCTCATTCGGTTGATAACCCCATACCAACCCATTGTAATATACATTTTCTTCCCCGGAAAGTTCAGGGTTGAATCCTACGCTTAACTCAAGCAAGGCGCGAAGGGTTCCTTCGATTTCAATCTCTCCTTCTTCCGCCTGAATCACTCCGCAAAGAACTTTCAATAGAGTGGATTTGCCCGCTCCGTTTCTACCGATGATTCCGATCGCTTCTCCTTGTTTCGCATTCAGATGAATGTCACTCAAAGCACGATAACGTGTATCGATTCCCCAATAACCGAAACTAAGTCCTGCAAGAATTCTTCTATGCGGCTTGGAAAAGCCTAAGTATTCCTTGGAAAGGGATTTGATTCGAATGGAGCCCATACTTATAGATGGTCAAGCACCACGGACTGAAACTTTCTTTTCGCAAGAAGGTAGATGAGAAAAAAAGAAAATACAAAAGGAAAAATTCCGAACCAATCGAACTGAGATTCATAACCTCGGATCACGACGGATCGAAACATATCCAATGGAATTGTGAAAGGATTCCAAAGATTCACATCTTTTAAAAATCCTGTAGGATAATACAAAACTGGAATTCCCCAGAAAAGAAGCTGGCTCACCAAACGAACCAAAGGTGAAATATCTTTCAAAAGGACGTTCAATCGGGAAAGATAATGCAAAAGAAGAAGAAGATACAATCCCACAGAGATCAGGCAAATCCAGCCGGAAAGAGCTCCTACCCAAGTCAACTTTCCGTAATACACTAACATTCCATAAACGGGAAGAGATGTGATGAATACGTGGATCACATACTGCACAAAAGGAATCCAAATAAAAAGATCCAAACCTAAGGAGGAACGTTTCAACAAAGAACGATTGTCTGTCAAAATTCCGGTTCCTCTCACTAAAAATTCCTGAAGAGGGATCCAGAACAAAAGCCCTGTCAGAAGGTAAGATGTGAAATCATCCTGAGTGCTGGGAGTTCTTAGATTCAAAACTAAAAAAACGAGAGAATAGAGTGAGATGAGGATGATGTTTTGGAGGAACATCCAGGAAATTCCCAAAAAGGAACCTGCATATTGCAACGCATAGTCACGGCGAACCAATGCCCAAAGAATCGATAGCTTCTGCATATATCTTATTTTCGGAGAATTACCCCCTCAATCTGGAATGGAAACTATGCTTTCCGAAATGGGGAAAGGGCTTTTTCCTTAGCGATAGAGTAGACTCCCTCTTTTCCCAACACCCAGTGGTCCAAAAGTTCGATCTCCACTTCTTCCAAAAAATTTTTGGCCTCTATAAACAAAATTCGATCTTCTTCACTGGGTCGAAAGCTGCCTCTGGGATGGTTGTGAGCCAGGATCGCCCTTGCTGCCTGGTCTCTGAATAAAGTTTGAGCTAAATGTTTTTTGCGAACACAGACTTCCGTTTCGGACCCAGTGCCTAGAACATGTTTTCCCAAAAGCTCCCCTTGCCTAGAAAGAGAGAGAAGGTAGAAAGTTTCCCTTTCTTGCCGGATGGCCTCTTTCCAAAGAAAAAGAGGAAGTTTTTTAGGATATTTGGGAGAAGAAGAAGAATAAGCAGAAAGATGAGACGTAGGAGTGAGCCGGGAAGACAGTTCCAAGCTGGCAATGAAACCTGCGACTTTCGCTCTGCCCAGTCCGGGGAAATTCAATAGGCGCTCTGGATTCCATTGTGCGAGACCGACTAGACCGGAACTCTGCAACAAAAGAGACCGAGAAGTGGAGTAGATATCATTTCCCCTGGTTCCCGAGCCCCAAAGCACGGAAAGAAGCTCCCAGTCTTCCAAGCTGCTAGGGCTGTGGAAGACTTTGGCACGTAAATCCAAGACTAAAGCCTACGAAGATTCTTTTGGCTCAAATCGGAAATTTTGGGGGAAACCCAATCTCCTTTTTGTACCACCTCGCCTTGAAAGGCCTCCATGAGATACTCTTCGAAAGTCTTGCCACCGGATTGATGAGCAAAACCTTTTTTTGTAGGACCTTGTCCTGCCAAGCCACTCTCTTTGTGGCGATTATAAGCGGGTTGATGGATGGATCGAACGATCATATTTTATTCCTCCCCGTCATCTACTTAGACGACATAAAACTCAAAATGATTCCCAATAATTTACTAAACGTCTGTTTACAATACTTAACAAATGAGAAGTTAAGTCAACGTTTTTTTGCATTTCTTACCGGTTTGTAATACCAATTTAGCAAATAGATGAGACAAAATACTCCTTCCGGCCCTCCTTTTGATAAAAAAAAATAGAATTATGACCCTTTCTTTCTAAAAAACAAGCTTTTTACGTACCAATTTCCTTGTTGTTTTCTCTCTCTTGTCCGTGAATCCAGAACGATCGGGCAAAAAATCGCTACTTTTCCCCCTTCCCTGCCTCTTTTTTTATCTTTTTTTTGTGATTTCTACCAATGCGGAGGGGAATTTTCGCTCCTTACCCGTTTCCCTCTGGTTGCAGGAAGGGTTTACTGTGGCAGAATCCGCAGAAATTGTTTCCGCCTCCTCCCGAGGAGAAATTTATTTTTTGAAATGGCTGAAACAAAAACCGGAAAAGACCCAAAGAAAGATCTTCATTATATTCAGAAAAAATAATATAATTCTAAAACGGAAACATCTTGTAGATACGAAAAAGAAAACCACTGCCACAGAAAGGGAAGCTCCCCGCAAAAAAGAAAACATCTATTTTGTGGGAGGTAGTTATCAGAATTTAGATGCTCGTTATCTCCCCTCTTCCGGTAAAAATCAATCCGGCCAACAAGCGGGGTTTATGACGGACAATCTGTCCTTTATTTTGGAAAAAAGAAACGAAACGTTTACGGGAGGATTTTCCGGAAATTTTTCCTACTTACAAGTGTTTGCGGGAAACAGATACAAACCGATCCCTCAATTTTATTTCGCAAAAGACCCCGATTTTTATTCCGCATTCGATGGAAAAAATTCTCCACTCCCTCAACCCATTCTCACTTCCTATTTTTTAGGATTCTCTTCTCAAAAAGAGGGGGCGGGGCATAGGTTGGGAATCTATCATTCCACATCCGTTTCTCCCGAACCTGGAATCTATTATGTATCGCCGAATAGATCTTACTCATTCACATGGGCTCCTCATTCTCGCATAGGAAGTTTGCTTATAAACGATCGTTATTCGATGAAAGACTGGAATTTGTCTCTGCAAGGAGAAGGTATGGGAAGATCGGATCAGTTCTTCGGATTTATATACGGAAAAATATTCCAAGCGAGTTGGGATCTGCATTGGGAAGGAACCGCATATCGTGACGGAGGAAATTTACTTTCTCTCCCTGTAAATGAAATGGTGGACCGAGTGGGTGTTCGGCAAGACCTTCAATACACACGATTGCGCTGGAAAAAGTATTACGTGTTGGAAGCCTTACAATCATTAGAAGGTCTTAGATATGAATCCGGATACGGAATTCATTTCCCTATTTTTTCATCGGACTACGGTGCTTTGGTTTTGAGATATAGAGACTACAGAGAAAGCGGGATTTCACCGAATCATAGTTTCGGAAGAGGATTGTTTTACGAATGGAGAAAAGATTCCTATCGAATCAGCCTAGGAACAGAGGCCAAAGAGAAAAAGCAGGAATGGGAAGTAAAATTATCTTTCCCTTTGATGTACGGATATCTTTTGGAAATGAGCGGAATCTATAGGGATAAAAATATAAAAATGCGTTCTTGGTTCGAAAACTGGAGTTTTGCCACGAACTTCAATATCAACCTAACGGAAAGAAATGAAATATGGAAATTGAGACTGATAGGAAAGGAATTCTCTGTCAATTTAAGTCTCAGCCAAAGAGCGGATACTGTCACTTACATCTATTATGCGAACATTCAGTTTTTGCATCAATTTTAAGAACCTCCCTTCAATTTAGATCGCCATATTCCATTATTTCAATAATATTGCATTATTGAACGAAATCCGAATTTCGGAAAGGATTGGAAATGAGAAATCTAAGTAATAAACAAGAAACCTGGCTTATCCTTCTGCTGGGAACTCTCACGGCTCTGGCTCCTCTTTCCATCGATATGTATCTTCCCAGTTTTCCCGCAATCGCCAAATACTTCGGGATCAACATTTCCGGAGTGGAACTTTCCCTTACTTTTTTCTTCGCAGGAATCTCCTTAGGTCAATTGATCTACGGCCCGATTTTGGATCGATTCGGACGCAAAAAACCTCTATTGATAGGGCTCTCCTTATATGCAATCGCTTCCGTAGGATGTTTTTTCGCACCGAACATTCATACGTTCATCCTTCTTCGACTTTTACAAGGATTAGGCGGATGTGTAGGAATGGTTGCTGCCAACACAGTCGTTAGAGACGTATTTCCATCGGATAGAACTGCGAAAGTATTTTCCCTATTGATGCTTACGATGGGAATCGCTCCTATGATCGCGCCCACACTGGGAGGACTACTCACATCTTGGTTCGGATGGCATTCCATATTTTTGGTCTTGAGCGTTTTCGGACTTCTCCTTTTCGTATCCGTATCTTTTTTTCTACCGGAAACAACACAAGCGGATACAAGCGTATTACTCAAACCTTCCGTCATCTTCGGGAAATACATATTCGTATTGAAAGATCTCACATTCCTTCGTTATGCGTTGACAGGCAGTTTCGCTTCCGCAGGGATGTTTGCCTATCTTGCGGGTTCTCCTTTCGTAATGATCGATCTGTTCGGGTTTACTGAAAAAGAATACGGGATCATGTTTGCAGTGAATGTAACCGGTTTACTTCTGGGAAGCCAAGTCAGTCGAATTTTACTCTCCAGATTTGAATCCGACCGAATTCTTTTCGTAGCAACTTCCTTTCTTTTCGGGACGGGAGGGTTGTTGATTCTTTCTCATTTTTTAATTTCCCTCTCTCCGTTTTTTCTACTGGTTCCCATCTACACATATCTATTTTGTATGGGGAATATAACTCCAAATAGCAACGGTATGGCGCTCAGTCATTTTACTAAAAATATAGGAAGCGCTTCGGCGTTTATGGGTTTCATGCAGATGGCTGTGGGTTCTACTGCAAGCGCAGTTGTGGGAATTTTTCATTCGGAAACGGCATTACCCATGACTGCCGTCGTTGGGATCTGTGCGTTTCTTAGTTTTTCGTCTTACCACGGTTTGGGTCGATTGATTTCTCAAAAACAAAAGCAGACGGAAATACTAATACAATAATTCGTCGGTAAAAATTTCCTGATAACGGATGAGTTTAAAAATAGGAACCGTATGTAGGTCGATGAACTCTTCCTCCTTTGCGGGAAGGTTCTTTTTCTCAGGCAAAACCTTTCTTCTACCTCTGGAATCCAAAGAATAAAAATAATAACCTGTCCATTCTCCTTGAATGAAATACGGATTTCCCTGGAACAGATCTTTTACGAATTCTTCGCCGTCCAAATCGAATTTATTTCTGCGGTATCGATAATGAATTTCTTGCCCGTTCCAATCGTAAAAGACGACAAAATCCCCTTCTTTTCCTTTGTAGAATAACTTCCATTCGGTGGGAAAACGTTTTGTTTTTTTATATTCTTCTTTGGCGTCTGCGATTCTTTTTTCCGTTACGGAAATAGAACCTGTATATTTCTGCTGAGTCTGCGCTTCCGTAAATCCGAACGAAACCAGACAAAAGAAAATAAAAAAAATAAGTTCTAAAAATTTCATGGATTCGTTTAAGGAAGTGGCTCCTTATCCGAATTCTCTTTCGTTTCTTCTTCCAAATCTTGTTTCGTTTCTTTCCCTTGGATTTGATCGATCGCTTTTCTTGCGGCCTTCTGCACCTTAGGACTTGGGTCTCTGTCCCTTTTATATTCCAACAGTTCCAATGCAGCGGGATCTTTCATATTGCCCATATGTTCGATGGCTCTCAAACGAACCATTGCGTCGTCGTCTCTGGCAAATTCGTTCAATTCCTGAAAAATCTCTTTGTCTCCCATAACCACCAAAGCCCCGATCGCATAGATCTTTAAGGACTGCGCTTTTTTAGCATCCAGTTTGCCGGCAGTTTTTTTCAAAGAATCCAGAAGTTCGAATAACTTCGGCCTTGCGGAATCGGATTTGAGTTTCCCCAAAGAATTAATCGCATAACAACGAAGTATAGTTTGTTGATTATCGTCGAATGCAACATCCTGCAATGCAGCATCGGCTGCTGTGTATCCCACAGAACCGAAATAAAGCGCGATCTGTGCTCTCATATCAGAATGATTGAATTTTTCCTTAAACTTTGTTTCTAGAAAGCCGGCAGCATCTTTGCCGTTAGGAAGATCCGCCAAAGCGTTGATGTACAAACTGAGCGCATTCGAGTTCTTTGCGAAATCTTCCTTTTTCAATTTTTCAATCAGCGGAGGAACCGCTTCCGCAATCTTGAGTTTTTTAGCAGTCGACACCGCTTGTTTGGAAACATCTTCGTTCGGATCTTCGAAAAGAGAAATGATCGTATCTTTGTTTTCCGCAAGACCTAGTTCGGAAATCGTTCGAAGCATCACCACTTTCATTCCCAAATCTTTTTCCGTTTTCAACATCTCTCCCAACTGGATATGAAGTTCTTTGGAATACTCTTTTGGAAATTTCAAAAGTTCGAATAACGCCTGTTTCCTTTCCTGGGAAGTTCCGTATTTTAATACTTTGGAGAGTACTTCTTTTTTTTTCTCCAATTGTTCCGGTTTAAGTTCCTTTTTAGAAGAGGCGGGTGCGGGGGAAGAGGAGGATGTAGAAGGTTGTTCCGTAGATGCTGGCGCCGGTTCTGCCGGCAACAGGGAAGCGGAAAAAATGAATGAAATAAAAAATAGGTTACGAATCCCTGCCTTCCAATTCCATAATTCTGCGATTGAGGGCTTGGATGAGATGTTGGTTTTCCAAATTTTGTCTGAATTTATCAAGAAGGTCTCGTATGTCTTTGGATAGTTCTTCGATGTTCCATGGTTTTTCCACATAACGACTCAGCCCTCCGTGATTGATGGCGTAGATGGCCGAATCCAAACCTGCTTGTCCGGTAAGAAGGATTTTAATCGCATCGGGCAATCTTTGGTGGACCTCCTCCAAAAATTTATCCCCTTTCATTCCGGGCATCACTTGGTCGGAAACAATCAATTCTACGATATCGTTTCCGGCTTGGATTTCATCGATGAGAGCCAGTGCTTCCTCTGCACTGCTTGCCGTTTCAACGGAATGGGAATCCCCGAACCGGGATGCCAACTGCTCTGCCAATGTCTCTAATACCGATACTTCATCATCGACACAAATGATGTAACCTTTACTCATTCTGATAACCTTCTCATCGAACTTAGCCTGATTTCCGAAAATTGTAAATCCACTTTTATGCCAATTTGTACTTAGTTTTAGGCTCCATCATAGGCAAGAGAGGAACTTTCCAGATATCTTCCGCATATTCACGGATAGTCCTGTCCGTTGAGAATTTTCCGGCTCTAGCGACGTTGAGAATCGCTTTTTTGGTCCAAACATCTTGGTTGCGGAAGTCCTGGGCGATTTTTCTCTGCATTTCGTCGTAAGCGGTAAAGTCAGCCGCCAACAAATAACTGTCCGTATAAAACAAACTGTCGTAGATAGGGGAAAAAACTCCAGGCTCGTTCATGGAAAAATAATTTTCCCGAATCATCAAAAGCACTCTATGAAGTTCTTCATTCTTTCGGATGTAGTCTCCCGGATCATAACCTTTTTCCTTGAGAGCGAACACTTCTTCCGTTTTGAGTCCGAAGATATAGATATTCTCTTCTCCTACTTCCTCCAACATCTCCACATTGGCTCCGTCCAAAGTCCCGATCGTAAGAGCACCATTTAACATAAATTTCATGTTACTCGTTCCGGATGCTTCCGTTCCAGCGGTAGAGATTTGTTCGGATAAATTCGTTCCGGGAATGATTCTTTCCGCAAGAGAAACCCTGTAGTTAGGAAGAAAAACAACCTTTAGGCGACCATCCACATCTTTGTCGTGGTTGACCATCCAAGCTACGTTATTGATGAGCTTGATGATGAGTTTCGCCATGTAATATCCTGGAGCGGCTTTCCCTCCGAAAATTACGGTTCTGGAAGTGATCTGAAGATTCGGATTCTCTTTGATGCGTCTGTAAAGAGCGATCACCCTCAAAACATTCAAAAGCTGCCTTTTGTATTCGTGAAATCGTTTCACCTGTACGTCGATCATGGAGGCGGGATCGATGACGATTCCTGTATCGCTCTTGATGAGTTTGGCAAGATTGTCTTTATTCGCTTGTTTTACATTCGCCCAATCGTTCCTAAAATCGGCATCGTCTACGAACTTTTCCAAATCCCTTAGGCGGCTTAGATCTGTGGCAAAACTTCCCCCGATTTTTTTACAGATCAGTTCCGACAAACCAGGGTTCGACTGAATCAGCCAACGTCTGGGAGTGATTCCGTTCGTTTTGTTATTGAACTTCTCAGGAAATATCTTATAGAAAGAACGGAAAATGGTTTTTGTGATGAGATCCGAATGAAGGGCAGCGACGCCGTTCACTTTGTTCGAACCTACTACCGCCAAATTCGCCATTCGAATTCTTTTTTCCGCTCCTTCCGCAATGATACTCACTTCCCCGATCTCGAAATCGGAGAGTTTCCCGGAACTCCTTATTGATTCCAAAAATCTATGATTGATTTCGTAAATGATCTCAAGATGACGAGGAAGCAGTTTCTCGATGAGACTCACTTTCCAAGTTTCCAAAGCCTCAGGCAAAACAGTATGATTCGTATATGAGAAAATGCGAATGGTTAGGTCCCAAGCCTTCTCCCAAGACCAATCCTCCAGATCGATTAGAATTCTCATGAGTTCCGCGATTCCGATGCTGGGATGAGTATCGTTCAATTGGATTGCGATTTTATCGGAAAGATTCTCCAAACCAGAATGGGTTTGTTTATGATTTTGAATGATATCCTGCAAGGAAGCGCAAACCATAAAGTATTGCTGTTTGAGTCTGAGCAGTTTTCCTTGTTCGGTGGTATCGTTCGGATACAATACCTTGGAAATGTTCTCGGAGATGGATTTATCCTGCACTGCTTTCATATAATCCCCGTGATTGAAATAGTCCAAATTGAACTCTTCCGAAGATTTTGCGGTCCAAAGGCGGAGATAGTTCACCGTACTTGTGTTAAATCCGGGGATGGGGCAGTCGTGTGCGGATGCAAGAACCGTTTCATCGGGAATCCAATAATGCTGCAGTTTTCCTTTTCCGGAAACTTTGGTTTCCGTATAACCGAAGAATCCGACAGAATAAGTCACATCTGGACGGATCACTTCGTAAGGAACCCCGTCCGCATCCCAATGATCCGGCATCTCCACCTGAGCTCCGTTCGCAATGATCTGATTGAAAATTCCGTAATCGTATCGAATCCCGTATCCGAATCCGGGGATATTCAAGGTCGCCATGGAATCCAAAAAACAAGCGGCGAGTCGTCCCAATCCTCCGTTGCCAAGCCCTGCATCCATTTCAAATTCCAAAACCTCTTCCAATTTGAAACCGAAGCCGCCAATCATTTGTTTAACGAGATCATACAACCCCAGATTGATGAGAGCATTCATCAATGTTCTTCCCATCAGAAATTCGAGGGAAAAATAGAATATTTTTTTAGGATCTTCCTTTCTATAACGTTCGTTCGTGATATTCAGTCGATCGATCAAAAAATCGCGAACAGTATGACCTAAAGCTTTGTAGATGTCTTCGTTTTTGATGGTATATTTACTTTTACCGATCGTGTATTCCAGATGATGGGCGAATTGTTTTTCGAGAGAAGAGAGATCCGTTTTTTGTTCTTCGGAGAGAAGGTCGATGAGGCGGGAGTTTTCTACGATCATGGAAGAAGATACTACTCTTCCATGATTTTGTATTCAAGTAAAAAGAAGGGATTTTTGGTTAATCTCTAGCGGAAATTTTCTTCTCCAAAAGCAGAACTGCATCCTTCCCGATTTTGTTTTTTGCAAACCAACCCAGGTTCACTTCCAACGCATATTTGGCGGGTTTCATGGAATTGTACACTTCTTTCGTTTGATTGGGAGTCATATCGTGGGTTTCCAACAAACGCATATCTTCGCTGAAATACCCCAAAGTAAGAGGGATCAAAGTGTTTTTCATCCAAAAGGAAAGATATTCTTCTTTCGGGAAAACGAACAACATGCCCTCATCCTCACCCAAACGAGTTCGATGCATCAAACCCACAGCTCTAGTGCTTGGATTGTTCGCAACTTCCAGTTTTAAGGAACGATCTCCGATCGATCCGAAGATGGTTTCTGTTTGAACAGGAGCGGAATCAGTTGGACTACATTGGTAAAATAGTCCGAAAATAAATAGAATCACGACCCTGCGAAGCATAATCTAACCTCCGAAATTGGGTTTTCTTTTTTCCAAAAAGGCACCTAAACCTTCTTTGGTTTCCGCATCGGAAAAACGACCGCCGAATAGCTGTTTTTCCCATTCCAATCCGCGGTCCAAATTCGTTTCGATTCCCTGGCGGATTGCCATCTTTGCGGCCTTGATTGCATTAGGCCCTCTCGATAAAATCGTAGCAATTAATTTTTCGGACTCAGGTAACAATTCCTCAGGAGAAGTGACTCGATTAACAATGCCTAATCGGAAAGCTTCTTCCGCCCCGATCATGTCTCCGCTGAAGATCAGCTCGCTGGCGCGTCCCACCCCGATGATTCTAGGAAGTCTTTGTGAACCTCCGAAACCGGGAAGCAGCCCCAAAGAAACTTCAGGAAGACCCAATTTCGCATTTTGAGAAGCAAAACGAATGTCACAAGCCAGAGCCAGTTCCAAACCTCCTCCCAAAGAAAAACCGTTGATAGCAGCGATGGAAACTAATGAAGATAATTCTAATTTTCTAAATACCTTTTGGCCTAACTCGGAAAATTCTCTTCCTTGGCTTTCCCCGAACTCTTTCATTTTGGCGATGTCTGCGCCTGCTACGAACGCCTTTCCTTCTCCGGTAAGGATGAAGGCGCGGATGGAAGTGTCGGATTCCAAAGCGTCGATTGTAGTTCCGATTTCGGAAATCACTTGGTCATTGAGTGCATTCAATGCTTCCGGTCTTTTGATGGTCACCAAAGCATAGTTTGTTTTCTTTTGAATCTCTATAAAAGGCAAAATATTTCTCCGTTGTTTAGTCTACTTCTAATAATAAAAACATAGTGTCATCTGAAAAAGATTCGATCCCGAATTCCGACTTAAGCTCGTGCAGAATGGAAATTTCCAGATCTTGCAGTTTACGCAATTCCTTGTTTTTATTGAGGATTTGCAGAAAACCGTCCGCACCCAATTCCACTCCTTTCGATGTGGTGGATTCGATGAGTCCGTCCGTATAAATGACGAAACGATCTCCCGATTGAAACTCCATTATTTTTTCGTAAACGATGGGAGAACGGATATTGAATCCCAAAATGGCCCCTTCCGTTTCTATCTCTTGGAAGGAACCGTCTTTAGGGCAGTGAATGATATAAGGATGGCCCGCATTTCCTATGTTCATCTTTTTTTCTATGAAATCGAAAAATACATAGATGGCAGAAGCGTGGTATTTGTTCAGATCTTTCGCAAGTCTTTCGTCCAGGTATTCCAAAAGTTTGGAAGGAGAAAGTTTAAAACGATAAGGAATGGTAGAGACGAGTACTTTCATGATGGAAGCGACCATGGCGGAAGAAATTCCATGACCGGCCACATCCGTGAGAAAAACTCCTACGTTGCCTTCCCTGAGTTGTACGAAATCGAAAAAGTCTCCCCCTATGAGATTCGGGTTCTTTCGATAATACTTATATTTTAAACCGTTGATATCCAGGTCCTTCGGAAAAAGGGCGTCCTGCACTTTTTTAGCAAGTTCCAATTCCTGCTGGATGTATCTTCTTTCTTCGGATAACCGGTACAAGTCGGTGATGTTCTTTCTTTTGTTCAGAATGAAGACGCTTCCCACCAAAGATGTTCCCGCAAAAGTAATGATGGGAAAAATTTTGGAGAAATGAGTGGTTTCGTCCCAAAATACGTCCGGCAAAAAATAAATATAAACGCAATGAAACAGAATCAGAAAAAAACCGGGATACAAACATGCGGATCTTTGCACTCGAAAACTGAAGAGCAGAATCGGAATGATGAATACCATCAAATAAGCATTCGCCAGATAATAGTTTTCCAGACTGGGAATTTTGTGAATGGAATAAGCGATCGCAATGTACAAAAGAGCGTCTGCGATAAAACCGCTCACATAGATCACAAAACCAAGGTTAACGATTTTTGTATAACTTTGGAGAAGTAAAACCAGTCTTGCAATCGTGATTCCCAGAAGATAGGGAAGCACTTCTGCGCGAAACGAAAAGAAAGGAGGGAGGATCAAAAGAAAGTAAGCGATGAAATGTATGATAAAGGTATAAAAGATATATTCCCTATCATATTTTAGCTCTACTAGTTGTATGATTTCGAAATCGGTTCGATTGGGTTTCTTAAAAAGATCGTGAAAGTATTTATACAGAGTTTGGGACAATTACGGCTCTCCCCACAGCAGATGACTGATCTCGGACCCTTTTAGGGTGATGGTGAAAGACTTGCCCGAATCCAAATACTTGTCCATTGTATTCGCAAGTTCCATCGCTTTTTTCTCATCTTCCATACGAAAGAAAAAAGGATGGGAAAGAGATTTATAATTGTAAGGATACCTTTCCGAAACAAGAAGGGTCACTCTGAAATGATCCGGTCTGGCTTCTAAAACGATATGACTGACTTCCTTTCTAGAGAGAACCCTCACATGGGGAAGCCGATTCCAAGGATTGGACTGGGCCAAAATCGGACAAAAAAGAAACAGACAAAGTCCCAAGATCCTGATCATTATGTTAAATTCTCGGAATACTTTCCTGACCGCCAACGATATGAGAAAAAAAAATCGCACCTTATTCTACGTTTTTTCGGGAATCCTGATTTTACAAGCTTGTAGTCCCTCCGCTCCCCGATTTTCTCCCAACCCTTATGCATCCTGGAGTGCGGAAGATCCTGGGCTGCAAAAACAATCCTTATCCATTCCTCTTCCGGAAAGATGGAATGAAAGAGCCTATCCGCTGGATGAAATCCATCAAAAGACTCTTACTTCAATCAATGCGATCGACGGGTTCAAAGATGTTCCGGAAAAATCTTCTCAAGAGGAAGAATTCAAAAAATTATTGAGCGAAGTGCGCGCGACTCTCCCCGATGCAGTCAACCGTCAGTTCGACGAATTCGTTTATGGAATTTATTTCGTGCGCAAACTGGGATCAACAGGTTTAACCGGAATTATACGAGATGGAAAAAAACCGATAGGGGGAATTATCTTCTTAGATACAGACTTTCTGAACAGAAAGGCGAACGATTGGGCCAGCTTTAAAGAAAACACTGTTTTTCAGGAAGATGCAAACAACACTCTTCATTTACGAATCGAAGAGGAAGATAAAGATACGATCAGTGCCGCTCTTTCCTTCATACTATTACATGAATTCGGACATATCCTTGCGGTTTTAGGAAATCATGCACCGGACTACTCCTTGAAAGAAAGAGACTTCAGATCCTTTCCTTTTTTTCAAGGTATCTGGATCGGAGAAAACGAATCGGAATTCGATTCCGGTTTTTTCCAAGAAAGAAAAACGATACGTTTCTACGGGGACAAAAAGATCAGATTGGCACCGGAAGGACTCAACCTCTATCGCAAACTGAAAAACACTCCCTTCGTCACTCTTTATTCTTCAACTAATGCGGACGATACGTTCGCGGATTCTTATGTTTCTTATGTGCATGTGATTTTACAGAAAAAACCTTATGAAATTTATCTTTTATCACAAGGGAAAAAAAAACAAATCTTCAAAAACGGAATCACTGAAGAAAACGGAAGAAGGCCCAGGGAATTTTTCGATAAAATTTTCAAGGTTCTTCCGTAAATTTTTTGATCGAAAATTTATATCTTAGGAAAGATTCAGTCCCGATGCAACAAACAAAAAGAATTCTATTCCTTCTTTCTTTTTGTTTGGTCAACTTTTCTTTATTAGGTGAAGATACTAAGGAAAAACAAGAACCTTCCTCCGATAAAAAGGAGATGATCGTCGAGTTCACTTCCGAAATCGTAACGGACTTTCTTTGGAGAGGAAACTCACTGGCAGGGGAAAGTTTAAAAAGAAGAAACGGCGATTCTTATGAAAGTTTCACTTATGCTCCCGCTTTTCAACCTACGGTAGATTTTTTCTCTCACGATAGAAAATTCCAATTGCAACTCTTCGGAAACTTCCAACTGAACCAAAGAGAAGACAGGGATTCCGACAAACGATTGTTCCAGTCCGGTTCGGGGGGAGTCGGACCCTCTTATTTAGGAGAAGATAAATCGAATTGGGATCCTCACAACCAAGACCTATGCGCACAAACCTTACAATCGGGAGCCATGGGAATGGGAGGAAATTTAGCGGAATGCGGAAGCAGAGTTCCCGGAAAAGATGTAGCCCCCTACAAAGAACCGAACGGGATGAAACGTTCCGACGGACTTTTCGTGGTATTCACATACCATTTCGATGCCACTAAGTTCGGACAATTTTCGGGAGGGATTTGGTTTTATAATACATTTCATAAATCGCCTTCCTTTTTACTTCCTTCCGGAACGCAAACCGCCAACCCCTATGCCGCAGGAGGGACGGGATTCCCTTACGGTCCGAACACAATGAACGCAAACAATAGAAATGCGATCACAAGACTCACCTGGCACGAATACTTCATCGTCTGGAAGCTTCCTTTCTTACGATCTTTGTCTCCGACCCTTTCGTACTTCACACAGTATTCCACGGAAAACGGAGGGTATATGACCGGAAGAAATTACGTTTCCTTCCAAATGAATCACGAATTCAGAAAGGAAAAATTCTTCCGCATTCAACCCTCTGTCAACGTAGGTTATGCGATGGGAAACAATGCATTGGACAATAGAAGCGGGATACAAGACATAACCAGCTCAGTCACATTTCATTTCGGGCAATTTTTCCTAAAAGCAGTCAATATCTACAGACCCGATTTATACCTTTGGGACTCGAACAATTATTATGGTTTCGCAGGAGGAGATCCTGGCAGAGCTTCCTGGAACAGAACGTCGGAAGACGGACTGGTTCCGAATCCAAACAAAATGTATGGACCGGTCAATTCTTATATACTGAACACAATCGATTCTTTTCAGTCAGGAAACCCCGCTTTGGATTCCGTAGCCAAAATTTGGGCCAGGGAAAAGTTCACACTTCAGAAGATTCCCCAGTTTTTGTTTTATTTTAGCATTGGTTATACGGCAACTTTTTAGAGTTTTCCTTAAATAATAAATTGATAAATTAAAATTCCAAATCCCGCCTTCAATGGATTGACATTTTCAAAAATCTATGAATAATCTTGCCATTCTCTTTGGGGACAATGGAATGACCTGGTTCAAAAATTTAAGAATTCGTGCACGTCTGCTGATCGGTTTTTTAGTATCTCTCCTATTTATGCTGCTCATCGGAGGAATCTCCCTTTGGACCACCGATAAAATCCTAGGAACACTTCATTCCGTATATGCGGACAGGGTCGTTCCGATCAGCCAAATCAAGGATGTTTCGGACGCTTACCTCATCGGTATGATCGATGCTGCCAATAAGGCAAAAAGCAAAAAGTTATCCTACGAAGATGCCCTAACTTCCATTCGGGAGTCCGAAGCGAAAGCGGACAGGGTTTGGAAAGAATATCTAGGAACCTACCTGGTGGATGCGGAGAAGGAAGTGATCGCTAAGATGGAAGACGAATTTCCTCCTTTGAAGAAGGGAGTGAAACGTTTGGAAACCCTCCTCATCACAAAAAACGAGGCGGAATTCGATAGATTTGTCGCAGAAGACATGTATCCCATCTTTGAACCGCTCACCAATCATTTGGACCAATTGATTCGCATCCAGCTTGTGGTTGCAAAGGAAGAATATCTCAAATCCGAAGAAGATTACAAAACTTCGATTTATATCTTTTTCACTACGATAGGTGTATCGTTTTTATTCGTTCTTTGGATTGCGTACACAATGTCCGCAGCCATTGCAAACCCGATGAAAGAGATCGTTGCCGCAGCAAAAACGATTGCGATCGGGGACTTGAATGTAAGCCTATCTCAGGATCTTCTGGATCAGGTAGGAAAAAACAAGGAATCGATCGTAAAAAAGAACGAAATTAAAATCCTTGCAGACGCCTTTTCTGAGTTAGTTGACTTTATCAGAGAGAGAGCCAATGTTTTGGAAAGAATCTCCACAAGTGATCTCACTTCTTCCGTTTCCCTGAAATCGGATAAGGATGTTTTAGGAAAAAGTCTCCATCTAATGCTCCGTAATCTTTCCGAAATCGTTGAAAAACTTCATTTTTCCTCCCAAGAAGTGGATATTGGAGCTCAACAATTGACGGATGCCAGCACTTCCCTTTCCGAAGCTGCCAGCGAACAAGCAAGCGCCGTAGAAGAGATTTCAGCCACTTTGACTCAAATCGGTAACAGCTTTTTATCGAATGCTGAAAATGTAGAACGAATGACCCAACTCTCCCAGGTCACCGCAAAACAAGCGGACGAGGGAAATGCAAAGATGCAGGAACTCATCAGCGCCATGCAGGAGATCAGTTCCTCATTCGAACAAATTTCGAAAATCAATAAAGTGATCAACGACATCGCCTTTCAAACCAATATACTTGCGTTAAATGCGGCAGTAGAAGCAGCGAGAGCAGGACAACACGGAAAAGGTTTCGCAGTCGTCGCAGAAGAAGTAAGAAACCTGGCGCAAAAAAGCGCAGGGGCGGCAGATGAAACCACATCTCTTATAGAAACCTCTCTTAAAAAGGTAAAAATAGGAAATCTAGCCACGGAAAAAACGGCGGATGTGCTCGAAAAAATCACTCAGAGTGCGGAAGGCGTAAATAGAATCACAAACGAAATCGCACTTTCCATCAATGAACAAAAATCGGCCGTTCTTCAGATCACTCAAGGAATAGATCAAGTAACAACAGTTACTTCAACAACAGCCGCTTCCGCCGAGGAAGTGGCCGCTTCCAGCGAGACTTTGAAACGTCAGGTGGAGATAATGAGATCCGTCATTTTAGGATTCAAATTGAAGGATACCAAAGAAACTTCTACGGCACTGGTACGAATGGAAAGACATGAGATCGTCCTCTAAAGGCATTTAGAAACATGACTCAATTCGCAAAAACATGGGAAGAAGAGACGAAGGAAGATACGATGGAAAATCTGTATCTTACTTTCTCTTTAGATAACAAAGATTATGCTTTTGAAGTCAGGCATCTGGTGGAGATTCTTGCCCTTCCTCCGATCACTACCATTCCCGGGACGATCAGTTTTTTAAAGGGAGTCATCAACCTAAGAGGGAAGGTGATTCCCGTTTTGGACATGAGGCTTCGTTTTCTGATGGAACCCATCGCCTATCATGACAGAACCTGTGTTTTACTCGTTCAATGGGAAGATCTGGTGATCGGACTGATTGTGGACAAAGTGAACGAAGTTACTCGTATTCTTAAAGACCATATCGATCCCGCTCCCAAAATCGGCGACAGTCTTGCCAGTAGATTCATCACCGCCACGGGAAGGATCGGTGACGAAGTAAAAATCATCATCGATATCACAAAAATCCTATCCGATGATGAAACGACTCTGGCCAAACAAATCCCTCAATCGTAATTATGGAATTGGATAGAAACGATGTATTAGAGTTTCTTGCGGAGGCGAGAGAGTTTTTATCCGCCATTGAAACGGAACTATTGCATTTTGAAAAATTGGCAAACAGTTCCAAAGAAGCGGATCGGGCGACTCTTGACACATTATTCCGCCATTTCCATACGATCAAAGGAAGTTCCGGCTTTTTCGGTCTAAGCGGGGTAGTAAAGATCGCACATGCTGCGGAAAACCTTCTGGATTTTTTGAGAGTTCATCCTGAACTTCAGGATGTAGAAACTTTAGAGCTTCTGATGGAAGCTCATGACATCTTACGAGAGTTAATTGATACAGAGGAAACGAATCCGGGAGACGGAGATCTTCATAATCCCAATCATTGGGACTTTTTAGCGGAATTGAATTCAAAAAACGAATCAGTAAGAAACCAAACTTCCGGAGCTTCCGAAGAGGTAAAACTCACTCAAATCACTGCGGAAGAATTCGGTTTATTTCTCAAACCGGCAGCATCATCTCCGGAAGAGAATGAGGAATTCGGACTGTTTCCTATTCAAACAAAAGAGGAACCGAAAGAAGAAGAGTTCGGATTATTCGCCCCCGCACAAAAAGAAGAACCTGCTCCAATACAACAACCTCTCTCTCAATCCACCACCAAACAGGCGCAAAAGAAAGATCTCAGAATCGACACGGACAAACTGGACAGTCTTTTGGACATCGTAGGAGAAATCGTAATTGCGGAACCGATGGTAACGAACCATCCGGATCTTGCTCATCTAACACTAGATAATTTTCACAAAACAGCTTCCCAGTTGAAAAAACTGGTTCGCAACCTGCAAGAGATCACTCTCAGTCTGCGAATGGTGCCGATTGCGGGAGTGTTCTCTCGAATGGAAAGACTTGTCCGAGACACTTCCAAAAAGACCGGCAAACAAGTTGTTCTTCTGATCTCCGGAGGAGAGACGGAAATCGATAAATCCATCGTGGAAGAAATTTATGATCCTCTCGTTCATATCCTGAGAAATGCGATCGATCACGGATTGGAATCGACGGAAGACAGAAAAGAAGCAGGAAAAGATCCTGTAGGAAAAATCTATCTGGAAGCAATGCAGTCGGGAAAAGAAGTGTGGATTTCCGCTTCCGATGACGGAAAGGGATTGGATCGGGAAAAAATAATCAATAAGGCAGTGAAACAAGGACTCACATCCCATTCTCTTACATCCGAAATGACGGATAAAGAAGTATGGGATTTTTTATTTCAACCCGGCTTTTCTACTGCGAACGAAGTCACCGATCTTTCAGGAAGAGGTGTCGGTCTCGATGTAGTCAGAAAGAATGTTTCCGCGTTGAAAGGTTTCGTAGATGTTCAATCCAGCCCGGGACAAGGAACTACTTTTCTGATCCGAGTTCCTCTCACCTTGGCGATCATCGAAGGAATGGTGATGAAAAAGGGAGACGGTTTTTTCATCATTCCTTCCATCGATATTCGGGAAACTTTTTATATTTCTATTGATCAATTCAGCGAACTATATAAAAATAATAGAATGTTCCCATATAGAAATACGATGATACCTATAGCCGACTTAGATCTGTTATTTGGAAACGATTCGTCTCTGGGAAGTCCCGATTCTCCCAAGGAGACCTACGTAATCGTTGCTGAATATGAAGATAAAAAACTGGGAATCGTTTTCGATCAAATTTTAGGGAATCAATCCATCGTCATCAAACCGATTTCTCCCGTTTTCAAAAATATAAACGGTCTTGCCGGATGCACCATACTGGGGAACGGACAAGCAGGTCTGATTTTGGACGTAAGAAAACTCATCTCTATTTATTTCCACCAACAGGATGCAAGGAACTTTGTATGAAAAAAAACAAAGTTCTGATCGTAGACGATCAAAAATCAGTTCGATCCATGATCCGCCGCTGGGTGGAGTCGGATCCTCGCTGGGAAGTGGCGGCAGAAGCCAGTCAGCCTTTCGAAGCAAGAGACCGCATCCTAGATACGAAACCGGACGTAATGACTTTGGACGTACACATGCCGGGGATGGACGGGATCGAGTTCTTAAAAAAACTTCTACCTCAATATCCTATGCCGGTCATTATGTTCAGTTCCCATACGACTGAAGGTGCGGATACAACCTTAGAAGCGTTAGATGCTGGCGCTTTCGATTTTATATCTAAACCGACGGGAAGTCCGGAGAGTTTGGAAGAAACCAAAACGGCCCTCATCGAAAAACTGAATGCAGCCCTCAGCTTTAACGTTAACTTTCATAAAACGAAGACATATATTTCTCCTCCCCTTCCCTCCAAAACGGAAACGAAGAATATATATAAGAGAAAATTACTAGTGATCGGTTCCTCTACGGGAGGGACATACGCACTCAGAACGGTTCTTTCTCATTTCGAATCCGGCATGCCTCCTACTCTGATCGCACAACACATGCCGGAAAACTTCACGACACTATTTGCCAAAAGACTGAAAAACGAATTGGGGTTGAACGTAAAAGAGGCGAAAGACAAAGAAATTATGGAGCCTGGTTCGATCTTTATTGCGCCGGGAAACTATCATTTGGCAGTTCAAAAAATAGGCAAAGACCTATATACGAAACTTTTACAAACGGAAAAAGTCAACGGCCACAGACCTTCCGTGGACGTTTTGTTCGATTCCGTAGTAGAACAAAGATTATCCGATCAAACGGTAGCGACGATACTGACCGGTATGGGAGGAGACGGTGCGAAAGCACTCCTTCACCTCAAAGAAAAAGGAGCCGTCACCATAGGACAGAACGAAGACAGTTGTGTGGTTTACGGAATGCCCAAGGTCGCTTTCGAACTAGGAGCGGTTTCCCACCAATTGCCTTTGGACAAAATCGGCGAAAAAATAAAGGCGCTGGCACAAACATGATTCCTCACATTCTTATTTTCGATCCTTCCAGAGAAAGAGCGGAAATCGTTCTGCGTCATATAGAAGAACTCAACTATACCGGAGAACATATCTCCGAAGCAGATGATCTCTGGAAGATGTTCTCCCAAGAAAGATTTCAAATCCTGATCATCGACTGCGAAGTTTTGGGAAAGGATAAAACCAATATTCTGGAGACAATTCAAAAGAATCATTCGGATCTTTTGGTGATTCTCAAATCGGAAAAACAAAGCTGGGATCAAGTCGCAAAGTATCTCAATCAACATAAAGCCTACGACTATCTGGAAGAAATCACCAGCAAAGATAAATTCAAACTTACCATCGATCGTGCGTTCGACTACGGACAATTGAAACGAAAGACGGAAGTGATCCAGGAAGGAGAAAATCTATTATATAAAAAAATGATAGAAATCTTCGATTGGAAAAAAGCGCTTACGGAAAAAGATTCCGAAAACATAGCGAGCGATTTGATCCACCAAATGAATATTAGTTTATTTCAAGGAAGTGGGATAGGAACCTTGATGAGCGTAGTCAGCGTATTACTCACTAAATCAAAATTTGATGAAGCAAGCTCCACCTATACGATTCCTAAGAACCTTTATGATTTGATTCGGGAAAATTACGAATCCGCCAAAGGGATGTTCGACAGTATGTCCATCTCCCAAAACGTAATCGACGACAGTTTTGAAATCGAAGAGCTGCATCCAATTTCCGTTCTCTCCCAAATCATGGAAGAAGAAGTCAGACAACTGGAAGAAGCGGCTTCTCTGAGGAATCAAAAAATTTCAATGAGCGGAGTTCCTGGTGGAACATCAGGAAACCAAATTCGATTGCATCCTGGAAAAATGAGACATGCAGTGAGAGAAGTTCTGATCAACGCTCTTAAATATTCCAGAGAGAAAGATACAATCTACCTGATCTTCTTCGTAAAAGAGAATTTTCTGGAACTCAAGGTAGTCAATCCAGCCTATGAAAATCCCGACCAAACTATCGGAGTTTCCGGCAAACACGAGCACCTTGTGTTCGAACCCTTTTATAGAATCTCTTCCGTAATGGACGACAGTTATGTCCAATACGAACAATTCCGATTCGGCTTAGGTCTGCCTCTTGTCAAAAAAATAATAGAACAACACAAAGCGAACGTTCAGATTTACACAATTGAAAACAACATTCGACCCAATAAAAGTAAGGATGTCTGCCTAACCATCAGACTTCCTATTCAAAAATAAGGATATAAACTATGGCTAAAATACTTACAGTGGACGATGCACCAGCAGTTCTTAAAATTCTAAATTTGGTATTAACGACGGAAGGACACGAAGTTACTTCTGCTAGCAACGGAATGGAAGCATTGAATAAACTGGAAAACGACAAGTTTGACATAGGGATTTTCGACGTAAATATGCCCGGGATGACAGGGATCGAACTGACAGGGAAAGTCCTAGCCTCACCTAACGGAAAAGGTATGAAAATCGTGATGCTCACTACGGAATCCAGCGATGAGATGAAGAAAAAAGGACAAGATGCAGGGGCGGTCGGCTGGCTGGTAAAACCGTTCGCAAACGAATCTCTTCTCAAATTAATTTCGCACCTGGTCTGAAAATGAGTCGTATGATCCGAAAAGAAATGAAAAGATAATTTTTAGGCAAAGACGATGGCAAAAATTTTAATCGTAGACGATGCCCCCATTGTTTTGAAAATCCTCCGCTTGGTTCTTTCTACGGAAGGTCATGAAGTGGATGCTGCAGCAAACGGCAAAGAAGCACTTCTGAAACTGGAATCCAATGTTTATAATATTGCGATTTTCGACGTAAATATGCCGGATATCTCAGGGATCGAACTTACTAAAAAAGCGCTCTCTTCACCTAACGGAAAAAATTTGAAAGTAGTGATCTTGTCCACCGAGACTAGCCCTGAAATGAGAGACAAAGGGAAGGATGCGGGCGCCATAGGCTGGCTTCACAAGCCGTTTGAAAACGAAGCTCTTATCAATTTAATTCAGAGCCTACTTTAATCGCAGGGAGGTCCAGTGTCAGCGGATATCCAATCATTCTTATTCGGCTGGATGATCGCCTTTAATTTCATATTAGCGGTAATCTTATTTTACTTAGGGAAGAAAAAAGACTTCAACTTAGGACTTTCCTCTCTCTCACTCGCTTTCTTCATTCTGGCGGTAAAGTATCTTTTTCTCGCCTTAAAACCTGCGTTAGACAACAATCTATTGAATTTCATTTCGGAAACATTCACTATCTCCGCAGGATATTTCGTATTCAACGGAGCGTTTCGAGTAGACCGAAGAAGAACTCCTTTTCTCAAACTAGGCATCGTTCTATTTTTAGCATTCTCCTCCACATTCATATTATTTTTGTTAAATCAGGAAACTTCTTATATTGCGATTCCCAGCTCGATCTTAATCGCCGCAAGTTTTGCATTTTTCGGATGGGGAGCCATACAAAGAAAAGATCTTCCCAAAAGCATCACTGCCATCATCGCAAGCATCTCCTGGTTCATCGCTCTTCATAGAATTTTCTATCCTTTCTTGATACGAATCGAATGGTATAAAAATCTAGGAATCGCCATACCGATCACATTAATGTTCGTATTCGGAATCACTATGATCGTTGCCGCTTTGCTTCTGCAGCAACGCAAACTGGAAGAAGCGAATGAGGAACTCAACTCACTTCAAAAGAAAATGAGAGCGCTACATACCAGGCTACTCATCATGAACAACCAGGTTCCCGCTTTGATTTACAGCATAGAACTGAATCCCGTCCCTCGTTTTATTTATTTGAATCATAGGTTGGAAGAACTTACGGGATACAGCATCATAGAATTTTATACGGATCCGGAAATACTCTCTAAAATCTCCGTTCCGGAAGACATCAAACAAATCTCCGACTTTCTTTCCGGGCAAACCCCAATACTTCTTCGATGGAAAAACAAAGAAGGAAAAACATTATGGATCGAACATTATACAAGCATTAGTTACGACCTAGAAGGAAACCCTCTTACGTTAGACGGAGTCGCAATGGATGTGACGAATACGAAGACGGCGGAAGGTTATTTGGAGGAGGAGAAAAATCTAAATATAGCGGTCTTCGACAATGCAGCTAGCATTTTGGTCATCACATCCGAAACGGGAGTGATCGAAAATTTCAATTACGCCGCAGAAAATCTAATGGGGATCTCCCGCAAAGACGCAATCGGCAAATTCATCTACGACATTATGCTTCTGGATACGGATAGAAAAACACTCCAGGAAGTGATAGAAGATATTTCAGATTTCAGAAAGATAGCGGACAGCATCATCTTAAGATGCATTTCCAAAGACAATCAAATTCGATTTTTAGAATGGAGGATAGGAACCATTGCTGCGGAAAACGATCAGGTCAAAAAAATCATTTGGATCGGAATTGACCAAACACAGAAAAGAAAGGCAGAAATCGAACTCAGAGACTTGAACAAGTCCCTGGAAAACAAAGTCTTGGAAAGAACCTTGGAACTTCAAAACAGCAACGAAGAATTAAACCAGACTTTGGCGGCACTGAGAGAAACTCAGGAAAAACTAATTCAATCCGAAAAACTAGCTTCCTTAGGACAACTCATCTCCGGTTTGTCTCACGAGATCAACAACCCCATCGGAGCCATCAAAGCCTCTACGGAAACTCTATCCAGCGAATGGCACGACGATTACAATTCACAAGCACGATCCAAAATCGAAGATAAAATTCTCCGACTTACAAATCTTCCTTATCCGGAACTGGGGCTTACAACAGGTCTTGCGAACAGAAAATTGAGGAAGGAACTCAATCAAAAACTCCAAGAAACAGATATTAAACTATCGGATAAATATTCCGAATTACTCACAGACTCTGGGATCAGTGAAATCGATGAAGATGCCGTTCGACTCATTCAAAGCTGCGACTCCGAGGAAGATTTCGCACAGTTGAGAAAAATTTTGGTGATGAATCGTTCCATCAATCACATTATGTATGCGATCAAACGTCTTTCCAGAATCACCTATGCTCTGAAAAACTTCGCAGGGATGCAATCGAACACTTCTTTAAGTTTACACAGCCTGGAAGACACGATCCATTCTGCCATCGCACTTTATAAAGAACATTTTGTACGAAACATCAGACTGATAACGGATTTTCAATTCGATGGAAGAATCCATTGTAATCCGGCGGACCTCACCCAGATGTGGTCTCATTTCATTTGGAACAGCATCCAAGCCATGCAGCACAAAGGAGAGATTGAAATCACAACGACCGCTGTGGAAAAGTTCGCAGAAGTAGCCATTATAGACAATGGTCCAGGAATCGCACCCGAAAACCAATCGAAGGTATTTCAGCCTTTTTTCTCCACCAAAGATGCAGGTGACGGTCTAGGATTAGGACTTTATTTGATTCAAGAGATCGTAAAAAGACATTCCGGGAACATTCATTTCGAATCCTCCCCGGGGAAAACAAAATTCGTCCTCAGATTCCCTATCGGATATTGATTTGTCCGCTTGTATCTACTACACCGATCCGTTTTGCAGATTCACCTAACTTTGTCAATTCGGCAATAACCGAATCCGTATCGTTCGAAGAAACGACCAAGACATACCCTACTCCCATATTGAAGGTAGAGAACATATCTTCCGTTTTCAATCCGTGATCTTTTTTGATTTTTTCGAATACAAAAGATTCGGGAAGATCGGGAAGAGAAATGGAAGCTCCCATACCTTTAGGAAGCACTCTGGGAATGTTTTCGTAAAATCCTCCCCCGGTGATATGAACCATTCCTTTGGCGGGGAATTTTTGGATCAGGCTGAGGATGGATTTTACGTAAATTTTAGTAGGAACAAAAACATGGTTTTTAATGAAATCGAGTTCAGAAGAATTCGTAGGAAGTTTTCCCTCTTTCATAAGAAGTCTGCGGATGAGAGAGAAACCGTTGCTATGTGGTCCTGAGGAAGAAAGACCGATCACAGTATCGCCCGGTTGAATCGTCTTTCCGTCGATCATTTTCGACTTTTCCACGGCTCCTACTACGAAACCGGCCAAATCGTATTCATCTTCTTCCATCACACCAGGGTGTTCCGCAGTTTCTCCGCCTACCAAAGAACAGTCGGCTTGTTTGCATCCTTCTACGATTCCCGAGACGATTTGATCCATTTTTTGCACATTCAATTTACCGCAAGCGATGTAGTCTTGGAAAAAAAGAGGCTGTCCTCCGTTCACCAAAATATCGTTCACACACATAGCGACCAAGTCGATTCCGACAGTATTGTGAATGTCCAATTGTCTTGCTAACTCAAGTTTTGTGCCTACTCCGTCCGTTCCGGAAAGAAGGATCGGTTGGGAATAATTTTTTAAAAAACTAACATCGTAACATGCGGCAAATCCGCCGAGACCGCCCAGAACATTCGAGTTGTGAGTGCTGGCCACATTTTGTTTGATTCTTTGAACAAACTCCTGTCCTTTTTCGGTATCGACTCCCGCTTGTTTATAAGAATTAGACATTAATTTTTCCTGTAATTGTATTCGTAAGAGATAGAGTATGAGAAGCGCTGAAACTTTTGGCGATTCGATTCGCCAAATGCACATAATCGGAAATATGAGTGTTTAAAAGTATATCCAGATTGTTTTTTCCGGAACCTGGAATTTGAAGAGCATTTTTGATATGCAAAGAAGTTCCTAAATTGCCGTCATAAACCTTAACGTCAGGATATACATAATTGATTCTTTCTTTTAAAAAAACATAATGAGTGCAGCCTAACACGAAAACATTCGTTTTAGAGATCACGGTTTTGATTTTGGCATCCAGAAAATCCCAAGCATCCTCCCAAACGTCCTCATCAATGAGTTTGGCAAGACCTTCACAGGGAACGAAAATAAACTCGTTTTTTGCTCCCATAGATTCCAAAAGGTTTTTGAACTTTTCTTCCTTTAAGGTAAGTTCGGTGGCAAAAATGGCGATAGGACGATCGGGATGGTCCAAAGAAGCGGGCTTTACCGCAGGCTCCATTCCGAAAATAGGAATGCTGTGAGTTTGTCGAAGCAGATTGGCCGCCGCCGAAGTGGCAGTGTTACACGCAAACAGAACTGCGTCACAGTTCTGCTCCAAAAGATACTGAAAAGCGTTCTGAGAAAACTCCAACACTTCTTTTTTCGATTTTCTGCCGTAGGGAGCGTTGATTAAATCCGCAAAATAGATATAATCTACGTCCCCTGTTTCCTTCCAAAGGGAACGAAGAACGGAAAGACCACCTAGTCCAGAATCAAACAATCCGATTCTGTGTCGGCTTACACCATTCATCTTACGACCTTAGATATTCCTTGATCGAATCGGCAAGAGTTTTGTATATCCAATCGAACTTTGTTTCGTCTTCCTCTAGTAAGGTGACCCGGAATCCGTTCAGATCACAGCAAAATGAACTCAAAGGAACCACGCAGATCCCCGCACTGGCCAAAAGGTGAAGGACGAATCTTCGATCCAATGCCGCCTTACCAAGTAAAGGTGAAACATATTCCTCCACCTGAGTGTTTGCAAAAGGAAGTTTCATGTTATCCTTCAAAACTCCTTCATCGAAAAGCACAGTCAGATAAAAAGCTCCCTTCGGCTGCGCAACAGTCACTCCAGGAATTCCGGAAAGAGCTTTGGTGGCTTTCTCCGCTCTTTTTTTGAACTTTTCATTTCTGAATTTCAGATGAGGCAAAAATTCAGGATGAGAATACACTCTAGGAATGGAAAGCTGAGGAAGAGTGGTAGAACAAACTTCCAACATCTTAGCATCTAACAAGGATTTAATGTAACGATCGAAGACCGGATCGTTTTTACGGTTGAATATCTCCAACCATCCGCAACGAGCCCCCGGCCAAGGGAATTCCTTGGAAATGGAACGAAGAGCAAATCCGCAAACTTTATCTCCGATCACCTCGGAAAGATGGATCGAACCCCATTCGGAATAATTGACATGAGCGTACGTTTCGTCACAGATCAAAATGGTATCGTATTTTTCGCAGATCTTTACGATTTCTCGGATCACTTCCTTAGGATAGACTGCTCCCGTAGGATTGTCGGGATTGATCAGAAGAATCCCCGCGATTGAATCGTTGTATTTTACCTTGTTTTCGATATCTTCCAGGTCCGGCATCCAATCGTTTTTAGGATTCAATTGATAAGTAAGATGTTCGTAACCGGAATGCGCCGCCTCTGCGGAAGATAACGTAGAATAGGCGGGAGAAGGCCCGAGCACTCGGGCTTCTCGTCTCATAAATCCGAAAATTTTCGCGACTGCATCTCCCAAACCGTTGAAGAAAAGAATATCTTCGTGAGTGATTTGGGCGCCGCCTCTTTCGTTGACTTTCGAGGCCAAAAACTTGCGGGTTCCTTCATCGCCTTGTGTGGCGGTATAACCCCAAGATTTGTTTTCGTTCACCAATCCGACTACGATTTCTTTCATCCAATCGGGGATGGATTCTCCTTTTTGAATCGGGTCGCCAATGTTTTCCCAAGTGATGGAAACACCTAACGCCTGAATGTTTTTTGCCAAGGCAACGATCTGACGGATCTCATAGATCAGTGCATCGGCACCTGAATGAACTATATTTCTTCTCATGATGGTTTAAAAATCTACTGCCCTTTACGGTAGGAAGCTTCCACCAAAGGCACGGATAATTCCATCTCTTGGGTATCCCGTAATATCTTCAACCGTAAGACTCCTCCCAAACCGACAAGCCCGACTTGTTCCCTCAAATCGTTGATATTTTTTACCAAGAGCCCGTTGGCGCCTTTGATAAAATCGTATCTGCGAAGCCCTGCTCTTTCTGCGGAAGAGGAAGGTTCGATGTCGTAAACAAGGACTCCGATCGTATCTTTGGGAATGCCCAGAGATTTTCTATGATCTGGAAGAGGAGTGGTCGCCATAACTCCCAAAGTGGCAGGGCGGATATTTTGACCTACATTCTGTTCGATCTGTCTCAATACTTTTTTGGCATAATTGATGGGGATGGCAAAACCGATTCCTGAACTGGAGCCGGAGGCGGAACGGATCATTCGATTGATTCCCACAACTTCTCCGTAAATATTCAAGAGAGGTCCTCCACTCGAACCAGGATTGATGGCTGTGTCCGTCTGGATGTGGGTTTGTCCTGTTTCGTCCAGATCTTCTCTGGATTTGGCAGATACCACGCCCACTGTGAAAGTTTTTTCCAAACCGTAAGGAGAGCCTACTGCGATGGCCCAATCTCCCACTTCGATCTCGTCCGAATTTCCCAAAAATGCGGGACTAAAACGGTCGTTACTCGGTATTTTGAGGAGAGCAATGTCTGCTCTTTCATGACTTCCCACATAACGTGCGGGGAAAATGCGACCATCCGGCATGATGATTTCTATGATTTCAGCGTTTTTGATTACATGATAATTTGTGACTACGAATCCCCTTTCATCTATGATAAACCCGCTGCCAAGAGAGGAGATTCTTTCATCTCTGGTTTCTCCGAATGCGTAAGGATGGAAGATCATTTCCGTTTTTTTGGTACGAATGGAAACAACGAATTCCTGAGCCACTCTGTACACATTGCGGAAACTTCCCTGCAATTGAATGGCCTGGCTTTGTTTGCCCGCAGAAATGGGTTTAGGGGTGGCAAAAATTTTCGTTACTGAGGAACGAATTTCAGGGAAAAAAATAGCAACCAATAGTACAAAAACCAATGCAAAGTTAATGTAGACGACTGGTGGAATGGAGTATTTTCTTTCCATACAATGCCAACTTCTCCTCCACGATTGCCGATTCCTTTCGTTTGTCGAATCAAAAAGAAAATGCTTTTTTCTATGGTTTTATGGATGGTTTTTATGCCTCATTTACAATGCGTACCCTACCTGTTTCATCTGGGCAAAGAACAGGCTCATATCCTTCTAGGACGGGAAAAAATCGAAAAAGTCTTGGCCGAAAAAAAATTGGAACCAAAATTTCTGGAAAAACTGAAACTCATCCAGGAAGCCAGAGAATACGCCATCTCAAAACTAGGGTTAAATGAAAAAGGAGGATTCGTATACTACACGCATCTGGACAGAGACGAAATCGGATGGAATGTGAGCGCCTCCCAAACTTTGGCATTCGAATCCTACACATGGTGGTTTCCTATCGCAGGCACCGTTCCTTACAAAGGTTATTTCGATAAAAAACTCGCCCAGGAATTGGAAACTTCGCTGAAAGAAGAAGGTTACGATACAAGGATTCGAGTGATAGGAGGTTATTCCACCTTAGGCTGGTTCTCCGATCCTGTTCTGTCACCGCAGCTCTCCTGGAAAGAACACAGGTTGGTAGGATTAGTGTTTCATGAATTGGCTCATGCCACCGCTTATCTTCCCGGGGATAGCGACCTCAACGAATCTTACGCCAGTTTTGTGGAAGAAAAAGGAATGGAAATTTATTACCTTGAAAAAGAAGGTAAGGCGAGTAAAAGCCTGGAAGATGCGAAAAAGGACAAAGCGTACAGACAAAAAACCCTTCAATTATTAAGTCGTTATGCGAAGAAACTAGAATCTTTGTATGCGTCAGTACTCGGCAAAGAGGAAAAACTAAATCAAAAAAGAAATATCATTTCCGAATTCAAAAGGGAAGTGATCGAACAAAATCTAGTTCCGAAAGAGAAAGCGGAAGAGTTTCAAAAAAAAGAATGGAACAACGAAGACTTTTTAGGAGTGCTTCGTTATCATTCCGGGGAGAATTCTTTCGAAAAACTATTCAAGGAATCGGGAGAAAACTTTCCCAAATTCCATGAGTCGGTCAGAAAACTATTTCAGCTTTCTGACCGGGAAAGAAAAGATTTCTTAAAAAACTGACGACTAATCTTCTATCAGAGAAGTCGTATAAAGTTTAAAACCGGTCCAATATCTGTCCTCGGGAGCGTCGATCCTTGCTGCATCCTTACCTTCCTCCAAACGCACATACATCGGCTTGGGGAGAGGACTGATTTCAAAGAACTTCTTCGCAAAATAGATATTATGTGTTCCTTTCTGTAAACCGGAATGAAGCACAAACAAACCTTCGTTCTTTTTGCTTAGAAAATAAGCCAGATGAGGAAAATCATCCGAATAAAAAGTGGTTTCCCCTACTCGATTGTTTGCATAGAATACGATTCCTTTTCTTCGATAAGAGTCGGATGCACCCACGGGAGTTCCTGCAAAATCGATAAAGTTGTCATCATTCCAATAGATTTTAGTGAAATCCAAAACGGAAGAAGCGGTTCCTTTTTTGGCGGCGACTTCCCAAGAAATCAAATCCGAAAAGATTTTATCGTCCGAAGCGATGGATTTCGAATCATCTACGGAACCTACTTCGAATCGGGACTGCACAAAATTAGTTTTTTTGAGAGAAGGACGATTTATGAAATCGGAAACGGATGCCACATGGTAGTATTCCAAATCGGGCAACTGTATAGGAGCTTTCGAGTGAATCCCCTGTAAATAAAGATAATGTCTTTTCCCTTTCGCCAATCGAAGAGAATTTCGATAACGATCGGATACTGCGTCTCTTAAGAGGGTTTCCAAACCACCTAACTCTGATTCCAGAAAATAACGCAGAACATCTCTTCCTATTTCCCTATTGTCAGCAAAAAGCTCCCTACCCGAAGATTTATTCTGAGTGAAACTCAACTGATAGGTTTTTTTACCCACATCTACGACTCCCGTCAATTCCTGGCCGGAAGGAATCTTTTTCTTTAAGGCGTCTCCGAAAGAATCGAATCTGGGAATCGATCGACCGAACGTTTTGTCCCCTAAATAACGATCCGCAAAAACACGAATCTGATCTCTTGCCACTGCCAAATCGAAAAAAGTCTCGGATGAATTTTTAGCCAGAGACTGATTCAGAAGATGCAGAAACAGAAATTCCCACTCTTCTCTCAGATCCTCACTGTAATATTCGGATCTTAAATTTCTGGCGATCTCATTCACAAAGGAAAGATAATTTTCAGGATTAGAAGAAGCTATTTTAGGATAATAAGAAATGAACAAATCATTTCCACCCAACGGCCGCAAGCTGGCAGGATTTCCGTATATATAACCTACTTTATATTTCAGATCGGTATATTCCTCATCCAAAAAGCGGTTTCCTGCTCCCAGTTTGGCATATTCCGATTCGAATTCTTTAAGGAATTTTTCAGCGGCTTCCGTATCTCCCCTCAGAAATAATTTTTTAGCATACAATAATTGAAATGCCAAGACCCTCATCGGTCTTTCTTCCTTAACTTCCTCCTGAAGGATCAGATCCACAAGGGAATTCACTTCCGATTTTTTCTGCAAAGGAACAGATTTACTCAAAAGAGAGAACATAAGGGTTCTATTCAAATGAGAAAGTTTATTCAGAACGGAATCTCCCGTTGTTAAAAATTCCGGAGTTAGGACGAGAGGATCAAAGTAACCTCGAATCTGCTGGTCTTTCCAACTTTGATATAATTTTTTTCTGAACTGATCGTAAATGGAATCCGCATAACCGAATTTAGTAAATTCTCTGGAATAAATTTTTTCATCGTAAACCTTCCAGTCTTTTCTAAAACCAAGGCTGTAAGCGGAAGTGGAAGTCAAATTCGTGAGGAAAATGCCCTTATCTCCATATAACATCCCTTTGTGGAATAAGATCTCCAATTCACGGTTCTTCGCTACGTTCTTTTCTTTCGCCGTTTTAGCAAAAGAATAGGATCTGGACAGTTCGTTCTCCGCCTCGTAAAAAAGATAATTTTGAATGTATAAGGTTCCCAAACGATAGGACTGAAGGAACGGATCTTCTTCTTTCTCCAATTCCTTCCTAGCCGAATCGAATTCGGAAAGACCAGCTACTTTTCCGAAACGAAGTTTTTTATAAAACTGAACCGCTTTCGCATACAAATTGGAATTTGCTCCGATCCATACTTCCGGCATTTTACCGCAGTCTTCCGTATTTTTATCCGATAAACAACTAACAAGATATTCGTATCTAATCTTATTCTGAAATTCGGAATCTTTGTATTTTTTCCAAAGAGGTTGGAAGAAAGCTTTTTTAGAATAGGTGGGGAAAAGTTCCGTTTTTAACTTTGCCAATTTCAATTCCAATTCAGGGAGGGAAGGATCGTCATCTCCCAAAAGAGTCGAAGCAGTATAATAATGATTATATGATTCGTTGAAATCTTTCTCTTTCTCCTGAACGAATCCCTTACGGATCAAGTCCTTCGCTTTGTTTTGTCTTTCTTCCGGGGAAATCGTTTTTTTGTCCCAGTTTCCAAAAAGAACCAAACGAGGGTTCTCCGAAAGAAGGGAAAGATCCGGATCTCCTCCCGCAATTTCCGATTCCGTTTTTGCATCAGGAAAAAGAGCCAAGTTTTGAATTCTTTTCGAACGAAGCACTTCATACAAATACCCCAAACGATTCCAATCATAAGAAGTGATCAGATTGGAGTAAGGAACCGCAGCCAAAGAAATTTCAGATCCCGAAGTAGTGAAGATTTCCCGCAAAGGAAGAAGTTCCGAAGAAGAATCCGCAAACAAACTTCCGTTCAACTTACGAACTCTATCGGTGATTAAAATATCCGTATCATAAAGCAAAGGCCCCAGTTCTGATTGATGCAAAACCCTTACATGGCTGGCGGGATTTTTTTCTTTTCCCGACTGCAGAAGGGTAACCCATTTCCAATTTCTTTCATTCCTTTCCGGGAATAAATTCAAGTGCCTTCTATCGAAAAGATAACTGATCTCTCGGGAACCTGTTTTTAGAAACCCGCTCAGTTCACCTAACAAAGAATGATCGAAGTTTGTACCCAGACCCTGCACATACACATGCTTCGGATTCAAAGGTAGGGAACATTCAGATATATTTTTGATTTCACAAAAACTCAATTGATAGTTTCCGTTCAAAGACTGAAGAAAAAGAAAACGGTTTTCCCCGGGATAAACTCCCAACCAAGACTCGGAAGTTTTTCCGAAATCGGTACGGAAAGGTTCGAAAAAGCTAGTACGGTCAGGACTGACAGACACCACCTTTTGCAAAAGAGGAGAAAGTTTAGAAACTTCTTGTCCGTAAGCTTTCAGTATGGGATTCAAATCCTCACGTTTTTGGGATTTATCTTCCATCTGGGAAATTAATTTTTTATAATTTTTCACCCAAGACACTAGATCCACATAAGCCAGATTGAGTTTGGAATCTTCGAATTCGAATTGAGCACCTAACGCTTCTCTAAATAAATCGACACTTCTTCTTTCTTCCCAAAGAGAAGGAATAGAAGCATAATCTTTGATTTGAAGATAATAATCGGTCAAGATGCGATTGAAACGATCCAACTTAGTTCTTTTGGAAAAAAGCCGAACTTCGGGGCGTTTTTTCCAGGAAGACACGATTTCGGAAGCGGTAGAAGTAAGGGACTTGGCAGATTCGTTTTTCTTGTGCAACTGAACTTCCAATTTCAAGTTGTTCAGCCAAAAAATCTCGTCCTCCAAACGGAACTCATAAGCCAATTCATAGGCTTCTTTCCATTTTCTATCGAAGAGGGATCTATCACCTAATCTGAAATAAATGGTAGCAAGATTATGAAGGATGCGGATTCTTTCTTTTCTCTTTAAAGGATCAGTATTCAAACCGATCTTTTTCGGATCCACATAACCGGGATTCTCTAGATAATAGGCGGCTTCCGCATAATTCTCCAAAGCTGTGTTCGAATCGTTCAGCTTGGAATTGACTTCTCCCAGATAAAAGTATCCTGTTCCCAATAAAATATCGAATTGAATATTCGAAGAACGAAACTCATCTTCGCAGGCAGCTTCCGTCTCACCTTCCTGTCCGCAAACTTTCAGTTCCCCTTCCTTCCAAGACTTCAAGTCTTCCAGAAAAGAAAGCAGTTTCTCTTTGGAAGTTTGAGGAGACTGAAGGTTCGATTCCACAAAGGAAAAAACGGAATAACCGAATCCTACAAAGGCTTTCTCCTTACTGGACCCGTTTCCTTGTTTCAAAATCAGATCGGTTAGTTCTTTGTAAGAATCGACGGCTAGGTCGTTTTCTCTGTTTTCATAATGAATTTGGGCCGCCACCTGCTTCGATTTGGCGAGAATATTCGCTCCCATAATCGTTTTGTCCAAAGATTTATCCAAAATAAATTGGTTTCTGGAATTCAACTCCTGCAAGGCAAGGGAGTATTCTCTTTGTTCGATGTGGTTTTCGATTCGAACACCTAACGAAAGCAAATATTTGAAATCGACTGGAAAATCGCCCGGAAATCTACCTTCTCCGTAAACTCTGAATTTTTCGGAGATCACAAGATCCCAAGGAGACCACTTCAAAGCCTTAACCCAAAAACTTTCCTTTTCTTTTTGATACTCCTTCTCCGCAAGATCCAACATCGCATAAGAATCCCTGAATCTTCCCGCTTTTTGAAAAGCGATAGCAAGGTAGTTATACAAATTGATAGGATTTATGAAGTTAATATTATTATTATATGCGATTGCAGTTTGGAAGGATACGGCTGCTTCCTGATATTTCTGGCTTTCCAACTCGGAAAGTCCTTTTAAAGAAAAAAGAAGAGCCAGTTTGGAACGAATGTTTTTCAGTCTCTCCTTATTGGCATCCGAATCGTCCGAGGCGGCGGAATTTACCGCTTGATAATATTCTTTTTTGAAATAGATATCTATGGATTTTTCGAATTGTTCGATGGCCTTTTTGTATTGTCCCTGATAAATCAAGGATCTTCCGAAATTGTATCGAAAAACGGCCTCTTGTTTATATTGTTCAAACTGATTTTTGGAGAGAAGATACTGAGAGGCAGCTTCTACCTTCAAATAACTTTCGTTTGCTTTAGGGTAATTGTTCAAAAGAAAATGATTATTTCCTAAATTCAAATTCAAATCGGAAATCACTTTCGCATCCGGATAAGAAGCCCCCAAGAAGACCAAAATCTGACTGTACAGCTCGACATTCGCTTCCAAGTTCTTTTCAGGAAAATATTTGGAATAGAGAGAAGCATATTTTTCTTCGTCCGTCTCCCCTCCTTTTTTCTCCTGTCTGAGCTTCATCAAATCGACATATTGATACAACCAACCAAGCAACTGATAGGCGTCATAATAGGTAGGATCAGCGAAAATGATCCACTTCAACTCCCATTCCGCTCTTTTGTAATTTTCCAGGATCTCTTTTTTACGAAGATCCGTCATCGTATCTGTCGCATAATAATAGGATTCGAAAATGACGTATTTATTGATTAAAAAATAAGCATATCCGTATAAGGTCGCCAAATCAAGATAAGGTCGTGCTCTAGGAACGGCCTGTTTGTAATAAAGTTCCGTCCAACTCAAAGCTTTGCCGGAAAGGACCTCTATATTTTCCAAGTCTTTGATATTGATTACGTTCTTCAGAAGTTTCGTGTCTGCGAAAAAAGTAACTACGGACGCTGCGTCGGATACATTCCCTATGAGGTTCAACTTATCCTTACCGAGAATATTCAACTGACTGAGAAGAGCTCTTTCCTCTTCCTCTCTCAGTTTTTTTCCGTAATCGAAAATGGTATCCACCATCTTGCGCTGATAATAAACCGCATATTCTTTGTACAAAGTGTCCAGATAGAGATTTCTGGTTTTTACAAGAAACATGTTTTGATTGTTGAAAAAGTAATGAAAAGAAGACTGTAAAAGATCTCCCAATCTTTCGAATTCAAGCGCTTTGTTCTCAAAATAGAAAAAAGCATTTTGAATCTCTTCCACTTTCAAATCCACACCCAAAAGAGGGTCGTAAAACTCCAAATAGATCTTCATATTGCGAAGAGCTTCCGAAGTATTTCCCGAGGATTTTTCATTCTGATACTTCTGAAGATGGGCGCGTAAAAGAACCGGGTTTTTATAAACGGATTGAAACTGGGTTTTTTCGAAAACGGATGGCTGGCCGGGAGGCTCCAAATCGATGTTCGTCGGTATAGGAATGATGGAATCGAGAAGAGCACTCGACTCTCGGAACTTTCTAGAGTCTGCGAGAGATCTTGCTTTAATGTAGTTTAAAAAAGAGGAAAAAATTCTTTCGTTTTGATTTTCGGGAACTTGAAGAAGATTGTCCGCCCAAACCCCCAACTCATCCGCATTTCTTCCCGATTCGATTTTAGCAGAAATATCTTCCAAAACAAAACGAACGTCCAAAATCAAATCATCTGAGAATTTCGTCTTAGGATCCGCTTCGAATCGGATTCTTTCCTTTTCCCAGTCCGCAAAAATAGAAGAATAAACGGGAGGAAGAACTTTAGTATCCGAGTGAAATTCATATCCGCCTAACCTGCGTCTGATCTCATGGATTTGATTATAATCGGGATAATTTCGATAGATCTGATTCAGATAATCGTTTGTCTTTTTGAAATTTTTTTCCTTCTCATATTCATCCACAAGGATATGCATCAGACTGGGAACAGTATCCAATGCGAGATTCGAAGAAGGAAGCGATTCGATATAAATTTCCAGCTCCCTGTTTCTGGTTTTCGGGTCCCCGGAAAGCCATCTTCCGAACCCTCTTTCAAAATAGGACTCCGGAGAAGGAGGAAGGCCGGACATATCCTTCAAAATTCGGTTTCCTTGTTCCGACTTACCCGCCTTATCCAAGGAAGAAACCTTTAACGATTTCACTTTGGCCTGATAGATGGGATACAAAGGATCTTCTGAGAAAAAAAGTTCTACGGAATCCAAAGCAAGAAAATACGAATCTAATGTTTGTTTATTGGCGAAACTTTTGGCATATTGATACTGATCATTGATCGAACCTTGTTTAGGAACGGAGCCACTTTCCGGAATGAAATAAACGTTAATCGAGTTGTAATAAGGAGCGGAAAATAGAATAGAACCTCCGTTGAAAGAAGAATATCGAACGTCGAAATAGGAGGTTTCTCCGGAAGAAAGAAGCCTTTCCTTTCCTGATTCCAAATGTCGCATAACAAGATAACTGTTATCTCTTTCATCCAGAGATCCGTTTCCGTTTGTGTCCTTTCTAATAGAGGCATAATAGATGTATTGCCCCTTGGCATCTACGGAAGGGGAATAATTCAAAAACGAGTTTTCAGTGATCTTTTTTTCGGAAAGGTCCGGAAAATTCAAAGAATAGATTTCTCCGTTTTTATCGTCCTTGTAGGAGATATAAAAAATTTTAGACCCGTCCTTAGACCAGGAAGGATTCACTCCACCGTCCTTTGTTAGCTGTAGAATGGAATCGGGCTTTTTAGGATTCAATAGAGCCAAATTCGGAAGCCCCGGAGTGAATTTGTCGGTTACATAAAGAATGTATTTTCCGTCCGGCGACCAAACGGGATCAGTATCTACGATTTTTTGTTTGATTCCTTCTTTTTTGGCATTAGGATTCGTTAAATTTACGAAGTTATCATCTATAAAACGATTTCCCTGAAGCAGTTCGTCCACCCAATCTTTGATGTCCATCTCGAGAAGAACCAAATCTCCGTCCGAATCGAATTCTTCGGAAACGAAAACCAGGTAACGACCATCAGGTGATATGGAAGGTTTGGATTCACTGAAAGAATGATTCGTAACAGGAACGACCACGGAACTCTGAAGATCACGGAACCAAATATCGAAATTTCCGTTCTGATCCGTGGCATAAAATAGATACCTTCCGTCGGCAGTCGTCGAATTATAAAGATTGTTCCCTCTTTGTACTGTTAAAGGGAAAGGTTTTGTCTGAGAAGGGGAAAAATAGTTTTTGGAAATTCCCGTATAATTAAAATTAACCGGTGTGATTTTGACAGATTTCTGAAAAAGGGAACAATTCTCCGAAACGGAAAAAACAAAAACAAGGAAGAGAAAAGAAACGAATCTCATTTACAGTCTCTCCCATTTGCCCAGTTTGGACTCGAAAAACTCTCCCTTAGCGATATTTCTTTGGTAAGAATCAACGAGAGACTGTTTGAAAAGACTGACTTCTTCTTCTTTTTTCCCTTTTTTCTTCTCCGCCTCTACCTGCTTTTCTATAATAAATTTCCTGGATTCATTTACCAAAAGAACCACATCTTCCACTCTCTTTTTTTTAGCGGGCAATTCATATTGTGAGTAAAAAGGACTGATATTTGCGATCGGATTCAACTTCAAGACGCCTCCGATCCCTTCCCCGATCATACCGTGCATTTTGTATCTTTTCACTTCAGAAGAAAGATATTGAAGCCTTTGCAGGTTGCCGTACATATCCGGATCACTGGAATCGACCAAGTTCTTATCTTTATTTTGCAGACCTCCTCCTGAAGAGGATTGGATCGAGGAAACAAGCCATCCGTCTTTTTCCAAATCCCTATCTTCGCCGATCATTTGTTTTTCGGCTGCAGTCTGTGCGTTCGTAATCGTAATCGGAGGAACCTTTAAATGAAGTTGGCAGTATGCGAAAGAAAAAACGGCCAAAACAAGATTCAGATATTTCATGATAAACTCCTTATTGATAGGTTTCGAATTCCGACTGAGCCCGCTTCAAGAAGTTTAAGAGCGGCATCCTCTGTTGCGAAATTTTACCTTCTTCCAAGTTTAAAAATAGAGAGAGAAGAGACCTTCTGAAAAATACGTCCGCATAAACAAGTCCTTTCGATAGGGAAACGTCTATTTTTTTAACCGCATAACTATCCGTAATACGATCCATAAGGAAATTTTGGGGAGAAATTACGTTCAAAGCGCTCTTTCCGAAATCTTCTCCGATTTGGAAGACGGAAAAAAACAAATCCAAGTTCGCAATCGGTTCACTCAAGTCCCTAAGAGTGATGTTCAAATCGGCTTTAATTTTTCCGTCGTCGATTTTGTCTCTCGTCTTAGGAGGCATTAACTGCCGCAAGTCGATATCCCTGATTTGAACATTCCCTCGAAATTCCATATTTTTAGGTTCGCCGGTTCCCACATTGAACACTATGTTTTTCCCAAGTACGATTCCGTCCAAAGAGTAGGATTTTAATTCTTCGATGGTAGCATAGTTTTCTCTATAATCGATTCGTGCGGTAAAGCCGGGAGAGTTCGGTTGTTTTTTTACATATTCAAATGGCAAATCGGGGATATTAGGATGAGTTCCCACAACTTGCGAAATCGTCAAATTAGGTGATGCAGTTCTTCCGTAAGTTTTGATGAAAACGGATTTATCTCCTACGATCAAACTATCTTGTTTTTTCCAAGCAAGGTTATGATGAAGAGGGATTTGTGCCTGAATGCCTTCCACAAGAAAAAGATTACATTCAGGTCCGGGGCATTTATTATTCGTATAATGAATATTTGACGAGTTAGAAACCAAACTTCCTGTGATATCATAATCCTTAACCTTCGCATTGATGGAAATATCTCCGGAAAAGGAAGCGCCTTTCAAAAGATACTTTCTTTCCTTGGAAGAAAGTTTAATCTCAGCATCCAGATTTCCGAAGAAAGATCCCAAAGGAGGATTCGGTTCTTTTTCCCGTTCCTCTAAATTCCCTTTCAAATTCACCAAAAACGTTTTTTGAAATGCGGAAGCTTGCAAAGTATGAACTGAAATCTTTTGTTCTTTTCCTTTTTGAATGCTTACATCCGCATTCAGATTCAAATCGTTCAATTCAAGACCAGGTAAAGATGCGACCACACCCGCTTTGAATTTCTGAGTTTGTTTTCCAAGAGAAGCATCTAACTTTGCCTTAACGGAAGGTTCATTTCCTAGTATCGTTTGCAGAGGAGCGATTTTCTCTTTCAATACCAAAGGAAGAACCAAAAGCAAACTAGGTACGTTTAGATTTAAATTTGCAGGAGCGACATGAATTTGAAGTTCGTCACCTAGCCCCACCTGGCCGGTTAACTGCAAACCGACAGCCTTGGAACCTCCCAAAGTTTTCTGTTCCAAAGAAACAGTCTGAAGCCTGATATAATCCAATCCGAACGGTTTGGAAAAACCAAGTTCCGCTTTCCCGGAAAGGGAAAGTTTGGAAGCGGGGGATCTGGATCGATCCAAAGAATACCGGAACCCGTCCACTACTACATCCAAATCCGCAGGAAGAAAAGAAAAATCTTTCGCCTGCACGTTTACGTTCGCCTTAACCTTACCGCCGACTACGGATGTGAAATCGGAAAGAGAAAGATCTTCCACATTCGCCTGTAAGGAGATATATTCGTCTTTTTTTAAGTTACCATCTAACTTTGCCTTGATCCCGTTATATACCGCATAAAAGTTTTCTATGTTCAACTCTTTCAAAAGAGGGATCGGAGATTTGGCACTTGCCTCTTCCTCGGTAGAAGGATCCAAAACGGCTCCCAATTTGATATCCAATGAAGGAACTTTATGAGGTTTGGATTTACCCGAAGAAAAATACAAATCGGAAGCGAACAAACGAACTGCCAGTTTTAAAGAATCCCAAGACCCGGCAATTTCAGTTCCTTGCAGAGACATCTTTCCCGCCAAACTCATGTCAGGTAAGATCCCTTGCAGTTGAGATAAAGTCTGATTCAAAGGATTCAAAGAGATAGCGGACTCTTTGACTTTAATATCTACATTACGGGATGTTTGAAAGGTTTGATAGATTCCCCCTTCGATAGAAAGCCAATTGTCTCCCATCAACTTCAAAAGAAATTGGGAGATCTTCACTTCGTCCTTCTCGGGGAAGTATTCTATCTTTTGATTCAAAGATACTCCCAAATGAACCGGTTTGTTTTTGTATTCCAAATGGATTTCATCGGAACCTAAATTCGTTGTGAATAAAAACCGAGGAGGATTCAAATCCCGATTCCAATCGAGAAGGATGCCCAAAGGCAAAGTCTGTTTCCATTTCAAATCCAGAAAATCCAATTCGATAGGGATTGGCCTTTCAGGATTAAGTGCCAGATAAAAAGAATCGATCTGATCCAGCAATCCGATGGAAAGAGGAATGGAAGTGAAACGATTGCTGACTAAGTCCGTTCTGAAATTAAGATCGGAGACGTTCAGATACATCTTCTTTTCCGATTCTTTCCAAACCTTTACCTGAAGGCCGTTGATTTGAACATGCGCTTCGGCAGCTAACGGAAGATAGGTATTGATTTCAGTAAGAGGCTCCCCTTCTTCTTCAGGGATCTCTTCTTCTTTTTTGCCCGGCTTTAAAATGCTGAGAACATTCCAAACTCCGTTTTTTTCATGAAGATACAAAGAGCCTGACTCGATCGCTACTTCGGAAACTTTTAATTTCAGGAATAAAAGAGAGAGAAGGTTATAACGAACTGCCAATCGTTTGGCATCGAATATGGTTTCTTCCGAAAAAGAAGGATCCAATGCCACCCATTTCACGGACTTTGCTTCGATGCCGAAGAACAAAGAAAACGTACTAAAATTCGCCTCTAACCGGGAAGTGGTCAGAGAAGAAACCAATCTAGGAATTAGGATGTCGGCGGTGAAGGAATTGAAGAAGAGTTTATAAAGGAGGAAAAAACCTAAGAAGATGCGAAAGGAGGTTTTTTGGGCGACCCTGTTTATGTTTTCCTTGAATTGAGAAACCACTCCAAGAATCGCCTCGCTTGAAATTAATATTCGAAAGAGTCTTCCGCCTCTTCCAGAGTTTTGTAGATTTCAAAAACACTGGAAAGTTTGGTGATTTCCATCAAATTTTCGATATCTGAATTGAGATTTGCAAAAACAAGTCTTCCATTGAGACCATCGATGTGTTTGTAAATATTAAGAAATGTTCCGAGACCTGCAGAATTGATAAAAGGAACTTTTTTAAGATCAATGATAAATTTAGGAACTTGACCTTTCTTTATATATTGCTCGATCTTTTCGGAAAGTTCGAACTCGTTCCCTGCTTTGATGGCACCTTCAATCTTAATGATGTGCACGTCGTTTTTACTAGTAACTTTGATTTTCATAACCCTTTCGGAAGGTGGTATAGGCGATAAAATTCTGTAAAAATTGGACTTTGTAAAGCAAATTTTTATGCGCAGTGCAATAAATCTTGGAACAAAGCCTGCAAGGCTTGTGTTCCTCGCATATGATGACCTCGGACTTGTTTGCGGCTGATACCTAAAATCAATGCGATTTCTCTTTCCGAAAAAAAACTTCTGTTAAGCGTGCGAATTCTTAATTGGACCCAGTCTTCTTTTTTACTTAAATACCACTTTCTTCTGTCAGGATTGGGTAGTTCATATAAAAGTCGAGTATAACGGAGAACCCTGAGTTCCAAGAGGTTCAGTTTTTGCATCCGAATCTCTCTTTTTTTCGAATAAAGCCTCTCAAAATAGGAATATTCTCTCTGAAACAGGGCAAGCCTCCACTCTAAAAGTTTTTTCCTTTGTCCGGTGATAGGAAGATCGTATTTCAGGCATACCGCCAAACAAGTAAAAGTTGGCAATTTTTCCAAACGAGACAGAGCTTCCCATCGATTTTCTTCACTGAGAAGCAGTTTCATTTCGTGAGAAGAGCTATCATTTTTCCACAATTGAAGATAATTTGTCTTCGATTCCGTTTCTTGATTTTTACGGGAGAGATTTCTGTACAAATTAAAACAATAAGTCACGAAAAAACCGAGGAGATTTTCTTCTTGGTAGGCCAAAGAAAGGTTCCAAATTTTCGGCAAAGTTTCTAGGATAGTCAACCTCAGCTCGGAGCATTCATCGGAGGAAAGTTTTCTTCGTCTTCGCAACCGATCCACCATCCAGATGGGAAGTTTCCATCTTAATTCTTCCATATTTCCTGTTTCTCTGGACCGCATAATACAAATTAGTAAATCTTGATCTTCTACTTTTGGCAACATATAAGAATATTTTTTTCTGAGCAGAAAAGAAAGAAAAGAGAGATTCCTAAACTCATCCCGAAGGGAAGTCAAAAGAGCGAAAAGATCGGGTCAAAAAGGTGAACTAAACTGAAATTTCTTTTTTTCTCTTTCGTATAACAAGAGCAATCGAAAGAAAAATATGAAGTATATTGAACCAAACATAGGGAAGATAAACGAGAGTGGCCACATTTAAGGAAGTCGCCATAAAGGCTCCGCAACTGTTCCAAGGAACCAAAGGAGAAGAAATCGTTCCTGAATCTTCCAAAGCCCTAGAGACTTCTTTGGGTTCCAAATGAAATACATCCGCCAAATGGCGAAATGCACGTGCAGGAATCACTAAGGATAGATATTGATCCGCCGTTGTCAGATTTAGAAAAAAAGAAGTGCCCATAGTGGTCAAAAGCACATCCCATTTCGTTTTCACCCAAACCTTGATCGATAACAAAATCTCATTCAAATAACCTAATCCTTCCAAAGCTCCTCCGAACCAAACAGCGGCAAAAATCAGAAATTCAGTAGGCAGAATGGCGGAGATTCCTCCCCCGCTCAAAAAAGAATTCAGGCTTTCATTTCCGGTATGAGCTTGAAATCCGAATAGAAGAGCGGAAGAAAAATCGAAAAGGGAAACAGATTTCCAAAAAGCTAATGCCATACCGGAGACGATTCCCAAAATTAAAGAGTATCTTGCTTTCATTCCGAACAAGGAAGAACCGAATACGAATAGTACGGGAAGAAGATCCAGATAGGAAAAAGGAAGTTGGTGCAGTCGGGACAAAATGGAAGAGGTTTCCAAAATAGAATCGTCTCCTCCTGCATCCAAAAAGGAAAAATTCCAAATTGCGAACAAAATCAAACTCACCACATAACTAGGAATTGTTGTTTTTGCCATATGGGCAATATGAGTCTGCAAAGGAACGGATGTGAGAGAAGAAGCCAAATTGGTCGTGTCGGAAAGAGGGGATAGTTTATCTCCGAAATAACATCCGGAAACGACAGCACCTGCACAAATCCCTTCGGGGATTCCTAAAATTTTACCGATCCCCATCAATGCAACTCCCAAGGTTCCTGCAGTCGTCCAGGAAGATCCCGAAATCACGGATGCGAATCCTGCAGCTAAACATACTCCCGGAAGAAAAAAAGAAGGATGCAGGATTGCGACACCGATTCGGATCATGGAGCCTAACACACCAGCGACGGCCCAAGCACCTATGAGCATTCCCACGAAAAAAAGAATCTCCATAGCAGGAAGAACCGCTGTTAAATTTTTTTGGAATGCGAGTAGAAACGCTCGAACAGAATGTTCCCTTCGAATTCTCTGAAGAACCAAAAGAAAACCGGCAGAGACCAGAGCGAACTGATGAGAACCATACAAAGGATCTCCGGAGAAAATCTGCCGAGATAAAAAAATCATCCCGAGCAGATAAAAGAAAGGAGATAGAGAAATAAAATTTTGAATTCTATTTCTCATCAATTCGTTACGAGAAGAATCTGATTTGGAGGAAGTAGATGGAAAATCCGAAAAGGAATAAAATCCCGAACCAAGACAGAAGATTCATCGCAGGAGAAGGTCTGTGTTCCTTAGGAATATCTTTTCCGAATAAGATAAAATGATGAATGAGAGCCAAAATGGGAGCATTCAAAAAAGAAACAGTCGTCGCAAAATCAACAAGGCCCTTCATGCTTGTGATGAAAAAAGCAAGGATTGCAACGGAACCTGCGGCCACGACTAATATCCAAATCCAATAGAGTTTTTCTTTGGAAACGTTCGTTAGCTGAGGAACGACTCTTTGACTCGCATTCGCCACGACACGAGGATAAGCATCGAAACAAGTCAAAGTGGTTGAAAACATCGTAAAAAATGCGGCGATCAGGATAATAGGATAAGACCAAGACCCTAATGAAGTCGTATAAAGACGGATGAGTTCTGATGCAAAAGTAACAGAATTGCTGGAGAATTCGTTTCCAGTATTGTACATCATATTTGCTCCCAAAGTTAAAAAGAAAACGGCAAGAATCGTAGTCCCCCAATAACCTATGTTAAAGTCAAGAAGAGCCCATTTCATAGGAGGAAGTTCTCCCGTTTCTTCTTTTTTCGCCAATGTCCAATCGGATTGCCAAACGGCCGCTTCGATCGGAATCGGCATCCATCCCATCAATGCGATGAGAAAGGAAATATCCGCGGCATCGGAAAGATCGAAACTTTTTCCTGCAGTTTCTAATTTAGGAATGTCTGCGAAAAAGGAAAAGAACATAGCAAGAACCGTGGATAAAGTCAAACCGATCACGATCCACTTCATGATTTTGTCCAAAGCTCCGTATTTTCCGAAATACAAGAGAACCAGGCAGAATCCCAAGATGATCAGACAAAGAAGCCAAGGTTCTATCTTAATTCCCAGAATATTTGCGAACAAACCGGATGTAACAAGAGTTACAGTAGCAACGATGATACACATCGTACCGAACGAAATGATGAAAAAGATCCAAATAGGAAGTTTGCCCAGGTTTTGGTATCCGTCCAGAAGGGATTTACCTGTAACAATTGTATAACGAGTTCCGATTTCGAAAAAAGGATATTTGATGATATTGGCAAAAATGACGACGGCCAAAAGTTCGAAACCGAACATAGCGCCCGCCCGGGTGGACTGAACCAAATGGGAAACTCCCACTGCAGCCCCTGCGTACAAAAGGCCCGGACCTAAGTATTTGAAAAAGGAGGAAGTATTTGCCGACATGATGGATCAAATCTCAGGAAATAAGTTCCATTGGCAAACTTTTATTAACGACTAACAATTTGAGTTCTACGAATTGCAGGGCAAGTTCACTGATCGTTTGGTTTAGGAAAGGATTTTTGTAGGAGTTCCTACAATGGATTTGAGTTATGAGTGCTAACCCGGCAATCATGCCAATCCAATCCGCAGCGACCGCTTGCGAGTCGCAGGACATTAGCCGATTACACAAAACCTTCGGGCATAAAAAAAGCGTGA
>NZ_RQHW01000018.1 GCF_004770995.1 Leptospira idonii | reverse complement strand
ATTCTACTTTGGACTTTACAAGTCCTATGGAATTTCGTAAGATATATGATCAAAGGATTGCTTGATTTTTCTGTCCGAATTATTGTAGGAACTCCATAGACCCGCCACCCATTGCGCTCTATCTAACACGAGTTTTTTCCTTTGACAATTTCATTCTCTGTTTTCAAAAATTTTTTCAAATTCTTTTCACCTTTTTGCCCATTCTCTTTCACCTAATCCGTGGCGCACTGCCAGAACTGTGCGCTAATTCTTGTTTTATGGAATAAAAAATAGAATTCTCGTTTGATGATCTCATTATTTTCCTTTTATATATCCTAAAATAGGATATATTGACGTTCATCTTTAGATTTTATTTGAAAATAGGAATGTTATGAAGTCTTTTCTTTTCGTCCTCTCCTTATTCGTCTTTTGGATTCATTGTTCCGGAAAGATGCCCCAAAATAATGCGGTTCCGATGTTTCTTTTACTTGGATTAGGTGGTGCTAGCACTTCTTCTTCGGAAACTGCCGAGGCTCTCAATCCTTTGGTTCCCGGTCAGGCCGTTAATCTCAATGGTGGACATGGAAATGTGACTGGTACAGTCATCGATACGGATGGAGACGGAATCCCCGATGGAATTTTGATTGCAGGAAGTAACCCTTCCGGTGATTCACCTAACATGATTTTAATAGATTCGAATGGTGACGGAGTTTGGGACGGAGTAGACGTGGATGGCGATGGTCAAATCGACTATTACATTTCGTATGCAGAAGACGGATCCATTCGACTCACTACTGCTCCGAACGGGGGAGGAAGTCCTGTCGTTGTGATCCCCGGACAAGGGTTTGACACGAACGGAGATGGAATTGCCGATAATCCGATTTTGTCTTTGCTTTCCGGGGATACAACTCCTCCGATTGCATCTATTTCTCCTGCGGCAGGTGTGTATCCGAATGCGCAGAATCTTACCATTCAATGTTCGGATAATGTTGCCTCCGGACATATTTTATATACCATCAATGGAACTGTTCCCGGTTTTGTTCCGATCGTAGGTAATCTAAGAAATCCACCTAGTACAAGTTTGTCTATAGGAGGAGGCGGAAATGGAACTTATACGGTTCGTTATCTTTGCAGGGATTTAGCTGGAAATGTCGGATCCATACAAACAGAAGTATATGAAATAGACGACCATGTCCCTGGAGTAACTGCCAGTTTGAGTTCTTCTTATGTAAGTAATTCTTCCGGGGCGATCCAAACATCTCAATTGACTTGGTCGAGTGATAAAACGGGAACATACCAGATCAAAAGAGGAGGTACAGACTGTTCGGATGGAAATCTAATTTCCAGTGGTAATATCACTGCCTCCGTTTCGAATACTTCTACGACTATTGCTGCAAATACATTGACTTTGGGAAATAATACGATCCGTATTTGCGTAACTAATCCTAATAACGGTTATATCGGCTCTCATTCCTTGGTTTTGGTTCGGGATGATACCGCTCCTAATGTTACTGTGAGTCCGGCAGGAGGGACGTATGCGATTTTAGTTTCCGCTTCCTTAACTTGTTCGGATGCGGGTGGTGCAGGATGCGATAGAATCGTTTATTCTTCCCAGACAGGGACTCCTCCCTCCGATCCGAATTTATCCGGAGTGAATGGGAATATCCTCTCGGGAAGTTTATACACCGGTTCGATCCCAACTACAGACGGTGCGACCAGTTTTATCAAATACATTGCCAGGGATCGTGCCGGAAATTTATCTTCTGTATCTAGTGTTAGTTATGTGGTGGATACGGTGGTTCCCGTTCCTCTCGAACTCAGCCTTCAAGGAGGAGGAACCGAGGTTTTGGCACAATGGGCTCCCGTTCCAGGTGCTACGGAATATAGAATTTATTACGGGACAATAAGTCCGGTGACATTGTCACATGCGAACGTCTCCGGGATTACTACCAACTATCATAAATTAACCGGACTTTCTCCGAACACTACTTATTATGTAAAAGTGGAAGCAAGAAACGATGTAGGAGGAGTGAGTCCTCTTTCCGCCGAACAACCGGTATTGACTGCATCGAATCCTCCCGGGACTGCGTCTTTAGGGTTGCATGTAGATATTTCTTCGGGGCAAGGGGCAGAATCAGGAACTGCTCCTTATATTTTAATCAATCCTTCCACACGTAAACTTTTAGCCGTTGTAAATAACGGAGCCAATGGAAGGAGACCGGGGCTTTTTATTTGTGATTTAGATGGCTCCAATTGCTTTTATAGAGATATCTCTGCAGGACAAGGAGAAAATTCCGGATATGTTCCTTTCGCTTTAATCGATTCCTTATCCGGAAAACTTTTGGTCGTAACTGCGAATAGTTCCGTTTCATCAATGAAGCCTAGTTTATTTCGTTGTGACTTGGACGGTACAAACTGTTCTCACCATGACATTTCTGCCGGTCAAGGGTCTGGTTCCGGTTATCGTCCTTCGGCAGTGATTGATACTTTGAATCGGAAACTTCTTGTTGCGGCCGCAAATATGGGCAATAGCGGAAAGATAGGATTGTATCGTTGCAATTTGGACGGTTCCAATTGTACTCATACGGAAATCAGCAATGGAAACAATACAGGATTGAATCCTAATATGAAAATCGATATGGTCAACAAACAGATATTCATTGTGAGTGCCAATCTGGCCGCTGCCTTTCGACCTAGTCTCTTTCGATGCAACTTGGATGGTTCTAACTGCAGTCATTCTGATATTTCTGCAGGGCAGGGGGATTCTTCGGGCAACTCTCCTTTTCTAGAACTGGATCTGCTTTCGCATAAAGTGCTAGTTGTTACAACGAATTTGGCAAGCGGTGGAAACGGAAATGGGAAACCGGGATTGTTTCGATGTGACTGGAACGGAACAAATTGTACTTATACAGATATATCTTCCGGCCAAGGGGCGAATTCAGGAGTAGATCCTCGTTTGATTGTGGATTCTTTGTCTGGAAAGTTATTGGTGATCACTACGAACCAAGCGAATCAATCTAAGCCGGCTTTGTTTCGCTGCAACCTTGATGGTACAAACTGTACTTATTCGGATCTATCTTCCGGGCAAGGGAATTCTTCCGGCAATGAACCGGGAGCAGTGATTGATCCTATTTCTGGAAAATTATTGGTAGTGACTAAAAATGGAACCAATCAAAGTAAACCCAGTCTCTTTATTTGGTAAGAGACCGGGCTCAAGAGGTTATTTTTTATTTGATGCAAGGAAAGAAAAAGTTTCTTTTAAACCTTCAGGAAACGGTGTGAAAGGAATTGCGCCGATTTCTTTTTCGTATTGGGTTCCACTCAGTATGAGTGGATCTTGCATCAAATATAACATCTCCACCACTTCTTTTAAAAAAGAATCGAAGATCCCTAGAACGGATAAAGTGATTCTCCCTATAGGAATCAATCTTCCTTTTTTTCCCGTAATGTGTTTGGCGATCTCTGCAATTTCGAGTGCGGAGATTGTTTTTCCCGGGATATGCCAATTTCTTCCGTAGGAACTTTCCTTTTTCGCTACTTCAATGATCATTTTCGCTGCATCAGGAAGATAAACATATTCCCGATTCACTTTCGTGTCCCCTATAAAGATGGCCGGTTTTCCTTCCACCAAACCTTTCAAAGTCGGATTGAGATAAGCATTTTGACTTGTAGGTCCGTAATAGTCTGGCAATCGGACAATCAAAGGTTTTGCTTTTTTCCAGCGTTCCGAAAAGATCAGATTTTCCATTTCGAGTCTGATTTTTCCTTTTTTCGAATTCGGAGTTTTCGGATGAGTTTCTTCAACCGCATAACCTGGATTTGGTCCATAAACATAAATTCCATCTACGATTACTATTTTTTTCCCGTCCGCCGCCGCTTTCATTACACTTTCCGCAAGCAGCATTGACTTTGCGGCCATTTCCTGGTAAGGCACATTGCTTGCTTGGAAAATCACATCCGCATCTTTCGCGACGTCTCGAACTCTTTCCCAGTCGAATACATCTCCTAGGGCCAGTTCCAAACTTTTTGGGTTTCCTAATTCTTCTCTCAGTGTTTCCAGAGAAGTTTTGTTTCTCCCGAACGCAATTGTAGGAACTCCTACTCGCACCAACTCCTGAACGAGGGCTTTGCCTGTCCCTCCCGTTGCTCCTAATACCAACACTTTTTCCATTTGGGATCTCCTTATGTTTATTGATTAATCAATCACAAAATTCCTAAAAAAATTTTTAAAACTTCAGCTCTGGCAAATCCAAAACCAAGGTCAGATTGCAAAAGATTCCCTTGGCTAAAAATACCTTGGCTGTCATTTCCGGATCTGGAATCCCTGCGCTCGTAAATTTTTTCACCACCATGATGTAGAGCTGAAGGAAGGATTCTTGGGTTTTTTGCCGTATGGATGGTTCCGAAATTCCAAAGGCTTGGGTTTGTAAATGGATTTCGTCCGGAAAATCGATCATCAATTGTTCGTAGGCGGAAATCATCTGTTTTTGGAGGTCTTCTCCCACTTGGATCTTTTCAAATTCCGATTGGATTCGTTCGAAGGCCTCTTCCAAAGCGGCCAAAAACAGCTCTTCCTTGGATTTGAAAAATTTAAATACATAGGGCTGGGAGATGGAAGCAGAGGCGGCAATGTCTGCCGTAGTAGCCTTATAAAATCCTAACCTAGCAAACACTTGCACGGCTGCCTTTAGGATTTCCTCCTTTCTTGTTTGGCTTGTGGTACTTCCGTTTTCTTTCATTAAGTTTAGTGATTGATTAATCACTAAACACCTCATTCATCCTCTCCGTCAACCAAAAAAATGAAACGAAAATCACTAGAAGGATGTATCTTTCTGGTCCTTCGATCAGAATTGTTTTATGGTTTGGTTTGGGAAACCTCATCCTTCTTTGTCCCGATGGGTGAAGGAATATTGGAGTTGGGAAAACGTATCCTCGGACGATCTTCCTTGGATTTTTCCTTCTTACGAACCAGAGCTGGTTCTGCATTGGGGAACACCTCCTGTTGTGGTGAGGGAGGATTTGTCGGAGGTACCACTGACTCGGATCCATTGGGTAGGCCCTCAGACAAAACGCTGGAAGATCAAATCCGAGACGACTTTGCATTTGGTATCCGTGCGGTTTTTCCCTGGGGCGTTGTATGAACGTTTTTCCATTTCAGGCGAGGAATTGGTGAATGAATTTGAAGATGCAGCGGCGCGATTTTCTTCGGATGTTGATTTTCCTCTTCCCTCTATGGAACCGAGCCTTCTTACCGAATCTTTGAACTCTTTGATTTTATCGATGTGGGAAAAACGCTCAGAAGTTCCCGATTACGCCAAGTTAGCGTTAGTTGCCTTTATGCGGGGAGAAACCAAAATCGATTCTTTGGCGGAGCGTCTTAGGATTTCCAGAAAACAATTGAATCGTAAGTTTAAGGAAATATACGGCCTTTCTCCTAAGGATTTTAAAGGGATGCACAGAATGCTGAATTTGATTCGAGACCCTTCCCATTATAAGGATCGAAATGCGAAACTGAGGCTGACGGATCTCGCCTATCAATCGGATTATTCCGATCAGTCTCATCTCATCCATGATTTTAAATCCGTTTCAGGTCAGCTGCCCAAAGAATGGTTTGAATTTTATGATAAAATGTCCCATTTTTACAATTATGATCTTTCTTCTTAATTTATCATGGGAGATAAGGTAACCGTATGATGCAGTTGATATCGAATTTTTTTACAAAGATTAGAAACGAAGTTCGCTACAGGAATTTGGTTCGTTCTTTGGCGGCGGAAGATAAACTTCAATTTCAAAAAGATTTGGATCTTTTGCGAAAAGAACCGAATTTCCTTGCTTCGGCGAATGTTCTTTTAGGAATCGTTTGTGCGGAATCGAACGATATATATTTTCTTGAGACTCTTTTGGAAGCAGGATTAAACCCGAATGTTCCTAACGAATCCGGAATTTATCCTATTCACACCGCTGTGGAAAACGGCAAATTGGATGCGGTAAAAATTTTATTGTCTCACGGAGCCGATCCGGATGCGGAAGATCCTAGAGGAGTCACTCCTCTTCATATCGCAAATAGTTATGATGGGTTAGGTGAGGTCTCCGACCTGCTTTTGGCAAATGGCGCCAATCCGAACAAAAGGGATAAGATCGGAAAAAGATATCTGATGTAATCATAGTTAGGAAGGTAAATGAGTTTGGCAGATAAAAAAACGATCGCAACGATCGCAATGATCGGAACCGGAATTATGGGAAGCGGTATGGCGGCAAACCTGGTCACTGGGGGACATTTCGTACATATTTATATGCGTTCCCCGGAAAAACTGAATTCATTTCCCGAAAATATAAAACAAAAGTTAAATGGTCCCGGGGTTCGCATTTTTTCCGACATTCGAAGTGCTTCCGAAGGAGCGGATCTGGCGGTTCTTTGTCTGACGGAAGACGAAGTGGTTCGAAATGCTTTCTTCGATTCAGGACTTTTGGAAGCAAAACCTACTTACATCATAGATACCGGTACTACTTCTCCCGAACTCAGTTTGGAGATGGCGGCTGCCGCTGATAAAAAGGGAATCTCCTTTTTGGATTCTCCCATGACGGGGAGTAAACTTGCCGCAGAATCCGGCCAAATTTTATTTATGGTGGGAGGAGAAAAATCGGCGATGGAAGAGCTTGGTTTTTTCTTTTCCGTATGCGGTAAAAATGCAGTTCACTGCGGTCCCGTATCTTCCGGTCAAAGGGTAAAGATTGCATTGAACATGGTACAGGCGGGACTTTTCCAGGTATATTTGGAAGGATTTCAATTGGCTTTGAAAGAAGGCGCTTCCGGGAGCCAATTTTTGGAGATTCTAAAACAATCCGCCGCTGCTTCTCCTCTTTTGGATTTCAAAATGGGATGTGTGATGAAGAAAGATTATTCTCCTAATTTCGCTTTAAAGAATATGAATAAGGATATGAACCACGCTATGCAAAGAGCGAAGGAGCTCCATTCCGTGCTTCCTCTTTCTTCTTCTTTGAAATCCATTTATGAAGCGGGGATGGCGGCGGGTTTCGGAGAAGAGGACTTTTGTTCTCTTGCTAAGATCAGTGAAGGATGGAATTCCCATCCCCTTCTTCCGTAAGTCAAAAATTTTTTCGAGAATATTTTTATTTTGAATCGTTTCGGGGAACGCCCGAAGAACTATATTTTCATTGTCACTGTGTCGTTGCGTGTTTCTCTGGTGGGGCAATGATAAAAATCGGAACCCCTTTTTCCTCATCTTCTACCAAACTCGTTCTGCTCGGCTCGGGAGAGCTTGGAAAAGAAGTCGCTATCGAAGCACAAAGGTTAGGTGTTCATGTGGTCGCTATCGACCGTTATCCGAATGCTCCTGCGATGCAGGTGGCTCATGAATCGATCGTAATCGATATGTTGGATCCTTCCGTTTTGGAATCCACTCTTAGAAATCTAAAACCTGACTTTATCGTTCCTGAGATCGAAGCCATTCATACTCAGACTCTCGTGAAATTGGAAGGAGACGGTTTTAAAATCGTTCCCAGTGCCAAGGCTGTTAACTTAACCATGAACCGTGAAGGGATCAGGAATTTTGCCGGCAAAGAATTAGGTTTAAAAACATCTAATTATCGTTTTGCGGATACATCGGATGAATTTCGAAAGTTCGTTCTAGAAATCGGAATTCCTTGCGTGGTCAAACCGATCATGAGTTCTTCCGGAAAAGGACAAAGCATCATCCGAAAGGAAGACGAAATCGATTCCGCTTGGGAATACGGCCAAACGGGAGGAAGGACGGGAAAGGGCAGAATGATCGTGGAAGAATTCATTCCTTTTGATTTTGAAATCACTCTGCTTACGATCCGCCATGTAGGAGGAACCACGTTTTTGGAACCGATCGGGCACAAACAGGTAAACGGGGATTATGTGGAATCCTGGATGCCTCAGGCAATGTCTGAAAAAGCTCTAACTTCCGCAAAATTCATCGCGGAAAAAGTAACTTCCGGTTTGGGAGGTTTCGGGATTTTCGGTGTGGAATTATTCATCAAAGGAGACGAGGTTTATTTCAGTGAAGTTTCTCCTAGGCCGCATGATACAGGTTTGGTGACTTTGGTCAGTCAAAACTTTTCCGAATTTTCCCTGCATATTCGCGCGATTTTGGGACTTCCTTTGCCTAAACTGGAATACAATACTCCTGCCGCCTCCGCAGCCATTCTGTTAGATGGAAATACTTCCTCTCCTTCTTTTACCGGATTGGAAAAAGCTTTGGAGAGGGAAGGGGTAGACATTCGTCTTTTCGGAAAACCGGAGGTTCGGGGGAAAAGAAGGATGGGGGTCGCTCTTGCCAAGGCAGCGACCGTAGATGAGGCTAGAGAAAAAGCGAGATCGGCGAGGGATCATATTCGTTTGGATTGATTTTAATCCGTCGAAACTCCTACATTTTTTATCTGTGACTTGTAAATTTATGTCGCAATTTTCCTAGTTCGATCGGTTAGTTTTCTCTGAGATCGTTACGATCGATTTGAAAATAAATACAATGGTAAATAGGAGAGAGATTCATGTTTCGTAAAATCAGTCATAAGATGATTTTGCTTTTGGCAATTTTATTCTTACCGAATATTCTTTGGGGAGACGAGGTTCCTTCCGATCCCGAAGCAGTTAGCTTAGATAAGGCGGACACGACTTGGATGCTTGTTTCTTCCGCACTTGTCTTTTTTATGATCCCGGGCCTTTCTTTGTTCTACGGCGGGATCGTTCGTTCCAAAAACGTTTTGTCCACCATGATGCATAGCTTTGTGGCTATGATCGTGATGACTTTGCAGTGGACTATCTTCGGTTATAGTTTCGCTTTCTCCGGTTCGAACCCTTTTTTCGGGGATTTCAGTCTGGCCTTTTTGGACGGTATGGACATGAATACTCTTGAAGGTTCCATCCCGAAATATGTTCATTTTTTATTTCAAGGGATGTTCGCTCTCATCACTCCCGCTTTGATTTCGGGTGCGATTGCGGAGAGGGTAAAACTTTCCGCTTATATCGCATTCATTCTTCTTTGGGCTACTTTGGTTTACGATCCAGTGGCGCATTGGGTTTGGTCTGCAGACGGTTGGCTCTTTAAGGAAGGTGCTCTTGATTTTGCGGGAGGAACCGTAGTGCATTTGATTTCGGGGATTGCAGGTCTTGCCGCAGCTCTTGTGATCGGAAAAAGAAAAGGTGATCCTGGTTCCTTAACCCATCCGAACAATATGACCTATACTTTGTTAGGTTCCGGTCTTCTTTGGTTCGGATGGTTCGGTTTCAATGCCGGTTCCGGACTTTCCGTAAACGGTTTGGCTGCAAGAGCTTTCGTTGTCACTTTGATCGCACCTGCCGCAGCGGGAGCATCCTGGCTTTTGATCGAATGGTTTCATACTAAAAAAGCGACCGCATTGGGGGCTGCTTCCGGTATCGTCGCCGGGTTAGTCGTCATCACTCCCGCTTCCGGATTCGTCGGAGTAAAAGGCGCTATCATTATGGGACTGCTAGTGTCTCCTATTTGTTATGCGGCCATCTATATGAAAGGAAAAATCGGTTACGATGATACTTTGGATGCTTTCGGTGTTCACGGGATCGGCGGTGCTTTCGGTGCCATTTTGACCGGTGTGTTCGCTTTGGAATTGGCGGAAGGTGTTTCCAGAGGAGAGCAGGTATATGTTCAGTTCTTAAGTGTAGTTGTGACTGCCGCTTATTCATTCGTGATCTCTTATCTTTTGGCTCTTGCCATTGAGAAAACGATCGGCTTTAGAATTGAAGAAGATAAAGAAATCTCCGGTCTCGACCAAGAGGTCCACGGAGAAAAAGGATACGACATCTAAGGAGAATTTTATGAAATTAATCGTTGCTATCATTCAACCTCATAAATTGGAAGAGGTAAAAAACGAACTTACTAAAAACGAGATCTACAGGCTGACTGTAAGTGATGTCCAAGGTTACGGACAACAAAAAGGTAAAACGGAAGTGTTTCGAGGTCATGAATACCAAGTGAATCTTCTTAGGAAGGTTCGTTTGGAGATTGCCGTAAACGATGAGTTCGTCAAACCTACGATAGATGCAATTTTGAAGTCCGCGAAATCGGGTGAGGGGAAAATCGGAGACGGAAAAATTTTCGTTCTTCCTGTGGAAGAAGTGATTCGTATCCGAAACGGAGAAAGAGGAGGAAAGGCGATTTAATCGTTTTTCGCCCTTCGGAAGTTTTTCCGAAGGGTTTTTCTTTTTCACTTTTGCGGTAAATGACTGTTATTTGACTTTTTTTCTCGGGTCTAGACTGAGCCGAACATAAGCAGGATCCAAATCTCCCATAGGTTTTGCCAATTCCTCCATGTCGGGAGTGTGCATTGTTTGCGTATAAACCCCGTCTCCGATCAGTGTTTTGAAATGATTGTCCCAATGGAAGGTAAGGAATAGATCTTTGTTCTCTGTCATGGAGCGGAGGATCTCATCGTTGATGGTTTGGAAATCAACTGACTCCAGTTCTACGGGAAAATCGGCATCATGCAAAAGAGCCAGAAATACCACGAACTTTCCTGAGTGTTTTAGGATTTTTAAGCTGAATAGCATCTCTCTCAGTTTGAGAAGATACAGATACGGCCTTGTGTTTTTCGCAAAAATAAGTTTTTGTTCCGCTTCCGCCAAATCCCTCAGTCCCAAACGTAAAAATGCATTGGTTTGCGTTTTTTCTTTTCCTCTCGCGTTTCTTCCCAATCGATTCAGCTCTAAACGAACCTTTGTTATGTTTTTAGAAAGCATTCTTTCGTAAAGAAGGATAAGCAGTTTTTGAGTGTGGCGGACTCTGACGTAAGCGCTCGCATAATTCCCTGCAGTATGAAGACCTTGGAATTCCAGATAGTGTTGGATGCATCTTTTATAGAGTTTTTTGTCTTCTTCGTCACCAAAGTTGGAAACTGTGGAATCGATCGATTTCAGAATCAGCTGGTTTTCTTCTACTCCGTAAGTGACCTGTAGATTGCTGCTGCTGGAAAAATGTTCCGTTTTCGCAAAGAAGGCGCATAACAATAAAATAAGAAGACCGAACTTTTTCATAGGAAAGAGCTATCATCTTATTTTCGGTAAAGGGAAGGGGATCCTGGATGAAATAAGGAAACTTATTCCTTTGTTTGTGAGTTATGTCTCGGAAACTCTGGAAATACGGGTTTATGTAGGAGGGCCTGGCAGCAGAACCCAGAACCTGCTTCCTTCTTGTTCTTTGCTTTCCGCTCCTATCTTTCCATTATGTCTGTCCGTAAATTCTTTGCAGAGAAGAAGGCCAAGTCCCGTGCTCGTTTCTCCTTCCGTTCCGTAACGAGCTACTTTTTGGTCGATTCGAAACAATTGTTGAACTAACTCAGGTTTCATTCCGATTCCGTTGTCCTCTACGGAAATCAAAGTTTCGTTCTTTTCCGTTCGTTCGGCGTCGATTTTTACCACATTTCCTCTGTTGGAGAATTTAACCGAATTGGAAAGCAGGTTTCTGAGAATCGAATTTAACATCGATATATCTGCATAGACGGTAATATCAATCGAAGTTAGGTTGTAGATTTCGATTCCTTTTTGGGAAGCATAGTTTCCTATATTTGCAATGTTCTCATCGATGATATTTTTGAGAGAATAAATTTCCGGTTCGAATTCGATGATCCCTCTTTGGTTCCTGGACCATTCCAACAGGTTTTCCAAAAGGGAATATATGTTGTTTGCTGATTCGTGAAGAGACTTTCCTAAGGAAAGGAATTCTTCCGGTTTCATTTGGCCTGAATCGTCCGACATCAGTTCTGTGAGTCCTAGGAAGCCGGTGAAGGGCGATTTGAGATCGTGCGCAATGATGGAGAAAAATTTGTCTTTTGTTATATTTAACTCGTGTAATTCTTTATTCTTTTCTTGGATGATTCTCTCCGCTTCCTTTCTTTGAGAGATGTCTCTTGTGACACTGATGACTTGCTCTTCTCCGTTCACTTCTATGACTCTGGAAGAAACAATTCCAGTGAATTTTGTTTTATCTTTTTTTTGAAATTCGAATTCCAGATTTTCGCAGTATCCTTTTTCGAATAACTCGCTTCTCATTCGTTCCCTGTTTTCTACGGACTGCCAGATTCCCAGTTCCAAGGGCGATTTCCCCAAAGCCTCTTCCATCGTGTAACCGGTGATTCTGACAAATCCTTCATTGAGGTTTAGAATTTTACCATCTGACATACGTGAGATGAGGATCGCTTCGGGGGAAGTTCTGAAAATCATTTCGAAATGTTCTTTCATTTCCCTGATTTCCATTCGATTGCGGATGCCTGTGAGTGCGAAAAAAAGAGTCACCCAGATCACCTCCAGAATAAGAAGCGATGTGAAATAGACCGAATTGAAAGGAGAGGAGTTATTGAAGATGACGGATTGCATGTCCGTAAATATCAGAATGATTCTTGCGAAATTCAATCCTACATAGAAGAGAAAAACCACAATGCCGAAGAGGATGATCCCTGCGTTCTCTTTGTTTTTATTTTTATAGAGAATCCAAGAGAGATAGGAATACGTGAAGAAGATAAGTATCGTTACGGAAAGTGTTCGAATGAATATGGAATCCTCAATCAATGTGAAATAAAGGATTATGGATAAAAATAACGCACTATAGCTGAGAATGTGTTTTAGGGAAATTTTGTGATTAAAAAAATGCAAACAGGCGGTGATTCTGAAATTAAATGTCAAAACCAGAAACAAATTATTGAGTAGAATACTGTAATAGATGGGAATGGTTCCCCTAAGCCCCAAAAAAACATATACCAATGCCAGAGTAAAATGGGACCAAACCCAGAATTGATAGGCTTTTAGGGATTTGTTTACCTTAATGAAGAGAAACAAAAAGAATCCTAGCGTTAGGCTCGTAAAAATAGAGAGTACTAGGATGGTCCGAACGTCCATAGGAAAAGTTTTTGACAGACCCGATTGGAGTCATGCAAAAAACAGACTTTGCTTATCCTAGCAGATGTTAAAAGAAGATATTTTCTCGAATTAGAACATTGTTTCCGGGGTTGTTAAAATGTTCATAAAAAAGACTAGATCCGCAGGAAGTTTTTTGAAAAAGCTAGAAATTTTAGGCCTCTGATTTTTACCCTGAATTATATGGTGAAAGACAAATCCAGACCTTCTATCGTCTCCGTTCAAAATCTCTCCAAGTCCTATCCTAACGGATTTCAAGCTTTGAAAAAAGTGAATTTGGAAATCGAGGAAGGGGAAATCATCGCTTTACTCGGTCCTAACGGAGCAGGAAAAACCACTCTGATTTCCATCATCTGCGGGATCGTAAATCCTAGCGGAGGATCGGTCTCCGTAGGAGGTAAAGACATCATTTCCGATTTTAAGGAAACACGTTCTCAGATAGGTCTTGTTCCTCAGGAGCTCAGCGTACATTCTTTCGAATCGGTTTGGACTACCGTGAGTTTCACAAGAGGTCTTTTCGGAAAAGCACCTAATCCTTCTTATTTGGAAAAACTTTTGAAATCTCTTTCTCTTTGGGATAAAAAAGACCAAATGATCATCGCTCTTTCCGGAGGGATGAAAAGAAGAGTTTTGATCGCCAAAGCATTGTCACATGAACCTAGGGTTCTGTTTTTGGACGAACCCACTGCCGGAGTGGATGTGGAATTGAGAAAGGATATGTGGAACATCATACGAGATCTCAGAGAGCAGGGAGTCACCATCATTCTTACCACTCATTATATAGAAGAAGCGGAAGAGATTGCGGACAGGATCGGTGTCATCAACAAAGGGGAAATCGTTTTGGTTCAGGACAAAGACGAACTCATGCACAAGTTGGGGAAAAAACAATTGATTCTGGATTTAACCAAGGAAGTCAAAAAAATACCAGCTTCTTTGAAAGGATACGAACTGGAACTTGCATCTAACGGGAAACAGTTGATTTATACTTACGATACACAAGGAAAACAAAACGGAATCACCAGCTTTCTGGATGATCTTAGGAAGGCCAAAATTCAGTTTAAGGACTTAAATACCACTCAAAGTTCTTTGGAAGAGATTTTCGTACAATTAGTGAAGGAATAAAAATGAACTTACATGCAATCAAATCGATTTATATTTTCGAGATGTCCAGAACTTGGAGAACCCTTTTGCAAAGTGTCGCTTCTCCCGTCATCTCTACTTCTCTTTACTTCGTTGTATTCGGTTCCGCCATCGGTTCCCGCATCCAGGAAGTGAATGGGATTTCTTACGGTTCTTTTATCGTTCCCGGTCTCATCATGCTTTCTTTGCTGACGCAAAGCATTGCGAATGCTTCTTTCGGAATTTATTTTCCCAAGTTTACGGGGACCATTTATGAAATTCTTTCCGCTCCTGTGACTATGATCGAAGTGGTGATCGGGTTTGTAGGCGCCGCTGCCACCAAATCCATCGTCATCGGTCTCATCATGCTTGCGACTGCCGCTTTGTTCGTGCCGTTGAAAATCGCTCATCCTTTTTTGATGGTTCTTTTTTTAGTGCTTACTTCCGTTTCGTTCAGTTTGTTCGGATTCATCATAGGAATCTGGGCGGATAACTTCGAAAAGCTGCAGCTCATTCCTCTTTTGATCGTGACCCCTCTTGTCTTTTTGGGAGGAAGTTTTTATTCCGCAAGTATGTTACCTCCTTTTTGGCAGAAGCTTACATTATTGAATCCGGTTTTGTATCTCGTGAGCGGATTTAGATACAGCTTCTATGAGATTTCCGATGTCAGCATAGAAGTGAGTTTAGGAATGGTGTTTTTTTTCCTCGCTGCCTGCCTAGGAGTTGTTTGGTGGATTTTCAAAACGGGATACAGATTGAAAAAATAAATTAAAAACTCAAAGACCGCATACTGTTTCCAAAAAGGACAGATCCGGAAGGATCTCTCCTTTTTGGATTCCTTGCACTGTGGAGACGATCGCTTCGTTCACTGGAGATTTGATCCCCAAGTTTTTTGAAGTTTCCACTACTTTTCCATTGATTTCTTTAATTTCTGTTTGGCGGCCTGCATCCAAATCTTGTACCATAGAAGTTCGGATGCGGTAGTATTTGAGTCCGATCACCATAAGAATGATATGTTTGATCCAGGCCGGTAGATCTCCTTTCCCTTCTCCGATTTTGAGAAGAGAAACGGAACCAGGCACTACTTCCTCCTTCACTCCGCTCGTTTCCATGGCAATTCTGACTTCTGTTAAAACCCGTATGGCGGCTTTTCTTCCTTGTTTTCTGAATAATAATTCTCCTAAGGTGAGTTTACAGCTTGCTGCAAGTCCGTTGATGACGGAATTGATTCCTAATTTATGCCATCTGTATCCGGTTAGGTTATTTGTGAGGATGACCGGGATATAAGGTTCCAATGCCTTTTTCCAAAACGGATCGGGAAGTTGTCCGTCGGGACCTCCCAAAATCAATGCACCTGCATTCGATTGGAAATAAATCCCTTCCTTTGTCTTTTGAGTGTTCCATCCCACAACTCCGCCTAAAATTCGTTCTTTGGGAAAAGAGACCCATTCGTCAGGGAAACCGTTTTGGATAAAAACGAGTTTTCCCTCTTCTTTCAGAAGGGGGAGGGCTTGTCGTACCGATTCGGGAAGATTTGCCGATTTGGCACCTAATATTATATAGTCGAATTTTTCTTTCACTTCCTCCAGGCCGACGGTGCGGTTTTCTAAATCTATTTTTTCGTTCGGTTGGGATTCATAACGAAACAGGATAGGAGTTTTCTTCAATTCTTCCTTTCTGGACTTGTCCCTTGCCAATACTTGAAACCCGATTCCGTTTTTCGATAAAGCTCTTGCGATGGTTGCTGTGATAGCTCCCATTCCCAGGATGGCGATTTGAGGAAATTGATTCATTGGATTTGCCTGCGTCTTTGGATGAAGTTTGATTTGAATTCGAAGTTTGGCGAGCAGTGTTTGGGTTCTAATTCAAAAATTTGAATGATTTTCAAAGCAGTATTCGAATCATCGATCCTATGGTGTTTGCCGAATTTCTTTTTTATTGTAAAGAATTGGAAAAGTTCATCTATCAAAATCAAATCCAGGAATTTGAAGAGAACAGTCAGGATGCTTTTTTTGCGGAACAGTTTCTCGAAATGATTCATAAAGAATCTTTAAAGATTCCTGCTTCTGAAAAGGCGAAATACCCTAAAGTTCCTTGGAAGAAGATCGATTCGTTTTGGCAGGAAGATTTAGCAAGAGCTTACGAATATATAGATAGAAGGGCTTTGTATTCCATTTGTGCCCATGAAATTCCCAGAATCATTAAGGAATGGAAATAAGTGTTATCTTTTTTCGATGTGATTTTTTCTGCGTTAGGGATGGGAAGGGGAAGCCACGGAACGGGGCCGCAGCGATAGCGAAGCCCGAAGCAGCCCGACCTTTGTTCGTAAGGATCGGGTGATTCGGATAAAATCGGGAACGCCCGTTAGTTGCAATTGCCTGATTAGTAAACTTTAATGAGTTCTACTTCGAAGACCAAAGTGGAGTTAGCCGGTATGGAACCTGTGGATCTGCTTCCGTAACCTAGTTCCGGAGGGATGGTTAGTTTTCTGATTCCTCCTTCTTTCATTCCTTTCACTCCTTTGTCCCAGCCTTTGATGACTTCTCCCGCACCTAGGTTGAATTCGAACGGTTTTTTACGATCTCTGGAACTGTCGAATTTGACTCCGTTGGTGAGTTTTCCCACATAATGTACTGTTACGTACGATCCGGAATAGGCTTCTTTTCCCGTTCCTAGTTTTATATCTTGAATGATTAGATCTTTTTCGCCCGAGAAAAGTGGGGAAATGAATAGAATCAATGCTGTCAAACCTAGAAAGATTTTTGCGGTTTGTTTCATAAAGGAAGTCTCCTTGGTTTTCTATTGGGTTCTTATGATGTTATTTTATTCCCCCCTCTAAAAATACTATTCGGAAATTTATAATTTTAGATCCTTCGTGGAATATGAGCCGGTGGTTTTTGTTTTTATTTCGCTTCTGTCCGGTTTTGATTTTTTCTTTAGGAACCTTTCATTGTTCCGTTTCCAAAAATATTCCTGTAATAGAAGTCGGAGTCCTCGACTTGAAAAATTTCGACTTCAAAAAGAACTCTTCCTTTTCTTTGGATGGGAATTGGGAGTTTTATGAAAATTGTTTTTTCGAATTCGATTCCCTTTCATCTTCATTTAATCATTGTTCTTTGAGAGATCCTTATTTTCTCAAAGTTCCTTCCGAATGGGGGATCGGCAGGGAAGAAGGTTCTTCTATCCCACAAAAAACCAAGTTTGGAAGTTATCGACTGAAGGTTCTTCTTCCGGAAAACGATGTCGATTGGGATCTCAGTTTGGGAGATATTGGTTCCGCCTATCAGTTATATGTGAATGGGCATAAGATGGGAGGAAACGGTAAAATTGTAAAATCGGAAGAGGAGGGGCCTTCTGTTTCCATGTACAGACGTTCTTTTCGAATTTCCAAGGAGATAGTGGAAGAGCGGGAGGAACTGGAAGTTGTGATTTTAGTTTCTAATTTTTCTCCTTTTCGTTTCGGAATTTTCGATTCGATCTATATTTCAAACTCTTCTTATGCGGAGAGGGAAAAGTTTTTAAAATTCATATTGCATGCATTCGTGTTCGGTGCGCTTTTTATCATGGGACTGTATCAAATGAGTTTATACAGTCTTTGGAAGAAGGATCAGTCTTCTTTGTATTTTAGTATATTCTGCTTTATTGTTGCCATTAGGGACGTTTCCGTCCAGGACAGAGTTCTTTTGGATCTATTTCCGGAGATCCCTTTTTATATAGTTCATAAGCTCGAAGTTTTGACATTTTCCATAGGCGGGCCCGTATTTTGTTTTTTTATCCATTCGCTTTTCCCTCGAGATGTTTCTAAAAAATGGGTTTTCTTTTTCGCCGTTATAGGAGTTTTTTTCTCCTTCATCTATCTAGTGACTCCTTTGTCCTTTTATTTGAATTTGGTTTGGGCGATTTACCCTGTATCGATCTTGGGAATAGTCTATTTTCTTTCTCGTATGGTTCTTGTCATACGGAGAAAAAGGGAAGGAGGAGTCTTTCTTATTTTCAGTTTGGCTTTGTTTTTTCCTGCGATCGTGAACGATATCCTTCAGACTTTGGGAGCCATTCATTCCGTGCAACTGGGAAGTTATGCATTCCTTATCTTTATTTGTTCTCAAGCGGTTCTGCTTTCCAGAAGATTCGCTCTTTCCTTTCATAGAGTGGAGACTTTATCGGAAGAGCTCGGCAATTTGAATTCCGGTTTGGAGAGAATCGTTGAGGAGAAAACTTTCAAACTGAACGAAAGTTTGGCGAGCATGAGATCGAACTTGAATGTTGCTAAAAAAATACAAACAAGCCTCTTCCCTGTAGATACGACTTCCATAGGTAAATTGAATATAGTCTGCAATTACCAGCCTATGGAGGAAGTAGGTGGGGATCTCTTCGATATAGTAGAGTTAAGCGGCGGAGTGGTTCGGGTTTTTCTTGCGGATGCAACTGGACATGGAGTACAGGCTGCGCTTGTGACTATGCTCATCAAAGGGGAATACGAGGGTTTGAAAGAGAATCCTGTTTCTCCTTCTCTGATTTTAAGTCAGTTGAACAATGTGTTCTTGGATAAGTATAAATCCCTTCATTATTATTTTACCTGTTTTCTGATCGATATAGATGTGGAACAAAACAAAATCGTATATTCCACTGCAGGGCATCCTCCTCAGCTTCTTCTTCGTGATTCGGGATCTTTTCCTTTGTCTACGAAAGGCAAACTTTTGGGTTTTTTGAAAGATATAAATTACATAGAGAAAACGGAAGAGTTTCATAAGGGAGATAAAATTCTGCTCTTCTCCGACGGGATTTATGAAGAGTTCAATGAGGAAAAAGAGGAATACGGAGACGTTAGATTGGTCTCCTCATCTATGAATCATAGACATCATTCCTTGGACGGGCTTGTGAATGGAATTCTATCGGATGTGGACTCGTTTTTAGAGGGCGCACCCAAACAAGACGACATCACATTGATTGCGATAGAAATTAAATCTTAAGTTAGGCTGCGCTTCCTATCTGTTTTATGATTTCCAGATTTTGTTCGAACCTTTGTTTTTCCGAATAGGTTTTGGACTTGCTGGAGAATTCTACCCCTAAGATCAAATTGCCTGATTCGTCTTTTTTCCACCAAGCGACTTTTACGAACACTTTGAACGGTGCCTGCATTTTGAAGAAAAGATCGAATAAAAACCCTTTTTGTTTGGGGAGTGTTTCCACAAGATTGCTGTCGCTGATTTTGATTTTTAACCCGGTAAGAGAAACGTCCAGAACCGGAAACTTGTCGGAGGTTTTTGTGAGATTTGCGTCCTTGATTCTCTCCAACATTTCGTTCATAAGAGAGGAGACCGAATTTACATAGTCTTTGGTTAACTTTCTTTCTTTGGACTGCACCCATACGTAGCCGATGGGAATGACTTCTTCCAATTCGTTGATATAAACGATAGGGAATATAAGCTCGGATAATATTTGTTTTTCTTTGCTTTTTTTGATGAAGGTTTCCAGATGGTCGTCCACTTCTTCTTCGAAGTTGATGTAGCTAGTTTCTTCCATTCGATAGGAATCTTCCTTATAACAATCTTCGATAAGAAGTATCTTCTGAGTCTTTTTTACTACTTCGAAAGGATGATCCATCCCCGACTTGAATACGTTCACCGATACGAAGTCGTTTGTGTTTTGGCTGAGTTTCTTTTCGTATTCTTCGAAACTCACTCGAACAAGAGTGGGAATGTTGAACATGTTCGCTTCTATGATGGTTTTGGAGCTGACGATGTTTGTGATGTTGACGAAACCTTCTTCCGTAACGGGGTATCTGGGAGATTGTCTGTCTTTTTTTGCGATGGCGACTTTCTCCACTTTCAATTGTACGTGGGTGGGAGAAATCGATTTCATAAAACTGCATTGGATCTGCACAAATCTCGCTAACATCTTGGAAAGGAAGATGGGATCTTTTGTGGAATAATCCCAGATGTCTGTGATTTCCAAAACGATTTCATCGCTTCCGGATACCGCCTTAGAGATGATCGCTGTTTGGGAAAGAACTCCCATTTTCATTTCGATTCTTTGGTTGATTAGGTATTTAAGGATGATGTGATTTTTTTGTTCGGACCCAGTGATGAGGTCCATCGCACGAGAGTTTTTTTCCATATAAATTTTACACTTGATTCGACGAAGAAAAAACGGGTTTTCATCGTCTTACGTTTACTTTTGGCAATTTATTTACCTGGAAAAGGAAAGGCAATCAAAAGATGAAACTAGCCTTAAAATGCAATTTTTTGACCGAGTTTGAGAAGAGATTTCAAGGAGAACTTAGGCATTTACCTGATCCAATTACGGATCATGAGAGATCCGTAATTGGAATTAGAATAAGATAGAGTTCTGGGAAAATAATTATTTCTTTTTGGGCCAGGCCCCGATCACTGCTCCTGCCGCTATGAAAACAAAAAGTCGTAACCGGAATCGATCAGTAGTCTTTTGGGGGAAAGGTGAGCATAGTAAGTATGCATCGTGGAAACAAAGACGGAAAAACAAAGAAAGAACAATGCGCCGTATTTGATTCCAGTAACGAATGTTCGTATTCCTAGGTTTTTAAAAACCTAAGCGACTCCTAAGGATTGAATTATGATAGAAGAAAGTGATTGCTTCAATCTAAAAAAGAAATAAATTTCGGTCTTAAAAGGACAAGAGTTATGGCAAAAGCGGAGCAGAAAACGAAAGAAACCCAAAATTCGGTCGTTTCATTTTTGAATCAGATCAAGGAAGAATCCAAAAGAACGGATTGTTTCGAACTGGTTTCCCTGATGGAAAAGATCACTAAAGAAAAAGCGAAGTTATGGGGAACGAATTTAGTCGGTTTCGGAAATTATCATTATGTTTATGAAAGCGGTCATGAGGGGGATTCTTTTTTAGTAGGGTTTTCTCCCAGATCTCAAAACCTAACATTGTACATAATGGCGGGTTTTGAAACATACGAATCCATCCTAAAAGATTTAGGAAAATTCAAAACAGGAAAGTCCTGTCTTTATATCAAAAAATTGGAAGATATAGACAGAAAGAAACTGAAAGAATTGATCACGAATTCCGTCTCTTATATGAAGAAAAAATACAAAAAATAATTTCTAATAATGGATCGAAACTGCGAAATACATTCCCTTTAAGGTTTCAAAGTTCCCTGATCGCACAGGCATACGGATTCGAGTGAGTGCGATCTGATTCGAATTTTCGAAAACGTTTCCTCTTCCCGTAAACTCCGTATCGATTTGACGCAGATTTAAGTAACTGAATTGGGATTCGATCCAATTGTATCCCCAATGGAATTTCATATTTTCATGAAATCTGTAACTCAAAGATATATCGGCTTCGTAACCCCTATAAACACCTTGCGCCCCTGCGGTAAAGTGAGCGAATGTTAGGCTCTCTTGGCCAACGCTCGTATTTCTCACGAATCTGTTTCCTTGGGTGTAAAAAACATCCAAACCGAAATGCATTTGCAAACGATCCATAATCTCGTAAGAGGTCTTCAATGAAATTTGAGGGCCGTAGGTGAAAAAGTATTCCTGAAAAGCGCCTTGAGAGAGATAGTTTCCGTAAATATATCGATTGATGTTTCTGATCCCTCCTCCCAGAGAAAGGCTCCAACCTTCGTTTAACATGAATATTTTGTAAACGTTTGCTTCCGCTTCGGAACGTGCGTTCGGAGAAAAATAATGTCTATCCGCATTGAGAACGGATTGTTTCGAAGAGACTACCATTGCATTCGGATTCACTGTTTCCATTTCGAAATAAGAAATTTCCCATTTCCATAGGCTTTCCAGGTTCTCATAACCGAAAACAAAAGGGATTAGGATTTTACTGTTTTGGTTCAGCTTTCTCGTTTCTTTCCACTCGGTAGGATCCGTTTTTTCCGTATAGGAAGTGTATTCGTAAGGAGTGAGTTTGTAATCTTGTCGTTTCAAAAGAAGACTATAAGTGGCATTCCTTGTTTCTTTCTTTTTAGGAGGAACATTCGTTTCCTCTTCCGCATAAATCGATTCGAAAGAAAGGGCCATCATCGAAATCAAAGAAAGATAAAATTTAGGACTCTTCATAAAAACCCTCCGATTCGAAAACAATTGTTTTCGTTTTCACATAATTCTTTGTGTGAATCAAACGAATTTTACATAATTTCTTGTCTCTCTATAGAGGCTACTTTGATCTGGGCGCCATTTCCGGCCATCGGTCGACGAGGGCGCTCCCTCTGTCCGGGGCGCGGAAAAATTGATTTCTATAGAAATAATTTCGTTTACAATAGTTTCCTAGGAAACTATTTTGTGTTTATGAAGCAGGATGTCAAAAAAGTCAGTCATTTGAAGTCGCATATCGGTTTTTGGATGAGGCTTGTTTCCAATCAGGTATCTTCTTCGTTTGCCCGCAAATTGGAGAAGAGCGGAGTGACCGTAGCGGAGTGGGTGGTTCTCAGAGAAATGTTCGATTGCGGAGATACGTTTCCTCCCAGTCAAATCGCAGAACTTACCGGTCTTTCTAGGGGAGCCGTTTCTAAACTCACGGATCGTCTTCTTGAAAAAAAGATGGTCACTAGAAAAGAGTCGGAGACGGATCGCCGCTATCAGGAATTGAAACTGACGAAAGAAGCGAAGGTTTTGATTCCCAAATTAGGCGTGCTTGCGGATGAAAACGATGATCAGTTTTTTTCCGTTTTGACCAAAGCGGAAAGGAAAACTCTCACAGATCTTTTGATGAAGACTGCGGAATTAAACCAATTCAACAAAATGCCAATTCAATAAAGGAAGTTTATATGAACCTAAAAACAATCAAAGAAACCGTAGAAAAAACTTTATCCGCACAAATCACTTTCCCTCAGGTAGTTGGAATCCTTTTACAGGAAGGAATCGAGTCTTATCATGTGGATTATGTCCGATCGGAGAACAGATATTATACTTCCGAAGGAGAAACTCATTTGGAACCCGTTCCTCACGATTTTTCTGCTGCCGCTTTGGAATTCTCTGCGGAGGATGTTCGTAAAACCATCAAACGAGTGCAAGCAGGTGAAATCAATTATATAGAGTTTTCTAAGGAAGTTCTGAAGGCAGGATGTGTCTATTACATCGCTTATTTGAAAGGCAAAAAAGTGATTTATTTCGGAAGAGAAGGGGAGTTTCATATAGAAGAGTTCCCTAAAAAGTAAACCCCCTAGAAGGGGGTAGCGCAAAACGAGGGCAAAGCGGACTGCTTTGGCCTCGGTTGGAGCGAGGGGGAAGGCTTTCCCCCACCAGATGTTTTAGTTTTTTTTGCCTTTCAGTGTGACCACTAAACTTGCGTTTGTGAAACGTTTTCCTGTTTTTTCCTGGAAATTTTGGGAGAGGCTTTCGAAGATTTGTTCTTCGAGAGAGGCGTCTAGTTCGATGTCTATGATCTCTCCCGTTTCTTCGTCATAGGCGTGGTGGTGGCGTTTCGTATTGGAATCGAAATGTGTGATTCCCGGCTTGATTTCCAAGGTTCCTACCACTCCTTTTTCTGCGAATAATTTGAGATTATTGAAGATCGTTGCGCGAGATGCGTGAGGGAAATGTTCGTTGATGAGATGAAACACTTCGTCCGCCTGCAAGTGCTGGTCTTTGGAAAGAAGCAAATGTGCCATTTCCAGCCTCTGAGAGGTGGGGCGAATTCCTGCTTTTTCCAAGATCTCCTTGGTTTTCTCGTAAGAGTGATCCATATTTCTGATTTCTTCCGTTTCCCTTTTTTTGTCAATAATTAGACTGAATCTAAAAAATACTTGCCAAAAAATATAGATAAGATTTATTCTAAATATAGACTTAGTCTAAATATTTGAAAGTTTCTGACGCAGGTACCACAAAATCCCCCGCAGAAAGCTCCGAAACCGAGGAGGAAAAGTTATGAATTCGAAATTGGCTGCCCCAGAGGAAGTTTCTACCGCTTGGAAAGAATATCGCTCCAGCTTTTCGCAAAAGGAATTTACCGAGGATTTTTATTGGTTCGAGGCGGCTCGGACGGGAAACCTTCCCGGAATTCTTTCTCGCAGAGTCACTCCTTCCTCTTTGGAAATCAAGGACTCCAGAGGATACACCGCCTTGATGCTTTCCTCTTACCACGGACACTCTGATTTGACTCGCATCTTACTAGGATTTGGTGCTGATCCGAATGCAAAAGACGCCTCGGGAAATTCCATTCTGATGGGGGTCGCTTTCAAAGGAAATGTGGGTTTGGCTCAGATTCTAATAGAAGCAGGAGCGGATCCGGATTACATATCTCCTTCCGGACAATCTGCACTCCAAATGGCCGTTATGTTCGGGCGAAAGGATATGATTCTGTTTTTGGAATCCCTTTCTATTCCTTTGGATCCTTCTCATCCGACGCATCGTTTTTCCGAAGGAGGCTTTCGAAACAAGTTTCGTTTTCTCTCCGCTTGGACATCGTATCTGTTTTCATTTTTCAAATCGAACCGTAAGAGAAGCAATTAAGGAGGCTTAAGATGGATCGTAACACTTTAACAACAGCAGGCGGTCAGCCTGTTTCCGAAAACCAGCACAGTCTGACGGCAGGGCCGAGAGGTCCGATTCTCATCCAAGACACTCATCTCATCGAGAAGTTGGCTCATTTCAACAGAGAAAGAATTCCGGAAAGAGTCGTGCATGCGAAAGGTGCGGGCGCCTATGGAGTGTTAAAAATCACGAAAGATATTTCCGCTTATACCAGAGCGAAGGTGTTTTCGGAAGTGGGAAAAGAAACTCCTCTTTTTCTTCGTTTCTCTACGGTCGCAGGAGAAAAAGGTTCCGCTGATACTGAGAGAGATCCCAGAGGGTTTGCGATTAAGTTTTATACGGAAGAAGGAATTTGGGATGTAGTAGGAAACAACACTCCCGTCTTTTTCGAAAGAGATCCTTCCAAGTTCCCCGATTTCATTCACTCCCAAAAAAGAGATCCCATCACCGGTTATAAAAATCCGGTTCGTATGTGGGATTATTGGTCCAAGGCGCCGGAAGCTTTGCATCAGATGACGATCCTTTTCAGCGACAGAGGAATCCCGGATGGTTATCGTTATATGAACGGATACGGTTCCCATACTTTTTCTTTCTGGAATGCGAAAGGGGAAAGGTTTTGGGTGAAGTTTCATTTCAAATCAAAACAAGGAATTAGAAATCTGACTGCGGCCAAAGCGGGAGAATTGGCAGGATCCGATCCCGATTATGCCACAAGGGATTTGTTCGAAGCAATCGAAAGAAAAGAATTTCCTCAATGGAGATTCTGCATCCAAGTGATGCCGGAAGCGGATGCCGAGAAATATAAAGTGAATCCTTTTGATCTAACGAAAGTTTGGTCTCACAAGGATTACCCTTTGATCGAAGTGGGAACTTTGGAATTGAATCGAAACCCTAAGAACTATTTTGCGGAAGTGGAGCAGGCTGCTTTTTCTCCTTCCAATTTGGTTCCAGGGATAGGAGCTTCTCCGGACAAAATGTTACAAGGAAGACTCTTCGCTTATCCTGATGCGCAAAGATACAGATTGGGAGGAAACTATCAAATGATTCCCGTGAATCGTCCAAAGAACCCTGTCGGACTTTATCAAAGAGACGGGATTCGTTTCGATGAAAACGGAAATTACGATAACTACGAACCGAATTCTTTCGGAGGCCCTGTGCAGGATGTTTCCGTAAAAGAACCTCCTCTTCGTATCTCAGGAGATGCGGATCGGTACGACAGTCATGCGGGAAATGACGACTATTCCCAAGCGGGCGATTTGTACCGTCTATTTTCTCCGGAAGAAAGAGACAGGTTAACTTCCGTTATTGCTGGTACGATGAAGGGAGTTCCTTCCGATATCGTAAAGGCAAACCTTTCCCATTTCGAAAAATGCGATCCTGAATACGGCAGAAAGATCGCCGAAAAATTGGGAATTCGCTCCTAACCAATTTGCCCTTCCGGTATTTTCCGGAGGGGCTTTTGTTTTTTTCTTTTTTTCCTTAGAAAACGGGAATCTTCTGCAAATATATGCATCCGTTTCCCCCTCCCCATCACGGCCCTAGACTTCCTATCCCTGAGATTTCCATCGCAATCACTCTTTTGGGAGTCATCATCCTTCTCAGCAAAAAGCCAAGATTCTCTTTCGATATCATGTTCGCATTGTTTCTCACTTCTTTGGGGTTTTTACATTTGGGGCATCTGTTCGGAAGATGGGGTGGCCCCGTCTATTTCGATTTTTTTCATCTAACACAGATTTTAATCGGCCCTCTGTTCTTTTTGTACATAAAAGACATTTCAGGAAAACCGTTTCAAAAAAGAGATATATGGCACTTGGTTCCTTTTTTGATTTATGTGAGTTGTTTTTTGATCCTGCAAATCGGAGAGGAAACGGAAGATAAGGATCGTATCTACGAAACTTTCTTTCATACCAGGGATTCTATTTTAAAATATATCTCCCTGTTTTCTTTGGCATCGTATTCCGTTTATTCCCTTTGGTATGTGAATCGAATCCGCAAAGATGAAACTTCGGATTTGGCTTATCCCATAGATGTTTTGGATTTGAGATGGACCTTCGGAGTTCTTTTTCTTTTTTTCTTTATCGTTTCCTATCATATCGTTTGGGGATACATCCGAAGCTATTACGGACACGAAGTGCTTCCTTTTCTTCCTCCCATCAAAGGTTTCGATGTTCTGACGTTCACGTTTGTGATTTCCATCTTCGGTGTGAGACAAAACCTTCTTTATTCCGCCTGGCTCTTGGGTCATGAATCGATTCGAAAGGCAGCGCCTAAAAAGAAATACAAAAAGTCGGGTCTAACCGAATCCAAATTAAACGAATATGCCGCCTCCATCCAAAAGTATATGGAGAATCAAAAACCCTATCGGGACGGGGATTTTTCTTTGGACGATCTGTCTTCCGCCTTGGGAAAACCCAGATCTCATTTGACCCAGTCTCTCAGCGAGGTTTTGGAAACGAATTTTTACCAATTCGTAAATGAATATAGGGTTCGGGAGATCATTTCCGAGATGGAGGCAAACCGTTCCGGGAAAATCAACCTGCTGCATTTGGCCTTGCAGAACGGGTTTAATTCCAAATCCACTTTCAATGACTCTTTCAAAAGGGTGACAGGAAAATCTCCCAGTGATTATCTTAAGGAAAAATCCTTAAAAAATGAGTCCTAGCCGATCGGTTCGGACGACTGAAACCTTTTTTCCCGTTAAGATTTCTCTAGTCATAAAACGGCTTTCGTGTTAACATGAATGTCGTTTTGTAAATAATTTGCAAATGAAGAGGAATGAAAATGATAAATAAATTATTGGCTGTTCTTTTGGTTCTGACAGTCGTATCCGGTTGTAAGAAAAAAGAAAGTAAAGACGATACAGCGCTTTTGGCAATACTTGCCCTGCAGTCGAACACCACTTGTAAAACAGAAACACTGAACACTGGCGGACCAAGCTGCCAAACTTGTTTCGGTTCTGATGTCCCAAGCTGGATCACCGACAACTTTCACTGCGTAACGGTAACAAAATCGGGAACCAACTATTTATTCAAAACCACAAATCTTCCTCCTCATAAAAGTGCATATTATAGCACCAGTACTGGTTATAATGAATCAATGGGTGCAGGAAGAACTAAAAACCCAAATAATATAAGCTCACAAAATATCACTCTCACCATCCCTGCCACTCCTACTTATGTTTCCAGTGGTTTGGATTCTACTGCAGGAATTGACTCAGTGGGGATCACTGTTTATGGTGTAGTGATCTTTAACAACCAAGCAGCTCCGGGAGACAGTTTGGCGACCGAATACCAAACTATGGACCAATCGGAAGGGCATCCGCAAAACGCAGGTAAGTATCACTACCATACGGAACCTTATAAAATCACTTCTGACGATTCTAAACTTGTAGGAATTATGTTGGATGGATATCCTATCTACGGGAAAAGATCACAAAGTGGAAGTTATCCTACTTTGGATGGAACCACAAATACAACTTCCTGCACAACAACACATTTCCCTAGCGGAACTTACTGCTACCATGTAGGTCACAGTGGAACCAACACAGGAGTTGATACCTATATGATCGCTACCAGTTTCCGAGGAAGAAAGGGAAGCTCAAACTAAATCCCATGATCTTTCGTTTGCTATTTTCTTTTTTGTTTTTGTTTTCCTGTGCGGATGAATTTGAAGCACAGAAAAACAAATCCTTAGCTTCTTTCGAGACTCCCGGAGAAGGCCTTCCTTTTTTCCGGGGAAAAGATATGGAAGTCACATGGAAAAAAGAGGCAAAGGACATTCGAAAGGTTTTGCCTTTCACTGCTGTGGATCAAAACAAGTCCACAGTGACTTTGGATCACCTAAAAGGTCGTTTGGCGGTAGTCTCTTTCTTTTATACTAGTTGCGGAGGGATCTGTCCGATGATCACGGGAAATCTTTCCAAAATTCAAAGCCGGTTTTCGAAGGATAAAAACTTGGTTTTGATTTCTTTCTCCGTCACTCCCGAATTCGACAGCCCTGAAAAGCTGAAAGAATTCGCTTTAAGGAAAAAGATTCATTCTTCCTCCTGGCATCTATTGACAGGAAATAAAGAAGAGATCTATCATCTGGCTCGTACTGTGTTTAATGCGGATAATTTTTCTGTGAAAGAAAACCGTATCAAAGAAGTTACTGGGGACGACTTTCTTCATTCTGAAAATGTATATCTTGTGGATCAGGAACAGAGAATCAGAGGAGTGTATAACGGAAGGATGCCTTCTTCGATCCAAGAACTTGCCAAAGACATAGAAACTTTGAAAAAAGATGAACCGACTATTTGATCGATTCTTTTTCTTCGGGATCGTTTTTATCCTGCCGTTTTCATGTACTGAAACTAAAATTCAATCTACGGATCCTAAAATCTCTTATGCGGGAGAATATCTTCTTTATGAAGCTCATCCGTTCACTGGAATTTTAGTGACCGATCTGCCTTCTGTTTCGATCAAAAGGGAATCTAGTTATAAGAACGGTCTTCTCAACGGAGAAGAATTGGATTTGTATGCCAATGGAGTGACCGCTTCACAAAGATTATATGAGGATGGGAAAAAAGTAGGAATTCACAAAGGATACTTCCCCGATCAGAAACCTCGTTTTTTATATTCTTACAAAGACAATTCATTTCATGGGGAATACTGGGAATGGTACAATTCAGGGAAAGTATATACGTATGCTTTTTATGAGAACGGAAATGCCAAGGTGCGAAAAGTCTGGAGAGAAAACGGAGATATCTACATCAATTACGTATTCTCCCTAGGAAAGGCCTACGGGTATCCCGGCGCCAAACTTTGCGATCAAGTACGAGGAAAAGACGGCGGCTAAACATTCTAAGCCGATGTTTGTTCTCTCTTTAGGTATTTTCATTGCCATAAATTTTCCATTCGCTAGAACTGCTTCCACGCATGCGGCTTTCTTTTCTTTTTTTATCTCTAGTTTTCTTAGTGCATTGCAATGAAGCCAAATCGGAATTACCTCTTCTGATCCAAGGCAGTTTGGATGTTTCCGAAAGGGATTGGGAACAAGACGGTTCTTTCAGTCTCAAAGGGGACGCAGAGTTCTATTGGAAAAAATTTGTTTCTCATTCCGATTTTATTCCTTCAGGAAAAGGGAAACCAGCTGCAATCGAAGAGAAAGATATCATATACAAATACATTCCTGCCGTTTGGAACGGAACCGAAATAAACGGAGAAAAAATCCCAGGGCATGGGTACGGTTCCTATCGTTTGAAAATTAAATTTTCCCCCGGTTTGAAAAAGAAGATGGCGTTTCGTATCTCTGATCAAGCGCACGCCTATCGCCTATTTGTTGATGGGGTTCTTGTCGTAGAATCGGGAACTGTGGGAGAAAGTTTCGAGACCATGCGTCCGGATGCTCGGCCTCGTATTTATTCTTTCGAAACTCAAAATGCAGAGATGGAACTTATCTTTCACGTTTCTAACTTTCATCATAGAGTGGGGGGCTTGCGTTACGACATCCGTTTGGGAACGGAAGAGAAAATTCTTTTTGAAATACAGAAATCCTTTTTGATAGAGGCATTTTTATACGGAGGGTTTTTCATCATCTCCCTCTATCATTTTGCTATTTATTTTTTCAGAAGAAAAAGTCCCGCTCCTCTTTATTTCGGAATCTTCTGTATTGCCGTTTTGTTTTATTCCATCATAACCGGAGAACGACTGTTTTACTATTATTTTCCTGAATCCATCGGATGGGAAAACCGGTATCGTTTGGAATTCATCCTGATCTGTATGATCTCAGTATTCTTTCTTAGCTTTTTCACGGAACTTTATAAAGACGTAAATACGAAATACCTTCCTATTGCTCAATCCATCAACGTATTGAACTGCGGTTTTGCGTTCTTCACTCTTTTTTCCGAACCTGTAGTGTTTACTGAATATTTGGTCTTTATGGATGTTCTTAGGATCGCCACGGGAATATATATCATCTCCAATTTGGTGTACTTTATTTCCCAAAAAAGGGAAGGAAGTGTCCTCTTTTTATTGGGGATTCTTTTTATCTTTGCCTGTGCCATCAATGATATGTTGACGGGAAGATCCGTCATCAACACTCCTCGCCTCGCCAAATATGGATTAACTGTGATGATCCTTCTCCAGGCGATCATGATCGCAAAGGTATTCACTCGCGACTTTCTTATGGCGGAAAGACTTTCTTTGAATCTTTCGAAGACGAACCGAGCTTACAGCCGATTCGTTCCCAGAGAGTTTTTGAATCTATTGGAAAAGAAAACCATTTTGGATATCAATTTGGGGGACCATGTTCAAAGAGAGATGACCATATTGTTCTCAGACATTAGGTCTTTCACATCTTTGTCGGAAAAGATGTCTCCGAGTGAAAATTTTCATTTTTTAAATTCTTATCTGAATAAAATAGCGCCTGTTATAGAGACAAACAAGGGTTTTATCGATAAGTATTTGGGTGACGCCATTATGGGGCTTTTTCCTGAGCACGCAGACAATGCTTTGGAAGCTTCTATTTCCATCCAAAGGGAAATTTATTCTTATAACAGATCCAGGGAACAATCGGGAAAGTCTCCGCTGAAAGTAGGGATCGGGCTTCATACGGGAAATTTGATCTTAGGAACCATCGGGCATGTGGAAAGAATGGAAGGAACTGTGATTTCCGATTCAGTCAATTTGGCATCCCGCATCGAAGGTCTAACCAAATATTACGGAAGCAATATTTTAATAAGCGAAGATACGTTTCATGCATTGAAAGATCCCAAAAAATACAATGTTCGGCTTTTGGACAATGTGATGGTTCACGGAAAGGAAACGAGCACGTTCGTAATCGAAGTGTTAGATGGATATCCGGAAGAATTGCAAAATCGTTTTCTGGAAAACAGAAAAGATTTCGAGATCGGCCATCTTTTGTACAAAGAAAAAGCGTTTCATGCGAGCATCGAATTTTTTAAGAAGGTGATCGAATCCAATCCTTACGATTCCGCCTGCGCTTTTTATCTGAAGAGAGCCGAGTTTTACGATAAATTCGGCGCTCCTCCTGAATGGGACGGAATCGAAGTCTTTAACGATAAATGATCGAAGGTTTTATCGGAAATTGCCGGATGGAAATCATCTTACAATGACCCAGGTTCCGTCGATTTGAGAAAGATACAAAGGGATGGCCGCACCTTTTTTTCCTGTGAGAATGGGTGCTCCTTTCATATCCGTTAAAGAGACTATTTTATTATCACATAATAATGTAAATTTCACTTTCTTCTTGTTCAGTTTCCAAGTGGCTCCTATAGCTTGGATCATTCCTTCTAAGGATTGTTTTTCTTCCTTCTCTTGGTATGGTGCGTATCTCACTAAGGAAGTGTCTTTGGATCGAAATTCGATAAACGGGTAAATCTGATCCACCTTTTTAGTGTTTAACGCTTTCGTAAATGTTTCTGCGAATGTTAAAGAGGATGTTTCCAGTGCAGAGCTCCATTCCAGTGTTTTGGCTTTTTCCCAAAGAGAAGTGGGTGGTAGAAACGGTGGTTCGAATTCGATCGTTTTTTCCAAGTTAGATGATAAGGTTTCCTCTTTTCCTGCTTCCGGCCATTCGAAAGAAAATTGTTGTTCCCCTTCATCCGGGAATTGTCCCGCTTGTGCGATAAAAAGACGAACGGCAGTTTTGGAACCTAGGGAGGATTCTTTGCCTCCTTTTCGAGGAGAGAGTTTGATTTTAAGACGGTTTTTGCCGGGAAGGATCCAATAATTAATGTCTGCCTGACCCGATGAGTCATTGTTAGATGAACTATTCGTGATTTCATAACCGTTCACATCCAGATCCAGATTTACCGAGTAGTTTTTATACATCACTACATAGTATCCCGACTTAGGTTTGGTTCCTGCATCTGCGGACAGAGGAAAACTTGAGATCAATAAAATATTGATGATTGTAACAAAGAACAAGATTCTCATTTTGACTCTCCTGTGGAATCGGTCGGGACAGATTCTCCTTTTTTAGGAATACTCTGTCCACTCTATATTTGGATTCTTATCAATTAATTGATTGGATTTTATTTCGTTCCGAAATCCCATCATTCCGAATGAAGGTTTTTTCCTTATTTTTAATTCTTTGTCTTCTCCATTGTTACCCGGAGCCTCCGGGGGAAGAGGATCTGCCTTTTTTGTATTCCGAGGCCGCCATCAAGGAAGCTTTGGGGGAATCGGGAAATTTGAGAAAACTGACAAATTATGCGGAGTCTCTTTCTACGGATTTGGAGTCCTTAAAACGATCCGAAAAAAGCAAAGTTACTGACTCCGAAATCAGTCGTTATGCGAGTAAGGAAAAAAAGCCAAAAGGATTCGGATGGGAAGATACGGATGCAATCGATAGGTTCCGTGAATCCATTCGCATCCGAATTGTTTGGACAAAACTTTTTTCCAGAGCGGGTTTGAAGGCGGAAGAAAAAAAGACGCTTCCTTCTTTGGATCTTCTTTCTCGATTGGATTTAACTCGTTCCCCCGTGTTTGGAAATCCTAAAGGAAAGGCGGTTTGGGTGGTAGTGGAATGGAGCGATTTTTTATGCCATTTTTGTAAGGAAACCCACCCTGCTTCGGAGAAGATACGCAACTCTCATCCGGAAGAAATCGTTTGGTATCACAAGGACTACCCTTTGGATCCCGATTCGGAAGAAGGGATTTTCCCTCTGGCCCTGTCCAGGTGTCTTTGGAATCGTTCCAAATCCTTATACTGGAAAGAGTCAGGGAATTTATATAAAAACGGTCAAAAAATTTCCGAAAAAAAACTTTCCCCCTATGAGGTTTGTTCGGATGAAGGAAAATTAGAAAAATATAATGTACTAACTCTTTCCGATCATAGGGAGGCCTTGGAGCTAGGGATTCAGTCTATCCCCCGTTTTTGGGTAAACGGCCGTTGGATTACGGGAGCTTTGGATGAAAAAAAATGGAAAAAGATACTGAATGAAACGAAATAGGCGAAAAATATCTTGCAGACTTTTTCTCTCCACTTTATATCAAATTGGCATTTTGCCGGGAAATTTATGAACTTGAAAAGAACATTGTTTTTGTTATTTGTTCTTTTTTCCGTTTTCAACTGCGGAAAAAAAATACATTTTTCTATGGTAACCGCAACCTCTATGGACAACGGTTTACCTTTCCTTCTGTTAGATGGGAAAGAATGGAAATCCGAATCGGGCGCCGAATTCGTTAAGCTCCATTTTTATGCGGACGAACCGTTCGCACTCAGCAAGGTTTCTTTCGAAACCTGTGACGGAAAACTCACGGATAAGGTCGCCGCCTATGTCAACTTCGACGAAGTGTACGGCAGTGTAGATCCTCAGAATGCGAACCCTGAAGTGCTTTTCGAGCCGGTCGTTCAGGCTAGGTCGGTCACATTGAACTTCCAGAGAAACAGAAATATCTGTCTCAAAAACGTGAAGTTTTACGACGAAGCAAAGAAAAAATACAGAACCTATTTTCCTGAAATCACACAAGGAAGCGCGGTCGCATCCGAAACAGGCAAACCGGAAAGCAGCTATTCCGTTTACAACCTTTTCGATTCCAAATACGAAAACGGGTATGCTTCCAAAAACGGAGGAAAAGGTGTTACCATTTCCTTTCAGTTCGAATCGGAGAAAAAGATTTCCAAGTTAAAAATCTGGAACGGTTACCAAAGATCCGACGTTCATTGCATCAAAAACGGAAGAGTGAAGGAGTTTACTCTAACAGGTGACAACGGTTATTCGGAAAAACTTTCTCTGGAAGATTCTATGGGCGGATTGGAATTGGCCTTGAAACAACCTTTCAAAGGTAAAAACCTAAAACTAACCGTTGATTCGCTTTATCCTGGTTATTCGGAAGTAGGATTCGTTCTTTCCGAGCTTAGATTCGGAAACGATGACGGATGGTTCGTAATCGACACACTTCCTAAGTTCAAAGAAACAGCATCTAAAAATTTGGCCGATTTCGCCAAAGCTTCTTTGGCTAAGGTATTGAATCGAGGATTGACCGGTTTGGAAATCACTTCCATGAGCGAAGAAGCCGCAGTTGTGGATCTTCCTCAAGGAGCTTCTCCCGAAGTGGAGATTCCAGAGAACCAAGATCCTCCCGTATCTTCCGATTGGACCATCCGACTTCGTTCCGATGGAACTTTCTTTTTGGAGGGAAGTACTCTTAGAGAAGATTACGATGCCGGTCAGGAAAGTTCCAAAAAATTCTACGGGATGGGAAATTATCAAGTAGTTTCCGCATTAGACGGTAAACTGGAACTGCGTATTTTCGGATTCCTTCGCAAACAAACTTTCACTAACTTTTTAGATTACGGTGGAGGGGATTGTAACGGATGCGGAAGGGATTGTAATCTTGTTAAAAATCCTGATCCGAATAACATAGAAAAGATTTTCCAAGAGTCCGTATATTTACAGGCGAGAGGAAATAAATATTATATGACAAACATCAAAAAGGCCAATTTGGATTTTTCCACTCTGGAGTTGAGTCTGGAATAAAAACGAATGCGCTTTTTTTTCAAAACAATTCTCTTTCTTGTATTTTGCCTTTCTCTTTTTTGTAAAGAGGAAGGCAATTCTTCTACAGTTGCGGATGTTCCCAGCTCGCCAAATAAAAGTAATGTGGTTGAAATTCAAATTAAATGGGAATATTCCCAAATCCCGTTGCGAATGGACATTCGGGAACCTTCCGGCTCACAAAGTCTCACTCTTTGGGCGACGGGAACCGTTGCGAAGGGTAGGCCTGCTCCTTTTTCCGTTTCCATTCCTGATTCTAAAATCTTTTTGAAACCCGGCTCAAAGAAACAGTTTTTGCTCGTTATGGAAAATCCTTCCGACAAAGCGGTTCATTTTTTTGCTGCGCCACATCATGCACATCCAGTCGAACATAGTTTCGGGTTTAAGTTTAAATGTTTGTGTGTGAATCATGCGTTTTCGATTCCTGCGGGAGAAACCTGGTATCGTGTAGTGGAAATTAGATTGTCTCCCGATTTTTTAGGAGATAAACTTATTTTAACTCACAATCTCATCGGAATCACCAAGGAAAGAGTAGCTGAATTCGAAAAAGCGGCATCTCAGTCGATTTCGAACGATTTGGACTAAAAGAAGGTTTTTGCTTGAACTGAAATTCGTTTTATGCATATCTAATCAGATTTGTTTTCAGGAGGGCTTTTATTTTTGATCTATTCTTTTTTAATGAGATTGGGTATCAGAAACCTCGTTTATGCGGGAGTCACCAAAGGGATGAGTTTGGAGACTTCTCACGGATTACAAATTGCGAATTTTGCTTCTTTAATCGCTGTAATTGTTAATATCGGTTATACGCTTCTTTTTTATTTCTCAGGTCATACTTTGGTTGCTCTTACGAATGCACCATCCGCTTTTTTTATCGCTCTTTCCATTTATCTGAATCATAAGAAGTTTTATAGAGTCTCTAAGTTCCTTCTTTTTGTGACAGTTCCTCTGGCAGTGTTCGTCATCAGTGTTTTGTTTATCGGCAATCTTTTAGGAGGACACATTTACTTTCTGTTATTTGCCATCCTGCCTTTTACGAATCTGTCTTATTCGGACAGATATCTGATCGCTGTTTATTTTATCATAAATATATTTTGTTTTTTCTATGTGGAATACTTTACTGTTCCTCTGTTTCTTCCTGCGAACAGTTCTTTTTTGGACGTGCATACTCAGAGTCTGTTCAGGGGAATTGCCGTTGCAGTCACATTCTCTGCTCTTTCTTTTGTTCTTTTGTATTTTTTAAGAAATACTCATCGCAATCAGGCGGAACTTGTAAAAACGAATCTTTATAAAGACAAAATTTTTTCCATATTGGCTCATGATTTGAAAGGACCTATAGGAAGCATGGGAACTTTCCTTGGGATTCTTGTGGAACAAAAAAATAATATGAGTGAGGAAGATGTAATCAAAGGCCTGAAAGAACTTCAAAAGAATGCAAACCAAAGTTATGTGATTCTTGAGAATGTGCTGGATTGGGTTCGAAAAGATTCCAATAAAATCCGTTATCAACCGGATCACGTAAAATTACACAGACTGGTAAGGGAAACATTGGATCTTCTTCAAATCCAATGTTCTGAGAAACAAATTGTTTTTGAAGTGAATGTTTCAGAGGAACATTTTCCCTATGCGGATGAAAGAATGACATCCACTGTGCTTCGAAACGTTTTTTCCAATGCGATTAAATTTTCCAATCCTAACAGCAGAATCAAAATCGATTCCAAAGATTCCGGAGAGTTTATCGAACTTCACGTTCAAGATTTCGGGATAGGGATCGCAAAAAATAAATTGGAGGAGATATTGAAGCAAGTGCAGCCTTCTTCCTCAAGTTTCGGAACCATGGGAGAAAAAGGAACCGGACTCGGTCTGGTAGTCGCTTTCGATCTCATCCGGCAGCAGAATGGAAAATTTGATATGGAAAGTGAATTAGGATTTGGGACAAAATTCACAATTCATTTGCCGAAGGTGAATTAAATTCATTTTCATTTTGGAAATTGACTCGGTAGCTACTATATAATGTTTTCCAGTTACTTTCGTTGGCTAAAAAAAGAGGCTCCTACGGGAGCCGTAGAAACCTATCCCGTCATTTCCGAAAATTTCGAAACCAATTTTCCTGGCATTTATATCATTGGAGATTTAACAGGCGTTCCTTTGCTTAGATTCGCCTCTGACAGCGGCTCTAAAGTTTGGCAGAAGATTCCTCCTGCTAAAAATGAATTTTTGGACGCAGTCATTATCGGTGCTGGTCCGAGCGGTCTTTCCGCAGGATTGGAAGCGAAACGTTTGAATAAAAAATTTGTTATTTTGGAAGCGAACAAAGCGTTCCAAACAATTGTGAGTTATCCGAAAGGAAAACCGATTTTCGCAGAACCGAAACATTTTTCCAGCAACTCCTTGCTTCGGATAGAAGACGGGACCAAAGAATCCCTTCTTGATCATTTAAATCATGTTTTACGATCTTCATCCCTTCCTTTGTTGGAAGATGAAAGAGTGATCGAAGTCAAAAATGATCGTAGTAAAGATGTGTTTTCCGTGAAAACGGAATCAGGAAAGGAGTTTCTTACCAATCATGTGATCGTGGCGATGGGGAAATCGGGCGATCCTAAAAGATTGGGAATCAAAGGAGAAGATCTCCCTCATGTATCTTACAGACTGATCGATCCGAATGATTTTCAAGGAGACAATGTTGTAGTAGTGGGCGGAGGTGATTCTTCTTTAGAAGCTTCCATCGCTATCGCAAAAAAGGGATCTCACGTAACATTTATTTATCGAGGAAAACGGCTTTCTCGACCTAAGGAAGAAAACCAAAAACAATTTTTTAATTTGGTGGAGTCAGGCAGGATTAGTTTTTTGAACGAATCGGTGTTAACCGAAATCACTCCTTCTCATGTGTTTGTAAAAGACGCAACTTCTTCCAAAAAAATTTCAGCAAGTCAGGTGCTTATTTCGATCGGAGCCGAACCTCCTATTCCTTTTTTAAAACGATTGGGGATTCGCATCCAAAATGAAAAAACGATACGAGATTGGATCGGTTTTTTTTCCTTAATGTGTTTTGCGACTCTTGCCTATTTCGGGAAAGCGTCTTTTTATGCCGCAGGTTGGTTCTCTCCTTTGGCAAGTGTTTCTGGCGGACTCTTTTTCGTGTCTGCTGCGGTTTGGTTGTTTTTCGGCTTAAAAAGCCGTGGGTTTAAATTCAATGGATGGACTTTCTTTAGAAACACATATCTATTCTTAGCTGCTTCCTATTTTAGTTTCGTTTATTTCGGAGCAACTTATTTCAGTTATGTGTTTTTGGATAAATACCCTTCATTCCATTATACCTTCTTGTATTCTCTTACGATTTTGGTTTTCGGAATTCGAAGAATCTACGTTCGTCCGACTCAATACATAAAATTACAAACATTCAGTTTGATTTTCGTACAAGTGTTCTTTTTGTTTCTTCTTCCGGAAATCATTCTGCCTTTTTTAGGTAAAGCAGGGTATTTGGGAGGTCCGGACGGTTTTTTACTCACTCAGGTATTTCCTAAAGAATCTTATTGGAAAGCATACGGGTTTATCCTTGCATGGCCCCTCAGCATGGGGGTTTTGTACGACGGTTCCATTACCACCTTTTGGTTGGTTTACGGAATTGCTTTTACTTTCGGATTGATTCCCTTGTTGGTATACCGGTACGGGAAAGGTGCTTACTGCGGTTGGATTTGTTCTTGCGGAGGACTTGCCGAAACATTGGGAGATGAACATAGAACGAAAATGCCTCATGGAAAATGGGCCTATCGTTTGGAACACTCAGGGCAGATCATTCTATTTCTTGCAGCGATTCTCACTATATTAAAATTAGGCGGTGTATTCGGGAAAACACTTCTACCGGACTTGGTAGGATTGGAGTATGCAGCAGATTCAATCAAATGGATTTACGATTTGGTTGTAGATATAGGTCTTGCCGGGGTGATAGGAGTAGGTTGTTATTTCTTCTTATCAGGAAGGATTTGGTGCAGAATGTTCTGTCCTCTTTCTGCTTTGATGCATATTTACGCTAGATTCAGCCAGTTTAGAATTTTTTCCGATAAAAAGAAGTGTATCTCTTGCAATATATGCACTAAAAACTGTCACCAAGGGATTGATGTGATGAATTATGCGAACAAAGGAATTCCTATGGATAGCGTACAATGTGTTCGATGTTCCGCATGCGTTTCCTTATGCCCTACGGATGTTCTCAGTTTCGGGCGTGATTCGAACGGAAAAGAAATAAGGGATTCGGTAAGTGCCGTCTTATAACGAAACCAAGTTAAGAGAAGATACAGAAAATATATTTAGGGAAGGAGTATCCGTATCTCATCCTGATTCCATCCTTCCTGAATTTTTTAAGAACCATCCCGAAATTCTGGATAATTTGAAATAACTTAGATCCTCCGGCGGTCGTATTTTTTGTTTTTCTTTGGGCAAAGCAGCGTATGCAATGGCTTCTTCCTTGGATAAGATTATTTCACCTGATTTTGGTTATATTCTGACGAAAGACTCTCATATTCCTAAATCCGAGTTGGAAAACTCAAATTCTAATTTTGCATTGAAAAAAGCGGATTCTCTTCTATTTACAGGGCCTGCCGGAACGAATGTAAACGATATATTGATTCTTCTTCTGGGAAACGACTGATCAAAGTTTGACGTCGCATTTTCGATTTTGGTGCTGCCAATAGATTTGAAACAAAGGTGAAGTCCATTTTGATTTTCCCAAGGAAAGGGTTTTCAGCTCTTCGTTCGTTTTGTGGATCAACTGGACATGGTCTTTCAAAGCTTTCTTTTGCAGATCTTCTTTTTTCGCATCGTTCATATTGTCCGTCACGGACAATTCGATTTGATGTTCCAATGCGTTCGCATCGGGAAGATACAAGGAATGAACCGCTTGGTAGTCGAAATTAGATCGTCTAGCGAGAGTTTCATGAGACCACCACAAAGAAGTGTCCGCTTTTTTTTCCGGTTCCAGAAGTTTTTCTGCAATTAGGTTTTTCGTACCGAAAAAGAAAGGCTTAAAAACGCTTAAACAAGGAGTTGAGGTTCCAGTATACCAAACCCGTAGAGGATCTGCACTGTTTGCGGAAGTGTTCCACTCTACGATCAAAGAACCATTGGTTTGGTTCGGAGTGATTGGCCCCGTGGCATGAAGGCAAAGGGAACTCATATCCGAGTTGGATGCATGAAAATTTTCGCTCGGTATAGGATGGGATCGTAAAACATGCATTGCATCCTTGACGGAATAGGTTTCTTTGTTTTGGGATCTTTCCTGCGCTAGGGATTCATGGAATTTGCGACGATCATGACAATGGCTCATCTTAGTATAAAAGGAATCGGAAAAACTGTTTCGAAATGAAAAATCTTTCCCTTTTTTATGAAGACCTAACTTAAGAGTTTTATCTTCTAGATTTGCGGATGAGTATTCGTAATCGGAATCGATTGTGAGTCCGTTTGAAATCGCATAAAACTTTTGTATTTTTCGTGCAATCCAAAAACGATCTGCAGTTTCTAAAACGAATCCTTCTGAAAGGTCTGCGATGATGAAGCTATTGTGATAAAAGAAGGAATCGTTTTCGTAGCCTCCGCAGGCATCCTGACCGTATTTTTCGAGAAGTTCCGTGATGAGAAAAAGTGCTTCATTCGCAGTTTTGCACCTTTCGAGTGCTAGTCGGATTAAATCCATTCCAGTGAGGCCGTCGTTTTTTTTCGGTTTGGTAAGTTTGGTGAATACAGCTTCGTTGCCTATCGTAAGTCCGTATTCGTTCACTCCCATTTCCGCTCCCCACATCTGAAACGGTTTGCATAAAAGAACCTCATGAGTTTGGAGTGCTTGAGGAATTTCTATGAAAGTTGTTTTTAAGGAAGTTCCTTTTTGATATTCCGTTTTGGGAAGATGGATCACCGATTGAGCTTCGTTCGGTTCTCTATCAGAATTTTTTGAGAAAATTCTTTTGCTTGTTTTGGTAAAAATTTCCGTGGCAAGCGATGTGTCGCACATAAACGAATCTTATTTTTCTTTCTAAAAAACACAAGAGGATTTCGATGAACTTATCTTGCTTAGCCTCTTTAGAATGGTTTAGGGGAAATACGATCATACTATGTTAAACGAAATTGAATCTCAATATGGCAAGGGACTTTCCGAAAAGGAAGTGATCTCCCGAAGAAAACTTTTCGGATACAATGAGTTATCTTCTCCTAAATCCGGCAGTCTGTTCTCCAAAATCATGGAAGTGATTACGGAACCGATGATCAGTCTTCTTCTGTCGATCGTATTCGTTTATCTGCTCGTCGGTGATGCCGGAGAGGCGATTTTACTTTCTTGTTCTGTTCTTTTGATCATGATCATTACTGTCTACCAAGAAGGAAGAACGGAAACTGCAATTCATGCTTTAAAAAGTTTAGCCAGCCCACGAACCAACGTATTGCGGGACGGACGGATCGTTCGGGTAGACGGAAGAGACATCGTTCCTGACGATATTATCTTTATCGGAGAAGGGGATCGAATCCCTGCGGACTGTATTCTTCTTTCTTCGGAACACATTTCTACGGACGAATCTTTGTTAACTGGTGAATCCGTTCCCGTTTCCAAAAAGAAAGAGGATGAAATTTATTGCGGGTCACTGGTTTCTTCCGGAGGAGGGGTGTGCTCCGTACGTTTGACCGGTCAAAGAACACAGATAGGAAAAATAGGAAAAACGATTTCCGAAGAAAAATCGGAAAATACCCTTTTGGAAAAAGAAGTGCAGATTCTTGTAAAAAGAATCTTTGTATTTGCGAGCATACTTTGTGTTTCTTTAGCGGCTTATTTCGGTTTGGTGAAAGGAGAATGGTTGCAAGGACTTCTTTCCGGACTCACTTTAGCGATCGCACTTTTGCCAGAAGAACTTCCTCTTGTATTAACGATTTTTTTCGCTTTTGGCGCTTATCGACTCAGCAGAGCGAAGGTGTTGGCCAGAAGACCTTCCATCATCGAAACATTAGGTGCTGCCACCGTTTTGTGTACGGACAAAACAGGAACAATCACACAAAACAAAATGAAAATCCATTCCTTCCTTTTTCCGGATGGGAGGCTCCATACAGTTTCCGGTAAAAAAACGAAAGAGGATAAAGAACTTATTTCTCTTTTGGAAGCGGGAATTTTTGCCAGTAAACCGAATTCTTTCGATCCTATGGAAAAAGCGTTTTTTTCTTTAGGAGAAACTCTCCTTTCGAAAACGGATTCGATTTTTGACAGATCCATTAGATTGGAAAAGGAATTTCCTCTCAGTCCCGATTTTTTAGCGATGATTCATATATGGGATACGAATGAAACAAATAACAGTTTTGCTAAAGGAGCACCGGAGGCGATTCTCGCAATTTCAAAGTTAGATGAGAATAGTAAGACTCGAATTTTAGAACAAACTTCCTCGCTTGCCAAACAAGGTTTGAGGATACTTGCAGTCGCATCCGGTCATTATCGCAAGGAAGACATCCCTTCCGAAAAACAAAATTTCGATTTGGATTTTTTGGGTCTTGTCGGTTTTGAGGATCCGATCCGTGAGTCTGTACCGGATGCAGTGAAACTTGCCTATCGTTCCGGGATGAGGATCATCATGATCACAGGAGATTACCCCGAGACAGCGGTAAGCATCGCCAAACAAATCGGTTTAAAATCTTACGATCAGGTGCTGACAGGAAATCGTTTAAGCCAATTGTCCGAAGAAGAATTCGAAGCGGCAGTGATGGAAACAAATATCTTTTCCAGAGTCAGTCCGAACGACAAATGGAATATTGTTCGTGTGTTGAAGAAAAAAGGAGAGATCGTTGCGATGACAGGGGACGGTGTGAATGATGCCCCTGCTTTAAAGACGGCTCATATCGGAGTCGCTATGGGCGCCAGAGGAACGGACGTTGCCAGAGAGGCTTCCGATTTAGTATTGTTAGATGATTCTTTCTCTTCCGTTTTGAAAGCGGTCGAACAAGGAAGACATATCTACGATAACTTGAAAAAAGCTTTAGCCTACATCATAGGAGTACATATTCCTATCGTAGGTGCCGCCTTTTTGCCGATCGTTTTCGATTGGCCCATTGCCATTCTTTCTGCCGTTCATATTGTATTCTTGGAACTGGTGATCGACCCGACTTGTACCTTGGTCTTTGAAAAAGAGGCAGCGGAAAAAGGGATTATGGATCTTCCTCCCCGCCAAACGAATGTTCCTCTTCTGAACAAAAGATTGTTTCTGATCTCTTTTTTTCAAGGAGTGTTATCTCTAACGGCAGTAGTTTTGGTCTATTGGATCATGATGTACAGAACGGATTTCGATCCGAACCGCTACAAAACGGCAAGCACTTCCGCATTTGTGAGTTTGATTTTTTCCAATCTTTTGCTGATTCTAACGAATCGCAATTGGTCTGAAACCATTTGGCAATCCTTCCGTGCTCCCAATCAGGCGCTTCCCTACGTACTTGTGGGAAGTTCCTGTTTTTTATTCGCATCGATTTATCTACCTTATTTACAGACCTTGTTTCATTTTGTCCCTTTATCCGCAGAAGAAGTTATGATTTCCTTTTTCGTAGCGTTTTTCAGTGTCATCTGGTTTGAATTCGGAAAATTAATCTGGAGAAAAAAGGATTCGTCTATGCAAAATAAGGCGAGTTTATAAGAATCATCTCCCAGATATGATAGAACTGTTTTTTCCTAAAAAGTATTCAGCACTTTGTCTTAAGTCTGCCTTTTTCGGCTTTTTTGCCCATGCAGGTTTTGTGCGTGGTCTTCAGGAAATCGGTTTCAAACCTGCCATCGTAACGGGTTCCAGTTCCGGTGCCATGATCGGTGCTATTTATGCTTCCGGTGCGGATATGGCCGATTTCGAAAGTCTTCTTTTGGGATTAAAGAAGAATGATTTTTGGGAAGGAAATTCGTTCACTCAATTAGGCAGATTGATCAAAAAAGGAATCAACGGATACAGCGGAGTTCTTACAGGAAAAGCCACTCGAAATTTACTTTATCCTTATTTAGGTAATAAAAAGTTTTCCGATTTACCTCTTCAATTAGGTATTGCCGTCTCCAATCTAACAAAAAATAGGCGAGAATTGATCACTGAAGGGAATGTTTTGGACGCAGTAATGGCATCCATCGCTTTTCCTTTTTTATACGAAGTTCAGAAAGTTAAGGAAGATGAATTTTTGGACGGAGGAATCGGAGACGGAGAACCGATCAAAGAACTGATTCTTGATTCCAGTATCGATAGAATTGTGATCCATCAAATCAATAATAACCGGCCATTAAGTAATAATATTATAAAACGTGCATTTGACGCTTCCGTTCAGATCATTGAAACGGAAACGGAAGACTTAAAAACCCTTCTTGCAAAGGAAAAAGGCAAAAAACTGATCAGACTTGAGACTCAGACTCCTTACCTTTCTCCTAAAGATTTCTCAAAAGGTAAATTCGCTTTGGCGGAAGGAAGAGGTACTGCGTATAAAAATCAGGAAGAAATACTAGGTACGATGGATTTTCCCGGTTTTGCAATATTTTGATAACATTTAAATTAATTTTTTAGATTGAAGTTTCGTCATAACATATTATTACAGATTCCCTAGGAATAATATGAACAGCGCAAATGAAACTAGCCTCATCGACTATTACGATTTATTGGAGCCGGTTCTTTCCGCAATCCCTAATGCTAATTTTGCAGTATTTGGAGAAGATTTTAGAATCAAATTAGTTTGCGGCCAAGTTTTCGACAATCTTAGGAGAGATCCTGAAAACTATTTAGGGAAAACTTTAGAAGAGATTTCACCTGACCATGAAGAGAAGTGGGGAATTCATCTTCGTTCCGCTTGGGAAGGAAATAACTTTGAAGCGGACTTCACCCAGGAGGAAGAAACATACGAAATCAAAATCACAAAAGTGAAAATTCCTCAACTTAGCATTCACGTTTTACTATTTTTCAGCTCAAATATCACACGGTTCAGAAAACTAGCGTTAAAGTTATACGATCTTTTGGAAAAACAAGGGAAAGTGATCGAATATGAAGAAAACCTGCATAGGGAAGTGGTTCAAATTTTCAACTGGCGCCAGGAAATAGAAGGAAAGGGAAACCATCGCAAGTGGATGGAACAGGCACTTCCTAATTTGAATACTTCTTTGATGCAAGGCTCCGGTTTGGGGGCTCTTGTGACAGCAGTTGGCGCAATGCTTCGCAAAGCCAAAAAAGAAGGAGAGGTTTCGACCATCCCTACAGGGCATTTGGAGCTTGTGGAAGAAAATTTCAAAAGCACCAAAAAACTGGTCAAAACCCTTGCGGAAGCTCAGATCGTTTTCGAGGAAGCGAACAGATCGGCAGAAACGATCTCTTTACAGAGAGTGATGAATATTTTGGAAGAAGAAGAGAAGTATCTGGCGGATATGTTATCCATCAAAAGCCAGACGGTAATGATCTCTAAGATTAAAAACGGAGCGCAATCCTTCATTCGAGTGCATCCTAAATCTTTGCAGGTGAGTTTTCGGGAAATTTTGATCAATGCAATGAAATATTCCCCGGAAAATTCTTCCATCATAGTGCTTCTCATCCGTTCTGGGGATAAATTCAGTATTAAAGTTTTGAATCCTCCCATAGATCCTAATATTAAACAATTTGATTTTAAAAAGTCGGAAGAAATCGTTCTTTTTCAGCCGTTTTACCGAGTTAGTAAGTTCGTAGACGAAAGATATCCTAAGGAAGAATTCGGTCTGGGTCTGGGACTTTCTGTGGTGAAGAAACTTATGGAAGATATGGAAGCTAAAATCTATATGAACGTAATTCATTCGAATTTATACGCAAATGAAAGTATGGAAGTTTCGGTAAGTCTTGAATTTTCTTTGGTAAATCCATGATAAATTGGTTTCACAAAAAAGTTTTAAGTATGAATATCCGATAATCACCCTATACCAATGGACAATTTCTCTATTATAAAATTATGTCACAAGTAGGATCTATATGAGCACCGCTGACCAGGAATTTGACCAGCTAACAGATGATCAAGATGACTTTGAAGAAGACGATACACTGGATGGCCGTTTTCTGATTTTTTCGTTAGCTGATCGTAGTTATGGTATCGAAATAAAAAATATTACGGAAATCGTAGGAATGCAGACAATCACTGAAATTCCGGATATGCCGAGTTTTGTGAAAGGTGTGATTAATCTGAGAGGCAAAGTGATCGCTCTCATCGATGTAAGAGAACGTTTCAAAATGCCTTTTGTCGGATACGACGATAAAACGTGCGTTATTATTTTGAATGTGAATCAACAGTTGGTGGGTCTGATCGTCGATACCGTCAAGGAAGTGATTAAAATCCAAGATAGTCATATGGAAGATGCTCCACGATTCGGAGAACAGGAAGGGAATCGTTTTGTGAAGTCCATCGCAAAGATTAAGGATGAAGTTAAGGTTCTTCTTAATATAGATAAACTATTGAAAGAAGAAGATGTGTTGGCGATTGAAACCGCAGTGAATCAAGGTTAGGAATAAATTTATGAAAGAAACAAACAATCTTACGGTAAAAGCAAAATTGATCATAGGTTTTTCAACCATGATCCTGCTTTTAGGAATCGGAATTTCCGCCAGTTTGTATTTACTGAGCGTTTTCAACAACAAACTGACCGAGATCGTAGAGATTTACGGAAAGAAGGTGGAACATTCTTTGAACTTAAGAAGTTCCGTCATTTGGCTGAATCGAAACGAAAGAAACCTCGTGATCGAACTTGAATTGGAGAAGATGAAGAAGTTGGTGAATATGCGAACCGACAAAATGGCGGAACATAATGAAATCTTTACCAAATTGAAGTCAGTCGCAGGAGAAGAAGATCAGGCTCGTTTGGAAGAATTCAGAGTCGCTTTCGATAATTATAATGTTGCTGCAAACCAAGGGATTGAACTTTCTCTTTTGAATAAAAACTTAGAATCGAAGGAACTTGGGAATAAAGTCACTCGTCCTCTTGCGGATAAAATCGAAAAAATCTGTAACGACATTGTGGACGCTGCTACCAAAGAGATGGAAGTTGCGAACCAAAAGACAAACGAATACTACCAACAATCCTGGATTTTACTTTCTTCTCTTATCATCATTTCCATCATTTTAGGAGTTTTGATCGCTCTTTGGATCATCTTTACGATTACAAAAGCATTGAATTCTGCCGTTGAAATCGCAGCTACAGTTTCCAGTGCCGCAGAGCAGGTCTCTTCCACTTCCTATTCTCTCAGCCAGGGTGCGAGTGAGCAAGCTGCCTCCATCGAAGAAACAACCGCTTCCATCGAGGAGATGTCATCTTCCGTAACTCAAAACTCTCAAGCCGCATTGGAGACGAATGAAATCGCATCCTCTTCCGCAAGAGAAACTTCCAGAGGACAAGATTCAGTAATGAAGACTTTGGAGGCGATGAAAAATATTTCTTCCCGAATTAAAATCATCGAAGAAATCGCTTATCAAACCAACTTACTTGCGTTAAATGCGGCAATCGAAGCTGCAAGAGCGGGAAAACACGGAAAAGGTTTTGCTGTCGTTGCAGACGAAGTTAGAAAATTGGCGGAAAGAAGCCAAGTCGCCGCACAAGAAATCAATCAGCTATCCACAAACAGCGTTTCCTTGGCGGAACAAGCAGGGAAAGTGATCGAAGAGATCGTTCCAAGCATCAATAAAACAGCTGAATTGGTTTCCAGCATCGCAGATGCTTCGAAAGAACAGTCTGCAGGAATCAATCAAATTTCCCTTGCGATGAGCCAAATGGATCAAACGACTCAGTTGTCCGCTTCCGCATCCGAAGAACTTGCAGCAACATCCAACGAATTGAAAGAACAGGCAAATCACCTAATGGAGATTATGGGAACTCTGGTTCGTATCGATCAGGCAAAAATAATGCATGCGAGAACAAGACATACTTTGCCGAACAATCAAAACGAATTGAAGAACATCGCAGCCGAATTCGGAAAAAACCAAAAACAAGGTTTTTTATTGGGTCAAAACAACAAAGGCCCTACTAAATTGAAAACCAATGGAATTTCGGAATCCGTACATGAAACAAGCGGTGTTACCGAGAAGTTTTGAGAAATAAATGAGTAGAGAACAGCTCTTACTCGATTTTATTCCTGAGGCATTCGATCTCATCCAGGATTGTGAAACATCCATCCTGGAAATCGAAGAGTTGGGGGACGAAGAAGGTTCTTATAATGAGGACCTAATTAATAATTTATTTCGTTCCGTTCATACCTTAAAGGGCTCTTCCGGTTTATTGAAGCTGGAAAGCATCGTTAAGCTGACTCATGAAGCTGAGACTCTTTTGGACATACTCAGAAAGGAATCCCTTCTTCCCAATACGGATACTTGCCAAGTTCTTATCAACACTTGCGACCAACTTAGAAAGTTGTTTCAAAGAGTGGATGAAACAAGGCAGAACCCTGAATTCGACGATGAATCACAGGCAATCGTAGAGGTTTTAAAAAGGGAGATAAGAAACCTAAAGCCGGAAGTTGCTGCCGACTCAGGCTTTTCCCGGAAAAACAAACCTTTCGAGATTTTCGGAGAGGAAATCAAAAAACCAAAGTTTGAAGTTTTCGAAGACGAACCTTCTTCCGATTCCCCTGGCTCCAAACCATACGAAATTTTCGGCAAAGAACCAGAGATAAAAATAGTATCTCCCTTACAGGAACCTGTTCCGACCGAAGTGAAAGCGGTCGTTGCCAACAATACAACTGCAAAACAAAGTTCTGCGGTTCAGAAAAAAGAGATCAAAGTCGCCAATGATAAGTTAGATGCTCTAATGGATTTGGTAGGTGAACTGGTAATTGCGGAGTCGAATGTGACTCAGCACAATTTGGTCAAACGAGTTAAAAACGACGATTTTAATCTTTCTCTCACACGTCTGAGAAAAATCGTATTGGATCTACAGGAAGTTGCACTTTCCACGAGGATGATTCCCATCTCTGGAGTGTTTCAGAAGATGTCCCGACTTGTAAGGGATCTTCAGAAAAAATCCATGAAGAAGGTGGTTCTCCAAATCGAAGGAGAAGAAACCGAGATCGATAAATCGATTGTAGATTTGATTGCGGATCCTATCATTCATATCTTGCGTAATTCCATCGATCATGGAATTGAGTCCGCTTCCGAAAGAGAAGAATTGGGCAAACCCGAAATCGGAAGCATTTTTCTAAGTGCCAGACAATCGGTAAACGAAGTTTGGATTATGATCAAGGACGATGGAAAAGGTTTGGATCGAGAAAAAATCATCCAGAAGTCCATAGAAAAAGGCGTGCTTACGACGGATCCTAGTCTGCTTTCCGATGCGGAAGTTTATAATTTAATTTTTGTTCCAGGTTTATCCACTGCAAAAGAGATCACGGACATTTCCGGCAGAGGCGTGGGGATGGATATCGTAAAAAAGAACATTGAAAAGTTAGGCGGTAAGATAGACATCCATTCCAAACCCAAAAAAGGAACCACATTCATTCTTAGAATTCCTTTGTCACTGGGAATTATGGAGGGAACCGTAGTACGGATCGGTGAGAAATTTTTTACCGTTCAAACGATTGAATTGAGGGAATTCGTAAGTCTAAGAGACAAAAATCCGATCTTCTTGGAAGCGGGACAGAAAGTTATTGAAGTCAGAGGGAAATTTATTCCTATATTCGATATCAATGAAGTTCTAAATCACAGAGAACCTCTTATTTATGACAATAAAGATCCTCTTATGTTGGTGATTGAATACGAGAGAAAACTTCTGGGAATCCAAGTAGATGAAGTAGTAGGAAATCAGAACGTGGTAATCAAGCCTTTGCAAGGAATCATGGAAGAGGCACGCGGAGTGAACGGTTTTACTATCTTGGGGAACGGTAATGTAAGTTTGATTCTAGATGTGAAATCAGTTTTTCAGAAGTTACATGACACAGAGTCATGATCCGTCTTTTGGTAGTTGACGACCAATCCGTCGTCAGAAACGTATTAGGTGAAGCATTTAAAAAAGATCCGATGATCGAAGTGGTCGGAACAGCTGCCAACGCGATAGAAGCGCAGAAGTTGATTCCTCATTTAAAGCCCGATTTGATCAGTCTGGACGTGGAGATGCCTGGAATGAGCGGATTAGACTTTTTAGATTGGCTGATTCCGAATCATCCCACTCCGGTCATCATGCTTAGTACTTACACGCAGACTGGAGCTGAAATTACATTGCAAGCGCTTCAAAAAGGCGCTATGGATTTTGTTCAAAAACCGGATGGATCTGAAGAAGATTTCCTTCGTATGTTAAATGAACTCACTTATAAAATCAAAAGGTTGGGAGTGGCATCTCGGCCCAGGCAGTTTGTCAGACAACAAGTTTCCAGAAAATTGGAAACATCTTCTCAAAAGAAAACATCGATCAAACTCATTGCAATAGGGGCTTCTACTGGTGGAACACAGGCGATCGATTATATATTAAATCAATTGCCAAATCATCTTCCTCCCATTGTAATGGTGCAGCACATGCCGGAACATTTTACCACTCTCTTTGCCCAGCGTTTGGCACAGGGGAGCGGTTTAAAAGTGAAAGAGGCGGAAAACGGCGATCTTCTGGAAGACGGCTGTGTTTTTCTCGCTCCTGGCGATAAACATATGTTAGTAAGACGTATGGCAGGGAAAATGTATCTGGAAATTGAAACATTCGATAAAGTGAGCGGCCATAGACCGTCTATCGACGTATTATTCAATTCCATCGCCTCCGCAAAATTAGCCGGCGATTGTTTGGCTGTGATTTTGACAGGAATGGGAAGGGACGGAGCCAAGGGAATGTTGGAACTTCGAGGAAAAGGGGCCAGGACCATCGGGCAGGATGAAGACAGTTCCGTGGTTTACGGGATGCCTAGAGAAGCTTTTTTATTAGGTGCAGTTGAAAAACAAAGAAGTCTAGAGACGATTCCAAGTGAAATTATAAATACTATCGGATTAGGTTAGGAAGAGAATATGGCCAAAAAATTACTATTATGCGATGATGCTCCTACTGCGTTGAAGTTGATGGAGATGGTTTTAGCTGACGAAGGTTATGAGATTCACAAAGCTGAAAATGCGGAACAAGCGATGAAAGTTTTGGAACTCTCCGGTCCTTTTGACGCATGTGTGTTCGACGTGAATATGCCCGGTAAAAACGGAATTGAACTTTCCAGAGATTTTTTAGCGCACCCGAAGGGTTCGGGAGCTAAAATACTTATCGTTTCCACTGAGTCCAGCGACCATCTCCGCCAAGCGGGTAAGGAAGCAGGAGTCAAAGCTTGGATCGTAAAACCGTTCGAAGACGAAGATTTGATAGAAGTTTTAAGTAAGATTACGGCTTAAATAAGGTTCTATTTTTTGAAGAAAGAAGGGAGATTAGTTTTAGCCGTTGATGATGATCTGCTGGCATTGGATGCACTAAGGCTGATTTTAGAAGCTACTGACTTTCAGATAGATATTGCCTCCGATGGCGTGGAAGCTTTGGAGAAAATCACAAATCATTTTTATCCTGTGATCGTCACCGATTTGGAAATGCCTCGAATGAACGGCTTTGACCTGGTGCAAAGAGTCTTAGGCCTGCCTCAGAAACCTGTCATCCTTATCAGCTCCGCATTTTCCGACGTCAATACCGTTGTAAAGATGATGAGAGAAGGGGTGTACGATTACATCTTAAAGCCCTATCATTCTGACGAACTGATTGTTCGTTTGGAAAAAGCATTCGAGGTCTCAGAGCTTCGACTCTTAAAACAAAGGGTCGAAGAAGAAAGGGATCTTCGTATCAAAGCACAGTTAGATTGGAACCTTTGGAAAGAAAAAATAGTCAAAGGAAATACAGACGGTACGGATCAGAAATTGATCGGAAGCATTCGAACTTCACTCAGCCAAGGAGCCGGTTTTGGAGCTCTTGTCAGCATTATCAAACGAATCGAAAAGAAATCAGTCAAAGAAGAGAATTATTTTAAAGTAGAGGAATCTTTGGTTCATGCCCTTTTTGAAAACGGAAGAGCCGCCAAACGGGTGATCGATCTTTTTGAGGAAATGGAACTGATCGTTTCGAACGATATCGTTTCGAATTATATATCCATTGGAGAGATTTACGAGTGTTTGGAAGAAGTTCGTTCCGAAGTCCAAGATTTACTTTCTCTTAAAGGACAAACCCTGCTGCTCGGTAAAAATCATTTCGTTACCCAAAATTTGTTTATTAAAGGCAATCTAGAGAGTTTGAAAAAAACCTTTTTAGAGATCATTTATAACGCCATCAAGTTCTCCATTCCAGATTCTAAGATCTATATCACTTTGGGAAAATCGTCCGATCACATTCAGCTCGGTTTTCTCAGTCCCCCCGAAAAAGACCAACAGGGAAATTACGGAATTATAGAAGAATACGAAAGCCTTGTTTTTGAACCTTTTTTCAGAATTTCCAAACTTGTGTATGAGAAAATTCCGACTCTGGATTTCGGATTGGGTCTAACTTATGTGGACAAAGTAGTTCGAAAACACGGAGGACTTGTCCGTCCTTATTTGGTGAGAAACTATCTGGATGCTTTGGGTTCCAGGCACTTCGTTCATTTCGAAGTGGAACTGCCTCTTGCCCAAATGTCCTAGAATGTGTAAATAGAAGACTTTTTGACCATCTTCTCTCTGACTTTTGTTTCGAAATGTTTTTCTTGGGTCTGAACTTCCGTAACGAGGTTTGGCTGAATTTTAGTAATAAATACGTCATAAGTATCAGTGTGGAAAGATAATTTCCGATACTGCTCGCCGCCTGTATCATTGCTAACGATTGGGATTTTTTCGGTTCCTAAAAATTCAGTGACAAATGCGATATTTTTCGGTCCAGCATTGTTTGTTGTTAAACGAGGAGATTGGCTTCCGCCAAAAATTTTTGCTTTTAAATGATTTCGAGCTATGCCGTGTTTTACAAATTCATTGATCATCAATTCCATCGAAGTGATGCCGTAACGAAGACTTTGTTTTTCTTCTTTGACATCTGCGGTGCCGGGGAGAAGAATATGGTTGATCGCAGAAAATCCGTGTTCGCTATGAAAAAGACATACAGATACACAAGACCCGAGAATGGTGCGAATCTCGTAATTGCCGGAGGTGAAAAATGCCTCTCCGATATTCAGATACACTTTTTGCTTCATATCCCTTTAGCCAATTAGATGATTGATCGAAGAAAAATACAAATATTAATCATTGAGGATTCGAAGTTCGCCTACGATACAGTCTTAGACATTCTGAATATGGGAGGTTGGGATGTCTATTCGGAAAGAGTCGAATGGAAAAAGGATCTGGATGAGGCTCTAAAAAAAAGGGCCTGGGATTTGGTCATTACCGACTATTATCTAGCCGACTTTACGGGGAAAACCGCAATCGAAATGGTTCACTCTATGTTTCCCGATCTTCCGGTGATCCTTATTACAGAGTTTGTGGGTGAAGAGATGGCAACGGAGATGTTCCGTTGGGGCGCCGCCGATTTTATCCTTAAATCGAACATCAACAAACTGGCGTATGTCGTGGAAAGGGAATTTGAAAGTTATATCGCCAAAAAACAACAGAAACAAGCCTGGGAGATGTTAGTTCACAGCGAAGAAATGCTCACTCGTTCCCAAAGTTTAGCTAAGTTAGGACATTTCGAAATCGTTTATCCCGAAAAAAGAATTCTTTGGTCTTTGGAATTATACAAAATATTGGGATATTCCTACGGTGAAATCCCTTCGGAAGAAAAATTTTTTGACAGAGTTGCGGAAGACGACAGACTCCATCTGATTGAAATTTGGGACAAGGCAAAAACCGAAGATAAACAATTTGAACTGGAATTAAAGCTTAGGCTGCCTCACGCTTCCAAGTTCGCCAGACTCACATTAGAGTGTGAGAATCTTTCTAACGGGCAGTCCCGCTATTTCGGAACCATTCACGATACTTCCAACTACAATGCACTTGAATCCGCCATCCGACACAACGAACAATTGTTTAAGGGTATTTTCAATAACTCGTCTCAGGTGATCTTGCTACTTGATTTGGACGGTCGTGTTTTGAAGATGAATCGAATTTCTGTTTCTTTATTGGAAAGAGAAGAGAGGGAAATCCAAGGTTCCAACTTCATCGATTCTTTATTTTCCCAGGTGAACAAAGAAATCCAAAAACAGTTTCGCCAGGGGATTATGAATGCGAATCAAAAACGCTCCACTGAACTTTTCGCCACTTATATTTCTCCTTCCGGAAAGACGATTTTTTTAGACTGCGATATTTCCGCAGTTACCGACCCTATGGGAGACGTGATGTATTTGGTTTTAGAAGGAAAAGATATCACTGAAAAAATCGAATTGGAAAGATCTTACGCACAGGCTCAAAAAATGGAAGCATTGGGAACTTTTGCGGGAGGGATCTCTCACGACTTCAATAATTTATTGACTCCGATGTTCAATTTCGTCAGTTATTTGCAGGCGGAATGGGAACCTCTGCGGGAAGATCCTGAGCGTAAAAGGACCTTTTTCGCTTTGGACGGACTTATGAAATCCTTGGAAAGGGCAAAGGCTTTGATCAGTCAAATTCTTGACTTTTCCAAAAAGGATGCAGTATCTTTGGTGGAAGTGGATCTGCATTCCTCCCTGAACTCCATTTTTGCGGAACTTAGGAAAGGGAAACCATTTAATGGTGATTTTGCGATGAATTTGAGCGAATCAAAGGCATTGGTTCAGGCGGATCCTAACTTTTTGTATCAGGTGTTTTCCAATCTTTATGAAAATGCACATTTCGCTTTGGCGGAAAGCAGGTCTCCTAAAATCCAAATCTCCACCAAAAAGGTTTGGATCGAAGACACGAACATACGAAACATTCCTTCTCTCAAAACTACATATTACTGGGAAGTAGAGTTCAAGGACAACGGTTCCGGAATTCCCAAAGATCTGATGGGCAAAATCTTCGAACCGTTTTTCACTACGAAAGGCAGAAAAGGGACCGGATTAGGGTTACCTATCATTTACGGAGTGATGAGGCGTATGGGAGGTGTAATGACTGTAGACAGTCAGCCTGGGAACGGTACATCCTTTTACTGTTATTTTCCTGCCTGGGAAAGTTTAGCATAAGCTCCGAAATCACTTGCTTTTAACCGATATTAGTATCGTCTTAACATTCTTTAGGGAGAATTTAAAAAAAGAATCATGGCTTGGTGGATTTTTTCCAATCGGGGGTTTATATATAAATCGGTTCTTTCCGTAATTCTCATTTTATTCATCATTCTTTCCGGGTTCGATATCTGGAAAATCATCGACGCAAAAAAATACGAAAGAGAAACCTTGGTTAAGTTAGGTTGGTCAAGAGGCTTGGAAGAATATCTTTCTTCCTTGACTGATGCAGAAACAGGTCAAAGGGGTTATTTGATTTCTGAAGATGAAAGTTTTCTGGAGCCCTATTATAACGCCGAAAAATCGTTTCCTGGAATGGAGGTTGCCTTAGTTTCTCAGGTGGAACCGAAATATAAGGGTGCCCTGGAAAGTATTATTCGTTTAGCAAATGATAAACGGTCTCATTTGCAGCAGATCATTTCTTTGGCGCAGTCAGGGAAAAAACAGCAGGCGATTCTTTTAATCAAAACCAAACGAGGCAAAACCTTGATGGATCAGATTCGCAAAGAAGTGGGTCTCGTTCTGTCCGAAAAAAATCGAATCGAAACGGAAGAAAGGCGGGAACAAGACAGAACCAATATCATTCTTTTTTCCGTTTCCGTGTTCGGATTCTTCTGCATCGCCATACTCATTCTTTGGACCATTTATCTCATCTCTCAAAATAATAAAATGGAACAGGAGAAAAAAGAACTCACTGTAAAATATTTGGAAGTGGACGATTTATATAATAATTCTCCGGTAGCCTTTCATTCATTAGATGGAGATGGCAGTTTCTTGAAACTGAACGACACAGAAGCGAAATGGCTGGGATATAAAAAGGAAGAGCTGATCGGAAAAAAGAAATTTCCCGAAATACTTACGGAAGAAAGCAAAATGACTTTCTATCGGGAATTTCCCGCCTTTAAAAGAAGAGGGTATGTCAACGATCTCAGATTCGAAATCATTAAAAAAGACGGCTCCACAATACATATCGTATTGTCTAGTACAGCGATTTACGACGAAAAAGGTAATATTCTTATGACTCGTTCCAGTTTCGTAGATATCACCAAACTGGTGCTCTCCGAACGTGAATTGATCCATGCTAGAAAAAAAGCGGAAGAAGCGAATTTGGCGAAGTCGGAATTTTTGTCCGGTATGAGTCATGAATTGAGGACTCCTTTGAATGCCGTGATCGGGCTTACTATGATTCTTATGGAGGAAAATCCGAAACCAGATCAAATCGAAAACTTGAATAATTTGAAGTTCTCGAGTGAAACCCTTCTCGCACTCATCAATGATATCTTGGACTTCAGTAAGATAGAAGAACGTAAAATCATCCTGGAATCAATTTCCTTCCGTTTGGACACTTTACTTCAGTCTATTTTCTTTTCCTTCGAGCAGAAAGCAAAAGAAAAGATGATTCGTTTCCGTTCCGAAATTGCACCTAATTTTCCTCAGGTAGTGAAATCGGACCCTACTCGTTTGCTTCAGATCTTGAACAATCTGCTTTCCAATGCGGTTAAGTTCACCCAACAAGGTGAAATTTCCTTCGAAGCCAAACTTCTTTACGAGAAAGACTCCACTCTGTTCATTCAGTTCATCGTTACCGATACCGGAATCGGGATTCCTGATGATAAAATCCATACCGTTTTCGAAAAATTCACCCAAGTCAGCGGAGATACCACTCGCAAATACGGAGGATCCGGTCTGGGTCTTGCCATTTCCAAAGGTTTGGTGGAATTGATGCAAGGTCATTTGGTCATGAGTACGAAGTTAGATGAGGGGACTTCTTTTTCGGTGATCCTTCCTATGGAAAAATCCAACGAAGTGATCAGTGCCGAGTCCGTGCAAGACAAAGGAAGTTATTCTCTTCTTGTGGGTAAAACCATCATCGTTGCGGATGATATTGCCATCAATAGGGATATAGTGGTTCGTTTCCTGAAAAAATGGGGAGTTCAGTGCATTCACGCAGTGAATGGAGAGGAAGTATTAAAATACCTGGCTGTGGAAAAAGTCGATTTGATTTTGATGGACCTTCATATGCCAGAGTTAGACGGTTATCAAACGACGAAAAAAATCAGGGAAGGGGAAACAGGAGAAGAGTTAAGACAACTTCCTATCATTGCTTTGACCGCTTCCGCACAGTTGGAAACTCAGGAAAAAATCAAAACGGTCGGAATGAACGATTACATTGCAAAGCCGTTTCTACCGAAAGAACTATATCTAAAATTGATCTATCATCTGGAGAGAGGAGACTAGAGTTTTAGTTTGCGTTTTGTTCCAATGCGATCGATAGAATCGTAATGTCATCATCCGCTCTTTTTATTTTTTGAAACTTGAACACTTCGTCCAATACATGATCGCAGATAGTCTGAGGATCCGATTTTGCATTTTCCTTCAGCACATCCAGCAAACGTTCTTCACCGAATAGATCGATGGACTTATTCGGATTTCTCGCTTCCAAAACTCCGTCCGTATATAAAATGAGACTGCCTTTTTTGGGAAGAGGGAATTGTTTTTCTTGTACATCCAAGGAAATGTATTCGGTGATCGCTCTTCCTTGTGCAGTATAATACTCAGTATTTCCTTCCCGATCCAAATAGATCATAGGATGGTGTCCCGCATTGACTACCTTGATGATTTCCTGTTTTGGGTTGATGTAAACGAAACAAGCGCTGAGAAAATGTCCTGATAGATTGTCCAAAAGAGAAGATCGTATTTTTTCGACGGCAAAACCCGGTTCGTCGAGATGATCCGCCCAAATCTGTAGAGAAACTTTCGCCATACTGGCGACCATTGCGGCTGGAATTCCGTGACCGGATACATCGCATAAAAATAATCCGAAGCTGTCTTCCTTTTCTATGATCTGTACGAAATCCCCTCCGATTTCCGAAGTGGGAAGATAACGAAATCCCAGTTTGTAACCTAACACAGAATCGATGTTTTTCGGGAGAAGGTCTTTCTGGAGTTTTTGTGCCAGTTTCATCTGCATGTCGATTTCTTGTTTGGCTTCCATTTCTTTGCGAAGCTGTCTCACCTTTACCATAAGGGCCATCGCCAAAAGAAAAATTTCCACCGCAGAACCTAAAGGAAGTGTATATAAAGCGATGGAATGAGGCTCTAAAACTCCCTGCACGGTAAGACTGTTGATTGCCGCACCGATCAAAACGGAACTCATTGCGAAAAAGAAGAGATAATTTTCTATCATTCTTCTGTTGCGGATGAGGCAATAGAAGGAAATGGAAAGACTAAAGATGATCGGAACGATCACTAGTGAGACTGCGATTTGAATGTAAAGTCGCAGCTCGATAAACAATAAAGAGGGTATGAGTAGAAGAAAAGATATGATAAAGGCATTCGTTAGTTTCGCGATTCGAGGATATTGTTTTCGAATGTCCAGAAACTCGATCGTGAATATCAGTCCGAATATGCAGGTTAGATAAATTCCTACCGGGAATAGGTAATTTTTCCAAGCATGGGAAGATCCCAATTCTATATACTGCATAAAGCCTGTCGAAAAAAGATTGATCAATAGAATCGTAGATAGATAGAAAAAGTAAAAAAAGAACTGTCTGTATCTGAGAGTATACGCTAAAAATAAGCTGTATAAAAACATAAGTCCGCCTGCACCGAAGTAGGCGGCAAAAAATATATCGTTCTTTTTCGCATAAGATAGGAAAGATCTTGTATTGTATATGGATACGAAATTGAAAATAGGGTTCGCTGATTCGATGCGAACATAGATGGTTCTTTCTTCTCCCGGAGAAAGAGGCAAGGGGAAAGCGGCAATATGAGAATAAAGAGGTTTATCTTTTTGTAAGACCTGTTCTCCGGATCTAAGGCTCACCCATCTTCCTTTGTAAAAGTAGTGCATTTCAAAATGATCCACAACCGGACTAGAGAAGTGCAGATAAAATGTATGAGGTGAATTCCCGTCGTAGTTTAAGTGAAAACGAAACCAGATCGGATCTTTCCATTTAGGAAAAGAAATCGTTTTCTGAGGATTTTGAGTCCAAGTTTGTTCTGTTTTCAAAATATCGATCAGAGAGGAATGTTCTTTGGAAGGAGTGGCATATTCCAAATATCTTCCTATATTTCTAAAGTTTTTATCTTCGGAGAGTTCGATTGTTTCCGCAGACAAATAGGAAATCGAAATAGAAATAGAAAATAAGAATAGTAGAATGTATAAATATTTCATTCCGGCTGTGGATTAGTAAGATCCTCCGGCTCCTCCCCCTCCGGACCTTCCTCCTCCCCAGGAACCTCCACTGCTGCTGCCGCCACCACCTCCGTAGGAGGAAGACGACGAGCCGGAAGAGCTAGATCTGGTAAGTTTCGGAGTAGTGACTCTTTTGGATTCGGAATGTTTGCAATGCGCACACTTACTGTGATGAAGTTCTTCTCCTCCTTGGTCATAATCCGCTTCTCGTATTACTTTTACGCTTAATAATTGAAATGTCATGTATTTGCATTTAGGGCATTCGTCTGCGGGTGATGCTCCCATATAAGATTCTTTCGTAATGGAATTACATTCTTTGCAAAGCCAAATATCGTAATCTTTCGAATCGATCTCTTCTTCTTTTCTTTCTCCTGCATCCAAATATTTATCATCCATGGCTTCCGAAAGTTTGGTTTGTTTGGCGCCGCAAGAGCTGCAAATTCTGGGGTTATTTCTCAGTCTTTTGAAAATCCATCCGTTGATTGCATAAATAGCTAATCCCATCGGAATGAGATTAAACATCCCCCACATACTGTCCGATTCTTTTAATTCTGATATACTAATGGAAGAGAAGGCGGTGATTCCGGAAAACCAACCGATCCATCTTAAAATATAACTGTAAGATTTATATATGGAACTGCTTCCGAAAGGAAGAAAGGACAGTAAGATTCCTACCAAGATAGAAATAAAGAGCAGAAGAAGTCCTGCCCAGAATGTGAAAAATTCAGAGAATGTGGAAACGGGGGAAGTGAAAATTCGATATAGGATTCCGTGTTTTTCAGGTCCGATCGGAGTTGCAGGAAAAACTTCGGAAGATTCAACTTGTTTCGATAAGTAGGTTTCAATGGGCAGGTCTTTGTAAATTTTTATCGTTTTGGGGTCTAACGCAACTAACTGAGATACGCTGATATCCGGATTACGAATTCCTTTGATGATCCCATTTACGCCTTTGTACATTCCTGAAGAAAAATTCCCCTGTTTGAATTCGGGAATGATGAGTTCGTCTATAATTCGTTTGGCTTTGATGTCGGTCAAAGAGGCTTCGTTGCCGTAACCTGTTTCTATTTCGATCCTTCTTTGGTCCAAAACATGAAGCACTAATATTCCGTTGTCTTTGCCTTTTTTTCCTATTCCCCAAGTTTCGAAAAGAGAGACAGCGAAATCTTTCGGAATATTCTCGCCTATCGTTGGTAATATGACAACACCTATCTCCGCTCCTGTTTCCTTTTCCAATAAAGAAATGTTTTGATTGATATCTGTGATTGCACCTGAATCTTTCAAGTAACCGGCTTGATCCGCTACCCATCCACCCGCAGGGCGAGGACTGGGAATCGAATCGATTCTTTCTTTCATTGTCTGAGAAGACAACGGTAACCAGAGGAATAGAAGGGCGAGTGTGGAAATTCTTAGCTGCACCCGGATGAAGATGCAGGTTCGCAGAAAGAGGGAAAGTGATTTTCCAAAATCTTTTTCAAAACCGATTTCTATGGAAAAAGATTTTATTTTTGGACAAATTAGCAGTCTAAAGCTTAGAGTGCTAATGGAGGGATTCTATCTATGAAACAATTTGATTCTGTCGTGCAGGGGGCTCTGGACATCGCCCAAACTGAGGCCATTCGCAGACAAAATACCGAAATTTCTCCTTACCATTTGCTTTGGGGGCTCATCTCTCATCCCTCTTCCTATTCCGGGAAGGCATTACAGAAATACAAAGCGAATGTGGAGGAAGCCGTAGGAAAGCAGCCTAGAGCCTCTTCCGAGGTGCGGTTTGAGAATCTAAGAACTTCGCCGAAATTATCCCAATGGGTGACGATGGCATCTTCCAGAGCCGCCGAAAACGGCAGAGAAGAACTGAAGGAAGCCGACTTTTTGAAGTTTTTGCCCAATATCGTTCCAGAGCTGAAAATCGATTATAACGATTTGAATATAAAGGAAACGGACGAAGAGATTCCCAATTTCCTCATCGATCTCAACGAACAAGCTAAAGCCGGTAAATTGGATCCTGTGATCGGAAGAACGAAAGAAATCCGTTCCGTAATGGAAATTTTAGGGAGAAGATCCAAAAACAATCCTGTGTTAGTCGGTTCAGCGGGAGTAGGAAAGACCGCCATTGTGGAAGGTTTGGCCGATCAAATCGTAAAGGGAAGAGTCCCCGATGTTTTAAGAGGCAAAACGATCTATTCCTTGGATATGGGACAGCTTATGGCTGGTACGAAATACAGGGGAGAGTTTGAGGAAAAATTGCAGCATCTTCTACGCTTCGTAAAATCGCGTGCAGGGGAAGCTGTTCTTTTTATCGATGAAATACATCAGTTGGTCGGTGCAGGAAGAACGGAAGGAGCTATGGATGCAGCTAATCTTTTGAAGCCAGCTCTTGCCAGAGGCGACTTACATTGCATTGGTGCAACTACGCCGGAAGAGTTTCAAAAATATATATTAGGTGATGCTGCACTAGAACGAAGATTCCGTTCCGTTCCGGTCAATGAGCCTACTAAGGAAGATGCGATTGAAATTTTAATGGGGATTCGAGACAAACACGAGATTCACCATGGAATTAAAATTTCCGACGATGCCATCTATGCGGCTGTGTTTCTTTCTGATCAATACATTACCGATAAGAATCTTCCGGACAAGGCGATTGATTTGGTGGATGAAGCGGCTTCCGCTTTGAAACTTTCCGCAGAGGCGATGCCTGCTCATTTGGCGGAATTAGAAAGTGAGATTCGTTCCAAAAAGATCTACGCTCAAGTGGAGAAAAAGAATGAAGAGATATTGAAAGAGATAGAAGAACTGGAGAAAAAGTTTTCCGTCGGAAAAGCGGAGTGGGAGAAGGAAGTGAATTCCTTGAAACAAGTCGCTTCCATCAAAAATAAAATCGATCGAGTTAAATTCGATTTGGAAGCGGCCCAACAAAAGGCGGATTATACGGAAGCTTCCCGTTTGAAATATGCGATTCTTCCCGAGCTAGAGAAGGAGTTGGAAACCTTTCAAAACGAATGGATTTTGGAAAGAACCCATATAGGAAATGTGATTTCTCGCCAAACAGGGATTCCTGTGGAGAAAATTCTGAAGACCAAACAGGAAAACCTTTTGGAACTGGAAGCAGATTTGAATTCCGCAGTCTTCGGCCAAAAAGAAGCGATTCGTGAAATCGCAGAAACTTTGCTGACGAGTTATGCGGGAATCTCTTCGGAACACAGACCTCTCGGTTCTTTTCTTTTGAAAGGGCCTACTGGTGTGGGAAAAACTGAGACGGCTAAGGCTTTGGCTAAATTTCTTTTCGATCATGAATCCAGTTTGGTTCGATTCGATCTTTCCGAGTTCTCCGAAAAACATTCCGTAGCCAAATTGATCGGCGCTCCTGCAGGTTATGTCGGTTACGAAGAAGGAGGAGTTTTAACGGAGGCGATCCGAAGAAAACCATACTCTGTGATTTTGTTCGATGAGGTGGAAAAAGCGCATCCCGATTTTTCTGACATCTTGCTTCAGATTTTGGATGATGGTCGTTTAACGGATAATAAAGGAAGAACGATCAATTTTAAAAATACGATCGTTCTTTTGACTACGAATTCCAGGGACATCCATTCCGATTTCAAACCGGAGGTTCTGGGAAGATTGGATGCGATTCTCACTTATCATTCGATCGATTCTTCCGTAATGGAAAAGTTAATCGATAAACAAGTGAAACTTTTGAACGAAAGGTTGAAGGTGAAAGGAATCGTGATCGAACTCTCCGAAAGTACGGAAAGAATTCTTACGGAACAAGGTTACGATCCTAAGTTCGGAGCAAGGCCGTTGAACAGCGTTTTCAATCGAATCGTCAACAGGCCTTTGGCGAAAGAGATTTTATCCGGAACCATACCGGAAGGTAAATATAGAGCGGATTGGGACGGAGAAGGTTTGAAGTTTCAAAAGCTTGAGTCGTTCGCCGAAGTCCGATCTTAAAAAGCCGAACAATGTGTATTCCCGGATGTAATTCCGGGAATACTTTTTTATCCTGCCGTTTTCCCGTAATACTCTATTTCGATTGCTCTTACAAGGTTAGGTGAAAAGTGTGAAGAATTAGAGGTTTATAATAAGTGAAAAATACTTTTTATCTAATTTGTATATTCTTATCTTTTTTGTTTTTCGAATGTAATGTTGTGCCTTTTTCTTTGAACAAGGGAACGATCACAGGTAAAGATGTGAAATCGGAATTGAAGAAAGTGGACGAAACACTCGTTCCTTTAAGTTTGGTTGCCAGTCTCAATATTTTAAGTACATCCGGTTCGTCCAGCTCCACGCAAAGGGGAGTCGCAAAAACATGCATCGGATCTTATTCAGATGATTCTTCTCCTGATTTCATCCTGCCTTCTCCTAAGGATTATACGAATGTTAACTTGCAAGGCTCCGTTTCCATAGGGAATTCCCAAACTTGGAAAACCTCGGTATCTCTTACCGAGTCGATTTCGGTTTATCCTACTTTGACCAGTTCCTCTGTGACATGTTATGCTACATCGGACGCTTTGTTGGCAACTGCCATCACCATCTCTACTACTTCCCCATTTACCTTATCGTCTTCTACGAAAGCGGTTTCTATTCTTTGTTCTACTACTTCGGCATCCGATACGAGTTATACTCTTTCCCTCAACCCTAGACCGAATACTTCTTCTACGGCAAGTTCCACCAGTTTTTCAAGTGTTCTGAGTTTGGAGGCTTTGTTCCCTGCCGCCGTTTTTAAGATGGTATCCGGGCTGAAGGATTCCGAAATTTATACGAGAGAATCTTTCGAGGAGTGCAAAAAGAACTATGAAAGACTTGGGCTCACTTATGCTTTTCTCGCAGGAATGGCGTATCAGAACATTTCTCAATGCGGCGGTTATAATCCCCCTCCCGCTCAGGTGTATGTTCAGGCATCTTTTTGCCCTTTGAAGCCTGCAGGAGTATTCGAAATCTAAAGTAAATTTTTTTCTTCTAGTTTTTATCTCATTTCTCTGTTTGAATCGATGTCCAAGTATATATGGCATCGATTCAATCCCCGAATTCTTCTCTTCCTACAAACCAATCCGTATCCGTCCCCGTTTTGGGGCTGGGAGTATGGAAGTCAAAACCTAAAGAATGTTATTCGTCTGTTCTTTCCGCATTGGAATTAGGTTATAGGCATATAGATACCGCTGCCATCTATGGAAACGAAGAGGATGTGGGAAAGGCGATTCGCGATTCGAAAATCCCCAGAAAAGACATTTTTTTAGTCACCAAACTTTGGAATGCGGACCAAGGATACGATTCCGCCTTACGGGCCATTGATCGTTCTTTGGAAAAATTAGGAACAAATTATGTGGACATGTATTTGATCCATTTTCCTGTTTCTGAAAAAAGAAAAGAATCTTGGAGAGCCTTGGAAAAAATCAAAGAGGAAGGAAAGGCAAAATCCGTAGGGGTTAGTAATTTTATGATTCCTCATTTGAAAGAACTTCTTTCTTCATCTTCTTTGGTTCCTGCCATGAATCAAGTGGAGTTCCATCCTTTTTTGAACGATTCGAAACTACTTCAATTCTGCCAAGAGAAAGGGATTCTCCTGGAAGCCTATAGCCCGTTAGCTCATGGGCAAAAGCTGCAAGATCCTAGAATCGGAAAACTTGCCGCTAGCTATGGAAAAACAAATGCGCAAATTCTAATCCGATGGTCTTTGCAAAAAGGTTTGGTGGTCATTCCTAAATCGGTGAAGTCGGAGAGGATTCGGGAAAACGCGGATGTATTCGACTTTCAGATTTCTGACGAGGATATGAAGTCTATGGAAACTTGGAATGAAGACTTTCGTACTTGTTGGGATCCTACTTCCGTAGTTTGAATCATTGACAATCCTTTGCGATCGAATCTTCTATAGAATATGGATGCTTGGACAAAAAGATGGGACGAACGTTATGAGAAGGAAGAGTTTGCTTTCGGGATAGAGCCGAATGTTTTTCTAAAAGAACAGTTGGAGAAACTAAAGCCCGGAGCGATTCTGTTTGGTGCGGAAGGAGAAGGGCGGAACGCAGTATTCGCAGCCAAGCTGGGTTGGAATACTTTTGCTTTCGATATCAGTGAAGAAGGAAAAAAGAAAGCTTCTTTGCTCGCTCGGAAAAACCAAGTTTCTATCGATTACCAGGTAGGCGAACTGCAGAATCTTCAGTTCCATCCGAATCAATTCGATGCGATCGCACTCATCTATGCTCATTTTCCAACGGAAGTAAAATCTTTATACCACCGAACATTGAATCCATATCTGAAGAAAGGAGGAATCCTGATCTTTGAAGCATTTAGTAAAAAACATATCGATTATGTTACTAAGAACGAAAAAGTAGGAGGCCCTAAAGAGATAGGTATGTTGTTTTCCATCGAAGAGTTAAAATCCGATTTTGCGGATTACGAAGTGATTCAGATGGTAGAACAGGAAATTGAATTGAATGAAGGTCTTTATCATAACGGGAAAGGTTCTGTCATTCGATTTGTGGGTAGAAAATCGGTATAGTTTATGAAATTTTTGAATAAAGGTTTATTCTCACTTATATTTTTTCTTTTTTGCGGATGTGCGTTCTTTCAGGCAACGAAAATCCCAGAAAACAATATAGAGAACAGTTTGCAAAAAGGAAAACCTGCTCGTCCTGTTGTTTTGTTTTTAGGAGACAGTATCACTCATGGGACCGTATCCTTTAATTATGTGAACGATGTGAAACAAAATCACGATCATGATCGTTTTAATTTTATAAACGAAGGAATCAACAGCAGACTCACAGATCAGATCATAGAACAATTTGAGAATATAGAGAAACTATCTCCCGATATCATTTTTTTATTGATAGGAACCAATGACCTGAAGGCTTCTTTGAATGAAGGGGAGTTTCTATCATATCAGAAAAAATGGGGTTTGAAAGAAAATCCTACAGAGTCTCGCTTTCAAGAAAATTATAAGACAATCGTTCGGTTCTTGAAAAAGAATCGAAACTCACAGTTGGTGTTGATTTCGATTCCTCCTTTGGGGGAGGCGTTGGATTCCATTCCTTTGCAAAGATCGATGGATTATTCTAAGATAATAAAAAAAATCGCCTCCGAGGAAAAAACCGGTTATATTCCTTTGAATGAAACATTGGTGAATAAGCTCAAAGAATCTCCCGAAAAGGAATTAAAGGAATACAAAAGAAATCCTTGGGGAATGTATGTTTCCATTTTGAAATACTATTCCACTACGAAATCTTGGAACGATATCTCCGAAGACAACGGATACCTTTTATTGACTGACGGAATTCATTTGAATGATGTTTCCGGAAAAATTCTATCTTCTTTGGTCACGGAAGAATTGATCCGGTTGAGTTCTAAAAAATGAACTGTGGTAGGTATCTGCGGCCCCAATATTTGAGCCGCATCTATCTAAGTTATTTTTTTCTAGCCACTAGAATCGATGATTGTTTGTTATCTTTCGTTCCTAAAAAACCGTATCCGAATGGAAAAGGAAGGGGAGGATTGTCGATCTCCTTGCTGATTTCTTTCAATTCCGTTTGTGATTCAGGCTCTACCGCTCCGGAAAGATTCCACGATTTTTCATAACGGCCGAATAAGGTTCGTTCCCAGTTTTCTTTGGGGAAAAAACGCAATGGAAATCCGGAATCGTCTTGAACGACTAACTCGGTATCTTTCAGAAGAAGGGATCTGAACTTCTCCCTTTTTTCTCCATGAAACAGATATTCGGCGGATTTTGTGAAGATCGCTTTCGGACCTAAGCTGGAAAAGTATTCATAGAGTCCGTCTCCCGGTTCTCCTTCTTTCCCTGTGAGAAAAATTTTAAAATAGGTGAGTGTTTGTTTTTTACCTATGGCAGGATCGTAAAACTCGATCGTAAATCCTTTCCAGGTTCCTTTGGCAGATTCGATAGATTCAAATTTAGAATCCGTAATTTCCTTTCCCAATCTTCTTAAAAAGGCTACAAACACAGGATATGCGCCAGAGAGAGCCGGTTTTTTCGTCTCTTCTTTCATTTTTCTATAAGTGAAATAGTTTCTTCCTGCAAGATGGGAAGAAAGATTTCTGATTCCCGAAAGAACCGTTTTCTTTTCCGAATCGGATTTTGAATCCCAATCGAAAGGATAACCGGGATCTTCCAATCCGAACAGAATGTATCTTTCTCCCTTTGGGAAAAAGGAGAATAGATTCAATACATCGATCCCGCTGAAAGGATAAAGAATCGTTTTTTGTTTCGGATGGAAAGATTGGGACTCTGCAAAATTCTCTATTTTTTTCCTTGTTTCATTCATAATTTTCCAGGAAGATTCCATTTCCTGTGAATGTTCCGATGCGAGGGAAAAGGGAACAAGACCGGACCAAATATCGTATGTTAGGCGAATAGACTCGTCTTGTTTTTTTACCTCCATCCCTTGGCAGGAAATGAAGAAAGTGGTTAGAGAAAATGTGAGAAGGAAAATAATGTTTCGTGTCATGTTGTGTCGGGGTGAATTTTAAGATGTGCCTGACTCTATTTCAATTTCATAGGAAACCCTAAGGAACGGAAAAGAAAGGAAATGATTTGGAGGCTTTCCTGCAACAATCTAAAAATCCTCAGATGCTACCAAACCGTGGTATAGTTTTTTCAAAAATCTTTTTTCAATCGGAAGAATGGTTTTTCTAAACGTAAATTAGGGATCCTGCTGCCCGTTCCTTTTCTCTAAAAGATTCTGTTTTTTTACGTACATCTGCTCAAATCCGATTCTTTTTTCCGTCTTATTTTTCTCGGTAGGTACCACAAAAATGTAAGAAGTTTTTGGCCTGTTTGCGGAGTGAAAAAAGGAATGGAATTGATGGATAACGTGGATCGATTGAGAGAAGATTCTCTGTATCGAAATTTGGGACAAAACGGTAACAGAGAAAGGGCGGTCAAGATCGTGATGGTCGATGATATGAAGCCGATTTCTTCTTTCATGAAGCAGGAGTTAATGCATGTGGTTAGAAGTTCCAAAGGAGTGAAGTTTAATATTATGGACTTCCGAGGTCCCGAAGTGGCTTTGCAGTATTTAGCTTCTTACAAGCCCGATCTATTGATCTCCGATATCAAAACTCCTTTTCTTTCCGGAAATAAACTGCTCGAAGGCGCCAAAAGATTACATCCTGACCTTCCAATGATTGTGGTGGGGGAGTTCCCTACTAGAAAGAACATTCTGTCCACATATAGCGGCGATCAAAACAGCATCATGCTTACTAAACCTTGGGACGAGCCGGATCGTTTATTACAGGCAATCCATCAATTGTTAGGACTGAATTTCGTTTAAAGACCGAGCTTTCCGTGTGGATAAAAAAAGACCGGAGCCGATATAAAATCGGCACCGGTCAATGGTTCCTAAAAAGAAAGCCGTTAGTTATTATTTACTCTCCGACCGCTACCTCTTCGAATTTTTCAGTAGAGAAACTTACCGGTTTGGATTTTGTTTCCTTTTCTTTTTCTACTGATTTCACTTCTCTGGTTGCGATTTTGGAAGTGTCTAGCACCGGAAGCCCGTTGAGATCTCGAATTTGATTTTCCACAGTCCGAGAAATTTCAGGATTTTCCAATAGATAGTTGCGGACTTGTTCTTTTCCTTGGCCTATTTTTTCAGAGCCGTGAGAATACCAAGACCCTGCCTTGGAGAAGATGTCATGACGAACTGCAAGATCAATGAGTGAACTTTCGATGTTGATTCCTGTTGCATACATGATGTCGAATTCCGCCTGACGGAAAGGAGGGGCGCATTTGTTTTTCACTACCTTCACTCTCACTCTGTTTCCGATCGGTTCTTCTTTCTCTTTGAGAGTTTCGATGCGACGGATATCCAATCGAATGGATGCATAGAATTTCAAAGCGTTTCCACCTGTAGTTGTTTCCGGGCTACCGAACATCACTCCGATTTTCATACGGATTTGGTTGATAAAGATGACAGTTGTGTTTGATTTTGCGATGGTTCCCGTTAATTTACGCAAAGCTTGAGACATGAGTCTTGCTTGTAGGCCCATGTGAGAGTCTCCCATGTCGCCTTCAATTTCCGCTTTCGGAACGAGGGCCGCCACAGAGTCGATTACGATGAGGTCGATTGCATTGGAACGAACCAAAGATTCGCAGATTTCTAACGCTTCTTCTCCATTGTCTGGTTGAGCGACCAAAAGATCGTCTACATTGACTCCCAATTTTTTTGCATAAGAAGGATCAAGGGCGTGTTCTGCATCGATAAAAGCTGCAATTCCCCCTTTTTTTTGCGTTTGTGCAATTGCGGAAAGAGTGAGGGTCGTTTTTCCGGAGGATTCTGGGCCGTAGATTTCTACGATTCTACCGGAAGGAAACCCGCCGATACCTAGTGCGATGTCCAGATCCAAGGAACCTGTAGAGACAACACTGGCTTCTGCCATGCGGTTGTCTGCGCCAAGACGCATAATGGAACCTTTTCCAAATTGTTTTTCAATTTGGCCGACTGCGGCATCGATTGCCTGCTTTCTTTGGTCGGTTTCTTTATCTACTGCTTTCTCTGCTTTTTCTTTTTTCATACTAGATTACTTGTCTCCTAAATTTCCCGTATTCCGAAAGACCTAGGTTTTGTTTCCGAGGGCTTGGTTCCTAAAAAAATCAAATCACCAAAAAAATCCCTCTGTCTGAAACCCTAGGCCTCAGGTAGAGAATTCCACTCTTTTTCTCTTCCGGTCTGATTCCATTATGTCAGATTACCCGGACAAAACAGAAGTTTCCAAAGTTTTTTTGGCAGGGAATCGGCTTTTTCTTTAAAACAATGCTAAACAGAGAGTAAGTACTTGTATAGTAAAATTTTCCGCCGGGAAGGGGAAAAATGAGCCGATAGAAAGAGGGTATGGTGACCTCCAATCTCGAAGTCCAACTCCCCGCACATGTTTCTTCCGAAATGTCCGAATATTTTAAAATGTACCGGACTTATTTAAAAATAGAGAAAAACTACTCCGAACATACGTTATTTGCTTATCTTAGGGATCTTAAATTTTTCTTCGAGTTTTGTGTGAAGGAAGAAATCGATTTTTTGAGCATCGATGTGTTGGATATACGTGCCTATTTTGCGGATCTGAAAGCAAATAAGAAGTTGGATAAACGCACTCAAAGCAGGAAGTTGTCTTCTTTGCGGACATTTTATAAGTTTTTATTCAGAGAAGAGAAGATCGCTGCAAATCCTATCCTTTCCGTAAGTTTTCCTAGAACGAAAAAGAAACTTCCAAAAAATTTCACACCTATCGAAACCGAAGATATATTAGAATATAATCATGAAGAAAAAAGTTCTTCCTTGAATCGAAGAGACAAAGCGATAGTGGAGATACTTTATTCTACGGGGCTTAGGGTATTCGAATTGGTCAATGCCAAGCTGGGCGATTTGAACGAGGAACTCACTAGCCTTAAGGTGATGGGGAAGAGAAGAAAGGAAAGATTCGTATTCATCGGAGATGAGGCAAGATCCGCTTTGAAGGATTATCTGGACGAAAGAGGAAATGCCAAAGCAGAAGAGATTTTTTTAAATCAAAGAGGCGGCAAACTGACCACTCGAGGAATTCGTTATATTCTTTCCGAAAGAAGAAGTGTGATGGGGATGGAAAAAGCGATCACACCGCATAAATTCAGACATACGTTTGCAACGGATCTACTTAACGCAGGGGCTGATATTCGCGCCGTACAAGAGTTATTGGGTCATTCATCTCTTTCTTCCACACAAGTATATTTGAGCGTTTCCAGAGATCGCCTAAAAGAAGTTTATCGAAATGCACACCCTCATGCGAAGAAATAACGGAGAGACATAATCCGGGGGAGAATTTTTAAACCCCCACCCGAGTTAGGGTGGAGGGGAGTGGCTCGTGGGCCATTCCTTCCCTGCCGTTTATCAGAAGATGCTCGTTTTGTAAATGGAGAGAGGGAGTTTTGAAAATTTTTTTCAAAACGTTTCACCTTTTTGCCCTCTTAGACCTTCCAGATATATATGAAGTCCGTTCTCTCCGTCCAGGGGAGGGGAAATTCCGTCTTTCTCAGTTTGGTTCCCGTTTGTCTTAAATATTCCCTCAAATTTTTATCTCGAAAGACCGTTTCGCTGATGGAAATTTCTCCCGATTCCGTTGCGGTTTGCATCTTTGCCGCATAATTGACGGTGTTTCCGAAGTAGTCTATGTTGCTGTTCAAGTTCACCGCCAAACAATTTCCAGTGTGGATGGAGATTCTAATCCTAACGGGCGTATGTTGGTTTTCCGGATGGAACCATTCCTGCATTTCTTTGGCGGCTCTCAAGGCTTGTGTAGGTGAAGGGAAAGATGCCATAACAGCATCTCCTATCGTTTTGACGACAGCACCTTTCTCTTGTTTAATGATTTGATATGTTTTGATGAAGTGTTCTCTTACTTGTAGAAAAGCTCCGTGATCTCCTTTCGTTTCGTAGAATTTCGTGGAACCTACAATGTCCGTAAAAAGAATTGTCTGCTGCCCTATATCTAACTGTAGATTGGTGGCAATAGCTTCTTCGGAGAATAAATCCCTGAATTCGGAAAAGTTAAACAGTTCCGACGGACGAAGGCTGATTTGATCTTCTTTTCGTTCTTCCAGGATGATCGTTTCTTGTTTGTCCGAATTGTTCTGGAAGACAAGAGTCGGTTTTGACTTTACTTTGATTTCCTGGTGAATGCTTTCATCCAACCATAAGATCTCTTGTGATTCGTAAGAGTCTTTTACATCCAAAAAATGAAATAATTTATCCCCTTTTTTTCTAAGTCGATACAAACCGGGCGGAATCAGTAAATGAGAGGAATATCCTTTTCCGGAAGGAACCGATTTCGTAAGAAGTATGTGTTTTTTAGTCGCAGGCTCTGCGGCACAATAAATTTGTTTTTCCACTTTTCTGACGGAAGGATGCATGTGGAAGGTAACTTCGATCGAATTTTTTCCAGTTGTTTCGAATTCCACTTCGCAAACTTCGCACTCATCTTTATCCGGCAAGTCGCCTAGTTTTTGTAAGGAGGTTCGAACTCCCCTGCAATGAGGGCATACGATATCCCAACTGAGAGTGAAGATTCCCAGTCTGCTTCCGTGTAAAAATAAAAGAAGCATTTCTTCGAAATCGATCCGTAGAAGTTTGGAAAGAAATTTGATACGGATTCGATCCAATTCGTTGTCGCTTGCATTTCGAATCCATTCGAATACGGAATCTATGGAGGAGATTTGGATTCCCTTTTTGGCCAGTTCCGGCTTTACTTCCTCCAATTTTTCAGGATGATTCCAATTCGTTTCTCCTTGAAATGTGGATTGGATTTGGTTGATTCCACCTAATTGGAAAGATGCGGCAGTGTTCCTTTGGATTTCTTTCTGCATTTCTGCCAGTGCAATTTTGTAATCTTGTTCCAGTTTGGGCATTCCGTATTCTAGAAGTTTTCTGCAGAAGAAATTTCTAGGAATCCAGCCGAAATAAACATATAATCTGGTTCTTGTTTCTCCATAAGGTTCTAAAAAATAACGGCATCTTACTTGTTTTCCGAATCCTTTGGAATAGATTCGTGCGTTTCCTATTTCTTTTAGATATTCCCAATCCCAAGGAACTTCTTCCCATTCCAGTTGGAAGCCTGCTTGTTTGGTGGAGCCGAACAGTTTGCCGTTTTTTTCTATATAGTTGAGTCTGGGGAGTCCGATCCTATGATTGAAGGAGGATGTATCTATTAGATACGGCCAAATATCCTCTCTTGTGACTTTTAGTTCGAATTCCCATAAATAATCCAACGGTTTTGAGGCATCCTTATCCCAAGGATATTTTGTTAATATATAGTTTAAGTCTATCATAACGGTTGTATGGTGATTTCGGCTTCTTCTTCGCCTTCGGAAATAAAGCAAACATGATGTTCCTGAGCATCCACCTGTTTGCAGTTTTTCGTTTCAATCTTAATTCCTTTCGGGTAAACGAAACGGGGAGTGACTATGACCGTTGGCTCTTTGGAACTAGGGTCCGGTTTCCATTTGAAGTAAAATTTGCCCGAAGACAGAGAGTATTTCATTTCCAGAGGGGTGCCTTGCGTAAATTGAGCGTAAGGTCGGCAGAAACCTTCGATGGCTCGTCCTCCTCCTCCGTATAAATCCGGTTCGCTGTGAGGAAGTTTTTGGTCCGGGGAATAAATACTAAGGTCTTCTTGGTTCCATCCGTCTCCTATCATCAAATCGTTTCTATTGGTAACCGTGTAATTCCAAATTGTATTGGATAATAAAAGATCGTCCATTGCGTTGTACATACAATTTAAGGCTCTGATATGGTGTTTCCAAATGGAAGGTTTATGATTTCCGTTAAACCATTGTTTGTATGATTTTCCTGCCTTTAGATCGAAAGGAATTCCGAACTCTCCGATTAAGCTGGGGATTTTTCCAGGAACTTCAGCACTTGCATCTTTTACTCTTTTGAGTTGGTTTACATACATCTTTCTGATGCCGTTTTCTCCGAATACGGGAAGTTTGCGGAGAGGATCGATGGCGATAGGATACAAAAACCTTTTGAAGATCAATGTCATGATGTCGTACCAATGCGCCGCATTGACCGAATTTTTAGGAAGAGCTGCGTTAAAATTCGGATTCATCCATCCGTCGGTTGCTTCTCTTTCGGCAAAAATCATCCAGTCGGATCGGACGGAGTGTACGGCATCAGCCATCCTTCTGATAAAGGGAATCATATAGTCCCTATCGAAATCGATAACTTTGCCTTTGACGTTTTGGAAAAAATCGTTTTTTTCGATAAAAGGAGTTCCGTCTTTTGTCAAAGACCAGGCTCCTTCGGATTGGAAAGGGTCTTCCTGCATATGGGGCAGCCAAATCGATGTTTGTGACTGATTGACTGTTTCCGTTCTCGCGGGGACGAATCCTCCCTTTAAGACATTTAACTCTAGATAGGGGAGTTCTATCGTAAAACCTTGGGAAGAATATAGAGCATCGATAGGGGACCAAGCGAGTCCGGGTCTAGCAGGATCTTCCTCCGTATTTAGGATTCCTCGATCGTTCATAGCTCTTCCTATGAAACCTTTTCCAGGTTCGTTTAAGGAATCGAATCCCAAAACATGAGGAAAATCTTTCACCCTTTCTGCGACTTGCAGCATCGCTCCGAAATAATGTTCTTGAAGATAATCTTGGACGTTTTTTCCGTCGATCAGAAAGGAGGGAGCGAAATCCTTCCCTCCGAAAAACAAAGTCCATAAAATTCCGTTCCCCGCATATTTATAGTTTTGTGACCAAGACATAGTAGGATAATTTTTTTCCTGTCTTGTTCCCGGTTTCGAATAATCGTAAGATTTTTGCATCACCAAAGCGGCATTCGCATCGGATAACTTTGTATAATCGATTCCCACCTTTTCGAAGATCCATCCGGGTGCACCGTCCCCTCCCGTCATCCTGGACCAAACATCCTGATGAAAGTCGACAAATACGTAAAATCCGTAGTCTCCCGCTTGTTTGGTGATTTCTGTAAAATAATCCAAATAGGCTAAATCGTATTCTTTCGGACCTTTGTGTTCCACCGCTTCCCAAGTGGTGAGCAGGCGCAGGCAGTTGAAACCCCATTGTTTCAAGCGGGTAAAATGTTCTTTGGCTTCTTCCAAAGGGAAGGGGCGACCGATAAAACTGACTTCTTTATGATCCGAAAAATCGGTAGGATGATGGGTGCCTCCGTTCGGATAAGGACATTTCGTATCCCCTCCCAAATTGACTCCTCGCAAAATGAGTTTTCTACCGGATTCGTCTACGAACCATTCGCCTGAAGGACGGATTTTTTTCATACTGTCGATTCTTCCTTTCTTAAAAATATATGATAGTAACCTAACAGATAATAAAACATGATGAGAACTTCATCGTCTTGAAAGTAACATTGTAAAAGGCCGGAAAAAAAGAATCCTGTGAGACCCAGCGTCCAATACATCGTTTCTTTCGGGACTCGGTTGTCCGTAAAACCGTAGAGAATCATCGCTCCCAAAAGAATGTAAAGCAAAACTTGAGGTAGTCCGAAAACCGCACTTAGGTGGAAAAAATCGTTATGGGCATGGCCTCTTTGAGTCACTTCGTAAAAGTAAGCGAGTTCTTTGTGTTCGATTTCTTTTTCTTTCCTTGTGATCTCCACCTCTTTTTGGTAGGCGCCAGGTCCGATCCCGAAGACCGGATTTTTTTCGATCATAGGAAAGGTGGAATCCCAAATGAAACTTCTTCCCGAGTCCGTATGTTTTTCCGATCCGAATAGAGGTTTGATGACTTTTTTTAGAGCATCCGATTGTGTGTATGCGATCCCTATGGATCCGATTCCAACAAGGGCGATGATGCTTGCGTTTTTGATCATATTCAAGGAAACATTTTTTTCTTTAAAGATCAGAATGTAAAACCCTACAAGAAGGCTTATGATCGATCCCAGCATCGCCGAACGAGCATTATTGAATAGATAAACCGCTGCTAGAAGTAAAAACAAAAGAGCGTAGGTTGCTATTTTGCGAAAACTATCCTCGTTTTTCCAGGACTCATACACCTTGAAGAAATAATAAGGAAAGATAAAAGAAACTAGTCCTCCGAATGTTAGGTGAGTGTTCATGAGTCCGATGGGAAGATAGATGTCTAAAAAAGATATGTTCCCATAATGCTGTGTGTACGGCCAGGAAGTGGAAGTTTTATAAAGATCGGATACGATTCTTGCCAAACGGATCGGAGAGAATAGAGATACGAGTCCTGTGATTAAAATCAGCAGGGAAAAATACCAAACGGCTCGATGAAGTTTGGGGTGATCTTCTTGTTTCACTCCTTGGATGACGAAAAAAGCGGAGAGAAGGAAAAGATCTTTCATTTCGTCTCGGAAGGCTCGTTTGAGAACGAGAGGGTCGAATCCTTCCGCACAGAAATGATAGAATAGGGAAATAAATTGCCAGGAGTAAAAACAAACGAGCACTAAAACGAGGGGGGTGCGGAAGTTCGGTTTTTCTTTCAGAAACAGAAATGTAATCAAAGACAATGCTAAAAAGAGCTGACTGATAGAGACCGATATTGCACAGGAAATGATAGACAGAGTTAAGAAAGAAAGATAGATTCGGTATAACATTATTATACCCGAGAGTATAGATTTTCTTCATTTTGTAAAGAGGTTCAGCTTGAGAGTTCTTTATTTTTCAGACACATTTTTGCCTAAAACGGACGGAGTGGCCGTTTCCATTAAGAATTTCTCCGAACTTTTGTCTCTCAGAGGGCATGAATTTACGATCTGTGCTCCTCGTTACGGGGAGGGGGATTTTGACAGAATGGGGCAGAACATTCAGGTAGTCCGCTTCCGTTCCGGGTATCTGCCTAGTTACCCGGACATCAAAGTTGTTTTGCCTAGTCCGGGGAAAATTAAAAAAGTCATCGAAGACTTTCAACCTGATTTGATACACATTCATACTCCCGGGCTTTTGGGGCTGTATGCCATCAACGCTGCCGAGAGATTCGGAATTCCCACCATAGGAACCTATCATACTTTGATGGCGGAACAAGAAATGTATGTTTCTTTTTATCGTCTGTTCAAATTGGACAAACTGTTTTTTAAGATCAATAAGTTCAAAAAGAAGATGAACATAGAGGATCTGGATAAGTTCGTTAAATTCGATAATTTTAATATCCGTAAAAAAATCATTCTGAAGATCTGCAATGATTTATATAATAGATGTGATGTGGTTATATCTCCCAGCCATTTGATCAAAAAACAATTGGCCGATTACGGAATCACACGACCTGTTACTGTCGTGTCAAACGGTATGGATTTAAAACGATTCACAGGTGTAGTTAAATCCTTCGACTCCGATGCCCCTAAGGTTCTTCATGTGGGAAGAATTTCTTATGAGAAAAATTGCGACGTAGTGATCAATGCATTCAAACTCATCCATGAGAAATATCCGAAAGCGACTTTGACCATCATAGGGGAAGGTCCTGCAATTCCGTCTTTGCAAAGACAGGCGGAACATTTAGGTCTGTCCGGCTCGGTGATCTTCACCGGGTTTGTTCCTAATGCGGAACTTCATGAAGTGTATCCTAAGTACGATTTGTTCTTAACCGCATCCACTATGGAAACGCAAGGATTAGTCGTTTTAGAAGCGATCGCTTGCGGTCTTCCTGCGGTAGGAGTAGATTCGTTCGCTTTGCCTGAACTCATCCAACACGAAAAGAACGGATACATCGCACCCGCTTTCGATGTAAAACAACTTGCAGATCTATCCATTAAACTTTTGTCAGATGGAAAAAAATATTCTGAGTTTTCCAAAAACTCAATAGAAATCGCTTCCGGCCATGAAATGGAGAAATGCGTGGATGAAATGGAAGATATCTATAGAAAAGTCATCGAAGCGATGAAAGGAAAGGCTAAAAAACAAAGTTTATTCGATATGTTTTTAGACTTAGTTTGATTTAATCGGGGTAAAAATTACGGATTGAACTTGTTTTTTGTCATTTGCGTCGTCATAAACCACTTCCGTTTTCATGGATCTTGCCGGCCAATAGAGTTGGATGGCTTCCACTAGTTCGTAGGCAGTGAGAGTATAATCAAGCACTGTCACGACTAGGTTTAGGCTGATAAATCTTTCTTTTTTCGTTTTCTTAGTATTGATTTCTTTCGAAGCAATCAACCATTTATAAAGTCGGGAAGATCTGTTCGCTGTCAACAGATGGTTTACATCCAGCTTCGCCTGCGGAAGTTCGGCGCCTACTTGTTGGAATTTGATTTCAATGGGTTTCCCCGATTTTTCCGCTTTGGTCAATAATTTAGAAAGTTGAAGATCGAATGTCTCGTCATCGAAATACTGAGTGGTTTCACAAACGGAATATACCGTGTCGCAGAGATTTCCGTAATTTCTGTGAAAAAAATAAATGAGAAGGATATCATGGGTTTGCGGGTGATATAAAACTTTTGCATTATAATGTTCCATTCTTCCGAAAACGAAATAAGATTTCAGTCGTTTGTATATATTATAAGAAACTCCGAATATATCTTTGAAAAGAGGAAGATCGGTGAATCCTAAACTTCTGATTCCTATGTAATAAGGCTCGAAAGACACTGAACCTTCTCTTTTTGCTATTTCTCTCAAGTATTCCACAAGGTCTTCCAAAAGGGGGTCGTCGATTTTGATTTTAGGTTCGTCGATCTCGATGGCGATCTTTCCGCTGTTTTTCCCGAAAGCATCCCATACCCCGGAAAGATCTTTTTTATCTTTATTTAAATTGAACTTAATGCAGCTATCTTCGCGGCATGAAATTTGTTCTTCGAATTTTTGTTTGTTGGGGGAAGGAATGAATACCGGTTCGAATTTGAAATTATCTTCTTCGTCGGAAGGAGTAGGATCGGAGAAAACGGATGTGGTAATGTAAAGACTTAGGCTTAAAAAGAGGATTAAGAAAAAACGGACTTTAGTTACCATAACGTATTTACATTTTGTAAAAATCGTATGCGTCTAACAACGTCTAGCGGATCGATCATTTCCATACAGGCATGATCTCCTCTCCAACATTTTGTATTGCCGTAGATGGAACAAGGACGGCATGCCAAATCGACTTGGAGCACTCCTGAGTCTTCTTGGGCGAAAGGACCGAATCCGGAAATGGGATGTGTGGTTCCGTAGATGCCGATGACTGGTTTTTTTAACAAGGCCGCAATATGAACGTTGGACGAATCCATCCCGATCATTAGATCCATTCGGTCCATAATGCCTAGTTCCCCTCTGATTCCTAAGGAACCCCCTTGGACTATATTGATTCTTTTTTGTCCGTCTCGAAGGATTTCCATTTGGGCTGCCTCGTCTTTGCCACCGAACAAAAATATGTTGCAGTCAGGAAATTCTTCCAGCAAAATTTCGGTCAATTTTTTGCAATTTGCAAAACTCCATTCTTTCAGAGCATGGCCTGCAAAAGGAGCGAACCCGAACCACTGTCCCGCTTTTTTATCTATCCCTATGGATTTTAAGTAGTCTTTTGCGTAAATTTTCGACTCTCCATCCACATTCAACCAAGGCCCCTTTCTGATCGGAGCGTCGAATCCCGCTTTTTTGAATACATTCAAATAACGATCCACAGTGTGGGGAAGTTTGTTTAGCTTTTTGTTGTATTTTCTTGTCTGTTGGAGCTTTTCTTTGCGTCCCTTAATTATTTTTTCGAAAGGGACTCCCTTCCATTTGAAGAAATAGGAAATGAGACGGGAACGAACGGAACCATGAAGATCGATTACATGTTCGTAAGGACCTAGTTTGGCGATGTCTTTGTACAATTTCCAAATCCCCATAATTCCTTTGTATCGTTTTAGATTGATTCCGAGTACGTTTAGATTGGGGATATTGTAAAAGAAAGGGGCGAAATTTCCCCTGGTAACGACTGTAAGCTGAATATTGGAATACTTTGCGGCAATCGCAATCAGTGCGGGGGTCGTTAGAGCAACATCCCCCATGGCGGAAAACCTAAGTACCAAAAGATTCATTTTTACTTATTTTTATAAAGTGAAGGATTCAAGTTTTGATCGTTGTACATCTTCATTTGACGATATACTTTTACCTTTTTGTCCCCGTTTTTGTAATCCAACAAAAGCTCGTCTAAACAAAGTTTGAGATCTTCTCTTTGGTCGAGTAGAATGGTGAGTTTGTTTTGGCATTTTTGAATGTGTTCTGCGGATGCCGCACTGTCTTTTCTTTCTACTTGTTCCTGCATATGATAGATTTTAAGTTCTAATATGCTCATTCGATCCAGAAGCCATGCAGGGGATTCTGAATTGAGTCTTGCGTTCGGTTTGGGAACGATCGTTTTGAAGAGATCGATGATAAAATCGTCTAATTTCTCCACCATATCGGTTCTATCTTGGTTGAGTTTGTCGATTTTTCTTTTCAAGCTGACGACTTCTTCCAACGGGATATCAGGTCGTCTGATATCGTCTTCGATATGCCATTGGATGGTATCGATATGATTTTTTTGATAGAGTGTGTTTTCTATACTGTTATCTGGATATGGATTGGTGTGAGGGGCTTCTTTTTTATGCCAGTCAAGAACTGATTCTTGAAAGATGGAGACTGCTTTTTTTGCGTCAAAATTCATCATTTTCCCTTTTTTGTAATGTTTTGGGTCTTCCTGCGAATTCAATCCAAATATTTCGGGATTTACTCTTTTCTAATCGGCGTATTTAGAGCTAAGATCGGTAAGAATTTGACAAAGACTTCGAAAAGAATTCCGATGCAGGTATGTGTTTGGTCGGATTTGCATACAAAGTATGGCCCGGATATCCTATTGTTATCGCTTCCAATCGGGATGAATTTTTCAATAGAGCTACTGAGAAGGCTTCCTTTTGGGAAGATCATCCTGCGATTTTAGCGGGAAGAGACCTTCAATCGTTTGGTACTTGGTTAGGTGTCACCAAACAAGGTAGAGTTGCTTTTGTCACGAACAATCGTAATCTAAGAATTCCTTCCATATCTGATCCTCTCTCCAGAGGGAAACTTGTGTCCGAGTTTTTGATTTCAGATCTTTCCTCCGAATCTTATTCCAAAGAGATAGAAGCAAATGCGGACAAATACGAAGGATTCAATCTCTTCGTTTATGATGGAGGCAGTTTGCCTGTTTACATTTCGAACCGAGGAGGAAGGCGTTCTGTCATAGAACAGGGATTTCATACTTTAAGCAATGCTCTTTGGAATACGAATTGGCCCAAAACGGAGAAACTTCGTTCCAAGATGGTTCCTTTGTATGAAGATAACTTCGCTGCAAGAAGAAATGAAGGGTTTCCTTGGGAGAAGATTTTCGAAATTTTAAACGATCGATCTATGGCCGATTCGGAAGGATTGCCGGATACGGGAATTGGAAAGGAAAAAGAGAAAGCATTGTCTTCCATTCGAATCACAGCGCCAGGATATGGAACGAGAGCGAGTACGATCGTAGCTATTTCCGAAAAAGGAGAAGTTTTCTTTTGGGAAAAGACATATAAGGAGCCGGATGCGGAAGAAGGGGAGATTGTCAGTTACCGATTTCAAATAGGTGAATGAAAACGGGCAAAAAGGTGAAAGGAATTTAAAAATTTAGAATAGTAAGTTGCAAAAAACGAAGGATGTGTTAGGGGAGAAGGGGAGCGGCTTCCCACGAACCACTCCTCCCCACCCAGTAGATACAGGGCGGGGGAACCTCATCTCACCTAACTGCCGCTCTATCCTAAGCGGAAGTTTGTCATTGGGAAACCTTTTGTGACTTCCTTGACTCCGTCCTTTACTTTCGCCTTCCAGCTTTCGTCTCCGAAATGGTCTAGGAAATCGCAGATGAGTCCTCCGACTCTTTCCATCTCAGCATCTTTGAGTCCTCTTGTGGTAAGTGCAGGAGTTCCCAATCGAATTCCGGATGCGACTGCAGGAGGATTTTTATCGAAAGGAATCGCATTTTTGTTCACTGTGATTCCCACTCCGTCCAATCCATCCGCTGCATCTCTTCCTGTGAGTCCTTTTACGGAAACATCCAGGAGCACCAAATGGTTGTCAGTTCCTCCGGAAATCACGCGGTATCCTCTTTTTTGGAAAACTTCCGCAAGGATTTTAGCGTTCTTTAATACTTGTTTGATGTATGTTTTGTAGTTCGGTTGAAGAGCCTCTCCGAATGCTACAGCTTTTGCGGCGATCACATGCATCAAAGGTCCTCCTTGAATTCCAGGGAATACTCTCGAATTCAGAATTTTTTCGTGTTCTGTGCTGGAAAGAATGAGTCCTCCTCTTGGACCTCTCAATGTTTTGTGAGTGGTTGTAGTTACGAAGTCACAAAGTCCGATCGGACTAGGATGTTCTCCCGCTACCACCAAACCTGCGATATGTGCGATATCGGCCATAATCTTAGCACCGATGGAATCTGCGATTTCTCTGAACTTGGAAAAGTCGATGGTTCTAGGATAAGCGGATGCACCCACAACGATGAGTTTCGGTTTGTGTTCTTTGGCAAGTTTTGCCACTTCCGCATAATCGATAGTCTCTTCTTTTTCGGAGACTCCGTAAGGAATCGGCTTATAGTATTTTCCGCTGATGTTGACTGCGGAACCGTGAGTAAGGTGGCCCCCATGAGCCAAGTTCATTCCTAAAAAGGAATCTCCCGGTTCTAAGGTCGCAAGGAAAACCGCCATGTTCGCCTGTGCCCCGCTATGCGGTTGTACGTTTGCGTATTCTGCTCCGAACATCTTTTTGGCTCTTTCGATGGCCAATTCTTCGATTTTGTCTGCGTTTTCGCATCCGTTATAATATCTTTTTCCCGGATATCCTTCAGCGTATTTATTGGTAAGTGTAGAATGGTAAGCTTCCAAAACCGCTTGGGAAACGAAGTTTTCACTAGCGATCATTTCTAGTGAATTTTCTTGTCTTTCGTCCTCGTGTTTGAGGGCGGAAAAAACTTCAGGATCTTGTTTTTGTAAATAACTCATGTGGGAATTTCTCGATTTAGTATAAATGGTAAACTTTCATATTTTCGCTTGCGAATAATTTCAGATTCTTTCAGGACTAGTTTCCGAAAAGAAGAAAACCCTTTTCCCCAGAAGGAAAAATCTTTGTTTTGGGAAGGGAGTGTTTCTCCCAGATAGTTTGCAAATTCCGCAAATAAATCGGACTGGAATTGCGGAACGGAAAAATGATCCGGCAGACTTGTCAAAAAATCCCTATGTGTTCTTTCTTTTCTATAATCCGGCTCTTCAGGGGGATGGTGAAGGACATTGCTGACAGATTGAATTAAATCTTTTTTTAAGATCAAGGTTCCATGTTGGACGATGCAGTTTCTTTTTCTAAATTGCGCATTGCCGGAGATTTTTTTGATCACTCCCGCCTCTTCAATCGCCAGATCCGATTTTCCTTTCGCACTAGCACCTATTTCTTGTTTGATGAGAGCCTTTGCCACCAAACCGAGTAGAATGTCATAAGAGGATTTAACGGGAAAAAGTTCCTTTCTTACATCCAAATTCACGTAAATGGAATAGTTCACGTTTCCCGTAGGATTATGAAACACTGTCCCCCCGCCGGAAGCTCTTCTTGCGATATAAGTGAAATCTGGAATTGCTTTTTTGGGAAAGGAGGATGTTTCCGCTTTTTCTAGAAAAGGTCGGATCACATCCTCTTGTACATTTCGAAACGGATTTTCCGAAAGGCCGAGTATGATGGAAGGAGGATTCGTCCAAATCCTGACTCCTCCCGTAAGACCGGAAGAAGATAAATGCAAAGCGATGGATTCTTCGATCGCTAAATTATAATAAGGCGACCTGATCGGAGTGACAGGAAAAAGAAAAAAAGGAGGACTCACTCGTTGAAATACTTTTGGGAAGCATCGTTGAGGAATTTTTTCTCGCTCCTAGAAAGAGAATCCATACCTTCTTTGGAGATTTTTTCCAAAAGTTTGTCTACTCTGTCTTTCGCGTTTTCCCTGTTCTCCATTTCCTGTTGGTATCTCAAGAACCTTCTTTTTTGAAGATATCTGGAAAGAGACCAGCTAGAGGAACCGGAAGAAATTTTTTTCCAACCGGAATAAAATCGGACCAGAAAAAATGCGGAAACCACCCCTCCGATGAGCGAGGTATAAACGATAGCTCCTCCCCCAGAAAAAAGTAAGATCAGCATAAATAGGATCGCAACATATTTCGCCTTGAGAGGAAAAATCAGCATAAACAGCATTTCCCGGTTCGGCCAGGTCAATGCGTAAGCAAATAACAAAGCGTAGACGGCGGAACTTGCCCCTACGACGATTCCCGGACTCATTCCGAAAAAAGCGGCGATCACAGCGGCAAGGGCACCTGCCAAATTGGAGAAAATATAGAATTTCAGGAAAGGTTTACTTCCCCAATGTTCCTCCAATTGTCCGCCAAACATCCATAACATGAGCATGTTCATCAAAAGATTCCAGAATTGAACGTGCAAAAACGAATATGTGACTACCTGCCAGACGAATCCCTTCAAAACTAGGGCGGGATTTAGCGCCAAAATGCCTCCGATCCAGGAAGTTTTGAGGATCAGATTTTCTAAAAATTGAAGAACAAATACGATCCCATTTGCCACAAGTAAGGCACGAACGACAGTCGTTAATTCTGGACCGAATCGAGTTTCATAACTGGGGTAACGAGGGGCCATAAATTCAAGGTCGTAAATCTTGAGTGACAAGGAAAGTCGATTTCCTAGGATCGAGGAAGTGGTCGTTCAACTCTTTGGGGTACGTGGATCCATCGCCGCCCCGCTTCGCAATCAGGATTATCGTAAAAAAATCCTAGAAATCATCGAATTGTACTCTAAAGAGCCCAACCGTACCCCCGCATCTGCGGAGGAATTTTGGAAATCTCTTCCTTATCATTTGAAATTCGTGACCGGAAGCGATACTACTTGTGTGACCGTTACGGACGATAACGGAGAACTCTATGTTTTGGACATCGGAACAGGGGCAAGAAACGTAGGGGACGACCTCATCCAAGAATATTTCAAAAACAAACAGAAGAAAGATGTGAACTTTTTCATCACCCACACACATTGGGATCACATCCAAGGGCTTCCTTTTTTTAAGCCCATCTATTTCCCCGACTTCACATTAAAATTCCATTCTCCTTATGCGGATTTAGAAGCCAGATTAGAACGCCAACAATCTCCCGAATTTTTTCCCGTGGATTTTTCCGGCACTGGCTCCGCCAAAGAATTTCAGCTTTTTTCTCCTGGAGATGTTTTGCAATTTTCGGGAGGGCTTAAAGTAGAATGCCATCCTTTGAAACATCCGGGCGGTTCGTACGCCTATAAGTTCACAAACAGAGAAGGGAAAGTTTTTATCTTTGCTACGGATGCGGAATTCACAGGGCAGGATATGAGCATCATCCACGACTATGCTCCTTTCTTTCAAGGAGCGGACCTTCTCATTTTGGACACTCAGTATACTTTGGACGAATCCTTTTCCAAATTCGACTGGGGGCACACATCGTACACTATGTCCGTAAACTGTGCCACTTCTTGGAATGTGAAAAATCTGGTACTGACTCATCATGAACCTAGTTATTCGGATGAAAAGATCTACGAGATTTATCGTGCTGCGGAACAGCATAAGGAATTATTGGGAGAGAAGAAGTTAAAAATCCATCTGGCAAGAGAAGGATTACGTTTTCATTTATAAAGACGATCGATCATGGACAAAGAAAAAACTTTAAAATATACGCTGACAGCATTCTTCGTTTTCGCCCTATTCGGCGGAATTTTCTTCGGATACATTTTATCCGAAGTCAACCAAGGTAAGGAGCTGCAAAAGCTGGCATCCTACCAGCCGACCACTCCCACCAAACTGTACGATACGAACGGAATCCTTTTTGCGGAATTGTATCGCCACAAACAGGAACTTCTGAAATACCAAGACATTCCTCCTCATGTGATCCAGGCGTTTCTCTCCGTAGAGGACGATAATTTCTTCAATCACTTCGGAATCGATTTTTCCGCCATCATAAGAGCGGCGATCAAAAACGTTCTGGCGGGAAGAATCGTGCAGGGAGGTTCCACTCTTACTCAGCAGCTTGCCAAAACGATTTTACAAGAAAGAAAAAAAACATTCGCTCGTAAGTTTCTGGAAGCGCTCCTCACCTTACAGATAGAACAAGAATACACAAAAGAAGAGATCTTAGAAATTTATTTCAATCTAATCTATCTGGGTCACGGAACAACAGGTCTTTCTTCTGCGGCCAATGTATATTTCCAAAAAGACGTAAGAGATTTGGATATTGCGGAAGCGGCCCTTCTTGCGAGACTTCCGAAAGCACCTGTCAACTATTCTCCTTTCAAAAATCCGAAAGATGCCAAAACGGCACATTTACTCGTTCTGAATTTGATGGCCAAAAACGGATTCGTTCCTAAAGACCAAGTGCAAAAGATCCACGATGAATTTTGGGAAAAATATTGGCCGATCGTAATCACTCAATCTCCTTCTCGTTCCACATGGGGAACGAAATTGAACAGAGCTCCTCATTTTACGGAATGGGTGCGCCAAATTTTGGAAAAAGAAGTGGGCGAGGAAGCGGTTTATACCGGAGGACTTCGCGTTTATACCACTCTGGATGTAAGAAAACAAGAGATTGCGGAAGAGGAACTCAGAAAGGGACTCATCGACCAGGATCGATACGCATTCGGAGCGAACTTTCGTTATGCGGGAAGAGCCGACAGAGGATTAGTTTCCTTGTACAATCTTATGGGCACTATTTTCCCCGTAGGAGTTCCTTATATCACCAATTTGGATGACAGGCAAATCTTCCGACTTCATTTGGAAAAGGAACTGGCATCTTCTTTGGAATTACTCACAGACTTCATACCTTCAGAGAATGAAAGTGCTGCTGTGAAAGAATTCCGCAGATCTTCCCTAGTGTTCTCCTCTAATTTGCACGTAGAGGGAGCCGTTGTTACGATTGATCACCAAACAGGCTATATACAAACAATGGTGGGAGGATCCAGGTTCACTCCTAAAAACCAGTTCAACAGAGCGATGCAGGCAAGAAGACAAACAGGGTCTTCTTTCAAACCGATGGTGTATGCCGCTGCGATTCAAAACAGAGCGGTCGGTTCCGGAACTGGAATTATGGATGCTCCACTAACAACCATTACGGAAGAAGGAGAAGGGTATTCTCCTCAAGATATTTCCGGGGACTTCAGGGGAATGGTGCCTTTGTCGAGAGCCCTTTCTTTGTCTTTGAACATCGTATCCGTTCAGGTGTTGATGAGAACCGGCACAGACTCTGTCATTGATTTTGCATCTAAGGTTTCGAAAACAAACAAAACAAGATATCCTACAGGGCCAGCGCTTGCTTTGGGAGTGGCGGAACTCACTCCTTATGAAATGGCGCTTGCTTATTCCATCATGGCGAACAAAGGAAAGGATGTAATTCCTTTTAGCGTTCGTTATGTGCTAAATCAAAGCGGATCCGTCATATACAATAAAGAAAAAGAAGTTCAGGAAGAACTTGCAGAAGAAGCAAAAAACGGAACCATTCAGATCATTCCCGAATCCACAGCATACATCATCCGCCAAATGTTGATCGGTGTGGCTACAGGAGGAACACCTACTGCGACTCTTCGTGCTTCCGACAAAGGAAATTACAAAGGGGAATCGGGAGGAAAAACCGGATCCACTTCTTCTTACACGAACGTATGGTATTGCGGTTTCGATCCTAAATTTACGACTGTCGTTTGGATGGGGTTCGATAAATCTTCCCTTTCCTTGGGACAGGGAACGACTGCGGCAGGGGTTGCCGTTCCGATTTGGGGAAGGATGTACTCTCGCTGGTACAACGAAGGTCCTTATCCTACCTTCCAAACCCCGGGAAAACCGGATGTCATTCCGGAAGACGTCATCAAAGGAGCCACTTGTTCTTTCAATGGACTCGCTCCAGGACCGAATTGTCCTCTCACTTCCAATATGTTTTTGAAGCCGATCACCGTAGCAGGAAGAACTTTGGCGGTTCCGGGTAGCAGACAATGTGACGGAGACAGAGATCACTTCCGGTCCATGGATTTGAACGATTTTCTACAAAGAGAGTTGGAAATCAGTGACGATGAACTAAAACCTAATAAAAATTAGAACAAATTGCCTAAACTTTGGGCAATTTAGCTTCCATTTTGATTTCCTTCCTATTTTTAATACACTCTTAGAAACTATCTCTATTTCCTAGAATGCCAATCCAAGGCATTCTAGCGGTATTTCTTGATTTTCCGGAACGGTAGAAATGTTGGCACGGATGTTGCATTCTATAGATCGAAAGCGAAGAAAACGGATTCTGCAAAGAATGTTTCTTCCCGGAGGTCAAAATGAAGCTAACTATCTCAACACTCTTGATTTTAGGTTTAACATTCTCTCTTTCTGCTTTTGAGTCTGAATTGGACAACGAAGAGATCAGCTCTCTCGTGAATTCTTACGACAAAGAAACTTTGACCGAAATTTCAAACGAATTATTGAAAGTAGCGACTTCCGAGGAGAACCAAGGAGAATACGAACTTGCTTCCCTTCATTACAAACGTGCGTTAAAGATCAGAGAAGCGATCGGAATGAAAGCGCATAAAAGTTACGCATCTATTCTTTATCTTACATCCAATGCGGCATTTAAAGCGGGAAACTATTGTGAAGCGGGTAATTTCGCAAACCAAGCAAGCATCGCTTTCAAACAACACGGCATCACCAAATTCGAAGAAAAAGCAGCGAAAGACGTAGTGACATACGGAAGAGCTTGCGCGGTGTTAGCTTATAAATAAACGTTATGATTCTTTTCTAGAGATGGTTACCCTCTTTGATTCGTTCTAGAGTCAATCCAACCTCCCGTAGTAATATACGTGAGGTTGGAATTCTTTTTTCACGTATTTACTCTTCGCCTTTTTAAACAAAATCCCTTCTTCATACGGTTTGCCGGATTCCCATCCGATTCCGAAGCCTGACTCTAAATAACCAGATTCATACTGCAAAGGTGCAATGGAACGTTCTTCCGAATCGAAATGATACAATAGTTTGTGAGGAATGTTTACAGAAATAGAAACGGATGTTTCCGAAGGACAAGGTAAATAAGATCTTTGTTTCCATCGGGAGGGATGAGAAACTTCTTCTTCATTGCATTCGTATTTACGAACCGATTCCGTTTCGAAAAGAATCCAAGGGCCTTCTTGTTTGTATTTTCCTTCTCCTAAAACGCGGACAAACTTCTTTTTTTCCTTATGAAAAACGAAAGATCTCCATTCTTTACGGAATCGGTTTTCTTTTTCGATTAGAATCCATTCCGTCCAATCGGAGTGAAAGTCTTTGGAATGCATGGGAGATTTTTTTTCAGTAGGTCTTTCGTAGTTTCCCAAGGAAAGAGCAGGATAAGAAACAACTTGGCTGCCTGATTCGGAAGGAAGTTTGCGAATCCAAGAAGGATCGTTTTGACAATTCCAAACAAAGAAAAAAGCGGGGAGATAGAGGAAAAGAACGGCTTGTTTCTTATGAAAAAAAACAAACCGTTCCTTAGACTTAGAACTGGAAGTAGATAAAATCCTGTCCCCCGTCTCCGAAAATACCTAACAAAAGTAACATGATCACTGCCAAAACAGGAAGGATATAATTTTGATACGGCTTTAGTTTCGTATAAGTGGCATCGGAATATTGCATCCAGTTGAAGAAGAGGCCGGCCGCTACCAACAAAGGAAGTTCGTTCACTCTGTCCAGTGTGTCCCCTACGCTTCGAAAAGTGAAAATCCCTTTGAAGATTTCATAAACGACAGACATCGATTCGTCCCCTCTGGCCGCAGAACGGAAGAAAATTCCAGAAAAAGCAAAAGCAAGGAATACGAAAATGGTTCGGATGAGGGTCGCAAAAGGGAAACTGTCCGGTATGATTTTCTTTTTTCCTCTCGCCAAATACAAAGAACGTTCGATCCACAAGAAGGCGCCTAAATAAGCTCCCCAAGCAACGTAGGCCCAATTGGCTCCATGCCAAAGTCCTCCCAAACACATAGTGATGAACATATTTAGATTAGAACGAAAGATGCTTCCTTGGTTTCCTCCTAGAGGAATGTAGAGGTAGTCTCTCAACCAAGAAGAAAGGGTGACGTGCCATCTCGACCAAAGATCTCTGAAACTTTGAGCAAAGTAGGGGCCTTTGAAATTTTCCGGAATTTCGTAACCGAGTAAATTGGCAGAACCTCTGGCGATATCGGTGTATCCGGAAAAGTCGGAATACACTTGTGTGATAAAACCTAATACAGCAAAGAAAAGAGAATAACTGTCATACTTCGCAGGATCCATAAAAACAGGAGCGATGATGGGAGCTACGTTCTCTGCGATGACTACCTTTTTGAAAAGTCCCCCTAAAATCAAGAAGAGACCTTTTTTCATTCGGTCATCGTCTATTTCAGGATTGTTGATTTGAGGAAGGAAATTATCCGACCTCATGATCGGGCCTGCAATCAATTGAGGGAAAAACAGAATGAAGATGAAGTAGTCTAAGAAACTAATTCTTTCCTTGATGATTCCTCTGTGAAGATCCACTTGCAGGGCGATGATCTGAAAGGTATAGAAGCTGATGGCAAGAGGGAGAAAGATGCTCCAAGAATCAGCGAACGTCTTTACCTGCGTCCAACCAGAGATCGAATACACAGTTCCTGTGATGAAGTAAAAATATTTAAAAAGAACTAAGTTTGCCAGGTTGAGGCAGATAATCGTAGTTAGGGCAAATTGATAGGGTTTCCCTTCCGATTTTCTTTTAAATATAATTTCACTGAACCAGTAGTTGACTAAAACGACTCCCAGGAAGTGAAACAAAAAAGGAAAACTGAAATAAGCGTAAAAAATTACGGAAGAAAGAAGCAAAAGCGGCTTTCTCCCTTTTTGAGGAATATTCCAGTAAACTAGATATGTAACTGCAAATAGAACTAGATAGGCAATGGAATTAAATAACATGAAACGTCCGGCCTACAGATCCCAAAGATAATAGAATTTAGCGCCGGAGTTCTGACCTAAAAACTTATCTACGATTCCCAATTTGATTTGGTTCTCGGAAGATCCGTTCGCTTGGTAGATATTCTCCACTCTGCCTTTTCCTCTTTGGTAAACGATCAGTTTCGGGTTTCCGCTTTTATCGCCGGAATATTTATCGTGCTGCATCAATCTGTATTGGAAATCTTCGAAGTATCCGATGAAATCCACCATACCTTCGTTTTTAGCTTGTTCTGCGGTGAAAATTCTTCCGTCACAAATTTCTTTCAATCTGGTTTCAGGAACATTCGGTCTTCCTTTTTTCACGATCTGGAAGAATCGATGATACAAATTGTCTACGATGGATTGGAGTATTTTCTTTTGTTCAGGAGACTGGTCGATGAAAGGGGAACCGATCGCTTTGTTCGCTCCGGACGTAATGGACTGATCTTTGACACCGATCTTATCCAAACCTTCTTTGAAGTTGAAACCCTGCATGATCACCCCAACTGAACCTGTAACGGTTGTTGGATGGGCACCGATGGAGTCCGTACTCATTGCGATGTAATAGGCACCGCTTGCGGCAGTGTCCATGAATCCTGCGAAAACAGGGATTCTCTTTCTTTGTTTGAAATTCAGAATTTCTTGATAGATGATGTCGCTCGCAGTAACCGTTCCGCCGGGAGAATTGATTTTAAGAATGACTCCTTTGATAAAAGGATCTCTTTCTGCGAACTTGAGAGATTCTTTTACGCGGGCGACCACTGATTCCGTACTGCCCCCGAAGAACGATTCTTTGCTTTCATCACTGATGATCCCTTCGATGGGGATGATTAAGATTTTATCTTTATCGGTTCCGGAGATTACCTTTTCTTCGAAATCCGCCTTTCCCCCTCCGAAGACAGGGAAACTGGCAATGATGCAGGACTGCAGAAAAACTGCGGTAAAAACGATTGTGAAAACTGTAAGAAAGTGCTTTCTGGAAGGCATAAGAACCTTTGTATGATCGGAAACTTTGGATTCAATCATTTTTGGGGGGAGAATCTTGTATCATTTGAGAACGAAACAGGCTAATTTCGAGATTTCCCCGGAAGCGGGAGGGCAGTGGCTGGATTTAGTTTTAGCGTCTCCTCTGGATTTTTCACCGATTTCCGTCGTAGCAGGACACAAAGAATCGGATCCTTTTTTCGCCTCCGGATCTTTTCTCATGTTTCCTTGGGTGAATCGTTTGGATCCGAATCCTTGGGCCAAGGAACCTTTTTATCCCAGTGTTCACTGGCTTACGGATGGAAACGGAATCCCCTCACATGGGTTATATCATAATCTTCCCAGGGATTTGATTTTCGAAATGGAATCCGATTCCCGTTCGGAAGCGCATTTTTCTTTCCGCCTCCCCGATTCTTGGAAAGATACGATTCTTTCTGAAATCCGAGTGACTGAATCTTTTGTGCTGACGGATCACGAACTGAAAGTTCGTTATCGATTGGAAAATCTTTCCGGGAAAGATTTTCCCTTCTCTTTAGGAATTCATCCTTACTTTCGCTGGGGAACAGAGTCTTATGTAGACGATTTGTACTTATTCGGTTCCGGTTTTTACGAAGTTAAATTAGGCGACTATCTCCTACCGGAACGGCTATTAGACGGTACAGTTCGTCTCAAGGACGAAATGAAACTGGAAGGAAGGTCTATGGACCATTTGTATAAGTCCATCGAAGGAACCGGACAGTTAGGACTTTTCTCCATCCATCGAAAGGAAAAATTAATCGTAGGAGGAGGACATTTCTTCCAGGTGTACATTCCGAACGATAGAAAATCAATCGCCATCGAACCGATGACTTCTACTGGAAATTTTTTGCATTTTTCCGGTTCTAATCCTATGGATTTACCTAGGGATTCCGAAAAAACGATCGAATTTTTTATTCGCATGGATAGTTTTTAGGTTATAATCAATCGTCTATTACGTCTAACAGACGAGGTTCAAGCAACGATGACCGATACGATCATACAATCTTGCAGACAAGTAAGCAAAAGTCTTTTGGAAATAAAATATTTTGCAGAGAAAAAGAACACCAGTAGAACCTCTGTTTATCGAGCTCTTCAGGACAAAAAGATCAACGAAGTTGTGATCGGGAAAAACTCCCGTTTCATTATTTTGGACGATCAAGCGAAGAAGTGGCGCCCCGGTAGACAGGCCTAGATTCAAACGTATTCTCGTAACCGAATTTAAGATCTTCGATCCAATAGATCGGAGATCTCTCTTTCCCGCTGCGGTTATGGTTCCATAATTCTTTGGGAATTCGAAGAGTTATGTTTGGATCCAAAATGGGAGTTAGGTTCCAGTATTCTAAGAAATAATGATCTTTAGGGTTCTCTAAAAAATAACCTAAAAAGAGAAATAGAGTTTCTCCGTAACTTCCTTCCGCATACTTTCTTTTGCATTTCACATAAAGTTCTCCAACAAGAGGCGAGGGAGAATAAAACTTTCTGTGTTTCCATCTGTAAAAAATTTTTTCCAATCTTCCGATCCTGACTTTCACTTGGATTTTGTTTTGAAACACCAAAGGAGAGAATCCTTCTTTGGTCCAAATCCAATCTTCCGGAAGATCCAATTCTCCTTCCTGCAAAGTCAATTTTTTCCAATGAAAGTATTTGGGAATGTTCGTAAGTTGTGAGAAAAAATTAGTTTTAGGGAAAGTTTCTTTTTCCGTTCGATCTTCCAAAAAACCGAGAATATGCGATCGTAAGCTCTTTTCTTTTTCCTTTCGAAACAGATCGGGAAAGAATAGATGGAAATATTTATCTTTTCCTTGGGGAACCCACGATACATAGATCCTCAAGTTGCATTTCAAAACCGCTTCCGGCTGGATTTCCCATGCGAGATCTGTCTCTTCTTTCCAAAGATTCGAATGATAGTTTTCCCAAGACTCGATGAATTTTTCTTTCAATTCGATTTCCCTGAAATTCAAATGAGGGAAAAATAGATGAACGTCTGTTTGTTGATTCCCCGTTCGGGAAAATAAGGATTTCCAGTAATTCATCATACTTTTCAAAATTTCCTATGAAGGTGCCGCAGGATAAGGTCGATCCTAATCATACAATGACAGATTTAGCCTTTGAAAACAAAGATTTTTTATGGGGGGACAATGCTGGTCCGGTTCGGATGCTTTCCGAATATCTGCATCCCAAAGCGGAACTGACAAAAAACGGAATTACGGACACTGTAGTCGTTTTCGGCTCCGCAAGAATTCCCAGCCCGGAAGAAAAGGCGGGTAATCCTAATCTAAACGGGCTGACTCCATTTGTCAGATACTACGAAGAAGCGGTTGAATTTGCTCGTTTGATGACGGAATGGGCCTGTCATTGGGAAAAGGAATTTCCCGGCAGAAATCTGCACATTTGCACTGGGGGCGGCCCTGGAATTATGGAAGCGGGGAATCGGGGAGCGAAATTAGCAGGTGGTAACTCCATTGCATTGAACATAGTGCTCCCTATGGAACAGCATGTGAATCCTTATGCGGTTCCAGAGCTTTCTTTTGAGTTTCACTATTTTTTTATGCGCAAATTATGGTTTATGAAACATTGCAGAGGAATGATCGCATTTCCGGGAGGGTTCGGAACTTTCGATGAATTGTTCGAAACTCTCACTTTGGTGCAAACGGAGAAAAAAACTAAAATTCCCATCCTTCTCTATGGAACGGAGTTTTGGAAAAAAGTGATCAATTTCCCTGCTTTGGCGGAATTCGGACTGATCAGCAAGGAGGATCTACAGCTTTTCTCTTTTGCGGACACTCCTGAAGAAGCTTTCTCTTTCTTTCAAAAAAACATTCGTTTGGAATTGACCCGAAAATTAAGTACAAAATCATAGCGAAACAAAGGGAAATTTTATGGCTAGAAGATGTGTAGTAACTGGAAAAGGAACGGCAGCGGGGAACAATGTATCTCACTCGCACAAAAAGAACCGCCGTATTTGGAAGGTGAATGTCGTTACTAAAAAAGTATTTTTAGAAGATGAAAACAGATGGGTTCGCGTTAAAATTTCCACAAGAGCATTGAGAACTCTTCGCAAAAAAGGATTGAAAGTGGCGATCCAAGACCACGGTGGAGACATCCAAGCAATCGCTCCTAAAAAATATGTAGGAGTGAAGAGTGTTGCAACTGCTTCCCCAGCTCCTCAGGCAAATCCTTCCAAGTAAAATCAATTTTAGTTACCGGTCTTTATGAAAAAGACCGGTAAAAAACCTAACTTAGTCTATATCCGCGAACTCTATCGTTTGTTGCGAAAAGAGTTCGGGGAAGTGGAAACTCCTCTCCATTTCAAACAACCTCACGAGCTTGCGATCGCAGTCATTTTATCCGCACAATGTACGGATGAAAGAGTGAATCAAGTCACTCCTGAATTATTCAAAACCTTCCCCAGCTTACAATCTTTTGCGGATGCAAAGCTGCAGGATATAGAAACAAAAATCTTTTCGACGGGCTTTTACCGCAATAAGGCGAAAAACATACAAGGATTTGCGAAACTTCTTTTAAAAGATTACGGAGGAGTGATTCCTCAAACTTTGGAAGAAGCGATTTTACTTCCCGGTTTCGGAAGAAAGACCGCCAATGTTGTGTTAAATGAGCTTTACGGAGTGTCCGACGGATTCGTTGTCGACACTCATGTGAAGAGACTGACGAAACGTTTGGGACTTACGAACCAAACGGATCCTGTGAAGATAGAAAAGGAAATTATGGAGACTGTGCCGAGGGAGTATTGGAGAAACCTGTCTCTGTACCTAATATTTCTCGGTCGTAAGAATTGCGCAGCCCGCCGTACAGATTGTCCTTCTTGTGTTCTGGCGAAGATTTGTCCGTCTTATTCCGAGAATTGACAGGAAGATCTTCCTCTTTTACGGAATCGTGTTTTTTTCTCCAAGATCTGTTTCTATCCGTTAGATTGATGGAGATCACTTCATGATGGATTCGGATCATATCTCTTTTACGAAAATAAAGTTCCAGGCTGCCTAGTTTTCCGAAGTCTTTCGGACAGGTCACTTGGTGTATGTTTCTTGAATAACGAAAGTTGGCTCTCTGTCCGGGTTCACCCAATAAAAAAATAGGGAAGTAAGGATCTTTAGGAAATTCTAATGTAGCCAAAAGAACCTCTTCCGATTCTTTTACGAAATAAATCCATCCGTCAAAATCGGAGAGATCTTCCGTTTTTCCGTGAGAAGATAAATAACCTATTCCTAGTTTCACTGGACCGAATTCCAATAAGGATTGTTTTTCTTCCTGATAACCGTCGTAAGGATAAGAGTTCAATCGTTTGTCTTTTTTGTCGGAATAAGGAAACAAAAGATAGGCTCTTCCGTTCTTTTTTTCATAATCCAGCTTTTCCGTTTCCACCCACTGCAGCAGTGCTCCCAATCCACCTCTCCCTTCGGAGTTCATTCGGGTATGCGCTTCTTTCCCGCAGTGAAAGAAAATTTTAACGGGACGATCTTCTTCCGAAGGATGAGCTACCAAAATAGGGGAGATTCCCAAGATCAGAAAAAAATTAAAATAGGGCAGAAACTTCATTGCAAGGACTCTACTAGAGAAGAACGGTTAAAAAAGATCTTTAGTGAACCAAAAAACTGGGAACCAGTCTAAAGGTTGGGCTAAAGAAGTGAAGCCACGATGAAATTTTTCAAAAATTTAATTCTCTACGGACAAATGGTCAAGTTTTCTCACACTCTTTTTGCTCTCCCTTTTGCGGGGATTTCCTTTATCTTAGCGTATCTTGAATCTTCTCTTGAAACAGCAGACCTCATTCGCATCGGTTTTTTGATCGTGATCTGTATGGTGAGTGCCAGAAGTGCCGCCATGGGGTTCAATAGATATGTGGATTCCGAAATCGATGAAAAAAATCCCAGAACCGAAAACAGGGAAATTCCTTCCGGAAAAATCTCCAAACTGTCCGCACTTTTGTTTATCGGGCTTTCTTCTTTTATTTTTATCTTTGCCAGTTTTTTCGTGAACAAACTCGCATTTTTACTTTCTTTCCCCGCTTTATTCGTTTTGTTTCTTTATTCTCTCACCAAAAGATTCACTCTTTTCTGCCATATCGTTTTGGGTTTTGCCATTTCCCTGGCGCCTTTGGGGGCTTGGATCGCAATCTTAGAGCGAATCGATTTGGTTCCCGTTTTGTTTTCCGCAGGTCTTTTGTTTCATATTTCCGCCTTCGATATATTATACGCCATCCAAGATGCAGATTTCGATCAGAAACAAAACCTTCATTCCATACCCGCTAAGTTAGGGGAATCTAAATCCAGAATTATCGCCGTTCTGTTTCATATATTTTCGATTTCCATTTTCTGTCTGGCGGGAGTTGTCAGCGAATTAGGATTTCCTTATTTTCTAATCCTTCTGGTCATTACTGGTCTCCTTGTTTACGAACACCGCATTTCCTGGGATCATAAATCGAAGGAACTTCCTCTTAGGTTCTATCAAATCAATTCCTGGATCAGTGTGGTTTTGTTTTTGGCAATTTTAGCGGACAAATGGTCTGATTTTCTTTTGAAAGTTTCTTCCGGAATCAGTTTTCAGTGAAGCTTGTGGTCGGGCTTGCGGGAGCAAGCGGTTCCATTTATGCGGCTCGTTTTTTGCGGGCCTTATCCGAAATTCCAGGGGATACATATTTTACGGTAAGTCCTGCTTCTCTGAGAATTTTTTCAGAAGAATACGAAACGAAAGTCTCTAATGCAGAAGATGTTTTGGATTTCATCCAACAAAGGTGGAAACCGGAAACAAAACACAAGTTTCATATACGCGATTTTTTCGATATAGGTTCCGATATTGCCAGCGGGTCAAATTCTTGGGATGCGATGGTTGTCGTTCCTTGCAGTATGAAAACGGTTGCATCGATTAATGCTGGTTTTACGGAAAATCTGATTGAACGTGCTGCAGATGTGAGTCTGAAAGAAAGAAGACGTTTGATCGTAGTTCCCAGAGAAACACCTTACAACAGAATTCACTTGAGAAATATGCTGAGTTTGGACGAAGCAGGAGGAATCATCGTGCCTGCCTCTCCCGGATTTTATCAAATGCCGAAGTCTTTGGACGATCTGGGTGACTTTATTGCAGGAAGGATTTTCAATCTGCTAGGAGTCGAATCGGAACTGTTTCCTAAATGGGATCCTAAGAAGTAGGAGAATATTATCTCCCCGCCCTGACTGAAGGGTGGGGTACCAGACCCGCCACCCAATGGGTTCCTTTTATCATATCGCTGTCTGTTTGGCGATCTTCTTCGGTGATTTCGCAAATTTTTTTAAAATGTTTTCACCTTTTTGCCAGGTTGTTTGTTACTTCACAGGAATTTTGAAATTTCTAAAATGAAAGTAGGGCTTTCCTCTTTCATCCAAACATACGTAGCTGATTTCACTTTCGATCACTTCTCCTAATTTTCCCGTTTGAGGATTGTTGGTGATCGCCAATGTTTTTACGGTCACGGAAGATTTTCCCGTTTTGATGATTTTTCCGTAGATTTGGATGATATCTCCCGCTCTTGCCGGAGAGCGAAATACCACATTGTCCATACTTACGGTAACTATGTTCGTATATTGGATTTTCATCATCGCAAACATGGCCATCCCTTCGTCGATCCAGGAGAGCATTTTCCCTCCGAACAGGTTGTTGTGGTAGTTCAAATCATCCGGTTGCACAAGGTGCTGGGTCACTAGATCCATTTCATTGATTTTTGCTAAAATTGCTGCCGACATAGTGACCAGTAAAATTTTGTTTTCGATTTATTCGATACCAAAAACCCTTGATAAAAGATTTCCGCCCTATGCAATCCTACTCTCATCGGAACATTTTAGACACCCTTCAGTTTTCCAAAGAAGACCTCGATTTCATCATCGAAAAAAGCAGAGTCATGCAGACCTTACATGAAACCGGAGAAGCCTTCGGGATTTTGAAAGGCAAACTTCTCGCTTCCCTCTTTTTCGAGGCTTCCACAAGAACCAGACTTTCCTTCGAGGCTGCCATGGAAAGGTTAGGTGGAAGGTTGGTTTCCACGGTAGGGTTTCAGTTTTCTTCCATCTCCAAAGGGGAGACCCTTTACGATACGATGAAGATGATCGAAGCCTATGCGGACATCGCAGTCATCCGTCATCCTGTAGAAGGTTCTTCCCGCATCGCAGCAGGAGCCGTTTCCATCCCTGTCATCAACGCAGGAGACGGAGCAGGGCAGCATCCCACTCAAGCACTACTCGATCTTTATACGATCATTTCCGAAAAAGGTAAAATAGAAGGTTTGAACATCGCCTTTATCGGAGACCTCAAATATGGAAGAACCATTCATTCTTTAATCAATCTTCTCAGACATTACCCTGTGCATCTTTATCTCATTTCTCCGGAAGAGTTAAGACTGCCGGAAGGATACAAAAAGAATCTATCCGGTTTCCCGATGACTTGGGAAGAAACGACAGATATCAAAACCTTTTGGGATGCGGACGTAGCTTATGTGACTCGCATCCAGGAAGAACGTTTTCCCGATCATAGAGAATACGAAAAATTGAAAGATATCTATAAAGTGAATAAGGAGCTGGTTCTTGCTTCCAAAAAAGACACCACCATCCTGCATCCTCTTCCTAGAGTGAACGAATTGTCCACAGATGTGGATGATCTTCCTAATGCAGCTTACTTTCGTCAGGCGAAGTACGGAGTGGTCGTGAGAATGGCTCTTCTTTGTATGAGTTTGGGAGTTCCTTTCGGAGGAACCAGGTAATCATCATGACTAGAAAGGTTTGGACCTTAGATGAAGCAAAAGAAGCCTTGCCTTTAGTCAAAGACATCACAAGCGAATACTATCGTAAATCGAGTAAACTCGCGGACGAAATCAGAAATAAAATTCTTCCGGAAAATATTTTGGAAGAAAAGGAAGAGGAGATCTCCTCTTTGGTACAGGCATGGTCCAATGAGATCCTAAGTTTAGGCATTGATGTAAAGGGACTTTGGCTGGTTGATTTCGATAATGGAAAAGGATATTATTGTTGGACTTGGGGCGAAGAAGACGTGTTATACGAACACGGCTATAATGACGGATTTCGTTCCCGTAAATTAATTGGAGAATCTAGGGAGGAAAAAAATGACTCAGATCAATGAAAACTATTTAAAACTAAAAGCAGGTTATCTCTTTCCTGAAATCGGTAGAAGAGTAAAAGCCTATTCGGAAGCGAATCCTAACCAAAGAATCATTCGTTTGGGTATCGGGGATGTGACTTTGCCTTTGGCTCCTACCATCGTAAATGCAATGGTGGATGCCGCTAAAGAAATGGGAACTTCTTCCGGCTTTCACGGTTACGGCCCGGAACAAGGTTATTCTTCCTTACTTCAGAAAATCATAGAACACGATTATACCAAAAGAGGAGTGACTCTTTCCGAAGATGAAGTGTTCGTTTCCGACGGATCCAAATGCGACTGCGGAAATATTCAGGAAATCTTTTCTTTAGACAGCAAAATTGCGGTGGTGGATCCTGTTTATCCCGTTTATGTGGATACGAACGTGATGGCGGGAAGAACGGGGGAAGTGAAAGAAAGCGGTCATTATGCGAACATAGTGTACATGCCGGCGACAGAAGCCAATTCCTTCGAACCCGATTTCCCGAAAGAAAAAGCGGATATCATTTATCTTTGTTATCCGAACAATCCTACCGGTATGGTCGCATCTAAAGCTCGTTTGACGGAATGGGTGAATTTTGCCAAAAAAACAGGTTCTATCATTCTTTATGATTCCGCTTACGAAGCATTCATCCAAGATCCTGCCATTCCTAAATCCATTTATGAGATCCCAGGTGCCAAAGAAGTGGCGATGGAATTTAGATCTTTCTCTAAAACGGCAGGTTTTACAGGAACTCGTTGCGCTTATCTTGTGATTCCTAAGGAACTCAAAGGAAAAACAAGCAAAGGAGAAGAGGTTTCTTTCAATTCCCTTTGGAGCAGAAGACATACCACAAAATTCAACGGAGTATCTTACATCACTCAAAAAGGAGCGGAAGCAGTTTTCTCTCCTCAAGGTCAGATCGAAATCAAAGAACAAATCGCCTATTATATGGAAAATGCACGTTTGATTCGAGAAGGTTTGTCTGCGTCCGGATACAGCGTATTTGGAGGCCAAAATGCTCCTTATATTTGGCTGAAGACCCCTAGAAACCTAAAATCTTGGGAATTTTTCGACGAATTGCTGAATAAAGCCCAAATTGTGGGAACTCCAGGTTCCGGATTTGGGCCTGCAGGAGAGGGATATTTCCGTCTTTCCGCCTTCGGAAAAAGGGAGGATGTCATTTCCGCCATCGAACGCATCCAAAAAATGTAAAAATGATTCTAGGATTTTCCCATAGCTCCGATATATTTAAACAAGGTATAGCTATGGGAAAATGGAAATTCATCCTTTTGATTGCGCTTTCAAGTTTGCACATCTCTCACTTGAACGCAGTGTCCCCCGAACAGACGAATTTGGGGATATTGATATTCGAAAATAAAGAAAACATTAATTTCATTAATGTTGCATTGAGTAATCTCGCTCCTCCTCAAGAAGAAGCGGCTACTGTCACTCCTGCACCAGGTCAGCCGGCACCGGAACCTGCAAAGAAAAATCTGGAAAACGATTATTTCAAATTATTGAAAGCCGCCAACCAAACGGACTTTAGTGGAAACATGTGGTATCTGCAAAGTAACTACACTTACGCTTTCCGTCAGTTGAGAGGGGCACAAGGGGAATTGAAAAATATTTTTGAAGTAGTGATTCAAAAATATATCGAAGACGCTCGTTCCTTGTTGGAATCTGCGGCTCCTTCCATCATCCGTTCCAACGACAACTCTTCCAAGGCGCTTCTTAGACTGGGCTTCAGAGACCTTCGTTCTGCGGAAGATCTTTATACAACGGGACTCAACTCCAGCCCTCATCAATTCCGCTACAAGCTAACATTGTATAAAGAAGGAATCTTGACTCTTAGAAGAGCTAAAAGATTCGCAATCCTTGCGATGATCTATTCCAAAACTCCCGATGAAGATAAACCGGAATACCAATACCGTTCCAACGAAGATTTGAAAGAAGCACGCAACGAAGAAAAACAAAGAAACTACGAGAAAGTGCGAGATACTTTGATCAACTTCATTGAAAACAAAAGAATGGAAAGAACAGTTGCTCCTCCGGGCAATCCTGACGCAAAACCTTTGGATCTTTTGGAACAACACGACGACAACTACGGCTTCATCACTTCCAAGAGACTGGATCTTCTGCAAGAGGCTAACCTTCAGATCAAAGAAACCGAAGGTGCTAAAAGAGAATCCGTTCCTCCTGTTCCAAAATTCGACGAACAAGGAAAAGCCACTTATCCCGAAGAGGCTCCTAAGAAATAACCATGCGTCCCCTAGTTTACCTGATCCTTTTGTTTTTTTCTTTTTCTTTGATTGGAAAATCGACTCTTTCCTACAGAGAGAGGAAAAAACAATTCGATCAAAAAATTTCTCTGATCACTGACATCCAAGATAGCTTTTCCATTCAGGAAGAGCCCGGAAAAAATCCTCTTAGAACGGTTCGTACGGAAGTGGAAGAAGTGTATCGTGCGGGAGGAAGAGCTCAGATGGAAAAAACTCTTTCTCTTGCAGAAGGAGAAGTGGTTTATGCTGCGAGAAAACTTTGTCCTAAATTGGAAGAACTTTCCGCAGATATCTATCAAAAAGCGCAAAGTTCTTATTATAGTTTGGAAACGGATGAAAAATCTTCCGGTAAAAAATTGGAATGGGAAACGAAGGAAAAAATCCAACGTTACCTTTCCATGGCCAAAAGCGAGAAAGATCATGCAAAAGATTTTTTCCTATCGGGAAACTATCATATGTCTCTACACACATATAAACGATCCATTCTCTATTCCTTACTATCTCTCAGAACGCAAAATGCCGAAATCCCCGAAGGATATCAAACTGCTGCTAATGTTTGGGCCGAACCGGTTTTCCAAACAGTGAATCAACAAAAGTCCAGCTCCATCCGAGAAAACTAAAAATTTCGATTTTCACTTGGGAGAATTTTCTCAAAATGACTCTGATCTGTGAAAATCGAATCTATTTACAAACATTTTCTTTTGACCAAAGCGACTCATCTTCCTGTAGTAGGTGAGTCCGGCAGTCTGCTCGGGCTCATTTCCAAGGAAAGAGTATTGCGCGAGTTAGCTGACCTAGGGAAGGAACGTGCAGAATACGAACAGATCCCTTCCGAAATCCTAGAAACAGATCTAAACGAAAACATCATCGGCTTTTTTAAGGAATCTACCCGCATTCCTGTTTTGGATTCGTTCGGAGAAAGAAAAGAGTTTTGGGACAAACCTAGATTTTTGGCAGAGTTTTCTAAACTGGATGCTTCTTTAGCGAGAGATCCTAAACTGGAAGAGATCGCCGCCAAACAAGAGAAAAAAAGAGACTCTCAAGATTCCATTCATTGGTACATGGAACTCATTCTCGCCAATTTCCCTGACGGACTTTTGTCCACGGATGTAGCAGGGGAGACCATTTTTTACAACGAAGCATTTGAGAAAAAATTCCTTCCTCTTCCTTTTTTCAAAGACTCCGTTCAAGTGGCGGAACGTTATCTTAGAGATTTGAACAGAGAGTTATTCGCCAACTACTTGAAAGAAAACGATTTGGAAATGGAATCCAAAGACCATTCCACTCATCAGCTTCAATCCATTGTAAAAGAACTGGATGCATTTATCCGCATAGTCACTTTGAAAAAAGACAAAAAAGTAGTCGGCTTCCTTTATCATTTTTCTTCTCTCTCTTCCAAATTGGAAAATGTTTCCAAACAAGGGAATGTATTCCCCAGCCTGGAAGAAGCATTCGCATCCAGATATCCACTAGAACGAGTGTTAGAAGAGATGGAGTCCCGTTACATCTACGAAACCTTAAAACGAAACAAAAATAATATCTCTCATACCGCTTCGGATTTGGAAATCCCCAGAACCACTCTGCAAAATAGAATCAAATACTTGAAAATCCAGGAAAGATTCAAAGAATCAGAGTCCGAGAAAAAGAAAGTGATTCCTCGTAAAAGAGGGATCGTTCCTAAAATCGAAGTGCGAGCGCCTCAAAAACCGGCTTCCAAACCGAAAAAAGTTTCGAAAAAAAGCGGATCGGTTCGTCAAAAAATTGCAGTGAAAGGCAAAACTGCGGCGAAGAAGGGCAAAGTTGTAAAAAAGGCAAAAAAAAGGCGTTGACGTATTTTTCCAAAGCCTCAAGTTTTCCTTACCATTTAGTAAAACATCTACTAAGCCTCGATACGCAATTGCTGTTTCACTAGCAACCTCACTGCACAAATGGTTTCCCAAATTCAAAAATTCTAAAAAATCTACAGTTATGTAACTTTCTATGGCATCACGCAAACAAGACGAACTACAATACACTTCTCAAGAAGAACAGCCAGAATATTCAAATGGCATAATGGACCAAGAAGAGGGGAACGAACCCCCAAAACAATTCAAGAAGAAACGCCGCCAATACGAAGGTCCCATCCCTCCTCCTCTCGACTTAGTAGAATTAAAGAAAAAAAACATCAACGAACTGGCAGACCTTGCCAAAGGTTTGGGAGTGGAAAACACTCACGGTTTGAAAAAACAAAACCTAATGTTCGCGCTCCTTCAAGCGCAGACCGAAAAAGACGGTCAGGTGCATGCGGAAGGAGTTATGGAAAAACTCCCCGATGGTTACGGTTTCCTAAGATCGCCTGATTATAATTATGTGCCGGGTCCGGATGATATTTATGTATCTCCTTCCCAAATCAAACTTTTCGGTTTGAGAACGGGAGACACAGTAGAAGGTCTCATCCGTCCTCCTAAAGAAGCGGAACGATTTTTCGCAATGCTTCGGGTAGAGTCGATCAACGGTTATCCGGTGGATGTGGCTCAAAAAAGAAATCTTTTCGACAACTTAACTCCTCTTTATCCTAACGAAAGAATCAACATGGAATTCGACCCAAGCCATCTGGACACTCGGGTTATGGATTTAATGTGTCCGATCGGAAAGGGGCAAAGAGCTTTGATCGTAGCGCCGCCTAGAACCGGTAAAACGATTTTGATGCAGTCCATTGCCAATGCGATCACTCGCAACCACCCTGAAATTTTCCTAATCGTTCTCCTCATCGATGAAAGACCGGAAGAGGTAACCGATATGGCTCGCCATGTGAAGGGAGAGGTAGTGAGTTCCACTTTCGACGAACCTGCCCAAAGGCACGTTCAAGTGGCGGAGATGGTCATCGAAAAAGCAAAACGACTGGTGGAACATGGAAAAGATGTGGTCATCCTGCTCGACTCCATCACTCGTTTGGCTCGTGCCTACAACCAAGTGGTACCTACCTCAGGAAAAATCCTTTCCGGTGGTGTGGATTCCAACGCACTTCACAAACCAAAACGATTTTTCGGTGCCGCTAGAAACATCGAAGAGGGAGGCTCCCTCACCATCATCGCTACTGCGCTCATTGACACAGGTTCTCGTATGGATGAGGTGATTTTTGAGGAGTTTAAGGGAACGGGAAATATGGAGATCCATCTGGACCGCAAACTGGCAGACAAGAGGATTTTTCCTGCCATCGACATCAACCGCTCCGGAACGAGAAAAGAAGAGCTCCTTCTTCCTCAAGATGTTCTCACTCGAGTGTTTATCCTTCGAAAAGTACTTTCTCCTATGAGCATCACCGAAAGTATGGAACTATTGATCGAAAAGATGCGTTCTGCCAAAACGAATGATCAATTTTTGGCAAGTATGAACACTAATTAGTAAAAGGCGCCTATATGAAGACTGACATCCATCCAAAATACGTTGCTGCAAAAATCAAATGTGCCTGTGGCAATGTGATCGAAACTAGATCCTATGCAGGGGATATCAGTGTAGAGATTTGCTCTAACTGCCATCCTTTCTTTACCGGTAAGTCCAAACTTGTGGATACAACCGGTCGAGTAGATAAATTTAAGAAAAAATACAAAATGAAGTAGGGTTTCCTTTCGGAACCCGTCTAAATTTTAGATCATCTCTAAGGAGTAAACCGCATGGCAGTGATGGACTTTGCAAGATATAAGGAAATCAACGACCAAAGGTTGAATTATAGAGAAATGGAAGATGCCAATGTGGTATCCTACTACCGCAACACAGGTTGTGGAGACGGATATCGCATCTACCTCAAGGTAAATTCCCAATCCACTGTAGAAGATGCTAGTTATACGACAACAGGTTGCGGTTTTGGAATCGTAGCTTTGGCCATGGCAACTGAATACGCCAAAGGCAAAACCATGGAGGAGCTTCGCAGCTTAACTCCAGAGACTTTGGAAACACTCTTCGAATTCCCGGAAAGAAGAAAAAACTATCCTGAATCTGCAGTTGCCGCTTTGAAAAAAGCAGTGGAAGATTGGGAAAATGGAGGAGGGGTTCCTTCTGAAAAAAGAGTCACCAAAGCGAAAGCGATGGATCTTTTGTCCGCACAAGGCCATTTGAAAGAGGCTCAACTTTCTAGCGTTATGTTGGAAAAGGAAAATTTCAACGGAGTTGATTTCTCCGGTGCGGATCTTCACAATGCCTTTCTTCAAAATTCCAGTTTTGTAGGAGCCAATTTTTCAGGCGCCAACCTCAAAGCTTCTTTTTTCAACGGCGCTGATCTTAGAAACGCCAATTTCAGAGGCGCTGACCTTCGTTGGGCCAAATTGGCGGGAGCCAATATAGAAGGCGCTGATTTCACCGATGCTCTCTACGATATCGGAACCAGAGTCGATCAAAAACAAATGCATATTTTCGAAGTAATGAAAAAGGCCGGAAAAGATCTCTATTTGAATCCGACCGACAAGGAATGAATTTTTTACGATGAAAGTGGGAGACAAGGTAAAACTTACCAAAAGAACTTTTCTGCACCAAGGAATTTTTATTTTTACCGGTTCCACTGTGGAAATCAAAGAAATTCATCCAGAGAAAGCCCTAGTGATCTACAACGACAAAGAGGGATATCCCCATGATCTGGAAATGAACCTGGAAGATTTGGCTCCTCTCGCCTAAACTCTATTCGAATTTCTTGACACAAAACTTTGTTTCGGTAACTTATTGCTAACTCTTCCTCTAGTATGTTGATTCAAACCCATAGCAAAGACAACCACCTATTGTTTTCCATTCAAAAGGATATTTTGATGGAAAACTCAAGAGAGTTTTACCAAGAATTCGAAAAATCGATGGAAGGGCATAAATTCGGGAAACTCACTTTGGACTTTGCTCAGGTGAAATTTTTGGATTCTTCCGGGATCGGCGCTGTGATCAAAGCTTCTTCTGCGCTTCATAACAGAGGGATTGAAATTTACGTAACCAATCTCAATAAGAACCTCAACTCTGTATTTCGTCTCTCCGGTCTAAATCATATTTTGTCCATTCTCACCTTCGATGAATACATCACAAAATTTCCCGAATTTACTAAAGCCTTGGAATCTTAATTATGAAATTTAAGTTTTTTTTCTTTGTTTTGCTCGCATTTACTTTGTTTGACGCATGTACCACAGGAGTGAGATCGAGAGATCTTCTTTTTAGAAACAATGAATTTGCGATTTACAGCGTAAAAAGAGAAAACATCCGACTTAAAGTTGAAAAATCTTTAGATTCTCGTTTTGCACATCCATTGGAAATTTCCGAAGAAAAAATTTTGGATGTTCTGGGAAACTTGAGATACAAACAAGAAAGTTCTTACGGCAACTTGGATCGTTATGTATTCGAAGAAGCGGAAATTAAAGATTTCGCATCCGATTTGGCGGACGGATTACAAAGAGTTAAGCCGGATGAACTTTTGTTAGTTGTTTCCAAATACAATTCAGTGAAATCGGTTGTTTCTCATTACGAAAGAACAGGTTTTTATATTTGGTCTACGGAATCGTCGATTGAAATTCTTTTCGGGGAAATTCAAAAAGAAATCGGTTTCGAGGAACAAGGAAATTACTTCGACTGGTCTCGTATTCCTGATATTTCTTTCGATCATACTCCTGACGCAAGTTTTCTACTTCCTTCTTCTCAATTTCAATTTAGGACTGTGGAAGGCTTCAAAAATAAACGATGGGTTGTTTTCGATAAAAAGGAACTCAGCAGAGTTAAATTCGAAAAAAGAAAGGTTTCTAAATCCAAAGAAATCGCTAAGTCCGTTGATTCCGATATGACTCCCGAAAAAAGAATTCAACGAGATGAAGAAGACGAAGTGATCGGAGATTGATTTCCCATTCAGGTTTCCTCTTATCTTAGATTTTTAAAAACTAATTTTACGATTCTCTTTTTTCTCTAGGAATGGTTCTGTCTGTTTGCACGGAACCGTCACTTCCCAATTGAACCACAGTTTTTCCAATGGCAGAGTTGAGACCCGGTCTGTAGATTTTTCCTAGTCCGAAGCTCACTTCCACACCTGGAAAAATCTCTCTTTCCACTTCCACATAAGCATTCTTATTCGGTTCATAGGAACCCAAAGCGGTATCGAATTGTTTTTGAAGGGACTCTAAAAGAACCGTATATTTTTCATTTGCTTCTTTCAGCTTGGAAACCATTTCCTTTTCTTCCGGCTTTAATTCCTTTTTTTGGCCTTGTTCCTGGAGTTTTTGCAACGTAAGCTGCACCTTTTTTAAAGTGGTTTCTTTTTCCGAAAGATCTTGTTTCATTCGGTTCAATTCTTCCAAAAGTTCGGGAGGAGTTCCTATTGCGACTTTTGTTTTAGTTTCCACAACTGCACCTAATTTAGAGCAGGTGACGGAATTACTTGCAATCACGGTGCCTCCGATGATCTCTCCTCTCCCTCCCAAAACCTGTATGAAATCTTTGGCGGAAAGTTCGGAATGCATCGCCGCTTCTTCTACGAAGATGGAACCGGAAGCAGTGAGTTTTCCCTGTTCCACGAATTTCGCATAAATATTTCCTTCGGATTCTATATAACCTTCTCCTCTTCCCATAAAGCCGCCTGACAGAACGATATCTCCCTTGGCTTTGAGAAAGGCTTTTCCTACGGAACTTTTAATGATGATACTTCCGCTGGTGGTAAGAGAGAAACCATCGCCTATTTTTTGTTCTACAATGATGGTTCCCGGAAAATCGATATTTCCCGTCGAGTAGTCGACCGCTTCCAATTGAACCACTTGATCAACTCTGATTTCGCCTGTTCTATCTAGGATGGGTCTGCCTGCGATTTTGGAATAGAGTTTGTCCGCTTTTTCTTCCACATTATAACCGATGATCCACTCGACCTTTTTCTCTTCCGGATAGGGGATGAGAGTGCCCGTGACCGTTTTTCCGTATTCTCCCGGCTTAGGGGGAATTTTTTCTGCGAGCAGATCTCCCGGTTTTACTGACTGGATGATTCCTATGTTTTTGTAATCGATCCTTCCTCTTTCATCTTCTTCTAACTGAGGTTTGTTGTCGGAACGAAAATGGATTTTGATCTCTCCATCCCTTCCCGGAATCGGAAGCACTCCTTTTGCGAAAGAAATGGGGATTAAAAATTCCGGGTTTCTAATGCAGGCAATGATTACCGAATCTATAATTCCCACGCTGATTCCAGCATTGGCGATCACTTCTCTTAATTGATGTTCGGTGAGCAGAGAACCTCCGTGTTTGGGAGGATGAAGTGTAAGATTGGCACTCATATTGTCTTCGCTGACTTTGATATCAACAAAGGAGTCCTCTGGAGTTCCTTTGGACCAATAACCGATTTCCACTTCTTTGCCGTCGGAATGAAGCAAAATTTTTCGAATCACATCCGTGTCGTAATTTTCGACTCCGAACAATTGGATTCTGGAGATGACGTCTTTGAGTTCTACTTTTTGCCCTTTTACACCTGGCTTTGTTACACGAAGATACGCCTTTCCTTGTTTGTTTTCAATTTGGAAAAAGCCGTTTTCGTTGGCTTCCAATTCGTGCAGGATTTTTTCTGTATAAGAATCTGGGGACGGCATTGATAAAAATTAAGTATATTCAAAAATTCGTTCTGAAATTTCTAAATCTCCGTTTTCGGATACCTTTGATACTTTGACTTCCTTTTCCTCTCTGTCAATGCTAGAAATCGCACTTTCAAAGCTGCAATTGGAAATTTCTTCATGGCTGATGTATGCACTTGGAAAATATTTTTCCAAGGATTTCACTAAGTAGGGATATTCGGAAAAATCGCCACGATCCGTATATAAAATAGGTGTTTTTGCGTAGTAACATTCCGAGAGGATTCCGTATCCAGGTTTGGTGAGAACGTAATCGCTGGCAGTGACTAGATCCGGATAATAACAATGAGCCGGAGTAAACACCCTATCCGAAACAAGTCCGGGAACTCCGTACGCTACGATTTGAATGTTAGGATCGAGTTTATCCCACTGAAAGGAAAACCCTTCCAAGCCGTAAGCTCCGAAAGAAATTAGAATGTATTTTTTATCCGGCTTCCAGCCGAAACTTTCTTTTGCCTGTTCTTTTGTTAGTCGAGGTTTTCTTCCCACAAGTCCTACATTTGACGATTCCAAAAAAGGCGGCATCGGACAAGTGAAAGGGAGATACAATGCTTCCGTAGCAAAACTGTATTCCGTTCGTAGGATCTCTGCAATTCCTGAAAAATAAGAATCTATTTTACCATAATTCTGATAGATAAAATCCCAAGTGAAGTTCCCGATGAATACGGAAGGAATTCCCGCTTCGAGTGCGATCGTGATAGGGAAGGATCCTGCATCGGTGACGATCAATTTGATTCCTTTCTCTTTGCAATACTTCGTTTCTTCTCTCAGAAGGGCGGATTTATTCTTTTCGAATTCGATTAACTCCGATTTGGTTTTTCCCACGTCCAAGGAAAGGGAATCTTTTTGATAAACTCCTACATCCATTCTTCCCGTTCTTTTGATGAGTTTAGGATGATCCCACTCCACGAAGGAAATTCTGTCCGAAACCAAATGAAGTTCCGTGAGTCTCGGGTCTTTTAACATCGTTTCCAGAATCACTGAGGTTCGGCTGATATGACCGAAACCGTGCCCGGAAGCGTAATAATAAATTTTCAAAGGAAGAACCTATCCTTTCTGTCTGAGGGATTCATACAAAACGATTCCGCAAGACATCGCTAAATTCAACGAATCTGCTTCGCCGAACATAGGAAGATAGAGTGTATCATGGCTTTTTTCTTTCGCATTGGGAGTGAGTCCGTACTGTTCGCTTCCGAAAAGAAACGCGGATTTTTTTTTCATATCGGGTTTGGTATAGAGCGTTTTTCCTTCGGGAGTCACTGCATAAATTCGATAATCTTGTTTTGTTAGGTGAGAAATCGTTTCTTCCAAAGAGGAGATATATGTGGGAAGGGTGAAAAGAGTTCCCGTGCTTGCCCGCACGACATTCGGATTGAATAAATCGATTCTAGGATCTGTGATAAGAACTAGTCCCACACCAGCACCTTCTGCGGTTCTTAAAATCGTTCCCAAGTTTCCCGGCTTTTCCACTCCTTCAATGATGAGGATAGGATTCAAATCGAGTTTAGGGAAATTTTCCCAATTGTAATGAGCATTAGGTGTTTCTGCTACCGCAATCAACCCGTCCGGTCTGTCCCTGTACGAGATTTTTTCGAAGATTTTTTTGGGAAGTTCGTAAACGGGGCATTTTACTTTTTCGATCAGTTTCTCTTCGTTTTCTCCCAAAAAACAATCCGGGGAAATGAACAAGGAATGGATTTTAATTTCCAGACTGGGAACGGAACCGTTTCGTGAGCCGGATACCGCTTTCTGAATTTCCCGAAACCCTTCTATAAAAAACTTTTTTTCCTCGTCTCTGTTTCTTTTTTCCTTCAAGGAAGAGACCCATTTTACTTTTGGGTTGGAAAAACTAGTGATGTATTGTCTTTGATTCCGCATAACTTAGATATTATTGCCTTCCTTTTTCAAAGAAGGAACAGAATCCGGAAGGGTATTTTTTCCCCGATTTTTCCGGGATGTACAGTTCGTCCGTATGATAATGTCCTTTGGATTTGATTCTGCTGGATAAAATTCTTTCCAATGTAAGGGGACTGTATCCTTGGCTGTGGCAGCTGAGAATCACGAATTCCGGAGAATGATCGCATAATTCCATCAATGCGTCCATCAGTTCGGGAAGATGATCTTCTATTTTCCAAACTTCTCCTTTGGAACCTCTTCCGAAACTGGGAGGATCCAAAATCAATCCTTGGTATTTTTTCTTTCTTTTGATTTCCCTTTGGATGAACTTCAAAACATCGTCTACGATCCAGCGGACAGGTTTATCGGCTAAGGAAGAAAGAGCCGCATTCTCTCTGGCCCAATCCACCATTCCTTTGGATGCATCCACATGACAGACGCTCATTCCTGCATCTAAGCAGGCTAAGGTGGAGCCTCCCGAGTAGGCGAATAGATTGAGAACCTCGAATTTTTCCTTTTTTTTGCCCAATTCCCTGATTCGATCCCAATTGGTTTTTTGTTCCGGGAAAATGCCTATATGGCCGAAAGGAGTGAGTTTGATTTTGAATTTTAAGTTTGCGAAATCGATGGAAAAACTTTCCGGAATTTTTTTCTGAAAACTCCAACTTCCTGAACCTGTATCGTTCTTAATATAACGTGCGTCAGGATCGTTCCAAATTTTAGGAGTTTCTTTTCCGTAAGCGGAAGAGGGGGAGGAACGAACGAGTTTATAACCGCCCACGATTTCTAATTTCGAAAAATCGCCTGAATCTAATAGTTCGTAACTTTGTTTCATTTCAGTTCCAAAAGAATAAAAGTAATATCGTCATCCCATTCTTTTAAAACCTTCCCTGAAAACGATTCTAATTCGGAGAGAAGTTTCCAGGAAAAGATGCCTCCCGGAACTCCTGTTTGGGATTCCAAAAATCGGATGAGCCTGTATTCTCCGTACATTTCCCCTTGGGAATTGAAGGATTCAATGAGTCCGTCCGTAACGAGAAGGACTCTGTCTCCCGGTTCCATAGGAAATCCTACTTCATCGACTGTGATTTCTGGGAAGAGCCCTATCACTTTGCCTTTAGGATGGATTGTTATGATCTCTCCCGATCTTCTTTGTAAAAACAGGGAAGGGTGACCCGCTCTTCCGAATCTCCATGTATTTGTTTCCGTATTCAGATAAGCATAAGCGGCGGTAAGATATTGGGGAGTGCAGTTCCCGTAAAGAACCCGATTCATTCCCTCTAACACTCGTTTGGGAGAAAAGATATTATCTTTTTGTGTGGCAAACGCCACTTTGCCCATCGCGGAAATAAGTGAGGCGGGAATTCCATGGCCGGAAACGTCGCAGACCAAGGTTCCCAATTCTCTGTGATTGGGTGAAGAGAACTCGTAAAAATCTCCTCCTACTTGTTTCATAGGTTGTATGAAAATATGAAGATTCATTCCTGTGATTTGAGGAACAGTTTTCGGCAGAGACTGCATAAGAATGTCTCTTGAGATTTCCCTTTCTCTTTGGTGGATTAGATTTTCAGCAACCGCATTGTCTTTTTCCATACGAAGGAGTTGGATTCTATCCGCAAGTGCGAAGGAAAAAAGAGTGATGTCTATCAATGAGGCGACAGGAAACAACATCTCTTCAATGAACACATTTGTTTGTAAGGTGGTGACTTTCAGAATGCTGTAAACGACGCTTGAGATCATCAAAATGAAAAAGGCAGCCCCGAAATAATAGAACGATTTGATTCTTCTGTAGAATCCCCAAAGGATGACCGCTAATATGAAGGCACTGAGAATGGAAGTGAGCCATGTGACTGCGATCGTTGCCAAATAGATTTGGCCGCAAAGACCGAAGAGGGTGTTGAGGATCAGAATGATCAGAAGGATTCTGGAAAATCGATATGCTTTCGGAAGTCTTTTCTCCAGTTTGAGAAAACTTGCGGCGAAAAATACGAAGAAGATCATGGAAAGACTGAAGAATACTGAAATTCCATTCCTCATAAAAAAGGGAGATTCCGGAAATAGAAAGTATCCTGCGAATCCCATTACGCTCATCTGTCCTAAAGCGAAGAACAAAACGTAACCTATGTAAAATAGATAGTTGATATCCCTTACAAAAAAGGCAATTGCCAGATTATAGATGATGATGATTCCCAGACATCCGAAGAAAAGTCCGTATAACCATTGCTCTGAATAATCGGTGGAATGAATTTGATCCTTGGTTAGAATGTCGAATGCGAATTGAAGGGAAATTTCCGTTCGGAAAGATACATAGATCGTCTGCCCGTAACTTTCCTTAGGAATGGAAACTATATAATGCCTATGAGGGATTTCTCTTTCCGACATTGGGATAAAATGTCCGGATCGTTTAGTGATTAGATTCCCTTTCCCGTCAGGGAAATAAAATTCAATAGAATCGATGTTATGTGCTTTGATGAGAAGATAGAATTCTTTCTCTTTTGGGAGATTTTCGTCCAGCCGAAACCTGGTCCAGATGGTGGATTTGGTAAAACCGTAGTTGATGAAATCGGAATCCGCTTTTTGAAAGGGAAAAGAATCGGGCGTTTGTAAAATAGAATCGATGTTTGTTTTTCCTGAAACATCTTCCCAGGCTTCTGCGTTTGTAGTGATTCTAGTATGTTTGGATAATTCGTTTTCCGTGATTGCGATCGGAAGAGGAAAAAGGGAAGTGGAAACTAGAAGAAAAAAAGAGAGAGAAAGGAAACGTAGTAGAGGGGAAAAAACCAAAAAGGACAAGAGAGAATTCTCTCGTCCTTTCGCCTTGTCGTTAGGCGTTCTTTTTGGCGGCTTCGTAGGCAGTTTCTTTGGCACCTGTGTAAATTTGTCTAGGACGGCCGATTTTTAGGTTCGGGTCTTCGATCATTTCTTTCCACTGAGCGATCCAACCTGGAAGTCTTCCCATAGCGAACATGACAGTAAACATGTTGGTAGGGATTCCCAAGGCTCTGTAGATGATTCCAGAATAGAAGTCTACGTTCGGATAAAGTTTTCTCTCTACGAAATATGGATCGTTTAACGCAGCTTCTTCGAGTTCCTTTGCGATATCGAGAAGAGGGTCTTTGATTCCTAATTTATTGAGAACTTTATCACAAGCTACTTTGATGATTTTCGCTCTAGGGTCGAAGTTTTTATAAACCCTGTGTCCGAATCCGTTGAGACGGAAAGAAGAGTTTTTGTCCTTGGCTTGTTCTACGATTTTTTTGACGCTTAGGCCGGACTTTTTGATCCCTTCCAACATCTCCAATACTTCTTGGTTGGCTCCTCCGTGACGAGGCCCCCAAAGAGCGAGGATTCCCGCAGAGATGGCACCGTAAAGGTTCGCAAGAGAAGATCCCACCAAACGAACAGTAGATGTAGAACAGTTTTGTTCGTGGTCGGCATGAAGAATCAAAAGAAGGTTCAATGCGGAAACGATTTCAGGATCGATCGAATATTCTTCCGCAGGAACTGCAAACATCATATTGAGGAAATTGCTTGCATAGTCCAGATTGTTGAGCGGATGAATGGTCGGCTGGCCGATCGATTTTTTATAAGCAAAAGCTGCGATGGTAGGGAACTTTGCAAGAAGGCGAATGATGGAAATGTCGCGGTGTTCCTCATTCATCGGATCGTAAGAGTCTTGGTAGTAAGTGGATAGACATCCCATCATACAGGACATGATCGCCATCGGGTGTCCGTCTTTAGGGAAACCGTTGAACAAGCGTTTGAGATCTTCGTGGATCATCGTGTGCATTGTGATGGATTCGTTCCAGGATTTTAGTTCTGCCTGGTTGGGAAGTTTTCCGTGGATCAGTAAATAGGCAACTTCGGTAAACGTCGATTTGGCGGCTAGATCTTCGATCGGAATTCCTCGGTATCTTAAAATTCCTTTTTCTCCGTCTAGGAAGGTGATGGCACTCGTGCAGGCACCCGTATTCAAATAACCGCTGTCGATTGTAACATAACCACTCAATTGACGGAGCTTTGTAATATCTATGGCTTTCTCGTCTTCGGAGCCAACGACGACTGGGAGTTCGTACTCCTTACCATCTATTTTCAGAATTGCCTTTTCCGACATATCTTCTCCTAATTATCTCTTTCTTTGTTTAAGGTAGACGTAAGATAAGCCCAGGAAAAGCGATTTTTTTAAAGCTTATGGTATTTTTTCAAAATGTCATACGCATAATAATTAGAGACTACGATGCGACAATAGTCCCTTGATTCTTTGTAGGGAAGGTCTTCCAGAAAATGATTGAAGTCTCCGTTATAAACTTGCTTTTTCCATTTCCGCAAGTTCCCCGGCCCTCCGTTGTAAGCGATGGAGGCCCATCTCAATTGGTTCTCATTTGATTTGAGCAGATAGGCCAAAAATTTTGTCCCTAGGCGGATGGAGACATTCGGAGTGTACAAAGAGTAATTTGTGACGCCCATTCTTTGAGCAAGTTCCTTACCTGTGGCAGGCATGATCTGCATAAGTCCTCTGGCATTGGATCTGGATGTGGCTGTTTCTTTGAAAAAAGATTCCTGCCTCATCAAGGCATAAACCATATCTTCCGAAATCGAATTTTCATCGGCGTATTTTTTCACAAGATCCCTGTGCGGTCTCGGAAAAATACGCATGGAAACTTGAGGAGGGAGGAGGATCGGATCGTCCGGAATCATGTAACGTTTCAGAAGGGAACGGGTATAAAAAGCAGTGTAATAAGTGTTTTTTGATTGGTCTCCGATTCCCACGAGGATCTCTTCTTTCTCTTCCTCGGAAAGTTTTTCTTTCAAAGCATAGTGGTGCACCAAAGACAATCCCAGACTGTCTTCCCCGACACGGAAATAATCCGTCGCAAGGGAAAGTGTTTTGTTTCCTTGGATTTTACTTGCCGCATTGGAAAGCCGAACTCCCAGTTCGTAAGACCCTTTCGGAAAAGCGAATCCCAGATTTTTGCCCAGAAGGTTTGGAGATTCTTCCGGAATACCTGCCGTATGAGAAAGATACTCATAAAGATTTTCTTTGTTATAAGCAGGATTATCCGGAGCTCTTTCTTCCTTGATCAGAGTGATGAACTCTTCCCGAATCACTCTCGTATAATAAGAACCCGGGCAGAAAAGATAATAACGTTTCAGTTCTTTTTTTAATCTTTCTTTTTCTCCTGCGGAATCAAGAGCTCTGAGATACCAATAAACTAATCTTCCTTTGACGGGAAGATTGGGAATCTCTGCCAAAGCCTTTTCGAATTTGGAAATAGGTGCGTATTGAATGCTTCCTTTGTCCCGAATGACAAGAGAGTCCAAAAGCCTGTCTTGATAGAACAGATTGAACGGATATTTTCCCAGATAAAGAACCAGATTCTCGAAATAAAGATTTTTCTCTCCCAAACGATCGTAAGATGCCGCCAAGATTCGATAGGTACCCGGATCTTTCCCTCCGAAACTTTTTACCAAGTCGATTGCTTTGGCGAATTTGTTCTGCTGATACAAAATGTCCGCAAGTTGTCCGATCCATCCCGGATCCAAATCCACATAATTTCTATTCGTTCTTAATGTTCTGTACAAATCGTCCGTTCTGTCCAGTTTCACCAGTTGTAGAGTCAGATGTTTGTATCCTTGGAAAAACTGAAGTCTGGAGGAAAAAAGCTCGGGTCTAGAACGAAAGATCGCTTCTTTATCCGCAACGTTGATCGCAGGAAAAAATAAGGTGAGTTCCGATGCGGGAAGTTGGTGGATGTTTCCGTTTCCCTTCCATTTTCCCCAGTCCGCTGCGATGTACTGCACTGTGTATTCTTGAATCGTATCTCTTTGCAGGCAGTGGGTCCATTCTTCTATCGCTTTCTTCTCGTCACCTAGCATAAGTTTTGCTTTTCCGTAACGATATTGGGAATCGGGAGTGACTAAATAATATTTCACTGAGTCGGGGAGGCTTTCCGTTTTTTCGACGATATCCTGCCATTTGTTTTCAATCGCCAAAAGCCGGATCAATTCGTCGAAAGCCTTGCGGCAAATGGGATCTTCTTCCCAATTGAGTCTGGATAAAAATTGTATTTTTTCATCCGTATTCAGATAGTTCTTTTGTGAAATTTCAGAATATAACTTCCAGTAGGTGAGTCGAAAGAGTGTTGTCTGGAAAGGCATGGTTTGTGTGAGGATTTTTTTCACCTCTTCGGAGGATGTGTCGCTCACAAACACTCCTCGGACCAGAGAAATAAGATAACGAAATCTTGTTTCCTTATTTCCGTTAGGTGCTTTCTCGTGATATTCTATGAGACTGTATACTTCGCTTTCCTTTGTAGGAGAAATTCTTTGAAAGTGAGATTCCAATCTGTCCCATTGATGGGATTTTACCAAATAGTATAGGTCTTCTTGTGCGGATAAAGAGGTCACTGCGAAAGAAACCAAAAGAATTCTACTTGCTAACCAAAAAAACCTCATGCATACTTCCTATGATTACGAATTTTAGAGGGAAAGGGCGCCCTCATTATGAGCTTTAGTACGGAAATCAAACTACCCTGGCCTGAAATCAGAATTCATTTCGCAAAAACTGCGGAAACCGTCAGACCAAAATCGGAAACAATCCCACAAGAAGTATGGGAGCCTTCTCCCGCCAATTTAGGGGAGCTTTGGGTCGCACTTAGGTCTTCTTTCCAGGGAAAGCACTTCCGTTTCACCAGCTACTTACAGTATTTATCGACCGATTTTTCAGGAGGTTTTAAAGTTTGTTCCTTTTTGGGCGGAAATCGGGACAAGAATGCCTTTCAATTCCCTTTTTCTCCTCCTGGACCCCCCATTTCCAAAGACATTCGCGATTCCATCTGGCTTCTTTGTAAAAAAAGAAAATGGGAAGAGGTGGATCGGGAAAATTGGGAGCTATTGGGACTTACTTTTTTACTGACAGGTGACATCATCGATTTCAAAGCTTGGGTGGAAATGACGAAAAAGGAATTCGGTCTTTCCGAAGACTGCAAACGTTTTTTGACGATTCTCGGTTGGGAAACCTTCGAGACAGGGAAAGACCACTCCTTATTCTCTTCGTTAGTTGCTTATTCCTCAGGTCGTTTTTCTGATGTCGATTTTCCTTTATTATCCGATTCCGTTTTGAAGGAAGGGTTTTGGCAGTTCTCCGGGGTTTTGTTCGATTCCATCTCAAAAGGAATTTGGAGCGGAGACAAAACTCTCGTTTTCTGGGAATTTTTAACCGGCTTTTATTCCGATTGGAAAGATTGGGAAAAGGCCAAGTTTTTAAATGTTTCTTTGGGAAAAGTTCCTGCGTATCAGTCTCTTCGTTATGCGAAGAAACTTCTTTCCAAAACCGAATATCCCGTATATGCCTTCAATTTGAAAAAAGTATTCAGAGGGGATCTGGAAGAACCGGAAGCAGAGTTCGGTTATGATCTTACCATTCCTTTCGATCCTTTTTCCATCACTCTCATTCGTTACGATAGGGAAGGAGAATCTTTTGCAAAAACCTTACGAGAGGATCTGCTAAAAACGCCTTACTCTTATTATTCCAATTTGCAGATGTCTCTTTTGGCGTATCGGGAAGGAAATTACGATTTGTTTTTGGAGTTTTATCAAAAGGGAGGAAGATTGAGATATCTTCCTATTCCTCTTTATTTTTATGCAAGAGCTATGGAGAGAAAGAATCAGCCTGGTTTGGCAAACTCCATTCTTTCCGCATTGGAGAGAATGAGAAAACTTCCCGTATTTCCGAGCGAATTGGGTGATCTCTGATGCCTTTAAATCAGGAGCAGATTTTAGAACTCACTAAATTGCAGAAGATGGTTCGCAATTTGGAAAAAATAGAGAGGCATGCCAAGAACGATACCCAGAAGGAAAGAGTCGCATTCGACATAGAAAGATACCGCCGTCGTATGCAGGAAGTTTCTCCCGAAGGAATCCCGGATAACCTAGAACAGACGATGAAAAACGTCAAAGCGCGTGCTGAAAATCCGAACAATGTGAAACACAAAGTGATTTCCCAATACCCTGTGATGAAGATCACTCCGAATGCGAACGACGGGGAAATCAATCAGATCGGAACTCTTGTGAATATTATGGATTTGGAATATATTCCCATTTTGGGGGATGCTCATATTAAATTCGATTATTCTCACGCAACGGAAAGGGATTCTGTTTTGAAGTATATGGAAAACCTGCGACGCAACATGAAGATTCTAATCGAAACCATCGAGGAATATGCTGCCGCAGATAAACAAGAGTTTCGTGAACAGCTCTCTCGTATGAAAAACAAACAATCCCGTATCTTCATTGCGGAATCCTTCGAGACTTTTTCCAAGTTTCAGGAATTTTTGCATTCCGTGAACGCAGAAATTAAGGAAGGAAACAACGTGATCATGAATATGGAAGAACCTATGAAATTCAACCCTAGGTTCGAGAAGGCCACCATGCTGGAAGGCAAATCCATCATGGAGGCGCTTCGGGAATTCCAGCAATTTGTGGACGAGGCTTGCGATTTGATTAAACTCCCTTCTTTTAGAGGCTAAAAAAACCTTTTCTTCCCCAGGGACATCTCCCAGACTGGGAAAAACTCTCTTTTACGGACTGTAGGAAGCATGGCTTTAGTTAAAAACCAAACGGAAGTAACCAACTCGACAATCGGAGAAAACTCCTACTTCAATGGTAAATTCTTTATCAACGGCTCACTTAAAATCGACGGGAAATTCGAAGGAAAATCCCTTCAGGCAGAGCATCTTTATATCGGCGTTACCGGAAAGGTAAAAACAAACATCACCGCCGCAAGTGTGATCGTGGAAGGAATCGTAGTAGGAAACGTAACTGCTAGAAACAGAGTGATGCTTCTTCCTACTTCCAAAATTTTAGGCGATATCAAAACTCCTGAACTCATCATCCAAAACGGAGTGATTTTGGAAGGTCGTTGTATGATCTCCAATGACCTCAAACACAGTGCTAAAGATTTGATCGAACTGGAGTATTCTAAAGATTCTCTCAGTGTAGAAAAAATCTTCGGGAAACAACCGAACTCAAAAGAATAATTGAAGACAATTCTTCTCTCGGAAGGAGATCCCTCCAGTATCAATTACGAGATCCTGGAAGGGGGGTTCTCTTCGCTCAGGACTGCCTCAAAAACTCATCGTATTGTCCTTGTTAGAGGCAATCACAACCTAAAAGCCGAAGGGTTTAAAACCGTTTCGGAACTTCCTAAAACAAACGGCCTTTTTTCTCTGCATTACGACATTTTGTCATCCGAGGATGCAAAAAAAATCAAACTCGGAAAACCGAGTGATGTTTCCGGCCGCACCGCTTATTTATCACTTCAGAATGCGATTTCTCTTCAGAAACAAATCAAAAATGCGAATCTAATCACTCTTCCTCTCAGCAAAGAATGGGTCATTAAATCGGGAGTTTCTTATTTCCGAGGACATACTGAAACTCTTGCGGAAGAATACAAAACGTCCACTTTCATGATGATGACCGGAAAAACATGGAAGGTGATTCCTCTAACGACTCATGTCCCTATCTCCCGCGTTGCTGATGAGCTGACTCGTGTAAGGTGGGATGATTTGATTTCTGCGATCAAATCCACCAAACTTTTGAAAAAACCTAAAATCGCAATGTTGGGTTTGAACCCTCACTCGGGGGAAGGGGGGAAAATCGGAAGAGAAGAAATCGATCTTCTAATCCCAAAGATGGAACTTTTTAGGGAAGCGAAGTTACAAATCGACGGTCCGATTCCCGGAGATTCCGCTTTTATTTCCGGTCAGAAAAAATACGATTTATATTTATCTTGTTATCATGACCAAGGCCTCATCCCATTTAAAATGCTTGAAGGAAAGTTCGGGGTGAATGTAACCTTAGGTTTACAGTTTCTGCGCGTATCTCCCGATCATGGAACTGCTTTCGATATTGCCGGCAAAGGAAAGGCGGATCCTACCGGGCTTATCTCTTGTTTGCGATTAGTGACTCAATTCAAATGAACCTACTTGAATCGATTGCATTTCCTATATTATTTCTTTGGTTTATCGGGCTTTTGCTCGTTCTTTTCCGAAGAGATTTGGAACCTCATTGGAAGTTCTTTTTCTTTTTAGTATTTTGTTTTTATATGGTTCAGTTTTTTCCTGAGTTTCTTGCGGGGATTTCCCGCTTCCGGGATCAGCCTAAGAGAGAACTTTTGATTTGGATTTCCGGCTTAGGAAATGCCACTTATGTTTTTTTATTTTTATTATGGCCTTTGGTTTTGGTTCGAATTTATTATTCCGCTTCGAATCAGCTGAGTAAAACTTTGATTCCCGTTCTTTCGTATGGAACGGTTGTTTATTGGGCCTTGTTTTTTCTTTGGTCTTTCTATTCGAAAGAATGGAGCCGCTTTCTCGAAGATTTCATCAATACTAAGTAATTTAACAAGGACAATCATTATGGCAGTTCCCTTTATCGATATTAAAAGATTCGAACCCGGTTTTTTGGACCAGTGGAATGAAAAAGTAAAAACAATGTCTGTAAACGCCCAGTTCATCGGAGGGGCGGAAGTGACTGAATTGGAAACTACTTTATCCAAATGGACGGAAACGAAATATACAGTAGCTTGTGCCAACGGAACGGACGCTCTCCAGATCGCATTACGTGCAGTAGGCGTAAATAGAGGGGATAAAGTTCTTGTTCCGGATTCCACTTTCTGGGCCACCTTCGAAGCGGTTGTGAACGTAGGTGCAGATCCTTATACCGTGGATACGAATCCTACCGACTTACAGATGGACTTTGCCACTTTCAAAGAAGCTGTCGATACTGTGAAACCTAAAGCCGCCATCATCGTTCATCTTTATGGATGGGGATCCTCTCAAATCGAAGAATTCAGAAAGTATTGTTCTGAAAAGAATGTGGCTTTGATTGAAGATGGAGCTCAGTGTTTCGGAGTAAAATACAAAGGAGAGTCCATCTATAAAGATGCTCTTATCTCTACGACTTCGTTTTATCCTGCTAAGGTGTTAGGTGCTGCAGGAGACGGAGGAGCTATTTTTACCAACAGCGAAGAGTTGTCCGTAATCGCAAGAAGACTCGCCAATCACGGTAGAACTTCTCATTATGAACACGGAATCGTCGGCTGGAATTCCAGATTGGATTCTTTGCAAGCTGCCTTCCTGAATCTGTCCTTGAAACATTTGGATGCTCGTATCAATTCCAGGAAAAAATCCGCAGAGTTCTTTTATAAAACCCTTCCTGGTTTGGGAATTCAGGTCATTCACCCTCCTAAAGATTATACGGAAAACGGTTATTGCAATGTAACTCTTGTTTCTCCGGAAGAAAGACCTAAGATCGAAGCTGTTTTGAAAGACAAAGGGATCGGTTTTGGAAATATTTATCCTGGCGCTATGTCCGACCAGCCAGGTGCGAAACCGCATTTAATTCAAAGATTTGGAAAAGATCAAAATGCTAGACGGATCTCCGCTTCTGTACTAAACTTTCCATTATTCGCATATATGACGGATGCGGAATTGGAAGAAGTGCTTTCCGCAATCAAACAGTATCAGTCAACACGGTAGGTCATGGAAAAATTTCGAATCGGCGTATTTCTCTTTTTACTTCTAGTTCTCGCTGTATTGACTTTCAGTCTTTCTAAAAGCTGGAGGATCTATGAAGGCGGCTATGAGGTTACCGTTGAACCACCTAACGAAGAGAAAGATACCGATCCGGAACCTACGGACGAGTTCGATTTGGAAAGTTCCAGCGGAAAAGTTCTATGGAAGCAGTTTTTTGTGTATCCTGTGGGACTTGTGACGGAAACGGGAGGGTTCGGCCCGGAAGGAATCGTCGGCCATGCTCGAAATTTATATTCAGTAAATTTAAAGACCGGTTCTGTTAAAAAGTTTTTTCCTAGAAACGTATATGTTTGGGATTATTTCCCTGGGGAATTTTCCAAACAAATTCTTTCCAATAATATAGATGAGCCTAAAGAACATTCTTTGAGTTTAGAGAAAAAACTTCTGATTTTTGCAGCAGTCGAAGACAGTAATAAAGACGGGGTTTTGAACCATAGGGATGTAAAAAGAGTTTATGTTTACGATCCCGATAAAGAAGAGTTAGTTGATATACTTCCACCGGGTTATGTTTTCAGAAAACTTCTTTATAACACCGGAAAAAATAATCTTTCCTTAATCGTAAAAAAGGTCCTTTCTCCTTCTTCCAAAGAAGAGAAAGGTATCAAAGGTAAAAAGATAGAAACGGAATCTCCTCAAGAAATTTTTTCCTACGATGTTTCTACGGGAAAAGGAATTTTAGCCCAGCCTTTCGATTGAATTATCTCTTCTGTGTTTGTTAGGTGAGGTTGGGGAGGGTATACTTTCCCCGCCCTGATTGAGGGTGGGGTTCTGAACCCGCCACCCAATGCTTTCCATCTATCCGACTTTGTCCTCTTTGAAAACCTGCTTTCCTCTTTTTAAATTTTTTTTTCAAATGTTTTCACCTTTTTGCCCTGTTTTTGTTCCTTTTCTTTGCTAAGGATTCGTTCGTAAAAATGGATTTGTGAATTTTTTTTGCCATTGTTTTTACTTGCCCTTTCGAAATGAGCCTTTTATCATTTGAGTTGTATTGAGATTCGGCGGTAGAGTATGTTACGTGTTTTCTTTTTGATGTGTTTGATTTCTCTGAGTTTATCGGCAGAGCAAGAGTTATGGAAAGATTTGTATTACTACAATCAAAAACCGGAAAACACATGGGTCACCGATTGTGATGAGAAAAAAGAATGCAGATCCAATTGTATGCAAAGAGAGAGATTTTTCCTATTTATACATGCTTTTCGACAGCCTGCTATGAAAAACGGTTCTTTGGTGGAGTGCACTCGCATCTGTGATTCGCAGATCGCATGTTCGTCGGAAGATAGAAAATTATGAAACGGTTATATAGTTTTCCTTCCTTGTTTTAAGAACCTCAATCGAAGTTGTTTGTTTTCATTCACACTAGGTGAATCTTAAAAAGGAAGCTTGCAGGAAAGATTTTGATTTCCATGCGCCCCGGATCGACCGAGCGCCCTCGTCGAGGGAGAGCCGGAGATGGCGCCAAAACAAAGACACTTCACGCTCTCGGTCGCGAAACTTCCTGTTTCGACTCCCGAACTCCGGCATCCATGCCTTCGTCACCGGGAGAAGCATCTTTGTTTCTTCGGGCTTGTATAAATTATTGGTAAATAGTAGCTTACAACCAAACAAAAGTAAGATGTTTGTTTTCTATTCTTAAACCGGAGAGATTTGTTTTTAGCGGTGGTGAAGGCCAAGGATGGCCGAAACTCGTTCGTCATGACAGGAAGTCCTGAACGAACGAGAGTTAGAAACGATCTCGACTAGTTGATTGCGTCTTTCACCAACTCTTCTTGTTCTTTCAAGTGAGTGACTACGTGACCGCAAGCAGGGCTTGGGAATTCGGATCTGCCGGCATAATGAAGTCTTTTGTTTTCCGGTAGAACTCCTTCGATGCGGTCTCGAATGAAAGACCAAGCACCTTGGTTTTTCGGCTCTTCCTGAACCCAAACAAATCGTTTTGCTTTGGAGTAACTTGCGATCATCTGTTTGATGTGTGTTTCAGGGAAAGGATAGAGTTGTTCCACTCGCACGATCGCCACGTTTTCCTTTTTCTCCGTATCTACCGCTTTGCGAAGGTCGTAGTATACTTTTCCTGAGCAGAAAAGTAATTTTTCGACTTTCTCCGGTTTGGCGACAGGGTCCGGTAGAATTTTTCGGAAAGCCCCGGTTGTTAGTTCTTCCAAACTGGAAGCTGCATCTTTCAGACGAAGAAGGGACTTAGGCGTGGTGATGATGAGAGGTTTTCTGAAGCTTTGGAGGATTTGTCTTCTCAAGATATGGAAATACTGAGCAGGTGTGGTCAGGTTTGCCACTTGCATATTGTCCAATGCGCAGAGTTGTAAAAATCGTTCCAAACGAGCGGAAGAGTGTTCCGGTCCTTGGCCTTCATATCCATGAGGAAGAAGACAAACAAGTCCGCTCATCCTTTGCCATTTGATTTCGGAACTGGATACGAATTGGTCGAAGATCACCTGTGCGTTGTTAGCAAAGTCTCCGAACTGTGCTTCCCATAGAACGAGAGAACTAGGGTCGGCCAAAGAGTATCCGTATTCGAAACCCAAACAAGAATATTCGGACAGAGAAGAGTTGATGATATCGATGCGCGCTTGTTTGTCGCTGATATGATTGAGCAGTGTCGCTTTGGCTCCGTTGGAGATATCGGACAGAGTTGCGTGTCTGTGAGAGAATGTTCCCCTTTGCGCATCTTGTCCTGCGAGTCGGATAGGGAATCCGTTTTCCAAAATGGATCCGAAAGAAAGAGCTTCCGCAAAACCCCAATCAATCGGCAGTTCTCCCGCTCCCATTTTTTTTCTGTCTTCCAAAACCTTAATGTGTTTCGGATTCGCAGTAAAACCTTCCGGGATGGTTGTGACCGCTTTTACGATTCCACCTAATTGCTGTTGTAATAATTGTGTGTGAACATCGGAATCCAAAGGTTCTTTGGAATAACGAGACCATACACCTCCGAGAGTGTCTACGGTGATGCGTGTGTCTTTTTCTTTCGCTTGTTTGAAGGAAAGTTCCAAACCTTCTGTGATCCCATCCTTAATGAATTTGATTTCGTCTTCTGTGATGTCTCCTCTTTTGAGAAGAGCTGCTTCATACAAGGTGACTGTCTTAGGATGTTTTTTGATGATGTCGTACATCTGAGGTTGAGTGAAACTAGGTTCGTCCGTTTCATTGTGTCCCAGTCTTCTGTAGCAGATCAAATCGATGATGACGTCTTTTTTGAATTTTTGACGATATTCTAACGCAAGTTTTGTGACTCGGTAAACTGCTTCCGGATCGTCTCCGTTCACATGGAAGATGGGAACTTGGAAACCTTTCGCAAGATCGGTTGCATACAATGTGGAACGCGATTCGTTCGGTAGAGTCGTGAAACCGATTTGGTTGTTGATTACGATATGGAACGTTCCCCCGATGGTGTAACCGTCCAGGTTCATCATGTTAAAAGTTTCCGCAACTACACCTTGTCCTGCGAAGGCGGCATCTCCATGGATGGCGACAGGCATAAACTTGGCTCTGTCCAAATCTTTTGCCATTTCTTGGCGGGCACGAACGGAACCTGCGATGACAGGATCTACAGCTTCCAAATGGGAAGGGTTGAATGCAAGAGAGAGTTTTACTTCTTTCCCGGAATGAGTGGCGATGTTGTTGGAATAACCTAAGTGGTATTTTACGTCCGCATAACCGAGTTGACCGGGGTTGAGTTTTTCTTCGAACTCGGCAAAAATCAGACCTGCCGGTTTTTGAATGACGTTTACAAGTACGTTGAGCCGTCCTCTATGCGCCATACCGATGACAAGAGCATCCATTTTATGGCTTCCCGCTTCTTCGACAAGAGTGTCTAGCATAGGGATCATGGATTCTCCCCCTTCTAGGGAGAATCTTTTTTTACCTACGAATTTTTTTGCCAGGAAGTTCTCGAAAGTATCCGCTTGGTAGAGTTTCTCAAACAAACGTAATGCGGTTTTTTTAGAGATAGGTTCGTGGTTGGCGATAGGTTCCATTCTGTTTTGGAGCCATTCTCTTTCTTCGTCGTTCACCAAATAGTAGTGTTCGCATCCGATCGATCCACAGTATGTTTTTTCGAACCAATCGATTACGTTTTTCAATTTGGTTTTTCCCAAATTGGCAACACCTGAATCTACTTCCGTTTCCAAGTCCGTTGCTTTGAGGGCTTGGATTTTTAGATCGATAAATTCTCTGTTCGGCTTGTTGATCCCTAACGGATCTAAGTTGGCCGCCAAGTGCCCTTGTCTTCTGTAGGCATTGAGGAGGTTGATGATTCCGAAATCGCTGAGAGAGGAGTCTTTTCTGTGTTCGGAAGAGGAATAATTTACATATCCGTTTCCATTGAACCCATTCCCGTTGGAGGTGGAACTTCTTTCCAAATCTTGGAAGAAGTGAACCCAGTCCGCAGAAAGAGAAGAGGGGTCTTGTTTGAATTGTTCGTATAACTCCTCCAATACGACAACGTTATCACCGTATAAACTAGTCATCTGTTCTCTAGTCATTTCTTTGTCTCCTTAGGAATGGATGGACCATTTCGCATCCGCATCCATAGCGGCTTCTCTTAAAATTTCGGAAAGGGTCGGATGGGCATGAGTGGATCGTGCGATGTCTTCCGCACTGGCGCCGAATTCGAATGCAACTGCTACTTCCGCAATCATGTCGGAAGCGCGAGGACCTACGATGTAGACTCCTAAAAGTTTATCTGTTTTTTTATCGGATAAAACTTTCACTTGTCCGTCCGGTTCGTTCATCGCTTTCGCACGCGCATTCGCTTTGAATAAGGACTTGCCTACTTTGTAATCGATTCCTTGGCTCTTAAGTTCCTCTTCACCTAGTCCCACCCAAGCCACTTCCGGCCAAGTGTAGACGATGGAAGGAATGGCTCTGTAGTTGACATGGCCGGATTTACCTGCGATGAGTTCCGCCACCGCGATTCCTTCGTCTTCCGCTTTGTGGGCCAGCATAGGTCCGTCGATGACGTCACCGATCGCATAAATATTAGGAACGTTTGTTTGGAAATGATTCGGTTTGACTTTGACTCTTCCTCTTTCGGTGAATTCGATTCCTATTTCTTTGGCACCGAGTCCGTCCGTGTTCGGGCGTCTTCCGATGGATACCAGAACCTTGTCTCCTTCCAGAACGGATTTTTTCCCTTCCTTATCTTCGATTTCCACTTCCACTTTTTTCCCTTTGGTTTTGGCTCCGTGGACTTTGGTTTCGAATAGGAAGTTGATTCCTTGTTTTTCCAGAATTCTTTGCGTAAGAGAAGCTGTAGCTCCGTCTGCATTTCCGAAAAGGCGAGGCATCAGTTCTACTACGGTTACCTTTGCACCTAAACGGCCCCAAACAGAACCTAACTCCAGTCCAATGACTCCTGCACCTACAATGATTAGGTGTTCAGGAACCGATTCTAGAGAGATTGCATGGTCGGATGTGATGATGTTTTTAGCGTCTACAGGAAGAGGAGGGATTTCGATCGGAACGGAACCTGTCGCAATGATGATGTTCGTTCCTGAAATGGTTTCCGATTTTCCGTCTTCCGAAGTGATTTGGATTTGATTTTTGGAAACGAATTTACCCAAACCCAGGTAACGGGTGATTTTGTTTTTTTTCATCAGGTAGTCGACGCCGGAAGTGACTTCGTTCACTACCTTTTCTTTTCTTTCCATCATCTTCTTGATGTCGATTTTGACGGAAGAAATCGTGATTCCATGATCACCTAGTTTATGTTTTGCTTTATCGTATTCTTCGGAAGAATCCAAAAGTGCTTTGGATGGAATGCAACCTACATTTAAGCAGGTTCCTCCTAGAGTTTTTCTTTTTTCGATGATTGCTACTTTTTTGCCCAATTGAGCGGCACGGATGGCGGCCACATAACCGCCTGGACCCGCACCGATTACGACTACATCATAATTTTCCATAAACTGCCTTTATACTTCGAAGAGAAGACGTGTAGGATCTTCTACAGATTCTTTGATTTTCACTAGGAACTGCACCGCTTCTTTTCCATCTACGATTCTGTGGTCGTAAGAAAGAGCCAGATACATCATTGGTCGGATCACGATTTCATCGTTCACAACAACCGGACGTTTGACGATGTTGTGCATTCCCAAAATGGCAGATTGAGGAGGATTGAGGATCGGAGTGGACATCATGGAACCGTAAACTCCTCCGTTGGAAATGGAGAAAGTTCCTCCTTCCATATCTTCCAAAGCGAGTTTTCCGTCTTTGACCTTTCCTGCAAGTCTAGCGATTTCAGCTTCCACTTGTGCGAAACTGAGAAGGTCTGCATCCCGAACGATCGGAACTACCAAACCTTTCGGACCGCCGACTGCGACTCCGATGTCGTAGAAGTTTTTATAAACGATGTCTGTTCCTCGGATCTCTGCGTTGATGGCAGGGAAAGCTTTGAGAGCAGCGACTGCCGCTTTCGTAAATAAGGACATGAAGCCAAGACCTACATTATGAACTTCTTTGAACTTTTCTTTGTACTTATTGCGAAGGTCCATGATTCCGCTCATATCCACTTCGTTGAAAGTGGTAAGGATGGCTGCCGTTTGCTGTGCCTGAACTAATCGACTAGCGATTGTTTGACGAAGCTTCGTCATCGGAACAACAGATTCACGAGGCCCTGCATTTCTTGCTGCGGCAGGAACTTGTTTTGCGATTTCAGGAGTTTGCACCGCTTTGGAGGAAGTTCCGTTGGAAGAACCTGCCGATTTTTGAGAATCGATAAAAGCGAGAACGTCTTCTTTAGTGATTTGACCGTTTCGTCCGCTTCCTTTGATTTTAGAAGCATCTAACTTGTTTTCGTCGATCAACTTACGGGCTGCAGGTGGGAGTTCTTCGTTTGTCGCTCCGGAACCGGCAGGAGAAGAACTTGCCGCAGGGGTAGGAGCGGATGCTGCAGGAGCGGCCGCTACCGCACCTTCTTCGATGGCACCTAAGATGTCTCTTACATGAACTACATCGCCTACTTTTTTACTGATGTTTTTCAGAACACCGGAAACGGGAGCAGGAATCTCTAACGAGACTTTGTCGGTTTCGAGGATGGCGAGCACTTCGTCTACTTTTACTGAGTCGCCTTCTTTTTTGGTCCAAGCACTGATTGTTGCTTCGGTTACGGATTCCCCCATCTCGGGGACTTTGATTTCTATAGCCATGAAGATTTCCTAAGAAAAGGTTTTTGAGAAAAATTGCGTTGTGGAGATTGGGATTCCATGGAATCTAAGACTACGATAGCTCGCACAAAGCTAAAAACGCAAGCTAAAATCCGAAAAGGCTTGAGATTGTCATGAGTAGGGGAGTTCTAAACGTATGATTTATACTTTTCAAGGCAAAACGCCTATCATTTCCCCATCCGCCTGGGTCGCCCCCACTGCCGACGTCATGGGAGATGTCACGATCGGTGAGGAATCTTCCATCTGGTTTCAATGTGTGCTTCGAGGAGATGTCAATTTCATCAAAATTGGCAATCATGTGAATATTCAGGATATGACTCTCGTTCATGTCGCCAGGGATCTCTATCCGGTTCATATTGGAAATTATGTATCCATAGGCCATCATGCCACCATTCATGGCTGCACTCTCAAAGATCATTCTTTTGTGGGGATGGGAGCTATGATTATGGATGATGTTGAAATCGGGGAATGGTCGTTTGTGGGAGCCGGTTCCCTCATCCCTCCCGGAAAAAAAATTCCACCGGGGGTGCTTGTGATGGGAAGCCCTGCTAAAATCGTCAGGGATATCACGGAAAAAGACAGAGAGATCATCACTCGCACTTCTGCCAATTATGCTCGCTATAAGGAGAATTATCGCAAAGAAGGAATCATCGCTCAATTGCAATCGAACGGTTAAAAGGTTCGATGGATACCTGCCCTTTTTTGCAGGATCTCCTGTCCTGATGAACGAGCTTCGGTCATCCTTGGCCGAAGCCACCGCTAAGAACAAAACCAACCCGTGGTTCCCCAAAAAAGTCTCCGACTCTTTCGGAATCTCTGTGTAGATTTATTTACAGTTAATTATGGTTAGTTTTTTTGAGCGATAGATAGTGTTTTCTTAATTTTTCTTCCAAACGTTCTATGGAATAACGTAAAGTGACTCTTGGCATGACGGATGCATGTTGGTCCAAAAATTGAAGCAGTCGTTTTCGATCCACTTTCCCTGCTTCTCTCAAAGCCCATCCCACCGCTTTGTTTACCAAATCTTCTTTCTCTTTCGATAAAATTTCTGCGATTCGAAAACAATCCTCGGTTTCCTTTTTCATGATGAAGTGAAGCGTGCTTACGATGGAAGTTCTTCTTTCCCATAGGTTCGAAGAATGAGCCAATTCGTATAAAATTTCTCTGGGTTTTTCGAATTCGAATAGATAACCGCCTACAACCTTATATGCGGCCAGGTCGACTAAATCCCAATCGTTGATTCTATCATGCCTCTTCAAGTAAAGATCGTATAACTCTTTTTTACGAGTTTCCGTAGTTCGAGGAGCTTTGTATTGTTTCCCCATGATGCTGCATCCTCCCGCTCTCACTTCGTGGATTCTGCTTTCCAATAATTTTTCGATTTCGGAAGGTTCCATGGAAATAAATTCTTTCGCAAGCTCGAAAACCGTTCCCATTCTCACCCCGATAAATGCATCTCCCGTTTTGGATTTTTCGTCGAACCGGAAATAACGATGATATTTTTTTAACTCTTCCGCGGAGCGAAAAGTGTTCAATTTCTCTATGAACTGTTTGGCGGTAGGATTCGTTTTTTTTACGACTTCTCCGGAAGAGGAGGATTTCTTTTTCGCTTTAGCTCGGGTTGTTTTTATTGCCATGTTTTATATTTATGGATGTCTGTTTTTGCAGCATCTTACTTATATTTTTACTTTGTAAGATGCCGTCTTTATTTTCTAAAAAACGAAACTCAAACGGAGGAGAGTATGTCCGCCAAACGATCGTAACTGGCGATGAGTCCCGACTCCATATTGGACTGAATCACTACATCTCTTGCTTCTTTAGAAGCAAATAACATAGTTACAACGAGTTCCGTTTTTTCCTCTTTATCGATTAGATCCGAGGTGATCACCGCTTCTCCCGGATACCAGGATTGGTCGAATACTTCCGTATGTACTAGTTTTTCGGGCTTTTGGATGTTTTGAAACACTCCTCCCATTCCCATTTCTCCTTTGACTGCATGACTCCATACATATCGATAGGCTCCTCCCACTTTGAGATCCACATCACATACAATCATAGACCAACCGTCCGGTCCAAGTAACCATCTTCGGATGAGCTCCGGTTTTGTAAGTGCGTCGAAAACAAATTCTCTGGGCGCATTGAATTTTCTAACCCATGTTAGTTCTTTGTCCGAAGGTGTTTTGATGATTAATTTTTCGTTTGTCATCATGGTGGTATCCTCTTTACATTCCTGTTTTTTTTGCGTCCGCTTTCATTTCTTCCAGTAAAACATCCAATTCTTCGTATCTGTTTTCCCATAGGTCACGAAACGGCTCCAACCAAAGATCCAATTCTTTGAAAGGTTTTGTCTCTAGTTGGTAAATACGCAGCTGAGCCTTGGGCATCACTCCTACCAATCCTGCTTCATTTAGCACTTTCAGGTGTTTGGATACCTGAGGTTGGCGTAAAAAAAGTCTCTCTGCGATTTCTCCCACGGAAAGGGGGTCTTTGCGGAGCAGTTCTATGATGCGGAGTCGATTGGGTTCAGCCAAAGCGCTCAAAGTCATTGTATTCACATAGAGGAATATAAAATATATTTTATATTCTCGTCAAGGAATATTTGTGTCAATCTGCTTGGGACTTGGATCGAAAGGAGGGAAGTTTTTGCAGGTGGGGGAATCTATAGATTCGCCTCCAGAGGACAAGCATCCATGGTGATCGGGGAAGGGCTTGTTTCTTTCCCTTTTGGGAATCGGAACCTATTATCTTCAAAGAGCCATCAAAAGAGAGGAGGCGCACGAAAAGATCCGCCTTTTGAAGGTAAAAACAACAACGATTCCGAGAAGGTGGTGATCTATGCATCACGGAAAGAATTTGATTTTCGGACGGGAAATATTATACGATTTATCTGAATGCGGATGCAATGGGAAAATCCCTGTAAGGAGCGGCAGGATTATTGGGCTCTACCGTTCATTCCGTACTGTTAAGCGAAAACGGGGCGTTCCTGAACCGATTCTCCTGAAGAATGGCTGAGGGGAATTTATAAGGGGCTTCGCAATTTTTTCTCAGCTTCGAAGGAGCTATGCTTGTGTCCGCCATTTTAGGGATTATAGAAGAGGATACCGGGAAATGTCATTTTTGGAACGCAGAACACCCGTTCCAGATTCTCTACAGAGACGGAAAAACAAATTACATGGAAAATTCGGTTTCTATGAATAAAATCGGATTTGTAGGAGAAGCGGACTTATTCATTCTGCGGGAGAGCCAACGGACGATCTCTCCCTGATTCGAATCGAATACAAAGGTTAGTTGGTTTGATCGGACTCCATCGCTTCTTACAAAGATGCGAATACTGAAATGAAACTTTATTTGTAGGAAGTGCTGGGATTTGGTTTTTCCGAATGAGGACTTGTAATTTTTCGCTTTTGTAGTCGAAACTTGTGGTCGTATCGATTGCAATTTCTTTCATTGGAAGTCTCCAAACCCCAAAGTCAGGGCTAAGCAGAATGGAGTTAAATTCTATCATTCGGCATTCGATTTGATGCGATCGTTTCCTGAAATCGTAAAAGGGCAGTAGATCGGGAGGGGTTATCAAAAACCCTCCCTAAACAAGAAATTTCCTTATTCTACTGAATTACAAACAACCGTTACATCTACTCTGCCCATTCCTTCTGTAATTGTTATGGAAGGAATGGAGGTTGTACAGCTTACTCCTTCCATTGGAGTTAGCGGTAAGGTGAATTGCATATGTTCCGCTTGGAAGTTGATGGTTTGACCGGGAAAAACCATCAAAGCACCGGTTCCTTCTACAACTCCAACTAATTTTGGACCGGCAGGCCAATTCAGAAAATCTGACACGAATCCTATTTTTACGGTCGGCTGACTTACATCGAATACGTTCAATCCTAACCTTCCTCCTTTGCCGGTGTTGTTTTGAAAAGTGGCATAAATATAAGTCGGTTCAATTACCTTAACAAATCGAACAGCGGTTTTGGTTCCTACCGAAGCCACAATCTTTCCTTCAGCGGATTCTCCCGGAGCAACTGGTCCTGCAGTGAACTTACCAACATTCGGTCCTGTACCGAATGAACCGAAGCTTCCATCGACAGTAAATTCAGGATATACGATTACGAAGTTATTGTATGCGTCGAAGCCTTGTACATCGAACTGTTTGACTTCTCCCTGTTTCATTACAATTAGTTCATTAGGAACGAAGACTCCGTTCTCATCTAACCATTTGATTGTGCTGAGTGTCCCTGGAAATATATTGATATTTTGAGAAACTGATAGGGTTCCATAAGTTGCATCAAAAGAAGAGATACCTATCTTTTTTGCCGTATAACGAATGGAAGTTAAACTTGCTTTGGACACGGAACCGCTGGCAGTTGATGTTCCTGGAAAACCGAATGAGCTAGGAATGACAGGAAAGTAAGTGGGAGAGGATGCTCCTTTCACTTGAATCGTCAAATCTCTGGAGAAACCCGCTGCCATATTACCAATTGTAGCATTGAATCGAATCGGAGAAACTGGATCGGGTGAATCCGTAGTCTTCGTAGAGAAGGTAATCGGAGCATTCGCCGGTAAGGTTGAACTTTTATTCAAGCTGTCATAGGCTTTAATATAATATTCTAATCCTGCTGAGGTGATTGCATAATCAGGAAGAGATACCCCGTAAAAATTGCCGGATGCATCTTCCGTTTCAGGAAGCATTTCTATCGCTTGGAATGCTGCCGAACTGCCCGCAGTTCTGAAGTAAAAAAGAACTCCTGCTATGGAGCCTCCATTGTCGAAGTCGGTGATATTAGAACGAACATAAGTCGGTAAACCTGCAATAGGTGTGGAAGGAAAAAAAGTTGCACCTCCGATCAAAGGAGGGTTATCTCCTACACTTGTGATTTGTGCCGTAAGTAAATAGCTGGAAAAATGATAGATGGAGGATCTTACGCAATGGGCAGCCGTATCTACAAGTCCCCCCATACTGATATATTCTTGTGTTTTTGTATCCCAATAATGGATTTGAACCGTTTTTTCATCGAAACCTTTTTGATGTAAATCGGAATGATCGTAACAAACTTCCAATATCGCTGGTTCATTGAATTGTAAACCGTGAGGAGCAAACTCGTAACCTACTTGTACGGGAACTACTTGGTTTTTCTCGGAAGGAAGGTTTGTGATTTTGCGATAACTGATTGTTTCGTTTTCTTGCAGTGCATTTGCAGGAATGATCAATCGAACACTATGGTTGAGAATTGCAATTCCTCCCGAGCTTGCATCAATCGCCGTGGAATTGGATGAATCGTTTGTTAGTCTGCTTAATCCTAAGGCTAAAATTAAGTCTTCGTTTCCCTTGGAACGTCCGTTACATTCGAAAAGGCTCAGAATGAGCATACAAACAGATATTATTTTAACATACTTCATGTTTTTCTCCTGTTTCTAGGAAGATAAATATATGATCGTAAAGCAAACATTATTTGCCAATTTTTGTTTGGTTGGTTGATGCATTTTTTTTTGTTTTTTTGTAAAAAAATATAAAACATGCAATAAATCTATATTTGTCATTTATGAAAATCGAATGTTGTATCTGCGTTTCGGGGGTCTTGCTCTGAAATTGCGTTGTAAAACCATTTGCCTTTTCTTTCGAATGGCTGCTTGTATTTTAAGATTTAATAGTTCCATAAACTACCTCCTCGGATAGTTTTGACATGGTAACCATGAAACTTCTTCACTCCAAAAAAAACTGGATCTTTGACATGGACGGGACTTTAACTTTGGCCATGCACGATTTCTCGTCCATTAAACAAGAATTAGGCCTTCCCGGTCATTTGGATATACTGACGGGAATCGGACTTCTTCCTAAGGAAGAAGCGGAGGAAAAACACAAAAAACTAAATGCGATCGAGTTGAAGATCGCAAAACAAGCGCAAGCATCCCCCGGAACGCATGACCTTCTTCGCAAAATTAGAGAAGGAGCCAATCAATTGGGAATTCTCACCAGAAATTGTTTTGAAAATGCAGTGGAAACTTTGCACGCTGCGGATCTAATTCGTTACTTCTCCCAAGAGACCATTCTTTGCAGAGAACATGCGGAACCCAAACCCAGCCCGGAAGGAATTTTTAAACTGCTTCGGATTTGGAATGCGGATCCGAAAGAAACCTTAATGATCGGAGATTATATTTATGATTTGGATGCTGGGAAGTCCGCAGGAGTGGAAACCGTTTATATCGATCCGACAGGAAACTTCCCTTTTAAAGAGCACGCTACATATTCTGTGAAGAGATTGGATGAGATCCTTTCTTTATAACTAAAAAAAATCCCAAACAATCCACCTAATTTTAATTTACGTTATGTGGGCGCCTCGCCGCCTTTCTGCGGCGACCGGGCCGTTCGCTTCTATCTTCCCCTAACTGTTTCTAGTCAGTTCATCCTTTTGAGAAAGGGGAAGGATATCCGCTACCGTCCCTGGCGCTTGTTTCTCAAGATTCAAAACTCTGTGAGTGTATTCTCTTGTCTTAGAACATAAATGAGGGTTTTGGATCAGGTTTTCACCGAAGCTGGGGATCATTTCTTTCAGTTTGGAAACCCAAACATCCGATTTAATCTCTTTCGGAAAACAATCAGCTAATACCTCTAACATGATTGCCACGGAAGTGGAAGCTCCCGGAGAAGCCCCCAAAAGAGCTGCTAAACTTCCGTCTTTTGCCGCTACTACTTCAGTTCCGAATTCAAGCACTCCACCTTCATCTTCGTCCGCTTTGATGACCTGAACTCTTTGTCCAGCCACTTCCAATTCCCAATCTTCCGCCTTTACATTCGGAAGGTATTCTTTGAGAGCTTCGATTCTGTCTTCGTGGGATTGCAAAGCCTGGTGGATCAGATATTTAGTCAAAGGGAGGTTGTGCATCCCTGCGGACAACATAGGAAATATATTATCAAACTCTAGAGATTTCACCAAATCAAGGTAAGATCCTTTTTTTAAGAACTTGGTCGTGAAACCTGCGTAAGGTCCGAATAACAGTTCTTTTTTCCCGTTGATCATTCTTGTGTCCAAATGAGGAACAGACATAGGAGGAGAGCCTACGGAAGCTTTACCGTAAACTTTTGCGAAATGGGAAGAAATCACTTCTTGGTTTTTACATCTCAACCATTGGCCGCTGACAGGAAATCCTCCGAATCCTTCCGCTTCAGGAATGTCCGATTTTTCCAAAAGAGGGAGAGATCCTCCTCCTGCGCCGATAAAAACGAAGTCGGCTTCGTGGTGTTCTTTTTCTTTTGTGAGCAGATTTGTGGCAGTCAAATTCCATAGACCATCCGGTTCTCTTTCCAGATCTTTCACATCCTCGTAAAACTTGAGAAAAACTCCCTCGAAAGAAGCCAAATACTTGAACATAGCTCTTGTTAGATTTCCAAAATCCACATCCGTTCCCAGGTCCATGCGTGTGGCAGCAACGGGGATGTAAGGATCTCTTCCTTGCATCACAAGAGGCATCCATTCCGAAATCACGGATCTGTCTTCGGAATACTGAAGTTCCTGAAACAAAGGATCTTTTATAAGAGCATTGTATCTTTTTTTCAAGAAAGACACGTTTTCTTCCCCCCAAACAAAACTATAATGAGGAACGGAATGGATAAAACTTTCGGGAGGAAGGATTCTTCTCTTATCTACCAAATAAGCCCAAAACTCTTTGGAAAGTTCGTAGGAAGAAGCGATTTGAAGGGCTTTTTTCGTATCTATCTGCCCGTCCGGTTTTTCAGAAGTATAGTTCAATTCGCAAAAAGCGGAGTGGCCTGTGCCTGCGTTGTTCCAAGCGTTGGAACTTTCTCTGGCGGCGGCATCTAACCTTTCCAAAATGGTAATCGTCAAACCGGGATTCAATTCTTTGAGTAGAACTCCTAGAGTGGCGCTCATAATTCCCGCACCGATCAAAATGACGTCCGATTTTGTTTTTACTGAGTGTTTGTCTTTCATAAGATGATGTGACGATTTGGGAATCTCTAATTTTGGCAATTTATTTCTATTCTAATTTTTGTAAAAGAGGAGGTGGTTTGGGTGAGGTAAAGAATTGACTCTGCGTCCGTTTGGAAACAAAATCTGTATAAAATAGGTTCAACGTAACGGAAAATTCAGATGAAAAAAGGTTCCTTTTCTATCTTTTTCCTTTTTGTCCGTTGCCTTCTTGTTGCAGGAATCCTTTCCTTTACCCACTGCCAATCTCCTGTTTTCGAAAATCCATGCGATACCAGAAGTAATGATTTTTTGAAAATCCTTTTCCTTCGAGCTGCGGCAAAGGATGCTTCTTCTCTCTGTGGAACAAAGGTCCGCCCGTTTCATTTTCCGGAGATCCTTTCCTTTTTCGTTACATCCCCTAAGGTTTCTGGGACGATCGATGGAGAGAACATCAATGTAGTTGTTTCCTTTTCGAATGTCTCTTCTTTGGTGATGAGTTTTGTCCACGAGGGAGAGGTTGTTTTGGTGGATGGAGTGGTGCAAGTCAGCGGGGTAACTTCAAATGATTTTACAGTTACTAGAACCTATACGGTGATTGGCGGCGACGGTTTACAGAAAAATTATACAGTAACTGTTGTTCAACTTAATCCTCCCAGTTTAACTGCGACCAGAGTGTACGGACAAGCTGGGAATTTTACTTCTAGTAATATTTCCACAACTGCGGACGGTTTACATTCCCCTTTCAAACCTGCGCTCGATTCTTCAGGTCTTTATGTTGCGGATCAGGAAAATAACCGTGTTTTGTTCTATCCGGGAACATCTACAACCGCAACCAGAGTCTATGGTCAGGGAGGAAACTTCACAACAGCAAACACTGGTTCGGTTACTGACAATACTTTTTACGGAGTCCCTGGAGCAAATGTTCCGGATATTGCCGTGGATGCAACGGGAGTTTATGTTTCCGATATATATGGGAGTAGGGTTTTATTTTTTCCGGGGACCTCTACGACTGCCACAAGAGTGTACGGGCAAAACGGAAATTTTACTACGGTAAATGTGGGAGCGGGAGCGGATGGATTGGCGAATCCGGAAGGAATCGTCACTGATTCCACGGGAGTTTATATTGTGGATACTTTCAATAACCGTATTCTATTTTATCCCGGAACATCCACAACTGCGACCAGAGTGTACGGACAAAGCGGAAGTTTTACTTCGAATACTTCCAACAACGGAGGAATTAGTGCGGATTCCTTGGACAATCCTAGAGGGATATGCATAAATGAGGACGGTGTATATGTTGCGGATACAAACAACAGCCGGGTTTTATTTTACCCGGGTATTTCTACTACCGCAACTAGAGTGTACGGGCAAAACGGAAATTTTACGACAAATGTTGTGGGAACAACTGCGTCCACGTTGAGTAATCCTTGGTTCGTAAGTTGTTATGCGGGAAATGTGTATATTTCGGACAGAGGGAACCATCGGATTTTAGGTTATGAAGGAAACGCAACGATCGCCACTCGAGTCTGGGGGCAAAACGGTTCTTTCACCGGGAACGCTGCAGGGCTTTCTGATAAGGAATTGAATGATCCTTATGGGATGGATATAGACAGGACGGGGCTTTATGTTGCCGACGGAGGTAACAATAGAGTTTTATTTTTTCCTAGATAGTTGTGAGCGATTCTAAATTCGGGAAAATAAAATGAGTTTTTACGTAAATTTGTGATATAAAAACTCATTTTAGAAAAATAAAACTTATATTAGTTGATGTAGCCTTTTTCGACGATCTCTTTTAGAGCGGAATGGGTGATGTCTCTTTTTAGTTCTTTCGCAACTACAGTAGGAAATGCGAAAGGAGCTACAAAGATCAAAAGAATTTGTTGCCATACTGTAGATGCTTCCGTTTTTTCCACTGTTCCTAACAGTTTGCCCGATTTGTTTTTTACGTTGATTTTTAAAGTTTCTTCCGTAGATGCAGAGGAAGGGAAAATGTATAATGTTAAGCCTGTGAGTAAAGCTAAGCCAATGTTTGCTTTTCCTACGTCTTTGACTTCACATTCGAAAAATAAATCCGCATCTTTTTTATCAGGAGTTGTTTCTTTGAAAGTTCCTAAGCCGGTCAATTCCTTTGCGATGATTTCATTCCAGATGCTGATATAAGCAGGATGTGGTGTCACAGCGTTTCCGTTGACTGCTGCGGAAAATTGAACCGTATAACCCAATGTTTTTCCCGGTTTTACTTTGGTGAGGTTGATCGGGTTTTCCGCTTTCGGAGGCTGAATCCCTTCGCGAAACATAGCGCAGTTTGTTGCATTTGCCAAAAGAGCAACGAGTAAAATAAGAAAGATCTTTTTCATCTTTTTTCCTTAATTGAATTTATCTATGAGGGCTTGTTTTTGAAGAACCTGTCAAATAATTTCAAGAAAGGGGGGCGATTTCAGGAATAAATATTCTAATTGTGTAAAGGCGGTAGCGAATGGACGCCCATAAATTCGTAGTTATACGAATTCCTTGTGTAGGATATGGCATAATATCTAATATATTATGCATCCTCAATTTTAAATATAATGTTTTTAACTATTTTTGACTGATGGACAGAAATAATGAAGCATCCCGGTTCATAAAGATATTTTTTCCATGATAGAAGGTTCGTATCTCCGTAGAATGGAATCCCGCATCCGTAAGTAGGGATTTTAAATTCGAATGATCGAATCCATTATGAACCTTCGGATGGTTGATGTTTTCGTTTTTATCAAAATCGACGATCATCAGTTTTCCTTGTGGATGCAAAGCTGAATAAAATTGGCTTAGAATTTCTTGGGTAGCTGGTATATGAAGCAGAACTAACGAAACTAATATGATATCCGCTTTCGTATCCGATCCTGTTTTGGTGAAATCGGAATCGATAGCTTCCGCATTTCGAAGATTCGCTTTTTCAATTTTCTTCTTTGTGATCTCTAACATTTGTTCGGAAGAATCCATAAGTATCAGTCGGTCTACCAGTGCGGCTAACTCTAATCCAACGAGCCCTGTGCCGCATCCATAATCGATTAGGGTCTGGTTCTTTGATTTTTTTAATTCTGTTTTGATTTCACCGGCAATGATCTTTGCTAATTCTTTTCTTTCCGGCGTATCATATTTGTTTGCAAGTTGATTGAATAGATTTTCTTCCATAAAGATTGTTTTCTTTCTAATTAAACAGCTCATGATTCATGAATGTTCATTCTTTTTATATTTATCGAGTCTCTTGCCAACTTACAATAGCTCATTGATCTATGCATGTAATGTAATTCCTTGCATTCGATGCGAATATAGATAAGGTAGGATGTGTTTATGCCGTAGATTGGTCATTTAAGTTGAATTATGGAGTTAAGGAAAGGCGGAAGAAAGTAATAAAAAAAGTTAAGGGAG
>NZ_RQHW01000008.1 GCF_004770995.1 Leptospira idonii | reverse complement strand
TTAGGTTGGCTTTTCGTTAAGGTTATAAGTGCTAACCCGGCAATGTCCTACTCTCCCATTGAGCGAACCCAATAGTACCATCGGCGATGAGAAGCTTGACTTCCGTGTTCGGAATGGGAACGGGTATGGCCTTCTCTCCATTATCACCAGGAGTATTTACCATATGAAAGCAAAGAGCTCTCTCGTCAAGCAACTTTATAAAAAAAGATTCACTATTTGAAATCTAAATCGTAGCTGACTCCCATTTTAATTCCAGAGATTTTGATTCGATCTTCGGAAGTTGCGGATACATATTCTCCCAATGTTCCCAAAGTATTGAATCCGACTGTGGTCACGCTCAACGCAAAAGGAGATTCCGCTTTCAAATGAAGTCTTTCTTGTTCCAAAGACGCATTCAATCTGAGTCCAGGCATCAATACGAAACTACCGCCTAACGATATCTTTTGAGAACTGAACGTATAACCACCATTAGCAGTTGAAAATGTAGCAAACCCGTTTCCGATTTCGAATTTTTCGTTATTGTATTCTCCTTTGGAGCGGAAAAGAAAAGGACCATACACTAACAAATCGGCAAAGAGTGTGATAGATTCGGAAATATCATATTCAAAACCCACTCCCAAAAGCCCGGAAAGGCCTCCTGCCGTTCTAGTTTGAGACCCATACTTGGAAGGATTTCCCAATCCGAAGTATTGTCCATCCAACTGTTGAGACAAAGAACGAATCACATATTTTGGAAGGATTCGGAAACCAGGTGCTACAGCTAAAGTAACTCCTGCATTGATATCCGTGTAATTTAAAGAATAATCGCCTTCTTTTTTACCGATCCCGAAAGGATAAAAAGAATCCCATTGATAACTTCTACCATAACGATTCAATTGAATCCCTATAAAAAAATTAGAAAGAACTCCAGAGTTTAATGAATGAAAATAATCTACGCCGAGGCCGTTGATCAAATCCAAATCTCGGTGGTTCTTCCAATCTTGATTGACTTCCGCTGAACTAAAGATATCGGAAGTTTGGTTTCTTTTTTCAAAATCTGTTTTTACGCCGCCATAAAAAAGGCCGCCTTTGATGCGAAGTGCGTTTCCTTCCACTTTTCCTTGTGCGGAAATTCCAGTGACTGCAAGAAACAGAAAGGTAAGCAAAAAAGCTACATTTCGAATGAATATCATATATTTACACCTATTTCCTAGAACTTAGTAATGTTACTAGGTATTGGACAAGAAAAAAATAAAAATGGTTCCTTAGGGAAAAAGTTAGGAAATATATTTTTGCTGAAATTTAAATTTTTTTTCAACAGATTCACTCAATGGAAACTGTAATATTGCCGATGAGCGCTCCTGCTGCATTTGAAACAGCCGTTACACTAAAAAAATAATCTCCAGGTGTGAAGATTGTATAGATAGTTGTTCCTGAAGAAGACGAGGAAGTAATTGCTGATGTGGATGCGACAACAGGATTCGTCAAATCGAAAGAACAAACTGAACCGGAATATGCACGGAGAGTCACTCCCGATGCAGGGAGATTATGAAATGTGATTGTTTTAGCAGTGGTTAGTCCTGGTGCTCTGGCTGCTGCAACTGTGTATGTTCCCAATGCGGTTCCAGTCAGATATAAAGAAACTCCTGTGGCTTGAATAGCGGTTACGGTTCCGATGGAAGTTCCGTTAGAAGATACGTTGCAAACTGCATCATTTGTCTCTGCAAGTGCGGAGAGCAAAAGCGCATCTTCCTCGCTTCCTTTGAGTTCCTTTTTACAATCCTGCAAAAAAACGACGGATAAAAGCACCCACACAAACAGAGAAAGATTTCGTTTCATTTTTTTGAAATTTCTACCTAGATCCTTTTTGGTAGAAAAAGAAAAGTTTGGAAAGGATTTTTGTAGGAGTTCCTACAATGGATTTGAGTTATAAGTGCTAACCCGGCAATATGCCAATCCGCAGCGACCGCTTGCGAGTCGCAGGACATTAGCCGATTACACAAAACCTTCGGGCATAAAAAAAGCGTGATCTAATGACCACGCTTTCGGATTCAATAATGACTAACCCGGCAATGTCCTACTTCCACCCCCAGGCACCGCTCCGCTCCGCGGGTGCCTGTCCGAGCCTTGCTCGATCATCCGTGTTCACCCCCCTATTTTTCTTACGAAAAATCCTAGCAGGCTTCGGCTTCCTACTGAAGCCTCACCCATTTCGCGAACAGACTTTTTCTAGTATGGGTTCGCTCTCATGCTTACTATGCTGAACAAATAAAAAAAGCCAACCTTTCGGCTGGCTTTTTCGTTAAGGCTATAATTGCTAACCCGGCAATCATGCCGGAAAAAGTAGAGCAAGACACCTTGCTCTACTTTTGAGGCAGCGACCGCTACTGCGAGTCGCAGGACATTAGCCGGTCAATTTGGACGCCCACAAACAAAAAAGCGCTCACTTACATGAACGCTTTCTATTACGATAATGACGAACCCGGCAATGTCCTACTCTCCCATTGAGCGAACCCAATAGTACCATCGGCGATGAGAAGCTTGACTTCCGTGTTCGGAATGGGAACGGGTATGGCCTTCTCTCCATTATCACCAGGAGTATTTACCATAGTCATGAGGAATTGCGAGAAGGCAAGAAAAAAATTAGGAAATGATTGCAGAAAGTTTTGGGGGGAATATTTTTTCACAATGCCACTCATGAGAGAACCTCTCGTATCCACAGAACCTTTTACGGTTATGGGTTTGAAAATCAGAACCTCAAATGCACCGGGAGAAGCAGATATAAAAATTCCGGCGATTTATTCCGAGTTCTACAAACAAGATCTTCCTAAAAAACTAGAAGTCATTCGTAAATTCGATCCACTCTTTGCCGTTTATTTCAATTATGAAAAAGACGAAACAGGTTTATACGATTTCTTATTGGGTTATTCCGTTTCGCCAGAACAAAAGGCTTTGCCTGGATTAGAGATTGTGCATATAAAAGCGCAAAACGGTCGTTACTTTGCAATCCAACCGGGAGCTCCGGAAGAAGTAGTTCCTAAATTTTGGGGAGAAATTTGGAATCATCCGGAAATCCCGAAGGTGAGAAGCTTTCAAATGGATTGGGAAGAATATTCGGAAGCGGGGATCAGGGTTTTTCTTTCTTGTAAATAGGCGGTTACATAGATCCGCCAGTCTCTTACGATCCAAACCCAAATTCCGACAAACATGGCTGTGGCGATCCAATTGCCGAAAGTCGCTCCAGGAATCAAAAGAAAATCGACCACACCGTGTTGCAAAACCGCCAGAACAAAAGCTAACAGTAAATATGTGATTCTATCCGTTTTTTCCTTGTCGTTGGATTTCAACATAAACAAGGCGAAACAAAGATCGATCAATAAATGAAAGTTGGAAGAATGAATCGTTCTTCCGATAAAGATGGCGATCTTTTTATCAGGAATCTCTCTTGCTATATAAAGGGAATTTTCGATCAAAGAAAAGCCCATAGCGATAAACGCCGCAAACAACACCACTTGAGGCTGAAATTTTTTCTCTTTATAATCGTAACCTAAAGCAGCGGTAAGAAATAGAAGAAATAAAATCTTCACGCTCTCTTCCATAATTCCCGCTTGGATGAATGCAATATGAACCGTCTGAGTCAACATACTTACTTTCTTCTTAGGATTGAAATCTGTTTCAGGCCAAAGAATCGGATGAAGCCAAGTGATGATTTCAGTGGAAATCCATCCGAGTGTCAATGCGATCAAAATTCCCGAGACCAATCGAACCGTTTTTTTCTCAGGATATGCCTTCCATACCACACAGGCCCAAGGAAGGATCGTGAGTGCTCCGATCATGTATTCGGTAAATCCGATAGGAGTTTCTTTCATTCTGGAAGTTCCTCCATATATCTGCCGTCGAAAAGATTGATCATTTCTTTCTGCAAGGGAGTGGGAACGAATTCAGGATCAATCGGACCGTTCCAAAAAAGCTCAGTCACTCGAATGTCGCTCTTTGTATTCGGAGGAGGGAGCAGAGGTCCTAAATTTTCAATCAATTGTAATGTTTTTAGATCCTGATCGGGATAGGAAGATCCTTCCACCATTTCTATATCGATGATGTCTCCTTCCTGAGTGATCGTATAAGCGACCACACTGGAGTATGGATGAGGAGCGTTGGCCCAATAATCCATATAACTTTCAGGAATTCTCATCTTTGCGGAAATATAATTGGAATATGTGGGAGGAACTTTTTTACCTTTGATTCTTTTTACGAATCCCGCCTTTGGTCCGTTATCTGCAGTTTTCTCATTGCTTATCTTTTCGCCCTGTTTCTCATCTTTGGCATCATTTCCCGTAATGACTCCCCCGTTCAAACCTTCCATTTGATCGGGAACATTGGGATCGATGAAATAAAACTCCATTTTCTCCGGCTGAAAGTGATTCGATTTTTCACTGCTTTTGTCTTTTTTCTGTGAGGATCTTTGCAAAGTGACAGGAATGATAAAAACAAGACAGATCAAAATCAAATGCAGTAGTAAAGAGACGGGAAGAGTATTTCGAAACCCTCTTCTGATTCCCGCTTCGAAAACGGGATCCAGTTCTTTGTCTCCCGCTTTTTTAAGGCCTAAGTTCTCCAAAGAGAAAGTTCTTCCTAAAAGATGGGAAGAATAACCGTATAAAAGCACTAGTCCCAAAACGGTCATTATAGAATAAGCGATGTTTTGTGAAGTAATGAAAAAATCTTTGTCAGGAATCCCGGGTTTCAACCCCATTCCACCTAAGAATTGTAATCCGAAGATGGGACTGATATAAGAGAATGTCCAAACGGCAAAAAACAACCAAAGAAGAAGAGAGACGAACAGGATGGGGAATCCTCTCCAATAGTCTTCTACATAAACATGTCCCCAACCCGGTAAAATCCGATCGCGAAAGAATGCTCTTTTTCTGATTTCAATTTCCTTTAAAAAAGGGAATTTTTCATTTTTCAGATAACTTTGTTTCCAAGCCTCTCTCAAACGAATTCCTTTTTGATAACGAAGGAACCATCTGGAAAACAAAGAAGGAGTTTTGTGTTTAGAAAAAGAAAGAAGCAGGATCGCATTGGAAGTTAGATAATTGAAATAAAACTGAAATAGCTCGGACAAAGGAGCCATTTGATTTCTAGCGGCACTCGGATGGATTTTTTCGAGCAGAAGATGCAGCCCTAAGGTCAAAAACAAAGAAAGAAAAAATACCAGAAGAAATGTATCGAATCGGGAATCCTTGATGGGTTTTCCTTTCGGACGGGTAAGATCCGGGAAACGCTGCTTATAACTTTCATTTCTTATTTTTTCCCGACGGTTCTGCCGGGAAGAAGAATGCACATAATTGAAAAACAAAAGAACGGCAACGAAGAATACAATCCCCAGTTTGGCTAAGGAGGAATAATCCTCTTCCACAAGTTTTGTATTGAGGAAGGTCTCCCATTCCTGTCCGAAACGATGCAATAGCTCCAAAGGATAAAAAAGAATCCAAGAAGATACATAGATTAAGATGATCGCCAGAGCTTTTCTCTTGAGCAGAAGAGAATGAGGAAACGCAAATAAAACTCCGATGGAGAAGAAAATCCCCAAATCGAACATGGGGGACATCCAAATCAGCAAACTGAGTCCTGTCAGCATCCAGGGAGACATTCGGTTAGAAATTACAGAGTTCATTCGGTGACATTCTCAAGGAAAATACTTTGAATTTTCATGGAAAACAAAAAATTTGGCGGATATGGCACAGCCGAAAGAGAAAGAAGAACAGTCACTCAAACCCATCGTCGCAGTCTCCAAAAGGAGAGGTTTTGTTTTCCCAGGATCTGAAATTTATGGGGGACTCTCCAATACATTTGACTATGGTCCGAACGGAGTGGAAGTATTAAATAACCTAAAGAGACTTTGGTGGGAATATTTTGTCCACCGCAGAGATGATGTTTTAGGATTGGATTCCTCCATTTTACTTCACCCTCGTGTTTGGGAAGCTTCCGGCCACGTTTCCAATTTCAACGACCCTCTTATGGACTGTAAAAAATGCAAAGCCAGAGTTCGTGTCGATAAGTTCCTGGAAGATAAGGAAGGAGAAGGTGCCGCTACAGGAAAAACCTTAGAGCAATTGACTGCGCGCATTTTGGAAAAACAATATGCCTGCCCTACTTGCGGCTCAGTAGGAACTTTTACGGAAGCCCGCCAGTTCAATTTGATGTTTAAAACTTCTCACGGTGCCTCGGAAGAAGGAGCTACCGACATTTATCTTCGTCCTGAAACGGCGCAAGGTATCTTTATCAATTTCAAAAACATTGCTCAAATCGCTCGTAAAAAAGTTCCTTTCGGAATTGCCCAAGTAGGTAAATCTTTTCGTAACGAAATCATGGCGCGCCAATTCATTTTTCGTACGAGAGAATTCGAACAGATGGAGATGGAATTTTTCTGCGAACCAGGAACTCAGAAAGAATGGTTCAAATACTGGGTAGACTATTGCATGAACTGGCTTGTGAATGTGGTAGGTCTGAAAAAAGAAAACCTAAGAGTCAGAGAACACGAAAAAGAAGAACTCTCTTTTTACAGTGATTCCACAAGCGACATCGAATACAAATATCCTTTCGGATGGGGAGAACTTTGGGGGGTCGCATCCAGAACCGACTACGACCTAACCCAACACGAAAAATTCTCTTCGGAAGATATGAAATACAACGACTTGGATGGTAAAAAGAAATACCTTCCTTACGTGGTAGAACCTGCTCTTGGACTCAATCGACTCTTCCTCGCAGTGTTATGCGATGCTTACGAAGAAGAAAAATTGGAGAAAGACGAAATTAGAACGGTTCTTCATTTCGGAAGAAGAGTTTCTCCCGTAAAAGTCGCCATTTTCCCTCTAATGAAAAAAGACGGTTTGGATGAAAAAGCGAAAGAAATCTACCAAGATCTAAGAAACCATTGGTATGCGGATTATGATGACAGCGGTGCCATCGGAAAAAGATACCGCCGCCACGATGAAATCGGTACTCCTTTCTGTATCACTGTAGACTACGACAGTTTGCAAGATGGAACCGTTACCATCAGAGAAAGGGATTCCATGAAGCAGGAAAGAATCGCAATATCATCCATTAAATCCTACCTCATCGACAGAATGGTGTAGTGCTTCTTAGAGAATTAAAAGAATCGGATAGAAACCAAACGATCGAACTGGTGAATCAGTTCTTTCGTTTGGTAAATGAACTCTCCTTAGACGGTGTATTCAGCATCCGGCCGAGAGCGGCCACAAAATTCACAGACATCTATTTTAAACTTCTAGGCTCCGGGAAAGTGTATATGAAAGGAATCTTTGAAAAAGGTCCCAGTCAGGAAGAAGAATTAGTTTCCCTCATCATCGGCAGGCTGGAAGAGAAACCCCATTTGGTAGAAGAACGATCTTTATTTATCGATCTGGCGGTGACCAAAAACGGCAAAAAGAAAAAGGGATATATGAAATCCCTTCTTGCAGATGTGGATCTTTGGTGCAAAGAAAAACAAATCCTTGCCATTGAACTGCGCGCCATTTTGGCAAATACCGATGCGGTTTCCTTTTGGGATCATTCCGATTTCGAACGATTTTATGTTCGCTACCGGAAATTGGTGAAATAAACTTACAAAATCAAAATGAAATCCTGGGGAAACTTCCTTCGTTCTCTAGGAACAAGCACTCCTACCTTCTATAGTATCTGCTTCCTCCAATATTTTATGTCATTTATAGCATTTTTTATGATAATCCGTGGTAGGTACCACAATTTTTTCAAAAATCAGTGGCACATGTGTAAAAAATCCTTGCACACCATGTCATAATCTGACACACTTTCTCCTTAGAAAATTCAGAGGTGAAAAATATATGAATCGTAAGGCAATTTTAGCCCTATTTGTTGCAGCTTTCTTGACTGCTCCTACTTTTGCGAGCTCAGGCTCTTCTTCTAAACCACTTGCAGGAACATATCCAATTGTTCTTTCTCACGGTCTTTTTGGCTGGGGATCTAATTCAGGTGGTATCATCAGCATCATCAACTATTGGGGTGGAATGGATGACTACTTAAGAAGCCAAGGAGCAACGGTTTATGCTCCTTCTAAATCTGCAGCGAACTCAAACGAAGTACGTGGAAACCAATTCAAAACTTTGGTTCTTTCTTATGCAGCATCTTCCGGTTACACTGGAAAATTCCATATCCTTGGACACTCTCAAGGTGGATTGGACACTCGTTATGCAATCTCTAACTTAGGACTTTCTTCTAAAACAGCAAGTTTAACGACTCTCAATACTCCTCACTACGGTTCTCCTATTGCTGATATCGTAAAAGGTGTACTCCCTAGCTGGATCCAACCTTTCGTAGCAGTGATCGTAGAAACTTTGGTAAAAATCGTTTACGGTGGAACCAACCAACAAAATGCATTGGCAGCATTGACTTCTTTGTCTAAAGAAGGTCTTGTTGCATTCAACAAGGCAACGCCAAACGCATCTGGAGTGAAATACTTCTCTTACGGTTCCAGCATTACAATTCCAGACCTCATCCAACACCCTCTGATGGGACTTCTTCACCCTGCATGTGCAGCTGGTGGTCTTTTCCAAGGACAAGGAATCACTAACGATGGTTTAGTTCCACTTTCATCTCAAAAATGGGGAACTTGGAAAGGTGGTCCTTCTTACGGAATCTTCACCACTGGTATCGACCACTTGCAAGTATCCAACACTCTCAAATCAGGAAATCTTTGGTACGACGTAGAAGGTTTCTATCTTGATATGGGAAAAAACATGAAAGCGAATCAATAAACGCAAATCCCTTCGATTCGAAGAGGCTCAAAGCAAATGCTTTGGGCCTTTTTTTTGCATATAGAAAGCTCGGCATTTGCTTGCCAATCCCCACTGTCTGCTGTAAACTTTGTATCTTATCGTTATGAATAGAAAATTAATCCTAATCTTACTCTCCTCTCTTTCTGCTTTGGTTCTCATTCTGATCCTAATCAAAGTCTTCTCCGGCAGCCCGGAACAAACCCAAAACGAAGAGGAGAATCCAAATGACAAAGCTCAATCTTATTTTTCCAGCTCGGGAGATGGATTCGAAGTCGATCCCTACTACTTGGAAAGTTCCAAAAATCTATTTCAACCTGATGGAAGATTTCTCCGATTCGACGAGATCATGGACAGAGTGAGATCGGGAGAAATCAATCTGGTTTCCGAACTTTGGACCCTCAGAAGACAATGCCCGGAAGGAAGCACCAGAGAACAATGCAATGAATATATCAAAGCTTTCCTAAAAAACCAATATTCGGAAGAAGAAGCAAAACATCTGATGACCCTCCTGAACGGATACCTTCGTTACGAAGAAGCAATGGTTCAATTCGAAACTCCTAAAGATATTTCCAACCAAGAAAAATACGAATTGGTGAAAAACTTCAGAAGGAAATTTTTTTCCAATGACGATGCAAACTTAGTTTTCGGCCTAGAAGAAACCACTGCCGAATTTAGTTTCAATCGAAAACAATTCTTAGATGAAACCAAAAACGTAAGCGGAGACGAAAGGATCCGTCAATACGATCAGTTTAGAAAAAAAACATTCGGCAACTATTACGAATCTGTACAAGCTAGAGAACCTAAGTTCGGGAAATTTGAAACCGAAATGGAATTAAGAAATATAGAACTTTCCAAATTGGATTCTAGCCAAAGAGATACAAAAGAAAAAGAAATTCGAATTCGTTACTTTGGAAAAGACGGAAACGAAAGGATGGAAAAAGTCTTAAAAGACATGAAGGAAGAAGAGGAAAGAGAGAAAAAACTCGCCAAAGAAGAAGAGGAATATCTCAGAAAAAATCCGAACCTACCTGAGAAAGAAAAAGAAAAAAAACTATTAGAGATGAGAACTCAAATCTTAGGAAGCAAAGAACTTGCGGAAGAATATACACGCAGACAAGAATACGAAAAGAATATGAAGGAACTAACAGAGTAAAAATTCTTTTCTAACTAAGGAAGTTATCCTGAAACACAAACAATCTTTCCCAACTTTACTCACCATCCCCTTGGCCACTATCTTTCTGGCCTTGGGATTAGATCCCATCGCTTCCAGTCTATGCAGTCTGTTAGGTCTTTGGGTTCTCATCCGTCATTTGGAAACAATCACCGGGGAAACAAGTTTCAAATCGATCCTGTTTTATGGATTTTTATTTTCCTTTTCCATCACAATCTTCGCATTCACATGGATCTTCACTGCCGCACAAAATTTAACAGGTGCAAGCTGGCCTGTAGTATGCATTTGTTTTCTAGTCTACGGGCTTTTCTCTTTTTATAAAATCTTCTTTTTTTATATAGGAAAATGGGCATTCGAAAGATTCAGAAAAGAAGAACTTCCTTACACCTTTTTCCTTATCATCGGATACCCTTCCCTTTCCTTGATCAGCGATTGGTTGAGCCCTATGATTTTTCCAGTCTATTGGGGAGATTTTTTTCGAGGGAACTCCATCTTACGTCAGTTTGCAAGTGCGGCGGGAGTGGAAGGTTTAGGTGCGGTAGGATGGTTTTTCGCAGCAACCTCCTACCATTTCTTTCGCATCTATCGAGAAAATAAATCGAAAGGGAAACAAACGAATCCTTCTACTGCATTTCGCAAATTGAATATCGCACTGATCAGCACTGTTCTTTTGATTTTATCCTACGATGTACTGGTCCTATTCAGAACTCCTGAGACCCAAGGGGAAATTTTCGCGGCAGCGATACAACCTAATCCTAGTTTTGCGAAATTGGAACTTAGAGAAAATAAAGAATATATAGGCAAAACATTACAAACCGTTTTGGATATGGGAAAAGAGGCGATCCTTCGTTCTCCTAAAGCGATCGATCTTTTGATTTTTCCCGAATCCAGCGTTCCTTTTCATGGAACATCCCAAAAGGAAGAATCGAAAGAAACCTATTCTTCCACATTCTTAGGAATTCTGGAATACCTTTCCAAAACGGGAAACACTACCATTCTATTCAATGAACTTATATTAGATGATGGAACTAGGAACAGCGCAGGTCTTCTCAATTTCGAAAGGCAATCTGTGGAAAGATATTACAAACAAAAACTCCTCCCTTTCGGAGAATACCTTCCTTTCGAATCGAGCCTGCCGATCCTGAGAAATATATTTCCGGAAGCTTCTTCCCATAAGGAAGGTAAAAACTCTGGGATGTTCGTACTCTCTAAAAGCGGAAATATACCTGGGACAAACAGAAACCTAATCGAAAGGATTTCCGAGAACGAAGATTTGATCCTAAATCCGGTCTCCCTTTTCGAATCGGAAGCTGTTCCGAAAGAAGGCCTAACTCTTTCGACTTCTCAATTTTTTATCTCTTCATTGATTTGTTATGAGGTTATGGATCCCGATTTGGTGCAGAAACGATACGGAACAGGTTCCGCCCCCGACTTGATCGTCAATCTGACAAACGATTCTTGGTTTCAATCGGAAAGAGAATCTTACCAACATTCGGGAGCTGCCATGATGAGAGCCATAGAGACGGGAACACCTATAGTACGTTCGGCGGTTTCCGGAGTGACTCAAATCTTCGATCCCTGGGGAAGAGAAATCGTAGAAGCAAGCCCCTTCGAAAAAGAAGCGATCATCTACGTAAATATCCCAATCATTCGGGGAGGGATTCCCACTCTCTTTCGGAATTTAGGACCCTATCCTTTCCGAATTATTGCGGGTTTGAGTCTAATTTTTGCATTTTTGGCCGCAAGAGGTCTTTTTCCTCTTTCGAAGCAAAATTAAAAAATGAAATTGAAATTTACATAAGGCAAGAAAGGCTATTCGAATATGGAATGGGAAAAAGTCCTTCGCGACGCAGTAAAAGAAAATTCAATTAAAGAGTTACATTTAAGGAAGGTACCTTCTCTCAAAACTTGCGAAGATTGGAATAAAGTCACAGAACTGGGAACCATCGATCACAAAACGAAATATGCCTATTACAGAGGCGGACTAGTGAAATACGGAGACAGACTCTTCTTTGTGACTCAGGAACGTCTCGATGCGGTGTCCCCTTTTCGCAAATGGGAATTCAAATCCAAAATCAAAGTAACAGATCCGGAAATCGTTTCGGAGAAAAAATAGAAATAACTTTCGAGTTAAAAAACTAAGAACAAAAAAGATCAGCGATTCAGACGAATGATCATATTGAGCTTCTCTGCAATCGCAATCACTTCCATCACCTTCGATTTTTCAATGATGATCCCTGTCGGGCTCACTTCTTCCAAAACGAATTTTTTACCTTTGATCTGACCTAGAAGCAATTCCATCACCTGAGCATCTTTCGTTCTGAGAAGAACGGAATCTTCCGTGATTGTGACGATAGGCAAATTATTGCCCCAATCATCTAACAAGAAGAGCAGGTTTTGCGCCAATTCCGCTTTGCTGGATTCTCTTAAAAATTGAACGAAAGTTTCTTTTTCGTAACCGAGAAGTACTCCCAACTGGAAGGAATCCTTGGTCAAAACGAAAGTATAAACTCTGTCGTAATCTTTCAGTTCACAGAAAGCTTTTAATAAATGAATTCCATTGATGGAAACTCGATCCGGGAAAGCGATGATCGAGAAGTCCGGGTTGATCGTGATCCCGCCTTTTTCCGTAAGCGTAGCGAGAGGATCGTGATTGAAATAATGTTTTCCTAACTCCGCCAAACTAAGGTTTCGTTGAGGATACTCTACTTCGATAAGACCGAATAATTGTAAGTAAAAGATAGCGGAAATAATTTCTTTTCTAAGATCAGCCAGATCTTCTTCGTAAGTTTTGATTTGAAAAGTCGGTGCGAATACCAAATGATCTCTTACGATATGGGAAAAAATGACGGATACATTGATTTTTCCGTGAGCCATAATCAGCTTCACAGTTTTGTCTAAAATTCCTTTTTCATAAAAAGGAACTTCCGCCGCAGTGAACACTTCAGGTGGGCTGAGTCTTCTTGTGCGAGCTTCATTCACTTCGTGAATGACCACTTTCATAATCTCGAAAATATCTTTTTTGAGGAACTCGTCGGTTTCGCTAGTAAGGATTACATTCTCACCTTTGATGTCGACGTAACCTAACAATTTTAAAATGGGAAGTATAAGTTCGATTTGATAAACTTGGCTTTTCTCGGGAAAAATTTCGATATCAGGAGAAAGTAGTTCCGTTTCGGTGCGTTTGTGATCCGCTTGTTTGATCTTGCCGGATTTAGCCAGATTCAAACCCTTTCTGGAAATATAGGAAATTAATTTCTTAACATTTAGGAAGAAGTCCAAACCGTTCGCACTGATTTTTTCCTGACGAACTCTAGTTCCTTTTTTAACAGGAGGTAAAATCGGAGAGAACTGAAGGAAATCGAGAATTTCCTTAGGGATGACAATCACACGAATGAACTTGTCTTCCACATAATAGATGTCTCGAATCAGATATAAAGAAGCAAGAAGAGGGATAGATTGTTCGAACTTACCTCTATTGACTGTGATATAGTTACGGATTGTATCCGCTTCAATGACACCGCCATGAGTGTAGATCTTATGAAGCACATCGCGATCGAAATCGCCTAAAGAATCTATTACCTTTTGGAGAACTTCTTTGGAGAGAGCATGGACTAAAAAGTTTTCGACAGTGTCTTGTTTTTTGGCTCCTGTCGCGTCTTTCCACTCGTTAGGAATCTCCGCATAAGTGGATTTGTTCAGAGATTTTTCGATGGAAAATTTGAATTTTTCGCCCTTAGGATTCGATTCTACTTTGATGAGTTTGAGATACTCATCGTAAGCATGGTATTTATCTAAATTATTAGTAAGACGTTCCCTGTTCTTTCTTTGGTAGACCAGGTAGTATTTGCGTAGAACATTCAGTTCCATCTCCACGTTGATAGGAGGGATGTTTACTTTTCGGGAGATTTCCCCCAGGGTCATGACCCCTTTGTTCTTGAGAATGGAAGTGAGAATGTTGACTTGGAGAGGAGTGAACTTCTCCAAAACCCCTTTGAGGTAAAATTCGTTCTGAAAAATCTCCATTAGGCCCAGAATTGTGGACTTTTTGTCCTTTCCTGGCAATTTCTGGATGTTCCAAAGAGTCGCAATCTTCTTGATTTCGTTCAAATCGAGCTTTTCTAGCTCTTGGTACAATACACTCTCTTGGCTCATGGGGGTGATTTGATTAGTTTTTAGAGGTCACCTAATCCTGCAACTCTAATTCATTTGGAGGAAAGGAAGGGATTTTTCTCGTTTTCGGACCTCACTCGGGTCATAAAATTGCCCTATGGATTCCATTTCCGACTACCTATCCTTTGGAATGAACTCAAGTTTACGAGTCGTACATTCCAGTCTTGTCTTTACTACAAAGGCAGCATCCATCCTTGCCAAACTGGCAACAGGCAAAGCGAACCATAAAGAAATCGCAATCTCACTGAGGGAATCTTTCGAGTCCTTGGGAGCAACCTACATCAAATTAGGTCAATTCATTGCAAGCGCCCCTTCCCTCTTTCCGGGGGAATATGTAGAAGAGATGCAGAAGTGTTTGGATTCGGTTCGACCGGTCAGCTACAATGAGATCAGACATATCGTAGAACGAGAACTTGGCGATAAAATCAAAAACGTTTTTCATAGTTTCACGGAAGTCCCTTTGGCATCGGCATCCATCGCTCAGGTGCATCCTGCAATCACCAAAGACGGATTAGATGTTGTAGTAAAAGTACAACGTCCCGACATCCAAGTGACACTCAAAACGGATATGCAGATTTTAGGACTTTTGACTAAAATTCTGGAATGGATCGCTCCCGAATTCAAAAAATCGGGACTTACGGGAATGTTCCAAGAATTCCAAACTTCCATCCTTCAGGAAATCGATTTCATTCAAGAAGCAAGGAACATAGAAGAGTTCGAAGAGTATCTTTTAAAAACGGGAGAAACCAGAGCGAAAGTTCCCAGAGTCTATCATGGACTTTCCACAAAACAAGTGCTCACTATGGAAAGATTCTACGGAGTCCCTATCACGGACGAAGCAGGACTTCGCAATTTTACGAACAATCCCAGAAAGGTTTTGAACGATGCCTTGGAAATTTGGTTTTCTTCCTTGGCTTCCAAAGGATTTTTCCATGCAGACGTACATGCAGGAAACGTAATGGTCTTAAAAGACGGTCAGATCGGATTCATCGATTTCGGGATCGTAGGACGCATCTCACCTAATGTTTGGAAAGGTCTTATGCTGTTTACCCAAGGGATCGGAATGGGGGAACCCAGATTGGTAGCGGAAGGACTCGTTGCGATGGATTCCACGGACAGAGGAGTGAATCCGGATGCGCTTGCGGAACAATTGGAGACTCTCTTCGAAGAGATGGAAAATATCTACGAATCTATGGCGACGGGAGATGCAACCCAATTCGACGAATCCAAAGTCAATAGAATCATGTATGATCTGAAAGATATCGCAGAGAAAAACGGTCTGAAGATCCCGAGAGAGTTCGCACTCCTTATGAAACAGATGTTATATTTCGACCGTTATGTAAAATCAATGGCCCCGGAAATCAATCTCTTCCGGGATACCGGCAAATTCATAGCAAACTGAACAAAGGCGAATCCGAATATGAAGTCTTCCTTTCCCGGTTTGGATCTTTTGAAAGAAAATTCTTTCGGAGAGATTGTCTCTTTCGATTCGCAGACCCCTTCTCATTTTTTGACCGAGTTACTCGAACTGGGTTTTTTCCCGGGAGCGAAACTGAGAATCTTAAATACGGTCCCCAGTCAAAATAAAATGATCGTCCTCATAGGAGGAAGCAAAGTAGGACTTCGTCTCTCCGATTGTAAATTCATATTGGTGAAGGAAGAAATCATTCCTTCCACCACATAACATAAGTTCATGATGACAGAAAAAACCATTTATTTAGTCGGCAATCCCAATTGCGGCAAAACCACTCTCTTCAATCAATTGACAGGTCTCAGACAAAAAACGGGAAACTTCAGCGGAGTCACAATCGAAAGAAAAACGGGAACAATTTCCCAAGGAGAACAATCCCTGTCTTTGACCGATCTTCCTGGAACCTACGGATGGGGAGGGAAATCGGAAGACAAAAAAATCGCCTATGAAGTGTTACTTTCCAGAAAGCAGGAAGATGCCGCCATATACGTATTAGATGCATTGAATCTGGAAAGAGGGATGCAGTTCCTTCTTCAAATGGTGGACATGGGAGTTCCTTTGATCCTGACTCTTACCATGAAAGACGTTTTGGAGAAAAAAAACATCCGTTTGGATCTGCAAAAATTGGAACAAACTCTGGGTTTGAAGGTATTCCTCATCAACGCAAAATCGGGAGAGGGAGTCAGGGAGCTGAAAGAAGCCGTCTTTAGAAACGACTTCGCCAAACAAAAAAGACTTTGGACTTGGGACACCAAAGAAGAATCTCTTTTCGCCAAAGCGAAACAAGAGATAGGAATCCCGGAACCGGACGGAGAATTTTTTCTCTCACAAGCTTTCAAATACGTAAACAGGGATCTCAGCCTTCCCGATTCCCGTTACTTCGAATCGTTCCCGGAAGAAACCAGAGTTTGGATCAAAAAGGAGATAGAAAACAAAGAATACCGTTTCTCTTACCAAGAAGAAATCATACGTAAATCTTTCTTCATCAAACAAGTATTAGCAAAAGTTCTGCAAGCCTCCGCCAAGGAAAATTTCGCCTTTCAGAAAAAGGCGGATGCGTTTTTACTTCATCCTTTTTGGGGATTCGTTTTTTTCTTTTCATTGATGGCCATTTTGTTTCAAACATTGTTTTCCTGGGCGGAATATCCCATGGATGCGATCGAATCCGGCATTCAGTTTTTGCAAGGAACAGTGGGTTCCCTTTTGGAAGACGGACCTCTAAAATCGCTGTTAGTGGATGGAGTTATGGCGGGAGTGGGAAGTGTGGTCGTTTTCGTTCCTCAGATCGCACTTCTTTTCACATTCATAGGAATTTTAGAAGAATCAGGATATTTAGCGCGTGCTAGTTTTTTGATGGACCGTCTTATGGGAAGATTCGGTCTATCCGGAAAATCCTTCATTCCTTTGCTTTCTTCCGCAGCCTGCGCCGTACCTGCCATTATGGGGACCAGAACGATCGAAAACAAATCGGACAGACTCACTACCATTTTGGTTTCTCCCTTGGTGATGTGTTCTGCCAGATACCCCGTTTATATTCTGATCGTAGGGACGGTATTTTCCCTTCCTCCTTTGTTCGGATTCATCAATGTGCAAGGAATCGTTTTGTTCGGAATGTTTCTTTTGGGAATGTGCACCTCACTCGTCTTCGCACTTCTTTTCCGCCGAACTGTGTTTAAAGAAGATTCTTCCTATTTCATTATGGAACTTCCCAGATATATGGTTCCTTCCTTTAGAAGCATCGCCCATTCCGTATTGGGAAAAGTTCGATCCTTTTTGACAACAGCAGGACAAGTGATTCTTTATATTTCAGTATTATTGTGGTTTCTATCCAATTTCCCTGCGAGTTTTGAAAACGAGGAATGGAAAACAAGCCCCATAGAATCGTCCTATATCGGAACAATGGGAAAAACGATAGAGCCGGTTTTATCTCCCATGGGTTTCGATTGGAAGATAGGAATCTCCATCATCACTTCGTTTGCCGCTAGAGAAGTGATGGTATCCACCTTGGCAGTGCTATATGGAACGGAAGACTCCGAAGAATCGGAATCTCTCAGGGATTCCTTACGATCAGAAAAAAGAAAAGACGGCTCCCCTCTTTGGACTCCTCTCACAGGAATTTCACTGCTTCTGTTCTTCGCATTTGCCAGCCAATGTATGTCCACTCTGGCAGTTGTAAGAAAAGAAACGGGAAGTTTGGTTTGGCCTTTCGTTCAATTCGCCTATATGACCGCACTTGCAGTCGCCTCTTCCTTACTTATCTTTCAGTTGGGAAAAGCTTTTGGTTTTTCTTAATCTGCCGATGATGAGAGTAGAGGTTTCTCTTGGACTTTATTCTCGGCAAAAAAACAATCACTCGTTCTTCCAGACCCTATCTCATCGCTGAGATCGGTCTCAATCATAACAATGATTCGGAGATAGGCAAACGAACCATCCAAGCCGCAAAAAAAGCGGGGGCGGATGCGGTGAAATTCCAATCTTACATCACGGAAGACTTCGTGAACGAGAAGGACAAAGACGCCAAATTTCTTTTCGATATATTCAAACAGTACGAACTTTCCGAATCCAAACATAGGGAGTTTCAAAAAACGGCGGAAGCAGAAGGCCTTGATTTTTTTTCCACTCCACTTTGCCTCAAATCTGTGGACCTTCTTGTTTCCCTTAAAGTTCCCGTTTTAAAAATCGCTTCCGGAGATATCGTCAACTATCCTTTGTTAGAAAAGGCGATCTCCACAAAACTCCCTCTGATCGTATCTACCGGTGCGGCATTGCCTGAGGAAGTGGTTCGAACATTGAGTTTGTTTCGAACCAACGGAACCAATCTTTCCCTGTTACATTGTGTTTCTCTTTATCCTACTCCTGCGGAAAAAGTGAATCTAAACTCCATCCCTTTCTACTTGGATACGACTCCTTATGTGGTCGGTTTTTCTGATCATTCCGCAGGGCCATTGGCGCCGAGCATTGCAGTAGGAATGGGAGCTTCTCTTATCGAAAAACATTTCACTTTGGACAAAAACTTGGACGGGCCGGATCATTCCATCTCCGTTGACCCGGAAGGTTTGAAACAGGTTTCCGAGCAGATTCACCAAGCATACGATATGCGGGGAGTCTACGGTAAAAACACTCATCAAGAAGAATTGAACGGATGGTTTTGGGGAAGAAGATCTCTTTATAAAAAAGAAGGACAACTCATTGCGATGAGACCCGCACTTCATACGAAAGATTCCTGTTATGCGGAAGCTTGGGACTACTCCAAAATAAAAGACCCGTCTCTTTTTTCAGAGGACGGGCCGATTCGAAATTCCTGGAAATAAATCGATTAGATTTTTTTAATCAATCGATCCAAAAGCGTTTTGAGGAAAACAGGGTTAGGTGTTCCGCTGTCGATCCTCTTATCATTGATATAAAGAGAAGGAGTCGCTTGGATGTTCAATCGTCCCGCTTCTTCGATTTCTTTGTTCAACTGATCGGACGCTTCTTTAGAACTCATGCAAGCTTTCAATTGGTTTACGTTGAGAGAAAGAGTGTTCGCTAAATTGAGCACTGTGCTTGTGGAATGAGCCACTCCCTTCTCCGTATTGTCGTAAAGCCCTCTATACATTTGTTCGAACTTTCCTTGTTTGTCCGCACAGATGGATGCCATAGCAGCCACGCAGGAACTAGCACCAGGTCTCGCTTGTTGCACGAAATGGTTACAAGAGCCGTCTAACGGGAAATTGCGATACACAACTTTTACCATTCCGTCATATTCGGAAAGAACGGTATGAAGGATGTGGGATGTATGAAGACAATGACCGCAATTGAAGTCGGCATATTTAACGATCGTGATAGGAGCGTCTTTTTTACCGATGGAAGCAGAGCCGGAAATATCGATATTCAAAGCTGGACTCGCCTCGTATTCCGCGACTTTTTTCTCGATCTCGGAAGTATCCATTCCCTTACTTGTGGAAAGAGTATTCGAAGAAGGAGAAGCGGTTAGTTTGGAAGATGCGTATCCTACCGAAAAGGAAAAGAAAAACACCAAAGCAAGCGTGCCGATAGTGGAAACGATCGCCGATTTTAATTTTTGATAATCTGCTTTAACTTCTTTCACAAGCAAAACTCCCGTAACTCCGATGATGAAAGTGACTAAGTATGTAAAGGCGCATAACTGACACACTGTGCCGATGATCCCTACGGAAATGCCGAATAAAACGATGTCCAACAGAAAACCTAACGCTGCAATAGCGACAATCAAAAGACTTCTGGTTTGGAAACTTTCTTCGTCGGAAGGGCGAAGATTTAAGAAGAATAAAAAACTAAGGACTCCGTAAAACCCGAACCCGAAAAGAGCGATGGGAACGTCCCCTAAAATAGGAACATTAGGAATGGCGGAAAAACTACTTTCTGCCACCTTAAGGCAGGAAGATCCTCCTCCCATAGCGGAACAGGCGGAGTTCGCTATATTGTCCGTTCCCAAACCAAAGTATTCCACAGCCAACAGGAAGGATAACACCAAACCTGCGATGCTCGCGGCAATACCGATGATATTTAATTTTTTTCGGTCCATTGACTCACTTCCTCTTAAACTTTCGAAAATTCCCGAAAGGTTTCCTTTAAATTAATTTTTCCTTCGTAAACGGCTTTTCCTGTGATGGCACCGTAAAGTTTCCCGTTCGTAACTTGGCGCAGTCGTTTCAGATCCTCCAAAGAAGAAACCCCTCCGGATGCGATGAGTTTCATTTCAGGGAAACGATCCAAAATATCTTTATAAATTTCAAAATTGGGTCCAAGCATCATACCGTCCTTGGAGATGTCGGTAAAAATGATATGACGAACTCCCATAGAATGCATGTTTTCCAAAAAGCCGAAGATCGTTAAACCGGTGTTTGTTTCCCAACCTTTGGTTCTTACGATTCCGTCTTTTGCATCCACTCCCACCACGATTCTTTCCGTTCCGTAAACCTTTAGACCTTCTTCGACCACTTTAGGTTGCTCTACTGCTATGGTTCCCAAAATAAAACGATCGATTCCCAAATCGTCATAAAAAGCCATGGAATCGAGAGAGCGGATTCCTCCACCTAACTCTAATTTCATTTTACAGAAAGAACGAATGTTTCGGATCGCTTTTCCATTGTCGGAACTTCCCGTTTTGGCAGCGTTCAAGTCGACGATATGGAGAAGTTCTCCTCCGTCTTTTTCGAAACTGACAGCCATCTCTTCCGGCCGGGAGGAATAAACGATTTTTTGATTGTAATCGCCTTGAGTGAGACGAACCGCCTCGTTGTCTAATAAATCGATTGCAGGGATAATGAACATATTCAGATTTCGATAAAATTTTTGATGATTTGCAGACCTAGTTTGTCCGACTTTTCCGGGTGAAACTGAGTTCCCATCACGGAACCTTTTTCCACCACTGCGGGAAAGGTTTCACCATAATAACGACAATTAGCCGTAGCATCGGCTCTATCCACACCTGTAGGTCTGTAGGAATGGATAAAATACATAAAGGATTCGTTCTGGATTCCCTTTAGAATTTTAGTCGATTTGGATTTGATTTCGTACAGTTTGTTCCAACCCATATGAGGAACTTTGGAAGTGGGTTTTCCTTCGAACTTTCTGATTTTACCTCGCACCAAACCCAAACCTTGGACGAGTTGTCCCTTTTTGGAAGTTTCGTCCGAGTCTTCAAATAACACTTGATAACCGATACAAATTCCCAGAAGAGGTTTTTCCTTCAGAATGTGTTCTTTGATGGAATCTGTAAATCCCGATTGGTTCAGGTTTTCCATCGCTTTGTGAAAATGCCCGTCTCCTGGCAAAATCACTTTATCCGCCTTTGCGATGTCTTTCGGTTGATTCGTAAACTGAAACTGATCCGTATAAAGTGAAACCGCTTTCAATAAGGAATGGATATTTCCCATTCCGAAATCAAGAATTGCGATCACTCTAACATACCTTTGGTGGAAGGAATTTGACCCGCCGCCGCAGGATCCAATGCGATCGCTTGCCTAAGAGCTTTTCCCAAACCTTTGAAGATGGATTCGTGGATATGGTGGCGATTGTCCCCGTAGTGAACCACAATATGCAGATTCATTTTTGCATTGAGAGCCAATTTTTGCATAAACTCCAAAGTGAGTTCCGCATCGTAAATTCCGAACTTTCCGTCCAACTCGGGGCCGGTGTATTTGAAGAAAAAACGACCGCCCAGATCCACGGCAACGGTAGTCAAAACTTCGTCCATAGGAATGGTAAAATGGCCGTATCGAAAGATACCTTTTTTATCCCCTAATTGTTTATGGATCATTTGTCCCATAAGAATGGCAGTGTCTTCCACGGAATGGTGACAATCGATTCCTATGTCCCCCCGCAGATGGAGATCCATATCGATCAAACCGTGTTTGGAAATATGAGAGAGCATATGCTCAAAAAAGGGGATTTCTGTATCAAAACGGTAATTTCCGGTTCCGCGAACCTCCAGGTCCAAACGGATATCGGTTTCCGAAGTTTTACGGGATTCGATCATATTCTGAGCATGCTTGGCGGAAAACCACCATGTCAACCGAGAAAGAAACCTGGTTTTCGGGAAATCTAAGAAGGGAGGCTGACTAAACCGACAATATCGTAACCTACGAAAATCCAAAGCATATAAATAGCGGTGATCAAAAGGAAAATAATAAATCTTTGAAAATAGGGATTCATGGCTAGCATTCGAAATTTCTCTCTATACTAACATTAACAATCCCGGTCTGTAAATATCCCAGCTGGGACAGAATTTTTATTTTTTTTCGATTTCCCTAAGGAAGGAAAATGGGGAGAGAAACGGAAAATTTCGTGCCTGAAGAATCGGAATTCAGTTCAATTCGTCCGTCATGTTTCTCTACGATTTGTTTGGTGATATGAAGCCCTAGCCCTGTCCCCTCTCCTGCAGGTTTCGTCGAAAAGAAAGGTTCAAAAACTTTCTTTTTGTCTTTTTCGGGAATGCCCTTCCCTGTGTCTTGAACGGATACAACCGCATAACTTATATCGTTTGAAACTTCCTGTCTGATGGAAATGCGAAGTATCCCCTTCCCCGTTTCCATCGCTTGAATGGAATTATGGATCAAATTGGTCCAAACTTGAATGAGTTCGTCCGGATAACATAAGAATGCGGGAATCTCATCGAAGTTTTTCTGCACTTCGATTCCGAATTTCAAAGGATGGGAAAATATAATAAGCACGGTTTCAATCCCTTCTTGGATGTGAGAAAGTCGTTTTTCCGCCTTAGGATCCAAATGAGTGAATGTTTTCAAGGACTGGATGATTTTAGTGACGCGATCGGAAGCTTGATGAATCCCTTCCATTTTTCTAAGGAAACCGATCCACTCGGAAGTTTTAATCCAAACGGAATCACATTCCGGATCCGTTAGATATTCCTTGTAATCTTCAGAAATAGAAACAAATCCTAAATCCACAAGCAGTTCCGCCTTCGAAGAAGGATTCGGACATCCGATTTCATTCAGATACTTTTCAATCTCTTTGCGGACAGTTCGTTCTCCGATTCCCGGTAAATTACGTTTGGGTTCATCCGCAAATCGAAGCAATTTTTCGAACAAAGATAATTTTTTTCCCTGAAGAATAGACCCGAAAGAAGGAAGATCGGAAAGCATCTGTTTCAGCGAATAAAGTACGTTTTGTTCGGCAAGACGGATGACTGCCATAGGCGAATTGATCTCATGAGCCACTCCCGCAACTATGATGCCCAAAGAAGACATTTTTTCGGACTGAACCAATTGGTATTGAGCCGCCAAAAGTTCTTTTTCCGCAAGATTCACAATCGCAGAATGGATTCGGGATAGATAAACGCTTTGGGACAAAACGAACGCAAGTAATCCGAAACTCAAACTGTCTTTCCATGAAGTGGAAAAGAAAGTGGAACAGATATCCACAACGATGCTCACCATAAGTATGATCATCCCTGAAATCAAAATCAATCTTCCTTGTCGATCCGCCATCCATATCTTTGCCAAAATATAAAAGCTTAAAGAAAGAGGAATGAAAGTGAAAACCAACATAGGATGAAGAGTGAAACTCAACCAATAAAGGGAACCGAATACGGCAAAACAAGAAGCAAGTATGTACAACGAAGAGAAACAATGAACCCACAAAATGGGAACTGCTTGAGGATACAAGGAACGCACATAATACATCGCAATCGCAGCCCCGGAATAATTGGTTAGATAGTCAAGCCTAAACGGAAGTTCTCCGTCCTGCAGATTTCCGATGATGGCAAAAACATAAGAACCGGTTACTGTCAAACGTAAGGACATGACAAAACAAAATGCAGAGAACAAAAGAGAACTTGGGTTTTTACGACGGAAAAAATAAAGAAAGAGCTGATACAATCCTAATAAAAATAAACCTCCCATAGCGAAAGATTCTCGAATCATATCCGTACGAGAAGAGGAGATCATATAACTTCTTTCTCCCAAAGCGGGAGCCTTCCACATTCCTCCTCTTATATGCATGGAGTTGGAAACCTGAACATACAAAACGGCGTTTTTCCCGATTTCATTCAAAGGGAAAATAGTTTCTCCGAAAGACATCCATTCCGTTCTCCCGGCAAATGCGGAAGAAACTCTTCCGACTTCCCCGATCTCTTCTCCGTTTACGATGAGTTTGGCGGCAACTCCATAAAGACCCGAATTCAATCGGTAGTCCCTAAAGGCAAATCGCTGAGGCAATTTCAATTTCAAAACATAAGTGCCCCATCCCAAACCTTCTCTATCAGAGGAAGGGAACAAAACTTGATCGTTCCAAGTTCCCCTAGAAACGACAAGATGAGGTTTGCCGGAAGCAGGATGACGATCGTCCACCCATTCTTCCGGGTAAAACAACCATTCCCCGTCTAACAAGATCATGTTTGTTTCGGAAAGATTCCAAGAAGAAAGATCGATTTCTCCGTCGATAGCCCGGGGAGAAAAGTCGGTATTTTGGCAGCTTAAAAAAATGCAAAAACAGAAAAGAGCGGCGCATCTAAGGAAGCGTTTCATTTTCGACAGTCTCCGTTTTTGTTCCTAGAATGGCAGGACAAACTTATGATTTGCCTGGTCCGAAGATGATTCTTAATATTCGAATGAGTAACAAAATCAATTCAAAAAATAAATTTCCTTAGAACGATGATCCCTTTTCCAAAGCGAAGCAGAAACGAATCTTCTCTCCTTCTTCCGAAAATTGAAACCCTTTCGCATGCAAAGCTAGTATTGAATCTTCGATCAATTTTCTTCCTCTTCCCAAAGATTCATGCCGAGTCGTTTTGGAATCGAAATTGAAACAGACCTTATCTCCTTCTTCTAAGATCTCCCATACGGGATCCCCGAAACCGTATTTCAAGTCGTTGTTTGTGATTTCGGTAAGAAGAGATAAAAACTGTTTTTCCTTTCCTTTGAGAGAAAATCTTTCCAAAGACTCGGGAAATCGAAACTTCAGCTTTCTTCCCGAAATGGAATACCTTCGGATCAGGATGGACTTCATTCCCAGCAAAAAATCTCCGGATAGATTTTGCACATCCTCTTTCACCGAGATCCCTGACTGGAGGCTGCTGATCAAAAACAAGGCGGTGTTTTTCAACTCTTCCTTTTTTTCACTGCTGACAACCTCCCCGATGGGAATTTTATCAACAGCTAACATAAGTTGAGTGAGTCCTGCGCCCAGATAATTATGCATGTCGCTGTAGATGGAAGTCCTTTCCTGCTGCACAAGTTTGGCCTGAAGCATAAGAATTTTCTGTTTTTGGGTTACGTTCTGAAGATTCAGTTTGTACCACCAATTGAACGTAAGTATGGCGAAGATATAAGTGGGAATTCCGTATGTGGACATAACGATGAATCTGGAAATGATGTTATCCAAAGGGCCCAAAAATGTATAACGAATGAAAGAATATAAATAAATTCCCACCCAGAATAGAAAGAACTGATATGGTTTTCCAGGAAAAAGAAAAACGGACAACATTAACACTAGATATACGGCATATCCAACTCTAACGTTATCGAACTCTCCCACAGGATCGAAAATTTGAGTTTCGATTTCCAGAACGATCCCTACAGTCAAAAAGAATAGATAAAGAAAAATATGCGTCCTTCTTTCCCTTCCGCCGGAAAGTAGAATCAAAACGACACTGACCAAACACATTGTAAAGTCGAGATAGAATAAAATAGGAACATTCCTTTTCCATTCCAAATAACAACCAAGTGCATTTGCGAATAAGAATGCGAATCCGAAATAGAAGCGGGGTTTTTTGGTGATTTTTCTGAAAATCAGTTCATAACGAGAATGGGATTCCATTTATCTTTTGAACTTCAGAATCAATTCGCTTTTTGATTTAACTTCCAGTTTGCGATAAATGCTTTTTAATTGGTTTCGAACCGTACCGTCCGAAGTTCCCAAAGACAGGCTGATGTCTTTCGTATTCTCTCCGTTCACGATTCGATCCAATATTTGTTTTTCTCTTTCGGTAAGAACGCTTACGATCGAATTTTGACTGGCAGGAGTCTGAAAATGTTTGATGATACGAAGAGCGATGCTTTGTGTTAACAGAACTCCTTCCTCTAACAATACTTTGGAGGTCTCCGGAAGATTTTTCACATCCGATTTCCAGATGTATCCGCAAGCTCCGTGACGAATCGCCTGAAACACTCTTTCCTCATCCTGAAAGATGGAAAGAACGGAAATTTTGGCTCCCGCATAACGAGTAGATAAGTAAGGAATGATTTCCAATCCGTCCACATCGGGAAGTCCCAAATCCAGATACACAAGATCCACATGTTCGGGTTGATTGGCGGAAAAGTCGCGAAATGAAGTGAAGTGGATGATTTTATAACCGTTTCCTTCTTCTTGAAAACGGGAAATCGTTTCGTGTGCGAACGATAAGTCATCTTCCAATAAGAGGATGACTTTTTTTAAAGCATCGTTCATTTAAACTAACTCTGCTTATTTGCCAAATCTTTGGCTTAACATTCGAATCAATTCTTGGATGGATTCTTCTACGTATTTAAAATGTTTCGGTTTCATAGGTTCCATCGGCATCAGACTATGGATTTTTTTATAACGTTCGAAGGCTTCCCTTACATACTCCAAATATTTTTTTCCGTTGATTGAGTGTCTTTTGAAGATGTTTTCGTTTTCTAAAAATAAATTTTTGAATTGAGTCCCGTAATCGGCTTCGCCTAAAAAATAATACCTTAAGTCTTTCGTTGCTTGGGAATAAGCGATGTCAAAAGCGGTGATAAATCTTTTAGAAGAGGAAGCGGAAGCGACAGTTCCGGAAGATTTAGAGGAGGTTTCCATTTTGGCAACCGCAGCCTCGATCGCCTTTTTTTCCGTTTCGATTTTTTCTTTTTCGAAGTCTTTGGAAAGTTTTTCCCTTTTCAAAACTTCGTTGATCGTACTGGACTTAGGTTCAGCCATGCGCTTTATTATCTCTATTTGACAGCTTTGTCAAGAAATTACCGAAAAAAACTAATTCCTTGCTTTTCTCAAAGCGCAGTTCGGCAACCAATCACATCTCAAACAGACAGGATCCGTTTCCTGAAAACTGGAAGGTGGGCAGATATTGGCATTTGGCACCTGTTTATCGAGAAGAAAAGCTTCTATCTGCGCCAGATCCACCCATTTTGAAATTTGAGATAACAATTGCTCATTGGCTTTTTTCTGATCGGAAAATAGTTCCTCTGTTCCGGGAGAACTCTGTTTGACGGGAACATTTGGGGATTCCTCTAAGGTTTCCCATTCCGCTCCGGGTAACGTAGGTAAGTTCTTAGGCTGAATGTATTTTTCAAATAAAGTATAGAGTAGAATTCCTGTAACCATTCCTCCCATATGAGCGGTGTTCGACATAGGCACATTCATAAATATGCTGAGAGCGTATCCTACCAAAAATGCAACCCAAGCGGCATTGCTTGCTCTTACAGGAAAAATAAAAATCACAATCATCGCATTCGGATAAAAAACTCCGAAAATGGCAAGAAGCCCGAACACTGCCCCGGAAGCTCCCACTACCAAAGTAGAAGGATCATAAAGAATGGGAATGTCTCCTCCCAACTTCACATTCAAGTAAGCGGATAAAACAACAAAGGCCCCACCACCTAACTGAGATAAGAAATAGAGAAGTGTAAACTTAAATTTTCCTAGAATAGGAACGAGATAGTTTCCCATCATATACATGGCATACATATTAAAGAGCAAATGAAAAGGAATGATTCCTTGTTGGTGAAGGAAACCGTATGTAAACACCTGCCAGTAGGCACCGGAAAAAAAGAATTTAGGAATGAGGGCAAAACGATAGATCAGCTGCTGTTCCGCAACCATCTGAATTAAATAAACAAGGACGTTGAAGATTAAAATTAAGTTGAGCGGATGAAGAATTGGATTTCCGAATAATTTCAAATCTTCCCTGCGGCTTTCTCTCATACATCTTCCAGTATTTGCAAATCAGAGAAAGAAACAAGGGAAATAAAAAAAAGGGGGTCCCCTTTCGGCGCCCCCCCGGGAGTGATTTTAGACAAAATCAGGCAACAGACTTTGTCTTGATTATCAATCACTAAGATGATCGGAATTTTAGGGATTTGAGTTAATAGCCGAGAAAGTTTTTTAAGCAATTTTAGAAAGGGAACGAAGTGCGTCCTTGTTCAGAATATCGATTTTATTCTTTTCTACGGAAATATAATCTCTGGCTTTTAGGTCTGCCAAAGCACGCACCAAGGTCTCCGTTTGAATGCCTATGAAACTAGCCAACACGTCCCTCGTGATCTTTAGATCCACTCGATTGCGGCTTCCCTGTGCATTGTCTAAAACAATTATGATTTCAGCCAGTTTCTCATGAACTTGTTTCGTTCCTAAGGAAACGATTTGTTCCTCGGACTCTCTCCATTCCTTCGCCATCTGACGGAACACGTCTTTTTGGAAGGAAGGATCTTCCTGTACCAAAGTTTCCACCAGTTCCCTGGTAAGATAACATGCATCCGTATCTTCCACAGCAATGGCATTGTGATGAAAAGAGCTTTGGGAGATGCAGTCTCTGAACCCGAGCCAGTCTCCAGGACCTCTCAGGCAAAAGGTTTGTTCTTTGCCGGAAGGAAGTTGTGCAAAACAACGTACCAGACCTTTTTTGATAAAGAAGAAGCCGTTGGCAGGTTTACCTGCTTCTAGGATATGAGTGCCTTTTTTGAAGAGATTGTATCCTTTCTCTTCATTGATTTTGACGATGGTAGAATGCGCCGCACAATGCAAAACATTATGATTTCTATAATCACAATCAAAACAGTCAGGATTGGTATCTACATCCATGGAAAGTAAACAGACCTACCTTTTTCTTTAGCGCAAGTTATTGCGAAGTCCATCTTATTTTTAGAAAATTTCTAAAACAGGGAAGCTATTTTCCCAGAAAAATAGGACTCCTTTTTTCCGCTACACTGTTTAGAGTCTCCAAGAAGTCGGCAGAGAGAAAATTTCGTGCCTGAGAGGATGCTTCCTTTTTTAGGGCTTTGTCCAAAGTCTTCCAGGAATACAGATTTTCTTTTAACTCTTGCAAGGCGAGAGGAGCTCCGTCCGCCATATATTTCGCATACTCTTTGGCTTTCGAATAAACATCTTGTTTCGGAACGGAATCCCAAGCCAGTCCCCAGTTTTTTGCATCGATCCCGGAAAAGGTTTCTCCCGTAAGAAGCAGTCTGCCTCCCAAACTTTTCCCTAAAAGTTCAGGGGAAAGAAAGGAACTTCCCATACCGGGATGGATTCCCAATCTAACAAAGTTAAACGAATACTTTCCTTCGTCGGCAAACACTCTTAAGTCGCAAGCAAAAGCCAAAGACAAACCGGCTCCGATCGCATGTCCGTTCAATGCTGCGATGACGGGAACATTCAAGTTACGAACGGAAAGAAAAAAGCTGTAAAACTTTCTCATATCACGTTTGTTTTGCGAATAAGTTTTTTTAGAAAAAGATCTGAGAAGATTCAAATCTCCTCCTGCACAGAACACATCGTTTTTACCGGATACGATGACGGCACGAGGAAGAGTTTTTTCCTTACGCAACGATTGGATGACGGAATAAAATTCTTCTCCCATCTTCCAAGTCATTGAATTTCGGGAGCTGGGATTATTTAAAAAAATGGAAACGATGTTGCCCTGTTTCAGGGTTTCCGTTTCAACTTCTAGGAACTCGTATTGGCTCATATTTATACAGCAACTTCCTGTAAGCTGAATGCTTCATACCAAATTTTATCTTGGATGGAAAGAGGGCGTTCTGCAAGACCTAGGTTCTCGAAATAATCCAATAAAATTTCCAAATGAATGGATTCCTCTTCTTCCGCTTTCCAAAGCGCAGCATCGATTCCTCTGCTGACCATCGCTTCCGAACGAACTCTGTTTTTATAATATTCCGGTTTTCCGGAAAAGATCAAATGAGAAGAAATCAAATCGAAACGAATCGTATCTACGATCTTACGGAAAGAAATTTCCGATTCCAAAAAGTAACGAGAAGCCACCTCGGTTTGGAAATAGTCCCCCCAAGTGATGATGTCGGGCAAAACTCCATGTCTTTCCTTGATCCTCAATTGCGCCTCTTCTTCCGTAAAAAGAGTGGTGGCGAATCGATCCACGATTTCATAGAGATCGACTAAAATAGCCAATTTTTCCGGGCTAAGCAAACCCTGGCGGATCATCGGCAAAAGTTCGGGATTTACGTTTTTAGGGAGAACTAATTCCATATACTTCCTCTTTCGGAGGATTTTGTCGTTTTCCCGCATCATTTTCCAGGCTCGAATTTGGATTTTAGGCCTGCAAAAATCGATATTATAAGTATGGCTATCGGCAGATCCGATTCGATGCAGGAACTCATCACGATCCTGGAATCTCTTTTCGAAGAGACGATCGTAGGATCGGACGTGAATATAGTCAAACATCTGTTCTACTATCTTAAAGCGGACAATCGGGAATTCGAATTCATTTACGAAGAAGAAATCCTGATTGCGGCGGTGGAAGAGATCCGGACGGACACTGTCGTTTTGATGATTCCCGACCTTGTGGAAAAAGGTTCCAGAAGAGCCAGGGTCAGATTCGAGGTGATGAACATCAACTACCAGTTCGAGGTGGTGATCTCCGACATCCATCAAGATCAAATCATCATTCGTACACCTACGGAGCTGCAATCCTACCAACTAAGAACCAACAAAAGGATTCCTGTGGACGATTTGTTCATGAACTTCATCATTCTGTTTCGTTCCTTAACGGGCGGTTCCAGAGAAGTGGGAAAAAACCTTTATGCGGAAAGTCGTTTCCCTCATTTGATGAAGGAGATTCGAAAGGATCAGCCGGATCTCAAACTATTGAATGTGATTCTTACGGATGCCATTCAAAAAGTTTCCAAGGAATATGAACTCAAGTTTTTTCAGGAAGGAGTTCATCTATCGGAAACGGAATCTTTCGTTAAAAAAACTTTGGAAAGAACCGCGAAGACGATTTATATCCCAGACTGCAGCAGGGTAGATTCTTACATTCAAACCACGGACAGCGAATTTTTATTCAATTACCATTCCGAATACAAACAGATGGTGGAGGACTTGGGCGAAGATTTCACTTTGGAATTTTTCGAGTCCATGAGGAAATCGGAATCAAGAGACTTTTTGGTTTCTTACGTGATCGCTCCGATCCGACTTTATGACGATGTGGTCGGTTACGTGAAAGCCTACTCTACAGCTATGGATCGTTATACGGTTTCCAACACTCAGGCGATTTACATTCACGAACTTTCCGAAATCATCAGTTATGCATTCACAAAAGTGACCATTCAATACGGAAGTTATGAAACGATGAAAAGTACGACCAGAGTGGTCGACATTTCCTTGGACGGCCTTTTGTTTGAAATTCAAGACAAACGTTTGTTCCATTATTTAAAACGCCACAATATCATTAAAATGTTCATTCCTCTTACGAAAGACAGAACTATGATCGTCCGGGGAGAGATCATCCGATTTTTGGACAGAGGAGATCACTATCATTTGGGAGTGAATTACTTCAGCACTGCTCCGGATGATATGTTGTATTTGGAAGCCTTTTTATTCGAAAAAAGTATGAAGATTCTTTCCGAGTAAAATCAGAGAATCTCAGTGAATTCCTGATTGTTTTTCCGCAAGTCTCACCGCATTTAGAATTTCTTCGGAAATGGTTCCTTCACCGGTATAATAGATTCTCAATAATTTTCCATGTTCTACGAGTTTGTCTCTGTAGTCTTTTTCCTTCTGAGAACCTCTCGTTTCCTTCCACTTCAAATTATAATATTCGCAAGCTAATTTATGAAGATAATAGTCGGATTTACGAAGAGACAAAGATTTTGCCAAAGCCTCTTCCGCTTTTTCGGACCACTCATCCTTGTTTTTGCGGGCATCCATTCCTGAGGCCAATGCATTCGCTCTTACAAACTGAAGATAAGCGGATTCGAAACTGTACAACCAAGCTTCGTAATTTTTAGGATTCAAAGTTCTGGCTTCTTTTGCGATTTGAGGAAGTAGTTCCAGACTCTTAGGATTTTCCTTTCCTTCCGTTTTGAATTGATAGATGAGGAACCTCATATATTCCAGATAGAATAATAGTTTTTCCTGTGCATTGGAAAAACGTTCCCTGTTTTTCCAAGCTTGCGAAAATTCGTATGCTGCGGATACGTATCCTTCTCCATCCTGCCAATGCACCTTTCCTAATGCGAAATGAATATCAGGATGCCCGGGGTCCATGGAAATGGCTCGTTTGTACAAACGAATCGCTTCTTCTAACTTTCCTTTGGCGACAAAATGATCAGCTTGTTTTTTTGCGATGAATGCTTCTTCGTATTTAGTGGTATCCAATAACCTAGCAGCAGTTACAGGTCGATCTTCGATCAAACGAAGGTATCCTTCCCCTCGAACCTGCCATCCGAAAAATGTCGTTTGGAAAACGGATTTCACTGTGACCATTCCCACGATATTTCCGTCCCGATAGGTTTTATGATCCGGATTTTTTTCCAAAAGATATAGAGTCTGTCCTACTCTGAGTCCTTTCGGACTGGGAACTTTCACAGTCACAGTATCCGGACGAGTGTCCACGTCCAATTCGGCGGAGACTTTATCCACTTCGAAAAAACTTGCCTTCTCGATTCCAATGACTTCGCCTACAATGATCATGCGAAGAGGATCGAGAGAGTCTTGGCTTTTGAATGCGAAAGCAAGCCTTTCTTCCGAAGTTTGCGAAAACAAGGAAAACAAACTTAAGAATAAAGACAAACATACCAAGACGAATCGAAAGGACATACTACCCAAACTATCGGCCGAAACGAAGGAATAGAAACAGATTTATCAGCCCGCTTATGGCAGAAAGATGCAAATTTCGAAGGAAAAAGAGAAAAACCTAGAATGTTTTTGGGAAAATCTTCCCCAAATGACAGGATTCACGCGCAGAGCGACTGAGAGATTTCTCTCCCAGACAGAGTGCGGATCGAACGATTTACGCGCCCTGCCCTTCCTCGGAGCAAATCCAAAGATAAAAACAAGGAAGCAAGGTCAAAGTAAGGAAGAGTTCACAAAACAACCCTCCCACAATGACTGTGGCCATATAACGTTGGATGTCGGATCCGACCCCATGTCCCAACATAGCGGGGATAAGACCACATAACGCTAGCAAGATTGTCATAATACGAGGTTTGTATTGCAAAACGGCGGCTTCTTTTACTGCGGCAATTCTTTCTTCCAAACTTCCAGTGATGGAATGTTTTTTCATTCGAGATAAAAACAAAACCCCTGTCATGGTGCAGATCCCGAATAAGGAAATAAAACCGATCCCTGCGGAAACATTGAAGTGATACCCTCTCAGTGCGAGAAACACGACTCCTCCCGTTAAGGAAAAGGGAACACAAATCATGGCAGTCAAAGAATATCGGAAATCTTTGAAATGAAAATACAATAGAATGAATACCAAGAAGAATGTGATAGGAATGATGATCATCAACCTGTCGCCTGCCCTTATTAAATTCTCGTATTGACCTCCCCATTGCAGTTCATATCGTTTATCAAGAGTCACTTTTTTAGAGACTTGTTCTTGAGCTTCTTTCACGAACCCGGCTTGATCTCTTCCTCGAATATTTGTGCGAACGGAAATCACCCTTCTGTTGTCGTTTCTTTGGATGATGGTGGGGCCGTCCTTTTCATCTATATAAGCAAGATCTTTCAAAGGCACGAAGGCTCCGTTTTCCGATTTAATCAACAGCCCTTCCAGCGCCTTTATTGAATTTTTATAAGAGGAAGGATAACGAACTACAATCCCGAAACGCCAAGCATCTTCATAAAGAGTGGAAATTTCTTTACCTCCGATGGAGGCTTCGATCATATCTTGGATCTCGCTGATATTGATTCCGTAACGGGCAGCTTCCCTTCTTTTGATTTCGATCACAACTTGAGCTTGAGAAGCTTCTTGTTCGATGGCACCGTCTACAGAACCGGGGATGGAACTGATCACGGAAAGAATTTCATTTCCCAATTCTCTCAAACGAACCAGATCCGTCCCCGCAACATGAATGGCTAAGTCGGCAACACTTCCCGTCGCAGATTCGGCCACATTGTCCATAATAGGTTGGGATAATAAAAATTTGACTCCTGGAAAAGTTCGGATCAATTCGGATTTGATTTCATCAGCTAACTCTGCTTTGCTCTTTCCCGATTCCCATTCCTCATAAGGATATAAACCTACAAGTATCTCGATTCTGTTGGAACCGTAAGGATCTGTTCCATCATCATTTCTTCCCAATTGGCTTACCACTAAATTCACTTCTTTTTTCGAAGAGATCAATGATCTGGATTCGTCCGAAATGGTTCTTGCAGTTTGTAAAGAAATTCCCGCAGGGAGAAAAGCGCGTATATTCAAGGAACCTTCATCCAATTCGGGGAGATATTCCACACCGATTCGATAGAAAGTGATGCTGAAGATAAAAAAGGCGATACTAAAGCCCAAAATCGCATACTTTTTGAAATGAAGAAAAAGTTTATCGAGAAGAAGGGAATAATATTTTTCCATTCTAAGGTAAATAGGATTCTCCCATTCCATACGGGACGATTTAGATTTTCGAATCGTGTAATATAATAAAATGGGAACAATGGATAGAGTCAATAACAGTGAACCGCCGATCGCAAAGGAAAGAGTGTATGCCATCGGGGAAAATAGTTTTCCTTCCACCCTTTGCAGCGAAAAAATAGGGAAGTAGGATAAAATGATGATCAATATGGAAAAAAATATTTCTTTCCCGGTGTCTTTAGAAACAGCAATGAAGTGGGCTTGGTTTCTATCCTCCGGTTTACGTATGGAACGAAGTAAAGCTTCCACCATCACAACAGAACCATCCACTATGATCCCGAAGTCAATCGCACCTAACGAAAGTAAATTGACTGGAATCCCTGTGATGTACATCATCCCGAATGCGAATAAAAGGGAGATGGGAATGGTAGTCGCGACGATCAATGCGGTCGACCAACTTCCCATAAAAAAAATCAGAATGATCAAAACGAATAAAATTCCTTCCAATACGGTTCTGCCGACGGTTCGAATGGTATGATCCACCAAATTGGAGCGGTCATATACCAGAGTCAGCTTGGCTCCTTTAGGAAGAATGTTTTCGTTGATGTCTTTGATCTTCTTTTTTAGACTTTGGATCACTTCCGTAGGATTGGACCCTCTACGCATAACAACCATTCCCTGCACTCCCGAGGGATTTTGGACTTGGATTCCGTCTTTAAGATAGTAATAACCTAAAATTCCGGACGGTGGTTTGTATCCTTCTTCCACTCTTCCCAATTGGGATAAAAAAACGGGAACTCCCCCGGAATTTTTAACTACGATCGATTCCAAATCATCTTTCGAACGAATGGCACCCATACTTCGGATCGCTAAACTCTGTTCGCCGGAATGGATATAGTTTCCTCCCGTATTATAATTGTTTTTCTGAATGGAATGCACTACATCATCCAAACTTAGATTCAAACCGTACAAACGTTCCGGGAAAACGACTGCATGGTATTGTTTGGAAAGTCCTCCGAAATTGATCACATCGGCGACTCCTTTCACTTGCAGCAAACGGGGAATAACGATCCACTCCTGAAAGGTTCGTAAATCCGTTTGGCTATGATAGTCTTCCGACTCGATCACATAACGTAAAATTTCGCCGACAGGACTCGTAAGAGGAGCCAAGTCGAAATCAGCTCCTTCCGGAAGATCAATCAAACTGAGCTTTTCTAAAATTCTCTGCCTTGCAAAATAATCGTCCGTTCCGTCATCGAACACCAACTGATAGACACAAAGACCGAAGATTGTTTTGGAACGCCTGCTGATCACTTGAGGAACGGAACCTAAGGCTCTTTCCAAGGGTAAAGTAATGAGTTGTTCCACTTCCAAAGCGGCACGCCCGGGATACCGCACAATCACTGTTACTTGGGTATCTCCGATGTCTGGATAAGCCTCTTTTTTGAGAGCCTTCCAAGCCCAAAGACCTCCCAAAATGATCATAATCGTAAAACAAATAGTGAATACTTTCTGATTTTGGCTGATCTCAATGAATCTTTCAATCATGCTTATAATCCGAAACTGATTCCTTTTAAGAGGATGACGCTTTTTACGATCACCTCTTCCCCCTCTTCCAAGCCGGATAAGATGGAGATTTCATTGCCGGAACCGATCAAATACTTCACTTCCCTGCGAAGGATTGTTTTTGAATCGGCTTTTACGAATACATAATCTTTTCCCTCCACGCTTACGACGGAGGTTTTGGGAAGTATCAAAAGGTTTTCGGTTCGATCACCAAACTCTACTTTTGCGAACATTCCCGGAAGGATTTTTTGTGAACCCACTTTCAAAGCTACTCTGATTTTTGCCGTACGAGTTGCACTATCCAAACTGTCCCCGATAGCTTCCGCCTTTCCCACAAAAACCTTGTCCGGATAAGCGGAGAAAGTGATGTCCACGCTTTCTCCCACTTCCACTTGAGACAATTGGGATTCGGGAAGTTCGGAAACGATGATGACCGTGCCGGAAGAATAAGATTCCAATTGGATGGGATTGAAGCCCAAACTTCTGAGTTTGGATTCTTTCTCTTCTATGTCTGCGATGCTGTCTGTGAGTTCCGCCTCAGCTTCAAACATATCTTTTCTCGTAGCGACTCGGTTCTCGAACATATCCTTCACACGCTCTATGTTTTTTCTGGCTTTTGCCAAATCGGTTTTTGATTTTTTATAACTGGCATATAAAGATGCGATTTCCGGGTTTTCGAATAGAATCACTTTTTCCGTATTACGAACAGAAGACGAGATGCTGGCGATCACATGAGCCGTAGCCAAAACAGAAAGGAACCCCTGTTGTCTTTGTAGAACGATCGACTCGAATCGGTGCATCGATTCTTCACTTGAAAAGGTGATTGTTTTTCCGTTGTTCGTTACGGTTGGAAAACTGTGGTCTACCACCGATTTTTCCTCTGACTTGGAACAAAACAGAAAGAATAGAAAGGAAAAAAGGATGAAAACGTTTCGCATTTTAGTTTTTCTCCAATTCCAAAAGATTAAAGCCGACGGAAAAATTCAAATTCTCGAAAGACTGAAGCCTTTCGATTCTCAAATTCAGAAACTGCTCCATACTTTGTCTGTATGCGTCGAAAAAATCGGCGAATTCTATGATTGTAATATAACGTTTCGTATAATTTTTCAACATAACTTCCGCTAAAGAATGATAGTCTACGATAAAGTTTTTGGCGTAAGATTGATACACTTTATCTTTTTCGAACGCCTTTTTCCAGGATGCATAGATTTCCTTTCTCAATTTATTTCGAACGATCTCCTTTTTCACTTCCGAAGTCTTTACGGATTGTTCGGCGGACTTGATATTTCCTTGGTTTCTATCGTTGATCGGCAAAGCGATGCTTGCGGTCAGTGCGTAATAGTTTTCAATATAACTTCCCTGCCTGTCCCATAGGATTCCCAAATTCAAATCGGGAATCACTTCCGCTTTCGCAAGAGATAAGTTGGTTCTTTCGTATTGAATCATCAAATCGGCAATTTGAACATCCGGACGATTTTTTTCTCCCCAATCCTGCAGGTCCGTAACATTCAAAGAGAATATATCTAAACGATCCAAGCCGGATTCATCCAATTCCAATACGGGAAAACGGTTCGATTCCGTTTGATTCAAGAGCAGTCTCAAACTATCTTCTTGTTCCTGGATTTTGACGGAAAGATTCGCACTTTCATTATCGAGTAAAAATAAAATCGCCTTGAGCCGCATGATTTCACTGAGGGTCACATCCTTATCGGAATAGGATTTTTCCATACGAGCAATGGTTTCCGAAATGGAACGGCTGCTGCCTTTGTAAAACTCCATCATCTCACGATAGTAGTAGAGGGAAAAAAAGGCGGATCTAAGTTCGAATTTTAAAGCACGGGTAAGATCATATAACTCATATTCGGTGATTCCTTTCAACAGTGATTTTGCTTGGATTCGTTTTTCTCTTTTTCCTCCCAATTCGATCAACTGCTGAAACGAAACTACAGACTGCCCTTTGCTGGTTACGTCGAAATAACGACCAGTTTTCCAATTATAAACATTCTGTTCTATATAAAGATTCGGATTCTGCCAAAGTCTTGCTTGCAAAATCTGAGCACGGGAAGATTCGATCTCGTATTGTTTGGATAATAAAAATAGATTTTTTTCCTGAAATTCTCTCTCTATTTCTTTAAGAGATACGGAAAAAACGGGGGAACGGAAGCATAAAAAACAAATGATCGTAAATAGGGAAACAAATCGATTCATCATCATCCCAGCTTAGTTTACTTATTCAGAAACAGTCCGGTTCTAGCAAGTAGATAATTGAAAACGAAGATCCGAATCGAAAACAGCATATCTTCCGAACAAAGAACGGAAAGATATGCTACTAAAAAAGATAAGGTTATTTGGAAGGGTGAAATTCCTTTTTAAATCTGCCTTGAGAATAACTTTCTTTAGAATATAAAATCGTTCTATGTTTTCCCAGGATATAATCTTCCACCATATTCCCGTAAAACGGGCTTCCCAGATTTCCGCTATTTCCTATCGGCAGTTGAGTGACGGAATCGCCAAACCTGCCATAATCGATCACTCTTCTTTTGGATGGGCCCGCCATTGCGGTCCAGTCTTCCTTCATTAATTTATACTTCAAATTATTGACGACTTCCGTTCCTCCTGCGGAAGGAAGAGGACCGACGTCGAAAATTTTTCCCAAAACAGGAATCACCCCGAGAGGATGAGGATGTTTGATTCGATATAAATTTTTCCATAACCATAAGGAAGGAGACTTGGAAACGTTTTGTTCCAAATAAACAGCAGTGTCCTCCAAAGATTTTACGAAAATATCTTCTCTGGTTTCTTTTCCTTCCGTTCGGAGATCATCCCAAAAAAGAGAATCTGGATTTTGCACGAATGCTCTGTATGCATTCAGGAATTCCGCAAAATCTCCATACAACTCAAAGTTCTTTTCGCCTAACTCATCGATCAGCATATTCTTCAAAGTCAAATAAAAGAATACGTCGTAAACTACAGCGCCTTGCGAATCTGGATGATGTTCGAAGTTCCATTGTTTCAGAATGGACAACGCTCGTTTTGCGGGAAGGGATTTGACTTTCTCGAGCGCAGGAAGGGCGATCTCCAGATATACGGGAGCAAAAGAAGCAACTGTATCTGTCTGTAAGGAAGCAAGTTCCTCCAAAGACCATTTTTCCTGACGCCCCAGAACATCAACTAACCTTTGAAAACGATCCGCTGGTTGCCAGTTTCCTTCCGGAAAACCCAAACCGGGAATCGGACGGGAAGTCACTTTATTATTCGCAGTGACAATGATTCCATTTTGAGGGTTGATGAGTTTCGGGTTTTGGCTGGAAGGAAGATAACCGATCACATCGTTTTCTCCCGTAGCGCCTTCCAAAATTTTACGGGAATTTCCGGATTTTAAAATAGGGAATCTCCCTACGGAATAATAAGCGATATTTCCTTTTGCATCCGCATAACTAAAATTAAGTCCGGGGGCTGCGATCAAAGAAGAAGCGGAATCGAGTTCCTGAAAACTTTTCGCCCTTCCCATTTGGAACAATACGTCCAAAAGAGGATTCGGAAGATGATGGTGTGACCAATACAAACTGATCGGCCGATCTCCCGTGTAACCTTTGATATGCTCCGTTAGTATCGGACCGTGAGGAGTGATTTTTACTTCGAAATTCTCCGACCCTCCTCCTTTTAAAGAGATCGGATCGGAATAAACCTGAATCGGAACTTGTTTTCCTTTTTCCGTCACGAAATTCCCTGATACGGTCTCATAGTATAGATTGACGTCGTCATGTTCCAACATAGTGAGACCCCACGCCTTATCTTGATTATGCGCAATCAAAGGGAAAGGAATGATGGCTAAAAAATAACCGTAATTTTCGTAACCAGGGAAACGAATATGAGCTTCGTACCAAGTTCCCGGATTGGAAAGAGCGATATGAGGGTCGTTGGCAAGAACCGCTCCCCCGCTGGAAGACCTGGACGGAGCCACAAGCCAGGAATTACTTCCTTCCATCGGCTCGATAGGAAGATGTAAATTACTCACGACATCTAACAACTCGTAAATACCGGAAACATCTTTCAAGGGTTTAGATAAAGAAGCTTGTGCTTTTTGTTTGAAAGAAGTTTCCGGAAGAGGAGTTTTTTTCGCCCCGGAATTTGTCGCCAATCGGGGAAAACCCGGTTGTGATTCCAAAATGGTAGCATTCTGTTCAAAATCGTAACGAGGGAATAACTCTCCTACCTTTCTATCCTTGATTTGAGATTCCAGGATGGAGAACAAACTGTCCGATTTGATTCCTTCCGCAAAAGAAAACCCCATATAAAACAAAAATGAAATCGCATCTACACGGTTAAATGGTCTAGGAGTGGTTCCTAAAATCGTATATTCGATCGGATAAGTTCCTTCCGCTACGAAGGCATTGATCCCTTCCAGAAAGGAATCCAAGTTTTCCCATGCCTCAGGATGGATCTTCTTCTCCGCATTCGCATACTCTTCCGCTGTTTTTTTCAAAAGAAGGGTTTTGAGAAATTTATCCGTCTCTAATAATTTTTCCCCGAAAAGTTCTGTCAGTTCCCCTCTTCCGATCCTTCTTTGCAGCTCCATCTGAAACAGACGATCCTGCGCCGTTACATAACCTAACACAAAATAGGCGGATTTCGCATCCCCTGCTTCGATATGAGGAATTCCATGTTTGTCTCGAACCACAGTGACTTCCGAACTTAAGTAAGGATGCTGCACCGTTCTTTCATAATCGGGAGCTTTGGAAGCGACTAGTCCCCAAAAGATAAAATGGAGAATCACAGGGAGTAATAATAGAAAAAGCACCCCTCCCGAAAGGAAAGGGCGCTTTTTTAGAAGGGAAAAAGTATTTGTTACGATTGAAAGGTTCATCACCTAATCCTAATTACTGTAAAGATTTCAACTGCCTAATGCGGTCTTGTTTATCCTGAGAATCATAAGCCGCTTTGGAGAAGGTTTCTACCTGATAGAATTTAGTTTTGTATTCGTCTTTGTACGGATACACTAGTTCTCTATCCGGCTCGGTGGTTTTGGCTGCTTGGAGTTTTCTTAAACCTTCCTCTCCTTGGTTGTACCAATCCGGATCGATCGGAAGATTCACTCTATGCCCCCGGAATGAAGTAGCAAGGAACGGTCCGTCCAAATCCTTATCTCTCAGAATTTTTCCGAAAAAGATGAATTCAACTTCATTCGAGCCTGCTTTTAGATCACCGTCATAGATGGCGTAGGCGATGTATTCTCCGTTTTTCTCATCTTTCAGATTCGCTTCCAGATGATATTTCCCTTTTCTGTAAACGTTCACAACGGCACGTATCACAAGAGAACCGTCCTGCAAACCGTCACTGAACACTCCGTTGAATTCGGCAGGGATGTTCGGAGAAGAAAAGAAACTACTGGTAACGGTAGTTTTGTGTCCTTCCGGTCCGTACGTAATGTCCGCAACGAGAGACATCTGTCCCCAATCCGCTTTCGCAGGTTTCCATGAGAAAGTAAAGATATTGTCCCCTCTGGTTTGATCTCCGTCGGTTCCGTTATCGTTTACGGAAGCACTTACGACTCCGTATCTTTGTCCTTCCCATTCCCTGAATACCTGATGAGAGTCTATGGAAATTTTAACACGATTGCGGGCTTTATCCCTACACTCCAGTGTAACATACATTAAATCTCTATTTCCGATGACGGCCCAAGTTTTAGGCTGAAACAAACAGACGTATCCGTTTCCTTCTTTGGTTTTGGGATCCAATTGATAGTCGGGAGAATTTTCCACGATAAAAGGAAATGCCAAATCGTGATTCAAGATGGACATAGGCCGGGAATAAGGAGGGTATTCCGCCCATTCTAAGTATTGGTCCAATACATATTTTGCGGTAGCTCCGTCATTCGGAACCTCTCCATAACCGGAATCTCCGCCCGGGCCTCCCGCATAATCACTGCTGGTAGGATCGGAATTACTAGACATCATTTCTTGTTTCGATTTTTGTCTTTTTTCGGAATCGGAATCACTTCCTTCCTTAAAAACAAAGAAAAGAACTGCCACGATCAATAACAAAACAACTGCTAGATACACACCGTATCTACGAAAAAGATCCATACCCTAAACCATCCTTTTTTTGAAAACGGTTTAGAGGCTGGGTTATAAATTGCGAATGTAAAGTAAAATTTATTCTTCTTCGAGAAGGGCGATGCTAGAGGAAAGAGTTTCCGCAGTTTCAAATTCTTTCCATGAATGATAATGATCACCGATAGATTTAGGATAAGAAGAAAGCCCTCCCCATCTTTTCCAACCGCCCAATCCTGCATTATAAGCCAAAAGAGCATCTGTAGGAGATCCTGTTTCCTTCATCAGATCGTTCAAATAAAGAACTCCCATCTGCAGATTTGTATGAGTGTCGAATAAATCTTTTTTCTGAGAGTATGGAATTCTTTTGGTTTTGGAAAGCCATTTGGCTGTGGCGGGCATGATTTGCATATAGCCCAAAGCCCCTTTGTGAGACTTAGCGGTTCTTTTGAATTGGGATTCGGTTTGTACCACACCGATGAGAAAAGCGACCTTATCTATTTTTTTCTCACCTGCGAAACGGGAATTTTTAGGAAATACCAAAAGATGAGAAGTGGTAAAAAGAGACTGTGCTAAATTCTTTCTTTCACTTCGAGAGAGAGAAGGACGCACTTTTCCGATATACTCTCCGATGCGAGCAATCTCTCGTTCTTGGGTTCTAAAATCGGATTCGGAACTGGTTTTTCCGTAGGATTCGAATAGAAAGAGGCAAAGAATCAATCCGTAAGAAAAGATTTTTACCGTTTTTTTGATTTTTTCAAATTTCATTTTTCGCTCCCGTTGTGCACCGCACAACGTTAGGACCAGTTTTTTATGCGACGCACAATCGTCCAGCACTTTAGTGCAGCGCACTATTCGCTTTTCTATCCTCTTTTTGTTTTTGATTTGCCCTCCCCTTCCAAATCGAGAAGATCTGAGCGAGGCAGAGCTTTGTTCCTAAACTTCTATAGTTTCTACTATTTTGGGCTCTGCCTGGTGAGTGCGACCGCCTTCCTGTATTTTTTCTCGGAAAGAAAGACTCTACCTCGGTCTTTTCTGGGATTTTTGACCTTTTTGGGCTGTTTGTTTCTTTGGTCCCTGACCTGGGCCATCTGCAATTCGTTTTTGAGTCCTTGGACCGCCTATGTATTCGTATTCTTAAAAAATCCTGCAGTCGTTTTTTTGGGAAATTCTCTCATTGCCACTGCATTTCATTTCCAAGGAGACAACTTCCCCCGACAGAGAGAAATCGTAGGCAGAATTTCTTTGGCCCTCACCCTGTTTGCCATTTTGGGGAACGGGGTCGGATTTTTTTTCAGAGAGATCAAATTCGAAACCAAGATGGAGTTCTATGTTCCGGAACAATCCAGCTCCCATTTTTGGGTACAGATGAGTATCATCATCATCGCATTGACTCTATGCATTCAATTGATCGCCACATTGACGGTTCTTACGATCAAACTCATCCACTCGAGCAGATCGATTCGGATCAAAATTAGAAACTTTCTTTTTGCGATCCTTGCGATTTTTTCCTTAGCCGTAGCAGATATGTTAGTCGATCTAGGCTACATAGAAAAAAGCACTTACCTATTCATCTTAACGAACGTCACGATCATAGCAGTGACTGTCATTATCCTTTCTTCCTTAAATCAGGAAAACATTCCTTCTACGGTCGGATTCAAAGTGATGACGTTTAATATTACTTTGATGTATCTCACTTTGTCCGTAATTGCAAACATTCTGTTCAATCGTTATAAAATCGATTTCCAAACGGATATGAACAGAGAAAAGGAAATTGTTCGTTCTCAAATAGAAAGAAATAATTTTTATCCCATCATCTACCAATCCGATTTGGTGATCGATTTGGAAGCGAAACGATTTCGGATCAATAAACTGCAAAAACCTTATTCCGATCTGAAGATTCCTGCGATGGATTCCATACCTTTTTATGAATTCAGGATCTTCCAACTTTATCCCAATCCGGACGGTATTTTTTGGGTCAGCAGTTTTTATGCAAATAATACAAGTTTTATGACTGCGATCTCTTATAGAGATTATAGAAAAAACATAGAACCGATCGTGATTTGGCTCATCATCACTCTTCTCATTTCTCTTATGCTCGTTTTTTTACTTTATCCTTTGCTTCACAAAAAGAACATAGTTGAGCCTTTGAACCTGCTTTTGGACGGAATTAGAAAGATGCAGAAGGGAGACTTGGATGTTCGGGTAGAGGTTCTTACTCAGGATGAAATCGGGCAGATCACATCCAGCTTCAATCAGATGATCTATCGTGTGAAAACGTCTCATGACGATTTAGAACAGAAAATTCAAATGAGAACAGTAGAACTTCACGATAAACTCAAGGAACTGAAAGAAACCCAGTCCCAACTGGTTCTTGCGGAAAGAATGTCCACCTTGGGAAAGATCGCCGCAAGTGTTGCTCATGAAATTAACAATCCTTTGGCGGCAATCAAAGCCAGTGCAAGTTTCCTTAGATCCGAAACCGTTTTATCTCCTCCGTCTTCCGAAAAAGCACAAGATGCTACAAACATCCGTATTGCGAACGAACTGATTTTCGGAAACAAACCCAAATCGAATCTGGAAGGCGGTAAAAAAATAAAAAAGAAAAGGGAGATGGAACGTTTTTTCGAATCGCTAGATTATCTCGATCCTGCGGGGCTTGCGGATACTTGTTCCGATTTAGGAATCGAATCCATCGAAGAAGAACATAAAAGTTTATTTCAAACCGAAGCGGGCAAGGAGATATTCGTTCGAACTTTGGAAAGAGCTCAAGTCATGTTTCATCTTTCCATCATAGAGACCGCAGTCAAAAGAGCTTCGAAAATCGTATTTGCATTGAAACATTATTCCTATGCTGGTCCCAAAGAAAACAAGACCGTTTTTTCTTTGATGGAAGGAATCGACGCTGTGATCGTTATGTATTCCGCCACTTGGAAACAAGGAATCGAAATAGAAACGGAATATTCGGATGAAACCACTGTATTAGGTTATCCGGACGAACTTGTCCAAGTTTGGACCAACCTCATATACAATGCAGTGCAGGCCTGTCCGCCCCATAATGGAAAGATTAAGATCCAAGTCTCTCGAACGGATCGAGACGCTTTCGTTTCCATCCGGGACAACGGCAACGGAATCTCCCAAGAAAATTTGGATCTGATCTTCGAACCTTTTTTTACCACCAAAGAATTGGGAATGGGAACCGGGCTCGGCCTTCCCATTGTCAAAAAAATCATAGAAAATCATGAAGGGGAGATCTCTGTGGAGAGCCAGCCGGGAGATACGATCTTTCGGATCCGGCTTCCTTTGCACCTGTAGCGCCCTTTTACCCCACAGATTCGGCTTTTGCCCCTCCATATTTAACATCGTTATCTTCGATGGTGGCAAGGTTGTGAAAAATTTATGACATTTTTTAGAAAAATTCTTGCCTTATTTTTGCCAAGGATATAGAACATTTTAAACAATTCATCGGAGAACAGAAATGCAAAAGCGAACACTATTACTTGCACTCACTACTGCTCTGACCCTGGCATTCGCAGGTTCCATCAGCGCACAAACTTACACGGTCTTCATCCACGGAAAGTCTGGATCTAACCACAATGGGGTAGGTACCACAGACGTGAACAATTATTGGGGATCTTCTCATAACTCCGTATCCGGTTCTAAAATCTTCATCGGTTATGATGGAACTTCTGATCCAAGAACTTATGGATCTTCTCGTGCACAAACAAACATCACTACTGGACTCACAAACTACTGTAAAAACGGTAAATCTTGTAAAATCGTTTGCCACTCTGCAGGATGCTATGCAATCGAATATTGGTTGTCTAACCTCGGTGGAACTGCTTCCTCCAAAGGATTCAGCATCACAAAAGTAACTGCTCTTGCTGCTGCTTCCGGCGGATCTGAGCTTGCTTCTGCTCTCAATGGAATTACATTCGGTTTCGGTGGAAACGCAATGGATAAGTCCCTCATCGTAGGAACTGCTCGCGGCGCTTTCAACCACAACAACACTGGCGGAGTAGGTATCTACCACGTTCCTGGTTACAAAGGTATGATCGGTGCTTCTTTGATTCTTCCTGGTGAAGACGACTATGCGGTTGCTTACCACTCTTCTTGCGGTTACAACAAAGCAGGTGGTTTGGACAAATGCCAAGCTTCTCTCACTCAAAGTGAAGGAATCTGGCCTTTCAACTCCAACGTGACTTACACTCAATACTCAGGTCACTACAGAGCTCCTTCCTTGTCTGCAACTGGTTTGTATCTAAACCACTCTGAAATCAAGAACGAAGGCTGGAGATAGGATTCTCTTTTTAGTATCTCTATTTTCTCTCCAAAGAAGGTCAGCGGAAACGCTGGCCTTTTTTTTTGCCTTAGTCCTCGCTTTTGTAGGAACTCCTACAGCCTCACCTCTTCAACTCCCTCCCAATTCACATAAAAAACATATTTATAAAAAAAATTTGACACAATTGACGCATTTATCTATAATCAGCAAAAAAAATAACAAGGAAAATTGCAATGCGAAGTACAATTTTAGGAATGGTGACCATCCTTTTTGCCACTGGCCTCAGCGCCCAAACTTACACCGTGTTCATTCACGGAAAATCCGGCTCAAACCACAACGGGGTAGGTACCACAGATGTGAACAACTACTGGGGAACCTCTGCCAATACAGTATCCGGTTCTAAAATTTTCATCGGTTACGATGGAACTTCTGATCCAAGAACTTACGGAACTGCTCGTGCACAAACAAACATCACCACAGGACTCACGAACAATTGCAAAAACGGTAAGTCATGCAAGATCGTTTGCCACTCTGCAGGATGTTATGCAATCGAATATTGGTTGTCTAACCTTGGCGGAACCGCTTCTTCCAAAGGATTCAACATCACAAAAGTAACTGCTCTAGCTGCAGCTTCCGGCGGATCAGAACTCGCATCTGCGTTAAACGGTGCCACTTTCGGTTTCGGTGGAAATGCAATGGATAAGTCCCTTATCGTAGGAACTGCTCGTGCAGCGTTCAATCACAACAACACTGGTGGAGTTACCATCAATCACGTTCCTGGTTACAAAGGTATGGCGGGACCTTCTCTCATCCTTCCTGGTGAAGATGACTATGCGGTTGCTTACCACTCTTCTTGCGGTTACAACAGAGCAGGCGGATTGGATAAATGCCAAACTTCTATCGTAAGCGGAAGTACCACATACACTCAATACTCCGGACACGTAAGAGCTCCTTCCCTCACAGCAGCTGGTCTTTACAAAAACCACTCTGAAATCAAAAATGAAGGAACTAGATAATCGGAAAACCGAACAACTTCTCTGATTGAATTTATTTTGAAAGGTCGGCAGGCACTCGCCGGCCTTTTTTTTGCCCTGATGTCTGCTTTTTTGTAGGAACTCCTACTCCCCTACCCCAAACCTCAAATTTGGAAATTTATTTCCGCCTTTTTTAAAAAAATGTTGCCACATTTGTAACATTTTCGTCTTATTTGAACAGAATACTCTTTCAGGAGAAAAAATATGCGCAGCATATTCACAGCACTGGCAGCCCTTCTGTTCACAGCAGGAATCAGCGCCCAAACTTACACCGTGTTCATTCACGGAAAATCAGGTTCAAACCACAATGGCGTAGGTACCACAGACGTGAACAACTACTGGGGAACTTCCACAAGTACAGTTTCCGGTTCTAAAATCTTCATCGGTTACGATGGGACTACTGACCCAAGAACTTACGGAACTGCTCGTGCACAAACAAACGTCACTACAGGGCTCACAAACTATTGCAAAGGCTCAAATTCTTGCAAAATCGTTTGCCACTCTGCAGGATGTTATGCGATCGAGTTTTGGTTATCCAACCTTGGCGGAACCGCTTCTTCCAAAGGATTCAACATCACAAAAGTGACTGCTCTAGCTGCTGCTTCCGGCGGATCCGAACTCGCATCTGCATTGAACGGTGCCACTTTCGGTTTCGGTGGAAATGCAATGGATAAGTCCCTTATCGTAGGAACTGCTCGTGCAGCTTTCAACCACAACAACACCGGCGGAGTAGGTATCTACCACGTTCCTGGTTACAAAGGTATGGCGGGAGCTTCTCTCATCCTTCCTGGTGAAGACGACTATGCGGTTGCTTACCACTCTTCTTGCGGTTACAACAAAGCAGGTGGTGTAGACAAATGCCAAGCTTCTCTTACACAAAGTGAAGGTGTTTGGCCTTTCAACTCCAACGTCACTTACACTCAATTCACAGGCCACTACAGAGCGCCTTCTTTGACTGCGACAGGATTATATCTAAATCACTCTGAAATCAAGAGCGAAGGATATCGTTAAGATCTAATTTCTCATTTCTGAAGAGAAAGCCCGAACGAAAGGTTCGGGTTTTTTTATACCTTTCTTTCTCTTTTCAATCCGGGAACACCTATCATCCAATAATATAACACAGGCACTGCGAATCTACTCAATAGAGTCGCTGCAATTTCACCAAACATCAAAGATACGGCAAGACCTTGAAAGATAGGATCGAACAACATCACGAACGAGCCTACAACGACTGCAGATGCAGTCAAAAGCATCGGACGAAACCGGATCACTCCCGCTTGAATCACCGCTTCCTTTAAAGGAATTCCTTTCGCAATTTCTTCCTCGATAAAATCCACAAGCAGGATCGAATTTCGAACGATGATCCCCGCTCCTGCAATAAAACCGATCATAGAAGTGGCGGTAAAATAAGCGCCAGTCAACCAATGCCCAGGCAGGATTCCGATCAAAGAAATAGGAATCGGCGCCATAATCACAAGAGGAACCGAATAACTTTTAAACCAACCCAATACCAAAACATAAATCAAAATCATCACGACGGCGAAAGCGGAACCTAAATCCCGAAACACTTCATAGGTGATGAACCATTCCCCGTCCCATTTTATGACAGGAGCGGATAAATTCCAAGGAACATCCGCAGTTCTTGTTTCATATTGGATCTTCGGACCGATCTTTAACATTCCGTAAACGGGGGCTTCTTCTTTTCCGGAGAGTTCCGCAGTCACATAAGAAACAGGTCTCAGATTTTTTCGAAATAACACTTTGTCTTTAGTAAAATAAGATTCTCCTAATACGGAATCCGCAGAAATGCTTCCGGCCTCCATGGAATTCAAACTTATATTTCGGAAAGGAAATTCTGAAGAACGTTCTTCTTGAGACAAAGATAAAACGACAGATATTTCTTCCGGTTCCGATACATCCGCCAAACTCAAAATAGATGATTCGGAAAATAAAAATTTACCGGAATGAGAAAAATCGAACGCTTTGACTCCGAAAAATCCGGCACGAAAATAATCGATGGGATACACTCTTTTTTCTCTGCCCTCTCGATAACTAGAATCCAAATCGACAACACTCTCTTCCTGCGAAAATACTCCATAAACATGTCGAGCAGCAATCTCTCTTTCCTTAGGTTCGTTTGCATACACTTCCGCAACCAAAGTCGCCATCACAGGAGGGCCGGGAGGAATCTCTAAAATCTTCGTCACCGCCTTTGTTTCTTTCCCGAAAGAAACAATCACAGGACGTAAAGATTCTATAATTTCATGACTAGATTGTTTGCGATCGTCTTTATGTTTCAGTACAACGTGTAGATCGTTTTTATATTCTTCGTTCCTTAAGAAAGAATGTTTCACCATTCCGGAAAAAGAGAAAGGAGCAGGTTCTCCCGCAAAGATCTGTATCTTAGTGACATTCTCATTCGCCAAAAGTTTTCGGACTAAAGCTTGGGACTTCGCAATTCCTTCGGACAAAGGAGTATCAACAGGATAATCGATCAAAATCTGAAATTCCTCCTTATTATCAAAAGGGAGCATCTTAACTTTTACCCATTTGAATCCTAAAAAACCGAATGAAACGAAAAGAAGCAGAATCGAAACCACGCCGAAGATAAGGGAATTTTTACCGGAAAACAAAAGTTTGTTGGATATAAGAATATAAATGGAATCCAATCGGGAATGCTGAGGATTGTTTTTTTCTCCTTCCGTTCTTTTCAAAAACCGAAGGCTCGCCCAAGGAGTGATGATAAAAGCGACAATCAAAGAGATCAACATTGCAAGACTGGCACCTACAGGAATCGGTTTCATGTAAGGACCCATCAGACCTCTTACGAAAGCCATAGGAAGAATGGCAGCGATCACGGTAAATGTAGCTAAAATCGTAGGATTCCCGACTTCGGCAACTGCTCGTAATGTGATCGAGCTTATTGAGGAAAGGGGATCTTCTTTCAGACGCCTCTCTACATTCTCAACAATTACGATCGCATCATCCACTAAAATACCTATTGAAAAAATCAATGCGAACAAGGTGACACGGTTCAAACTATAACCTAAAAAATAATAAAGGGCGAGAGTTAAAGCTAAAGTCACGGGGATCGCAATCGCAACTACGAACGCTGCCCTTCCTCCCATCCAAACTGCGATCAAAACGGAGACGGAAATTGTAGCAATAAACAAGTGTTCAATGAGTTCTTTGGACTTGTCCTCAGCACTACTTCCGTAATTACGAATGACGGACATCTTTACGTCTTCTGGTAGCCCTTGTCGGAACGATTCCGCCCTTTCTAAGATTTGTTCAGCCAAAACAACCACGTTCGTTCCCTTTCTTTTTGCAAAAGAAAGTGTGACCGCATTTTTGGGAGTGTTTCCAAATTGTTTATCATACAGTAACAAGTATTTGGTTCTTTCTTCCGGTCCTTCCTCAACGGAAGTTACGTCCCCCAAACGGACGACTCTCCCTCCTCTTTGTGCCACAGGAAGATGTTTTAATGTCACTGCATCTCGAATGCGCCCTCCTACATCCACATCAAACACCTGGGATTCGGACCAATTTTTTCCTGCGGGAAGAAAACTGTCCTGACTCTCCAAACCAGAAACGACCGCAATAGGATCGACTCCGAAAGATTTCATCCGCACTGAATCCATAATCACACGGATCGTTTTTTTTCTTCCTCCCAATAATTCCAGTTTGGAAAGATCGGGAGTGGAGCTGAGTTCTCTAGCTAAGGGAGAAATCATGGAGCGAAGACGATAATCATCGGTAGAATCGGAGCTGAAACTAATGCTCAAAAAAGGAACATCATCGATCGAATAGGAAGTCACTGACGGCTGCAATACGTTTGAAGGAAGAGAGTTTCTAACTTCCATTAGTTTATGATGAATCTTCAATAAGGACGATTCCGTTTCTTCTCCTACCTTAAATCGAACCGTGATGAGAGAAGAATGCCATCTGCTGCTTGAATAAACATACTCAACACCGTCCAATCCCCAGACACTCCTCTCCACTACCTCGGTCACCTTACGTTCCATCTCTTCCGGAGAAAACCCCCAAGCAGACAATTGAATGTCTATCATAGGAACATTGATTTGAGGCTCCTCCTCTTTAGGAGTCATGATGATCGCTAAAAAACCCACGACCAAACTAACAAAGATGATTACCGGAGTTAATTTAGAGTCTAAAAAAATTTCTGCAAGTTTTCCTGCAAAACCCATTCGGATAGAATCATTTTTTTTCATGGATTGATTCCTTTTGGCGAAACATATACTGTTCCGTTCTTACCTGCAGCAAACCGAGCTCTACTTCCAATAAACGAGAATAAGTATCCGCAGAGCGGTTCAAGGCCTCCGCAAACTGCATGGCATTCACATTCCCGTTTTGATACAGCTTAAGCATATATTCGTTTTGTTCTTCCTGGTATCTCACGGAATCGGAGATTAACGAATAACTTTCCTTCAACGAAATTTCCTGCCGATTGAGAGATTTGATCTTCAGATCTTCCTGTTTTTTCAATTCTTCCAGCTTTTGCCGGAAAGCATAAGCGTTGAGTTTCGCCTCCTCTACAACACCTTGGTCCTTAGGATGATAGAGATTCATCTGTAGATATACTCCTGCATTATAGGCGGATTGAGTGTTTCTGCTTCCTCCGTAAGTGTTCGTCTCCGAATAAAGCCCGAACTTGGGAAGGAATTTGGACATCTCCAAATCGGATTTGATCTCTTCCCCTTCCGCATAATGAGTCATAGATTTGCTGAAATTCGATTCATCCGATTCTCCCTTTGGGAAATATTTTTCCATGAAGGAAAAAAGATTTTCATCCTGCAAAAAAAGATCGGAAGAAGACATTCCGGATAAAACGGATAAATTCTCCTTCCATTCATACAAACAAGCGTTTGCCTCGGATATCATCGAAGACAATCGATGATCCAAATTTTTAAGAGCCAAATAACCGGAATAACCGACCGGATTCGATCTATGCCGCAGTCCGTAACTTTGCAAAAATCGAACATTCGCTTTTTTGGTGTCTTCCAGCTTTTTTAAATAATCGTTTACGGACTGAATCCCTCTATATAAATAACCCGACCGGGAATATTCCTTATCCTTCACGGATTCTTTTTCCAAGAATAAAGCAGTCGTTTTTTTATCTTGTATGCGTCTGAGATTCTCTCCAGCACCTCCCTCATACAAAGGCAAATCAAGTCCTAAAGCGGCTTTGGAATAGGTATTGTAACCGGGATCGTTCAATTGATCCTTAGCGAATACGTTCATTGTGTCCGAATTGAGATTCGTATATGGTTGGTTATTCGAATCTAGGAAATTTCCGGGCCTTGTTCTCATCGATTGAGTGGAAAAATCGGATTCGGTCACCGATCTCTGTCCCAATTTCCCCATAAAATTCAAACCGGGATCATTCGTACGATACGTGCGAACGTCCGCATAAATGCGAGGAAGCCAATGTTGATCACTTCTGGACTTAGCGATTTCAGAAGCCTTCCATTCGGAATGTTTCGCCTTCTGAGCGGAAGAATTTTCCAAAACTCGATTCCAAAGTTCGGAAAACTCGATCGGCTCAGAAAAAAGAAATCCAGGAAAGAGCATATAACAAAGAATAACAGAAATCAGTGGCCGAATCATGATCTTATTTTTTAGGTTCAAACCCTAGTTTGGCTAAAATCACAGCCATCGGGCAAAATCCTGTGAAAGAAAAAAGAATCAAATTAAAGCCGACAAGCAGATTCAATAGAAACCACCACTGCGACAGATACAAACCCAGACCGAGTCCGATTAAACCAATCGCTCCTGCGATCAAAAATAGAACTCTTTCCAGATGCCAAACTTTAGTAGACGCAATATACATACTATACCCCCTATTGTATATAATTTATACAGGATACCGCCGGGGGTATATAAATCGTCAAGAAAAAACGAAAAGAGGAAGGAATTTTAGAGATTGAATGCGGCCTTGATGGCCTTTTTTACGTCCGCTTCCAAATGAGTTTGCGACTTTTTTTCCTTAAAACAGGTTTCCAAATGGTCTTGGATGTATGCTTCTCCAAACTTCTTCATTGCCTGTTGGGAGGCTTTTAAAAGAAGAATCGCATTTTCACAGTCCGTTTCTTCATTAAGGATGGAATTTTTGATAGCTTGTAATTGCCCTTGTATTCGATTCAGTCTGTGAACCAATTTTGTTTTTTCTTCGGAAATGGCCATAACCTATACCCATATAGGTATCTGCTGAAGTCAATCTGGAATCTATGATACCTTATCCGTTCACAACCGCTCCGGCGAAAGATTTCCCTCAAGATCCGCCTTTCTATTTTTCCAATTTCGGGTTTTGGAAAAACCATACCTCCTATCCGGAAGCTTCTAGAGCCATGGCGGAAGAGGTGGGAAAAAAAGCAGGATTAGATAAAAATTCGATTCTACTGGAAATCGGTTCCGGGTTAGGAGGAAGCCTTTTCGTATGGAATCGAAATTTCGGAACAGAACATATAACATCCATTAATCTTCCGGGAGAACAGAGCGATTTTGCGAAACAAAATCTACAAAAATGGAATTTAACGTCTGTTCACTGGATTGACGGAGATTGGAAATCGATCAAAGAATTCGAATCGGAATCTTTCACTCAAATCATCTGTCTGGACTGCATATACCATTTTGCGAATAAGGACGACTTTTTTGCGGAGGTTTTTCGATGTTTGAAACCCGGAGGAAAATTCATTTTTACGGATATTGTTTTTCCCAAGGAAATTTCCAAGTTTTCGATTCAATATAAGTTTTTGGAATTTTTAGTAAAGATGGCACTCATTCCCAAAGAGAATCACAGCTCTTTGGATCGAACGGTGATTCAAATTTTAAAATCGAAATTGAAATTTAAGGAATTCGAAGAATGGGGAGAGTTTGTTTTTCCAGGTTTTTCCGTATTTGCAAAATCCCAAAGCACAGGCTTACAGATGTTCGCCAGCACTCTTCTTCATTTTTATAAAGCGGGAATGCTTAATTATTATCTATTTTCTGTGGAAAAACCTAATTAGAAAGGATCTCATCTAAGCTTCGTTTGCTGATTTTCTCCGCAACATTCATCGCCGACTTCGCCCCTGCTTCCAAGAGAGGGATTCCGAATAAGGAATAAGAACCGCAAAGCCAAATCTTTCTGTTCGCTTCGGAATGCAGAGTCTCAATTCCTCGGATACCGAAAATGGTTTCGGAATCAACGATAGGTCTTTCGAACTTTGCTAACTTCAAAATTTTAGTTTCTTCCGGAAAATGATGAGGATTCCAGGTTTGAAAGATATTTTCCCCTTTCAATTCGGGCATGATCCTTCCCAAATCCAAAGTAACTTCCGGTTTATCGAATCTTTCATCCACTTTAAAAAGAAGCGATACGTCTCTTTTTTTTAAATAATCCGCATCGGAATGAACGATTACATCACTTGCCTCGTATCTGAAATAGGAAAGTGCCTTTTTTTCGGATGCGTAAGAGTCATCTAACAAAGAATATGCCTGATTCGCTTGGGTCGTTACGATGATATGATCGAACTCTTTTGTTCCGGATTCAAAGTGAATCACAGGTTTTCCCTTCTCACTTCCAATCGAACGGATCTTCGCACCCAATTCAATGTTTCCGATTCCTGCAACCATCCGATTGACGATGTCTCTTGTTCCGAAACTGGCAGTTTCTTGAGGTGTATAGGAATACCCTCTGGAATGATATCCTATGATGGTTTCCGCAGGATATTCTCCTACGGTTTTCGTTTTGCATGTATTTACCAGAGCGAATGTAGGCAGAAGAAATTCGTGGATGAATTCTTTAGAGTATTTGTTTTTTTTCAAAAACTCCAAAATGCTGACGGGATTTTTTTCTTTCTTCCAATCGGATTTGGAATTAGCATAAAATCGAAGTAAGTCGAAGAATATGGATCGTCCTTTTTTCGTTCGGAAAGAATCGAAAGTGGGGAATCCGAATGTACTGCCCGCAACTGAATAAGAGCGAAATCCGAAAACCGGTTTTTCTTCCGACTCTACTCGAAAAGAATAATCGACAGGTCTCGTCAAAATCCCCGCTTTATCGTAAATACGGAAAAGTGTAGGATAATAATCCCTTTTGATGGTTCGGAAAGGAATATCGAATTCGAACGAATGTCCGTTGATTTGATGTTTAGCGCCGAAGGCTGCCATCCCTATTTCCGAGTGTTTTTCATAAAGAGTAACAGGAAAATATTTAGACAAAGCCCATGCGGTAGTGAGACCTGTGATTCCTGAACCGATCACTGCAATCATTTCATACTTCCTGTTTTTAAAAATCGAACATGCCAAGACAAAGCTTCTTCCAAATGATGAGGTGTATGTTTCCCTTTGGAAACTTGTTTTGCCGTTTCATAATAACTCCTCAGCCGATCCCGATAGGATGGATGAGCGCATTTTTCTATGATCAACTCTGCTCTTTTTTTAGGAGGGCAGCCCCTTAAATCAGCTAATCCTTGTTCTGTGACAATAATCATAGTGGAATGTTCGCTGTGATCCGTATGAGAAACGAAAGGAACGATCGCAGAAATGTCTCCGTTTTTAGCAAGAGAGGGAGTCATGAATATACAAAGATGAGAATTACGGGTGAAGTCTCCGGAACCACCGATTCCGTTCATCATGGAAGTTCCCATCACATGAGTCGAATTCACATTACCGTAGATATCCACTTCCAATGCAGTATTCATAGCAATGAGACCCATCCTGCGAATCACTTCAGGATGATTGGAAATTTCTTGAGGACGAATGATAAACTTGGATTTCCATTCGTTTATATTTTTATGAAACCGTTCCAAACCTTTTCCGGAGAAAGTGAGTGCTGATGTAGAAGCGACCTGTAATTTTCCTGCATCGATCAAATCGAACGCAGAATCTTGAACCACTTCCGTATACATTTGGATCTCATGAAAATGATCGTTCTTTGCCATACTGCCTAAAACCGCATTGGCAATATTTCCGACTCCATTTTGAAAAGGGAGATATTCCTTAGGAATTCGTCCTTTTTTGATTTCATCCCGAATAAACTCTAACACATGATCGGCGATAGCGATACAATCTGCATCCGGTGCTTTGAACTCAGCACTTGCGTCTCTGGCACTCGAACGAACAATCCCCTTGATAAGAGAAGGATCCACCTGCACATAAGGCTGGCCGATCCGATCATCAGGAGAAAGAATAGGGATCGGACCTCCTTTCGAATGATGAGTAGGAAGATAAATATCGTGATATCCCTTCAGTTCTTGGGGATGGACATCACTTAACTCGATATAAATTTCTTTCGCCTTTTGTAAGTAAGTGGCGCTCATCCCGGAGGAAGTAGTCAAATAAACCTTACCGTCCGAAGTGACATCGACTGCTTCCACAATGGCAGCGTCTATGGAAGGGAGAATTCCATGTTCAATATATTTCACCACATGAGAAAGATGCATATCGATGAAATCGACATTGCCCGCATTGATTTGATTTCTAAGATAAGAGTTGGATTGATAGGGAATTCTAAGTTTTAAAGCTCCCGTTTTGGCAAGAGCACCGTCTAACTCTTCACCAGTGGAAGCGCCTGCATAAAGCCGAATCGAAAATTCGTGACCTTGTTTTTGTTCCGTTTCGATCCGCTTGGCAAAAGCAGGAGGAATGAGTTTCGGGTAACCTGCAGGGGTGAACCCGGAACAACCTAAAGTCACATCCCTGGGAAGGAGGAGAGCCACCTCTTCGGGAGATTTCAACCTGCTTTCGATAAATGGGTTTGTAACAGTCATAAAGGAAAACGAATCACTCTTATGGACAAAGATAAAGAGATTGCATAAAAAGAAAAAGTCCAAAAAATGAGATTATGGATTTTCTACTTTATTTCTACATCCTGCTTTTTGGAATCATTCTCCTTCTTCCTTTCGTTATCTTCTATCTGCGTTTTCAAAGTCATGTTTCTCCTTTCGGAGAAGACGAAGACCAAACACTTCTAGCACTTACTCAGAAAAAAAGAAATTTACTCGATTCCTTAAAGGACGTCCGTTCCGATTATTACGCAAAAAAATTGACAGAAGAGGAATTCCAAACCCTATCTTTACCCTTCTTACAAGAATTAGATGATTTGGAATCGAAAATAGGAAACAGAAAAAAAGAATCTGTTCCGCAAACGATCATTCCCGTGCCTTCCTCTGCCGGATGGAAATGCGGTAATTGCGGATCGGCGATTTCCATACCGAATGCGAATTTTTGTCCCAATTGCGGGACTTCTCGCCTAGCTTAGATTAGAGCTAAGTAGCCCCGGAAAACTGTAGATCGTATAGTCTTTTGTATTTGGAGTCTTCCCTAGACAGCAGTTCTTGGTGGCTTCCCTGTTCTACGATTTCTCCGTTTTCCAAATAATAAATCGTATCCGCAATCTTCACCGTGGATAAACGGTGTGCGATGATAATCACTGTTTTGTTTTGATAAAGTCTAACAAATGCTTGCTGAATCAATCGTTCGGATTCAGTATCTAATGCGGAAGTAGCTTCATCCAAAATCAATACTTCAGGATTAGCAAGAAGCGTACGTGCAATTGATATCCTTTGTCTTTGTCCTCCGGAAAGCATCACTCCTCTTTCTCCTACGACCGTATCGTAACCGTCCTCGAAAGATTCGATAAATTCGGATGCGAATGCATCCTCAGCCGCTTTTCGAATTTCCGCTTCGCTTGCACTAGGATTTCCGTACGCAATGTTCTCTCTAACGGAACCGTTGAATAAAAAAATGTTCTGAGAAACGACACCGATCCGTTTTCTAAGATTATCCAAAGAAAGATCTTTTGCATCGATCCCGTCCCAAAGAACCTTTCCTTCCGTAGGATCGATAAGCCTAGGCAAAAGATCCACCAGTGTGGATTTCCCAGCACCGGAAGAACCTACGATCGCAATGGTTCCTCCCTTAGGAAGAACCAAATTCAAATCTTTCAGAGCGTAAACTTCTGTTCCAGGATATACGTAAGAAATATGATCATAGACGATGTTCTTTTCCAAAGGGCCGAGTGCAAATGGAGATTGCGGCTCTTTAATATCTGTTTCACGACCCAATACTTCAAATACACGATCACTTGCGGAAACGGATGCCTGTACAAGATTGATCAAAATGCTCATCTGTTTCAAAGGACGCATTAGAAAGATAAGTACGATAAAAAAAGTTAAGAACTCCCCTTTGGTCATTTTTGTAACTTCCAAAAGATAAGCGCCGATCCCTAAAAACACCATAGTCACAACCGCACCGGATAACTCGATCAAGGCGGGTCCGACTTGATGATAAAAATGGGTTTTGAATGTTTTTTCGGAGAGGTCGTCATTCACATGATAAAAACGATCGGACTCTTTCTCTTCCATAGAGAACGCACGAATCACTCGAATTCCTGAAATCACTTCTTGCAAGTCTCCGTTCAAAGCTGCCAATTGTTCCTGCTGATTTTTGGTAGTTCTTCGGATGCGGTCTGCGAATGCACTGACAGGACCGATGATAAGAGGAATCACTACGAAGATCAGAAAGAAGAGCTGCCAGCTGATAAGAAGCAATAACAGCAAGTGAGTGACTATATAGAAAAAATCATTGATGGCATCTTTTAAGTCGTTGGAGACAACTTTCCCGACAGTATCCACATCGTTGATGATGCGGCTCATAAGGACTCCCGTTTTCTCACGGAGAAAATCGTTTAACGGAAGTTCTTGTAGTTTCTCATATAAAACCTGCCGGATGTCCCTTACGGAAAGCAGACCTGCAGAGTTGACAAAGTAAACTGTTCCCGCCAAACAGATTAACTTCAATAGATATACGGGAAGAATGATGAGGCAGAATAAAAAGACGAGTTTATCCGGATCTTTTTTAGCAAGTTCTTCATTGAGGGAAGTTTTACCTTTGGCAAACAGCCACTCTCCATACTCGTATCCTTCCAGATCTTTTCCCGATTTCGATTTTTCCAGAACCACATTGTCTCTGGAAGTGAGTGCAATCTGAAACTTGTAATTGTCCCCGGTTCCGAGTGAATTGAAAATAGGAATGAGAGAAGTGAGAGAAACTCCGTTAAAAATGGAAACAAAAATAGAAAGGAATATACCAAAACTGAGTCTATATTTGTATTTTACAAGGTAAGGCCAAAGCTTTCGGTAAATCTTCACGTATGAGAACCTTTTCCCTTGTTTTCCTCCTCTTGTCCCTCACTTTTTGCCAAAAAACAAAGCAAGATGCAGAGATCTCCATCGCATTCCCTACGGATCCTCCCAGTTTGGATCCGCTTTTCGCCACGGATTTAGTCAGTGGAAAACTTTCTAAGTTTCTGTATGCGGGGCTTTTTCGCATCCAAGATTCCAGACCCATTGAAAATCTCGCCTCTTCTTCCGTATGGAAAAAAGAGAAAGATGGAATCGTATGGGAAATTCGATTGCGAAAGACGCAAAACGGACCCAGCGCGGAAGATGTTCTTTTTTCACTCAACCGTCTGCTGCAAGGAAACTCTCCTAGAAAAGGGGATTATCATTTTCTAAAAAAGATATCTTTATCTTCCGAACCGAACTCCATTATACTTTCGTTAGATGAAAATACTTCGGAGGAAGAGGCTAAGGAGAAATTAGCACTTCCTTTCGCTTCGATACTTTCGAAAAAAAAATTCACTGAAACGGGAGAGTTTCATTCTTTCGGAGCCTATCGTGTTGATTTTTGGAAAAAAAACGAATTCATCGATTTGAGTTTGAAAGAACCAAACCCTTCTCTTCCTGGAACGATCCGCATCCGCATCCTTCCCCAATCCAGCACTTCCTTATTTTTATACAGAAAGGGAGAATTGGATGCTTTCAAACTCACTGACTTTTTGTTGTCTTTGCCGGAAGCGAAACAAGAGAACACATTGGTCAAAAAAGGAAGATCCATCCAATACGTTGCCATCAACCAAACCAATCCTTGTTTTGATAAAAACTTTCGTTATGCGATCAATTATTCGATAAACAGACAAGAAATCATCTCTAAACTTTTGGAGGACAAAGCCGATTTGAGTTTCGGTCCGGTTCCTCTTCCTTTTTTCGAAACAGCTTTTCCGAAAACGAAAGTTCCTGCCGCTTCTTATCCTTATGATCCTAAGAAAGCTATGGAATATTTGAAACAATCCAAATGTTATCCTAAAATTTTAGATACTACTCTCGAATTCAGGATGAGGGGAGACGATGAAAATCAAACGAAAGGACGAGCCATCTTACAAGCATTAAAGAATATAGGACTGAAAGCGAATCTGAAAGGGATGGAAAAAGCCCCTCTGTACAAAGAAAACGGAGAAGGCAAAGGTGATTTAACACTGCTTACATGGTATGCGGATTATGAATCTGTTTGGAACTTTTTGGATCCTTTGTTTCACTCCGAAAAAAAAGGGAACGGAGGCAATAGATCTTTCTATGAAAATGAAGAGGTATTGAAGATACTCAAAGACCGTTCCAGGAGAGATGAGACAACAGCATGGAAAGTGTTGGAGAAAGTAGAGAAGGATGCACCTTGGATTTTTCTTTGGTCCATCCAGGAAAACTACATGATCTCCGAAAAATTCATTCGCTACGAATCACTCTCTGATTATCTATGATAGGAGGTTCCAATTCGACCGCATCCACTCCTGCGGGAGGTTCCGTTCCTTCCTGGAGTTCATAAGTAGAGATTTCAGAATCCCCCGGCTCTTCAGGAACATGTGCAGGAACCGGTTCCGGCGGTTTAGTGAAACCGGCTCTTTTGGGAGGCAGATCACCTATATAATAATACTGAGCGTATAATGGCAACTTACAGGCATAATTCGGAGAATGTTCGAATAAAGTTCCGTCATCGGCACAAACATCCACCTTTACGAAATCGCCCACAAAGTTAGAAATCAATTGAGTTCCGAAACCGATTTTGGATTTTACGGATTGAACATACTTCAACCATATTCCCCCTGACACTCCCGATCCGGAACCTGGAAAAGGAGCGCCTTCGTCATGTCCCACCCAAACAACGGTTACATTGCGAGGGGCGAATCCTGCGAACCAAACGTCCCTTACTCCCGTCAAACCGGACCATTTGCTTTTTTTGGTTTTAGGAGACTGAACCGTTCCTGTTTTCCCCGCAAACAAATTGGGCTCTCCCTCTTTTTTCTTTAGATTCATAGTTCCTTGTTCCGTAAGAACCGATTCCAAAGTGTTGATTGCCATAGCACAGGCAACAGGATCTAATATTTGTTCGCTGGCCTCATTGGGAGTGGTTTGATAAAATTCGTTTCCATCCTGATCCGTGATTTTGATGATCTTCCTAGGAGTGACTCTCCTTCCTCCGTTGGCCAAAGTGGAATAAATGACGGAAAGTTCCAAAGGAGAAAGTTCCCCGGAACCTAAAGCTAAAGATAGGTTCTTTTGAAAGCGGGATTCGATTTCCTCATCCGGAAGAGATAAAATCTGCCCTAATTTTGATAAAAAATAACTTAACCCCACTTCATGAAGAAGTTTTACGGACACAGTGTTCACTGACTGCGCCAATGCGGTTCGAACCGTCATCTCTCCTCTAAATCCTTTGTACCAGTTTTTAGGAGAATAACCGGAGAAATCCAATTTTTCGTCTACGATTTTGGAAGAAGGATTCACGACTCTTTTTTCAAAAGCCAGAGCATATACAAGAGCTTTGATGGTAGAGCCTGGTTGTCTTCTTGCATCTTCCGCACGATTGAATCGGAACGAGTTGGAAATTTTATATCCCCCAACTAACGCTTCTATATCGCCTGTTTCAGGATCCATAGAAATAAGAGATCCGCTCATTTGGGGCAACATGGATCTGGTGACTTCCGCAAGTTCCGTTTTTCCTTTTGCGGAAAGAGTGTTCTCTTGTTGGATCAAATCCCCTCTTACGGAATCCACTCCCACACGCAAAGCTTCTTCCGCCATTCTTTGTTTGTCTAAATCCAAAGTGGAATAAACAAGCAGTCCTCTTTCTTCTAAATCCTCATTGGAAAAATTTTCCAAAACGAATCTTCTCACTTCCGCATTGAAATCGGGAGCCAGATTGATTCGAAAATCCTTATCCGCTCCGTATTTTCCGATTTCACTAGAGTAGCGGGGATTTCCGTCGTCATCTTTGTATTCTTTGATTTTATAAATCGTTTTGAATTTTTTGACGTTCGATTCGATCGAATCTCCGAACTTTTTAGGAATCTCGGAAGGAACAGGATTCAATTCCGGATTTCTAGCCATATCATATAACACTCGTTTCTGTCTGGACAATGCGATTCCTAAATTACGAACCGGATTGAAGACGCTTGGTGCGGGAATGGTTCCTACAAGAAGGGCGGCTTCTTCCGGACTGAGTTCCGTGGCAGGCTTACGGAAATAATAACGAGCCGCTTCTTCCACACCGGTGTTTCCTTCTCCCAAAAAGATCTGGTTCAGATACATCGCCAAAATCTCATCTTTGGAGAATCTGCTTTCTATATAAAACGTGCAGTACAGTTCCGTAAATTTATTGAATAGGTTTCTTTTTCCTAAATTCAATGTTAGTTTAGCTAACTGTTGTGTGATGGTAGAACCGCCTTGGGACAAACGGAACTGGATCAAATTCGTAACGAAGGCCCGTCCGATCGCAGTATAATTCACTCCTCCGTGAGAAAAAAATTCCCTGTCTTCGGAGGATAAAACGGCCCAAAGAATGGTATGATGTTTCTTAAGATTGTCCGTACGAATGGGTCTGAAATTTCTTCTGTAAAATTCCCCCATCACCCTTCCCCCGCGATCCAAAATCTTAACCGATTTCGGCTGAAAGCTGTCGTAAAAGTTGGAAATTTCGGATCTGTATTTATCTAAAGATTTTTCTACCCTTGCCTGTTCTCCTGACCAAACAACGTAAGCTCCTCCCAGAAAAAAAAGGGAAAGAAACAAAAACACGAAGAAAGATACGAAAAACAAGGTGACTCTTTTTTCCCAGAGTTTTTTGGCAAAATCCAAAGCGTGAAGAGCTAATGCCCGTAAAATGAGAATAAATGTATTCTGGTTGTTCATAACATTACGACCGTTACTTCTTTTTATTTTTCTTTTTCGGCAGAATTAAATCTACTACTTCATCAAAATGGGAAACAGGAAAAAACTGAACTCCCTTCTTTACATAATCGGGAATTTCCTTAAACGCCTTCTCATTGTCCTTTGGAAAAATGATTTTTTTAACGCCTACTCTTTTGGCGGCTACGATCTTTTCTCTGAGCCCGCCGATCGGAAGAACTTCTCCCGTAAGAGTGATTTCACCGGTCATACCGAATCCGGGAAGAACGGTTTTGTCTAAGACTAAAGAAAGTAAGGCGGTAGCCATAGTGATTCCCGCACTCGGACCGTCTTTAGGAGTGGCGCCGTCAGGAACGTGAAGGTGGATGGATTTTTTATCGAAAACGGAATCGTCTTTCACATGATTTTTCACATACGACAAAGCGATGTTTGCCGATTCTTCCATCATTTTCCCCATCTGCCCGGTGAGAAGAATTCCTCCTTTACCGGAAACAAAAACCGCTTCGATGAGCAGAGTCGATCCTCCCGCACTCGTCCAAGCCAATCCTAGAGCGGTTCCAGGGACTTTAGGAATGGTCATACGATCATCTACGAAAGGAGGAGGTCCTAAATAATTTTCCAAATCCTTGATTCGGATCTCTTTGGAATATTTTTCTTTTAACACTTGTTTTAGGGCAAGCTTACGAACCAATTTATCGAAGGTTTTTTCCAAACCGCGAAGACCGGATTCTCTCGAATAGGAATTGATCAAATAAACGATCGTATCCTTGTGCATGGAAAAAGAGGAAGGATTGAGACCGTTTTTCTCGAATATCTTTTTCCAAAGATACTTTTGGAAGATCTGCACTTTTTCTTCCGTGATATAACCGGAAAGCTGAATCACTTCCATACGATCCAAAAGAACTCTAGGGATCGGTTCGAATGTGTTAGCTGTGGCAAGAAAAAATACCTGAGAAAGATCGAAGGGAAGATCCAGATAATGATCTCTAAAATTACCGTTTTGTTCCGGATCTAAAACCTCCAACAAAGCCGCCTGAGGATCCCCTTGAAACCCTTGCGACATTTTATCAATCTCATCGAGAAGAATCACTGGATCCTTTTCTTTTGTGATCTTCATCGCATTGATGAGTTTTCCAGGCATGGCTCCGATATAGGTTCTTCTATGGCCTTTGATCTCCGCTTCGTCCCTAACTCCTCCTACGGAGAAACGATAGAACTTGCGACCGAGTGCCTCTGCGATGGATTTAGCGATGGAAGTTTTTCCTACCCCGGGAGGTCCCACCAAACATAGAATTGATCCTCTGCTTTTCGGATTCAATTTGTGGACTGCAAGAAATTCAAGAATTCGCTCCTTTACATCTTCCAGTTTATGATGATCTCTGTTTAAAACCTTCTTCGCATGCACCAAATTGATTTCTTTTTTGTTTGGTTCTTCCCAAGGAAGTGCATCCACAAGATCCAGATAATTACGAATCACATTATAATCGCTTCCGATCGGATCAGAATTTTTGATTTTATCGACTTCCCTTTCCACTTCCCGAATGATCTCTTCGGAAACAGGAATTTGTTTCAGTCTCTCCACAAGAGCATCGTATTTGATTTCGGTTTTATCTTCCCCGATTCCCAACTCTTGTTGGATAGCCTTCAATTGTTCTCTGAGAAAAAATTGGCGTTGTTGGTTATCGATTTTATCGTTGATTTGATCTTGTATTTTTCTTTGCAGAATGACAAGTTCGATCTCTTTTCTTAAAAAAAGAAGAACCTTTTCCAATCGATCGTTTAACGTAATCGATTCGATTACGCTTTGGTATTCTTCCTTTTCCAAATTCAAGATGGAACAAACGAAGTCGGACATTTTTCCCGGCTCGTTGACATTCATCATCGTAAGTTTCATATCTTCCGTAAACAAAGGATTGTTTTGTGCAAGTTCCTTCGTCAATACGAGCAAGGTTCTCATAAGAGCCTTGATGTTGTTTTTGGAAGTTCCAGGTTCCTCGATAGGATATTCGACATTAGCCGTTAAAAAAGGAGTTTTAGTAGAAATGTTTTTGATCTGAAACCTTTGGATGGTATTGACAAGAATGTTCATCCCTCCGTCAGGAAGGTTGATTTTTTTGAGAATTCTAGCGACCACTCCCACCTGATATATGTTATCTTCGGAATCTTCATCGGATTCGTCTTTTTTCAGCAGTATGAGTCCCACAAAACCGGCACCTTTCGATGTTTCTTCGATTGCGGGAATGAACCTTCCGGGAGGAACGATCAGCGGTGTGATGATTCCCGGAAAAACAGGGCGGACTTTGATAGGAATTAGAAAAATCTGTTTTGGTAATGCGTCTTCGATTCGAATGAGTTTGGTCGGGTTTTCCCAAGATTCGTTTTGATCCAATGGATGCTCCTATGGTTCTATTTTATCCGGACCGAGAGCCATCATCTTGTCCCGGAACATGGCAGCCTTTTCGAAATCAAGATCGCTTGCGAATCTTAACATTTCTTTCTTCAAAGCTTCTCTTAGTTTATCTTTCGTTTTGTATTTTTTCAGAGTGAAATCCCTTTCCATTTCGGCAAGAGCTTCTTCTTTGCTGTTTTCTTCGGCCATTTCACGAGGTAATATATCGTGAATTTCTTTCATGATGGTTTGAGGAGTAATCCCAAAACGAGTGTTATGTTCTTCCTGAATTTGACGTCTTCTTTCCGTTTCATCGATCGCCTTTTTCATGGAATCGGTGATTTTATCCGCATAGAGAATCGCTTTCCCACTGACATTCCTTGCCGCTCTACCGATGGTTTGGATGAGGGATTTATAATTACGAAGAAAACCTTCTTTATCCGCATCCAAAATGGCGACAAGGGAAACTTCAGGAATGTCCAAACCTTCTCTCAAAAGATTGATTCCCACCAAACAGTCGTATATTCCTTTTCTGAGATCTCGAATGATCTCTACCCTTTCGATGGTATCGATCTCGGAATGGAGATAGGCGATTTTTAATCCCATCTCTTTATAATAATCGGTTAGATCTTCCGACATCTTTTTGGTTAGAGTCGTGATTAAGATTCTTTCCTTATTGGCGATGCGAAGATGGATTTCCTGAAGCAGATCTTCGATTTGATTGGCAGTAGGTCTGACTTCCACAATCGGATCCAAAAGCCCCGTAGGACGAATGATTTGTTCTACGATGGAGCTACTTTTTCCCAATTCTCTTTCATCCGGCGTTGCGGATACATATAGGGTTTTGGGAGTGAGTGTTTCGAATTCCTGAAAATTCAAAGGACGATTGTCCAGAGCGCTGGGAAGACGAAAACCAAAATCAACTAATGTCTGTTTTCTGGTCCTGTCGCCCGCATACATCCCTCCGATCTGAGGGAGTGTTACATGGGATTCGTCGATGATCAGTAAAAAGTCAAGATTGGGAAAATAGTCCAAAAGACAAGCGGGTCTTTCTCCTTCTTGTCTTCCCGTAAGATGTCTGGAATAGTTTTCGATTCCGTTGCAATACCCCAATTCGGTCAGCATTTCCATATCGTAATTGGTTCTGGATTCGATTCTCTCCGCTTCCAGAAGTTTCCCTTGCGCCTTGAAGGTTTCCTTCTGGATTTCCATCTCTTCCTTAATTTTAACGATGGCGTCTTTGATTTTGGGACCGGAAGTGATGAAGTGTTTTGCAGGATAAACCACAACTCGATCCAGTTTGAGTTTCGTTTTTCCTGTGACCGGATCGAACCTGGACAATCCGTCCACTTCGTCTCCGAAAAGTTCGATTCGAATTCCTTCTTCCTGATAGGAAGGCATGATTTCGATCGTATCTCCTCGAACCCTAAAGTTACCTCTGCTGAAATCGATGTCGTTTCTTGCGTATTGGATGTGTAAAAATTTGCGGATGATTTGATCGCGGTCGATTTTATCTCCCACCTTCAACATCACTACGGAGTTCATATAATCTTCCGGAGAACCCAAACCGTAAATGCAGGATACGGAACTTACTATGATGACATCGTCTCTTTCCAACAAACTGGAAGTGGCGCGTAACCTAAGTTTATCGATCTCTTCGTTCATCGACATATCTTTTTCGATGAAGGTGTCCGAAGAAGGAACGTATGCCTCCGGTTGGTAATAATCGTAGTAGGATACGAAATATTCCACGGCGTTTTCCGGAAAAAATTCCTTAAACTCTCTAAAAAGCTGTGCCGCCAATGTTTTATTATGCGAAAGAATGAGAGTGGGTTTTTTGACCCTTACGATCACTTCCCCCATTGTGAAGGTTTTACCGGAACCGGTGACCCCTACTAAAGTGACTTTATCCTCTCCCGCATGAAAGGCATTGGCAATATTTTGAATTGCATTGATTTGATCCCCCGCCGCAGAGAAAGGGGATACCATTTTGAAATCTGCCATATAACTTACGCTAGTTTGCGACTTGCTTTCAAGAAAGCTTGTCTTCTGTTGTCGATGATTTCCAGATCCACCGCATCGAATAATTTTTGCATCACCATCATCCCTCTCATTAGAGTCGCAGTGGAAGAGAATTTGCCTCTTTGAATGTCATCTTCCAAATTAAAATCTTTCACTGTGTTCACCATGGAAATGGTAAACAGTTTGGATTTATCAATTTGGTAATCGATCTCTACATTCAAACCGTCTCCGTACTTGGCTGCATTTTCCACAGCCTCTACGGTAGCGATGCAAAGATCCATTCGCAGTTCTTCCTCCACTTGGTTCATTTTTAGAAAATAATCCAAACGAGCCCGCACATACTGCATGGGGTTGTAATGAAGAGCGCCTAATATGACATATTTCTCGGCGTTGCCGACCTTTCTTTTGAATGTGGATTTTTCAGAGAGAGTGTATTCTCTAGGATCTAAAGGGTTAGTGAGTATATCTCCGTTCTCTTTTAAGTGGTCTAAAAGTTCTTGAACGGATTCGAGAGAGGTAGACGGAACATCTTTGAACTTACGAAAGACCTCCATCTGGATCCAAGAGTGAAAATCCTTCGCATTCCCGGCGAGACCGAACGAAAATAGGGTCTTCACTTCTTTCTCTAACTCGGAAGGGGAGAGAGGGAATGGCATAATAGTCCCATTTCATTGAGAACGAAAGTGTTGTAAATTGTTTTATATCTTAGGGGGAATTCCTCATATTTCTTTGACGCAGTGCTTCATAAAGTACGATGGCAACTGCGTTCGATAAATTGATCGATCTGGATTTGGGAGACATGGGGATGGAAATAATCTCATCCGGATTGTGCGCCTGGGTGATTTCCTCCGGTAAGCCGCTGGTTTCCCTCCCGAAAACGAAAACATCGGTGGAAAAATACTCCAAATCCCAATAAACCTTCTTTCCGAACTTAGAAACTAGAAAAATCCTCTGCGCCTTCGCCTCTTTTTCCCGTCGAAAATCCCCCCAAGAGGGGAACTGAGTGAGGGAAAGATCCTGCCAATAGTCCAGCCCCGCCCTTCGAACCGCTTTTTCGGAAAGATCGAAAGCAGGTTTTCCGATGATGGACAACGGAACGTCCGCATTGACGCAAAGCCTGGCGATGTTACCTGTATTAGGCGGGATCTCAGGTTCGAATAAAGCGATTTCCAAAACGAATTACTTGGACTTTTTCTTTTCTAACGACTGTTTGAGAAGAAGTCCGAAACTGGAAACGGTTCCCGGTTCCTCATCCTTATTCAGATATTGCTGATATTCCAATCTGTCTTTCGCATCCGCAGCCTTTGTGATGGAGAGTGCAATTTGTCTCTTTTCAGGATTCACTTCCAAAACGAAAACTTCCACCTTTTGGCCGGGAGAAAAAACGGTATTGACCGGGGTTCTCATAGGAACTCCCGTTTCTTTGTTCGGAACAAGTCCCACGAATGTTTCGTTTAACTTAACAAAGATGCCAAAAGGTTTGATGGATTCCACTTCTCCCGTTACGATATCGGACTCTTTGAACGGAACTTTTCCGGACCAAGGGTCTTGGAGAAAATCTTTCGCACTGAGAGAGAACTTCCCCTCTTCCCAATTTAAGGAAATGATTTTAGCGCGAAGAGATTCCCCTACTTGGAATTCTTTTTCCAGATCTTGATTTTTTCTGAAGCTTGCTTCGCTTGCAGGAACCAGTGCGTCGAATCCCCCCATGTCCACGATCAAACCGAATTTATGGATGCTCTTCACTGTGCAAGTAACGAACATCCCTTCCTTCAATTCTCCTTGCAGAACTCTTTTTTTCGCTTCTTTCTCCCGGTCGGAGATCTTCTTCTGAGAAACGATCACTTTGTTCTGTTTGGAATTGATTTCATTGATGATGAATTTGAATTTTTTACCGTAGATTTCTTTGCCTTTGTTTTCGGCATCTAACTGAGAATAGGGGACAAAAGCGAGTATGGAACCCAATTTCACCTCATAACCGCCGTTTGTTTCATTTGCGATTTGACCTGAAACGGGAATCTCCGAATTCATTGCGATTCTCAGATTGTCTTCCGTAATGGAATCTCCCGAAAGGGAAGAAGTAAAATGATAGTCCCCCGAATCTTCTTTGAGGAAATAAACGGTCAAACTGTCTCCCGCTTTCGGAGGAGTTTCCTCTCTCCATTCTTCTGTGGAAATATTTCCCACTACGTCGGAACCTACGGTTCGAACGAATACATAATCGTTTTTCACAGAGAGAACCTTGGCAGTGTGTTTGGATCCCGGTTCGATGGATTTTCTTTTTTTGAAACTTTCTTCTAAGAGGCGATCGAATTCGCTAGATGGGTTGTAATTCCCTTTCATGGTTTCTTTCCTACTTTCTGTGGTTTGGGGGTATAAACCAGTTTTCCACCTAGGACCATGGATTCAATTGCAAATATTCCGGACGTTCTTTTGAGAGGATTTTCTTTAAAAACGGAAAAATGGGCAGGGCCGCCGGTTTTGATTTTTCCCTCATGATCGGCTCCGATGAATCCGCATGTTTTCTCTGTTAGAATTTGCAACAAATCGATTCGATTTTCAGGAATACTCTCCTGATCGGAATGTGTAGGAAGAAGAACCTTTTCCTTTGGGGAAAAGGAGAAGAGTTTTTTCCAGAAGGATGTTTCTGGTTCCGAGGTAGGTACCACAAAATCTCCCCTAGTTTCCTTCCATGCCTCTTCCCAAAGATACGCTTCTTGGATGGCAGCCACACCGGGGAAGGCTCCCCAATGTCCCGAACCGGAAGCAAAAATCAATTTTTGTTTGAGGTTGGGATGTTCTTTGAATGTTTTCCAAATCCCTTGGAAGTCTTGGAAGGATTCTTGGGAAATTGTAGGATCTCCTACTTCCGGCAAAGTAGACAAAAACCCATCCATCAATTGTTCCCGAAAGACAGGATGCAACTGAGCGATCTCCCGAATTCTTTCTTTCAAAAGAACAGGATTTTCCTTCATGGATTGAAAATAAGCTACATTCAAAATCGGTGCCCATTGAAACGATCTGGTTTGGATGGAAGAAAGACGAGAATGAGGAGGCATAGGTTGGAAGATCACCAGATAACCGGTGTCTAACGCATCCTGCCAAGCTAGCTCTTCCGAAAAACTGTATATAATAGGAATGTAATTTTTCCCTTCCCAGTCTTTTCTCCACTGAAAGAGGTTGGTTTGAGGAAAGGAAAGACCGTCTTTTTTCTTTAAAAATACGGGAAGATGGCGGGTTCTTTGCTCTTTCGTTTCGGAAATGGAGATTTTAGCATCTTCCAAACCGACCATTTGGTACTGTTTGGTAGGTCCGGGTGGTTCGGAAACATGAGAAGAAAGTAAAATCGGCTTCTGGCTTTGCAGAAGGATCGGTCCGACCCATTTCCCTTTTGTGATTTCTTCTCGAACTCTGGTCAAATCCGGATCTCCCACTGACTCCACATGGCTGAATCCAGTGGAAATAAAGCTCTGCAAGTAAACGGAGAGGTTGTCTTTTGTGGTACCTCCTCCAAAAGAATTCGACCCCAAGTTCACACTGGCATCGCAAAATCCGGGAAGAAGATACCGCACCTCGCCCCCCGAAACCCTAGGAGAAGCTTTGATGGATTTGATCTTCCCCTGTGCCACTTCCAGATCACTGACTTCCCCGAATTGACGTTTTTCATGGTCCCAGACCCGAACTCCTCCCATTTTCAAGTTTTGTGACAAAAGATAAGAGGGGGAACCTACCGATATTAAAAGTAGGACGAGGAAACAAAATGGCCTGCGGTTTTTCATACTTGCGGTCTTAGTACCTTGACATTAAGGGCTAGAATTAAAATGATTTCGGGTATGGGAAAGGAAACAAGCGAGATTTCTGATCACATAAAACTACACGTAGAAAACGGGAAAATTTTATCCCTAAAAACGCATCGAGTCTCGAAATCCGTCGAGGAGCATATCAAGGAAGCCGTAGGCCTCATCTTGGATCGGCTCACTCACCCTACTCTCGTGCCCACTCTCTACACGATCATCAAAGAACTGGCCATCAATGCATGCAAAGCCAATCAAAAAAGAGTCTTTTTTGAGGAAAGAGGGTACAGTATGTCCATCCCCGGAGAGTATGCGAAAGGGGTAAGGGAATACAAAGAAATGTTTTCCGAAGAGATGTCGAACGAATTCGGAATCAAAGCCAAAAAAAAAGGTTATTACTGCCTCATTAACTTCAATTATACCGATCACGGAATCACGATCGAAGTGATCAACAACACACCCATCGCCAAACAAGAAGAAAAAGCGATCCGAGAACGTTTGGAAAAGGGAATGGTTTACGACGATATCGCTCAATTCTATATGGACAATGCGGATAATACGGAAGGAGCAGGCCTTGGTCTTGCCCTCATCTTAATTATGTTAAAGGGTGAAGGGATCGATCCTAACTATTTCCGAATCATCATCGGTGAAGATTCTACGACTGCTAGGTTGGAAATTCCTTTGACCAAAAATTTCACCTCAGTTCGCAAATCAAAACCTTCTTAATATGCACCTTCCCGTTTCCTGCGCAATCATCACACTCAACGAAGAAGACAATATAGAAAGAACCCTGAAAGCCTTGGACTTTCTGCAGGATATAGTCATCGTAGATTCCGGCTCTACGGACAGAACATTGGAATTGATCAAAAAATTTCCAGCAAAGGTGTTTCAAAGGAAATTCGACAATTACGCCAATCAAAAGAATTTCGCAATCGATCAAACGAAGAACGATTGGGTTCTTGCCATCGATGCGGATGAAGTAGTTTCTCCCAAACTCAAAGAAGAGATATTATCCTTATTCCACGAAGGTTCTCCCGATACGGAAGGTTTTTTAATCCCCAGGCTCACATGGTATTTAGGGAAATGGATTCGTTTCGGAGGATTCTATCCCAACTATCAGATCCGTCTTTTTAAAAAAAGCAAAGGAAGGTTCGGTGGAGGAATCGTTCACGAGAAAGTGGAACTGTCCTCTCATGCAAAGCCGTTGAAACACCCTCTCTTTCATTTCTCTTATAAGGATATATCCGATCACTTAAAATTTATCGACCGTTATTCGAGCCTCTTCGCAGAGGAGGAATTCAGAAAAGGAAAATCCAGTTCGGTAACTTTTGCGGTTTTGAAAGGAGCCTTCAAAGGCTTTTATATGTATTTTATACGATTGGGTTTTTTGGACGGGAAAGCAGGATTCGTCTTAGCAGTGTTAGGTTTTTATTATAATTTTCTAAAGTATTTGAAACTTTATGAGAAGAGCCGATCAATCCCTTCTCTCTTTGTTGTGGTTGATTCTGTTCATGATGTAAAGAGCGATAAATCCGCCGAGAAAGATGGCGACCAAGTTCACGTTTGAAAGCTGAGTCGATCCGATCTTAGGAGACATGAGCCACATAATAACGTCTCTGATGTACGTTTGTAAGGTGGCAAACACGATGAGAGCTCCGATGCCTGCAACAAACGTGGAACCCCAGAACTTTCCGAGTAAATCTTTCCGCTTATAATAGTAAAAATAATAGGCGCAAGCAGCGGATGCCAAAAAAAAGAATAAAATATCTACTAGAATGGTCCAAGGTTCTGATGGTGCTGCAAGAGGGATTAAAATCATAAAACTTTTTCCTATCAATACTTAATTTTCGGTAGGCGTCATGTAAGTCCATTAGATAAAAAAAGAAAGGGAAAACTTTGTATTCAAAACACACTCAAATCTTCGGAATCCTCGGATACCCACTAGGGCACACTCTGTCTCCTTGGATTCACAACAATCTATTTGCATTTTCCAAATTCGACGGAGTCTATCTTGTCTTCGAAAAAGAAAATTGGAAAGAAACAGGTCTCAAACCTCTCTTAGATTTGAATGTGAAAGGGGTGTCCGTTACCATTCCTTTTAAGGAATGGGCCTTCACCCAGGCAAATTCCGTCTGCAAAGCTTCCGAAACTATGAAAGCTTCCAACACTTTGGTCCTAACGCAAGATCAAATCTCTGCGCATAATACGGATGGAGAAGGAGCCCTTCGTTCCATTTTGGAATCGGATTCCAGACTCCTGAAACCGCAAGATCCTTCTTCCATTTTGATTTTAGGAAGCGGAGGAAGTGCCAAAGGAATTCTGTTCTCCCTTGCAGAATACCTCAAAGAAAAAAGCAAATCTCTCCCCTCAGATCAAATCAAAAAGAAAATCAAAATTCTGGCTAGAAATCAAACAGCGATCCAGGAAATCATCGATTCCTTACAAGCGGAGGATTTAATCCTGCCTATCACTAAAGAAGAAACGATGGATTCTAAAAAAGACATTTCTCTTGTCGTTCATACGACTCCTTTAGGAATGAAAGGAGTCGGCGGAGAACCATTGTTAGATAAAAACTTCTTTCACAAAAACTGTACACTCTTCGACATCGTATATAATCCTTTGGAAACTTCTTTGGTGAAAGAAGCAAAAAAAGCGAAATCCAAAATCATTCCCGGCTACTCTATGTTACTCTACCAAGGGATTCGGCAGTTTGAAATCTTTACAGGGATCACTCCTAAAGACAAATGGATCCGCAAGCTGGATTCGATTCTTCTCAAAGAACTCAAAAAAAGAAACTGAATATGAAATCTTTTTTCACACTTCTTTCCGAACTTTCCAATCCTGAAAAAACGAGAAACTTCAACGTATTCAAAAATTATTCCCTGGATCATTTTCAAAAAGCATTAAACGAGTTCTCTCTCATAGACAATTTGAATTCGAAATACAAACCTTTTCGTTTTTCCGTAGTGGGAACGAACGGAAAAGGCTCCACATCACATTATTTAAGCGAACTTCTACGCAATCTTTCTGCGGAAAATAAAGTGGGGTTGTATACATCCCCACATTTCATCACCCCTTTGGAAAGAATCTCTCTGAACGGCACTCATATCTCGGAAACAGAGACAAATTCCCTTCTTTCCGAGCTGCCTGCCGACTGCGAAAATATACTCAAAGAACTTTCCTATTTTGAACTATTAACACTCGTTTGTTTTCTTTTCTTTAGAAAGAACAAATGCGAATACGAAGTTTGGGAAGCGGGTTTGGGAGGAAGGCTGGATGCAACAAAACTAATCTCCCCTGATGTGGTCGTGCTGACAAAAATCGGACTAGATCATTGCGAGATCTTGGGAAACAGTCTCACTGGGATCGCTTTGGAAAAAATAGCGATCGCATCTCCTCGCACAAAATATATTTTCTCTTTTCGCCAAACAGAAGAAGTGGAAGAAGTCATCCGCAGAGAAGGAAGCAGATTGGGCTGCAAGGTGATCTTTCAAAAAGAGGAAAATAAAGACAATTACCTACAATCTAACTTTCGTTTTGCTTGCGAAATCCTTTCCGAACTAGGACTTTCTTCCGAGTCCCTAACGAAACTTTCTTTCCCCCTAGTGAAACCTCCCCGAGGAAGGATGGAGATTTTATCATCCTCTCCTCAAATCGTTTTCGATCCGGCCCACAACCCGGATGCAATCCTACACAGTTTGAACCATTTTCAAACTCAGATTGCAAAAGGCCCCTTCTCCCTTCTTTTAGGGTGTCTCCCCGACAAGGACTCGGAAGGAATCGCAAACGTTTTAGAAGGATTCTCATGGGAGAACTTGATTTTATGGGAAGGATCCGGTTTTGCCAGATGGACACATCTCCCCCAAAGAAGAAATATTTTAAGAACCGATTCGGAATCCGAACTTTTCACTCAAATTTCAGGGCTTTCTCATCCGTTATTTGTATTGGGAAGTTTTCGACTTTACAGCCTGATTCTACATGCTATGGACAAGTCCAACCATCTGTAATTTTCAGCTTTACAAATGAAAACAGAACAGAAATCTTCTATTAGGAAACAACGTTCAGGATCATGCAGACCCCGAAAGAACACACAAGAAGAGAGATCTTACAAGCGGCAAGAGAAGAATTCATCCAACTAGGATTCGAAAAAGCTTCTATGCGAACCATAGCCAAAAAGGCAAAAGTTTCAACAAGCAATATCTACAACTACTTTGACAACAAAGAACATTTGTTAGTTGCAATTCTCAAGCCCGTTCTGGAGGGAATGGAGAAAGCGTTCCAACACGTATCCCATCCGAATCAGTTCGAAAAACGTTTTACCGAGTCTTACGAGACATGGAAAGAGAGATTCAACATCGCATTGGAATATGTGGATGCGAATCGGGACTACTTCACCCTTCTCCTTCTTAAATCCCAAGGTTCTTCCATGGAAGATTTCCACGAAGAAGTCCTCACCCGATTAACGAAAGTTAACTACGAACAATACCAAACTTTTAAAACGGCAAATCCCAATTACAAAGGTGAAGTTAACGAATTCGTAATCAGAAATATACTTTCGTTCTTCCTAAACATCTTCGTACAAATGATTCGGCAGAATATTTCCAAAGCGGAAATGCTTCAGTATGAAGACAGTTTCCTTAAATTTTTGCACTTCGGTTACAAAGGATCGATTGCATCTGATCTGAATTAAATCAATTTGGTTCTCATAAGCCATGGGAACCGAAACGAAAATCAAAATCTGCGGGATCAAAGATCTTCCTACCATCAAGGTATGTCGAGATCTCAAGGTCGATTATATCGGCCTAAATCTTTCCCCCAATTCTCCCAGAAGCATTTCGGAAGATTTAATTCCGGAATTATTGCAGGATAGAAACTCTCCCGGTTTCCCTCAGGTCGTTTTTTTATTTTACGACAACTCGCCCATCGACATTCAAAAAATTGTCCTTAAATACAAACCCGATCTCATCCAACTGGTGGAAGGAGATCCTAAACCGATCGCGGATGTTTGGAACCATCATTCCAAGCTGGGAAACCTGCTTCCTTCTTTTCGCATCCAAGAAAGAATCGAAGACGAAACCTATCTGCTTCCTCATTTGCCTTTTGTCATTCTGGACAGTTTTAAAAAGGATTTCGGCGGAGGAACAGGTCATACTTTTCCTTGGGAATATGTAGAGAACATCAAACGTCCCTTTCTACTGGCAGGAGGACTCACACCGGAGAACGTGCAACAGGCGCTTTCTCAATTGAATCCTTTCGGGATCGATGTGGCCAGTGGAGTGGAAACGGACGGAAAAAAAGATCCGAACAAAATAAAAGCTTTGGTAAAAAATGTCAGAGGAACTTGAAGCACTAAATACGCCTGTTATGCGGCAATACTTGGAAGTTAAGTCGCAGCACCCGGACGGAATCGTTTTTTTCCGAATGGGAGACTTCTATGAAATGTTTCTGGACGATGCGAAACAAGCGGCAGTCCTTCTGGACATCACTCTTACCAAAAGACAAAACCAAATCCCTATGGCGGGCATTCCTTACCATGCCATGGAAGGTTATATCGCCAAACTGATCAGCGGGGGGAAAAAGGTAGTCGTTTGCGAACAAACAAAGTCCGACGATCCCAAAGCGAAGATCATGTCCAGGGAAGTGGTTCGTATCGTCACTCCCGGAACCGTAGTGGAAGACAATCTTCTCAGCGGTTACCAAAACAATTATCTCTCCTTGTTTTTAGCCGAGAAAAAGTTCGTCTACCTAGCGTTTGCCGATGTATCCACTGCGGAACTGGTGTATTTTTATTATCCTGCATCCGAACACGAAAAAATCAAAGACACGATCCAAAGATTTTCTCCCAAAGAACTTTTGTATCCCGAATCGTCCCTACTCCCCGAATTTCCGAAAGACAGTGAAATCATTCTTACTTCTCTTTCCCCTTCTTTTTTTCCCGCAAAAGAAACAAAACCGATCGATACAGTGGTTCATGTTTTAGATGCCTATCTTCAATACAACTACAGACAACATAGTTTTAAATTCAAAGCTCCTAGGCTGATCGACGAATCCGATTTTTTAGGGTTAGACGAAAGGACAGTGTCCCACTTAGAATTGGTTGAAAATCAGAACAACAAAAACCATACTCTGTTCGGAGTTCTCAACCGCTGCATCACTTCTCCCGGTAAAAGATATCTAAGACAAAGAATTCTTTTTCCTACAAGAAATCCCGAAATGATCCGCTCTCATTGGGACAAAATCGAAATTTTATCTGGTTCCAAAAAAGAAAGAGCCATCATCAAAACTTCGTTAGCTGAAATGATCGATTTGGAAAGAGTGCTTGCTCGTTTCCGAGGAGGAAAGGCTTCTCCTAGGGACTTCAGAGGGATTCAAAAATCGATTCAAGCATACGAAGGGATCAAATCCGTATTGGATTCGATCGGCTTTTCTTTTTCCTCCCTGCAAAAAGGAATCCTATCGTTTCAAAAACAAATGGAAACCAGAATTACGGATGAGGAACTTCCCGTTTTTCTAGGCAACTCTCCTTTCCTCAAAAAAGGTTATTCAGCCGATTACGACAAAGCATCCCTTGCCAAAGAAAAAGGGAAAGATTGGATCTTAGAACTGGAAGAAAAAGAAAAATCTAACTCCGGTTTATCGACTCTAAAAATCAGATACAATAAAATCTTAGGTTACTTTATAGAAATCTCAAGAGGGCAGGCAAAAGATGCCCCTTCTCATTTCGTTAAAAAACAAACCTTAGTCACAGGAGAAAGGTTCACCACTCCGGAACTAGAAGAAATGGAAAGAGCCATCCTAGAAGCGGATGAAATCATAGAAGCAATTGAAAAGAAAGAGTTCGACTTTTTAGTATCTCTCGCTTTGGAAAATTTTTCCGACTTTCTGCATCTGGCTTCCGAAATCGCCTCTTTAGACTACCACCTCTCTCTTACGGAATGTAAGGAAGAGTTCCAATGGATCTGTCCAGAGATTAGAGAAGACGGAAATATGATTCTGACCGAATCAAGGCACCCCGTCGTAGAAGCTTTCTTACCGGTAGGAGAACGTTTTGTCCCTAACTCGATAGAATTGAATCCTAGTGAAGATGCGATTGCCATCCTGACCGGACCGAACATGGCGGGTAAATCGACTTACATGCGCCAGGTGGCCATCGTTCAAATTTTATTCCAGATGGGATCTTATATTCCCGCTAAATCGGCTTCTTTGCCGATCGTAGACCGCATTTTCACTCGAATCGGATCGGGAGACAATCTCACTACGGGTGAATCCACATTCTATGTGGAAATGAAAGAAACGGCATACATCCTCAGTCAATACACAAAAGACAGCCTTATCATTTTCGATGAAGTAGGAAGAGGAACTTCCACTTACGACGGTTTATCGATTGCCTGGGCCATCATCGAATTTTTATCCAAAGATTTCCCTAGAGCCAAAACCATTTTTGCAACGCATTACCACGAATTGACGGAATTGGAAAAAGGAAACGGAATCTTCAATCTCTATCTGGATACTTATGAGAAAGAAGGAGAAGTTCTGTTTCTCAAAAAGGTAAAACGAGGAAAGTCGAAACAATCCTTCGGGATCTACGTGGCAAAACTGGCGGGAATTCCAGAAGTTGTGACTTCCAGAGCGAAAAACATACTCTCCGGATTGGAATCCAAAAAAAGGGAAATCAAAATCAAAACGGAAGAACCTTCTCTTTTCGGAAGTCTATTGGAAGCACCTTCCTCCTCTTTAACGCAAGGAGAAGAGAGAATCTTAAAGAAGCTGAAAGGACTGGAGATCAACAAGATCCCTCCGATGGAAGCTTTGCAGATCTTAGAGGAACTAAACCGTTGGTCGAAAGAGAAAGAGTAAAACGCTCATATCCGAAAAATCGATCCAATTCATGATTTGATCTTTCAGCCCTTGTTTTGCATGGAATCCGATCCCGGTTCCTGCTGCATTTAACATCAATGAGTCGTTAGCTCCGTCTCCCACTGCCACAACTCCGGAAATAGGAACTGAATTTTCCTCAGAATAAGAACGAAGATAATGTTCCTTCTTTTCCTTATTGATGATCTCTCCCGTGATTTCTCCCGTAAAGATTCCATCCTTCTCTTCCAGATGATTTGCTTTGTAAAAAGACACGGGGTATTTTTTTGCGAATAGATCCAAAACAGGGGTGAACCCCCCGCTGAGAATGACGATCTTAGTTCCCTGTTTAGGAAGTTCGGAAAATAAAACTTCCATTCCAGGATTCAAATGCAATACATCGTACACTTCTCCGAAACTTTTGCGGGAAAGACCGTTCAAATGTTTCACTCTCAGACGCAATGCCTCGTCGAATCCCAATCCTCCGTTCATCGCCTGTTTGGTGACTGATGCGACCTCTTCGAAAACTCCGTGTTTTCGCGCGAGTTCGTCGATCACTTCTTCCTGGATCACTGTGGAATCCATATCGAAAAAGAAGAGAGAAGGTTCTTTAGAACTAAGTCCGTTTTCAATCTGCAAAAGATCGATCTCATAAGGCGCCAGTCCCTTTCTAAAAGAAACTAACTCTTCTTTGGTGAAAGGAATTTCTTTCAAAAACTCGATTTTAGTATGGCCGAAAGAAAAAAGTTCTTCCGAAGGAGAAGCCAACTCAGGGAATTGCAGTTCTTTCCAAACGGAAAGAAGGGAAGATAGATCAAGTTTGCCTTTTTTTAAGAATAATAAACGGAACATTTGTGATTACTTACGAAGAAGAGGTCTTAATTTCCTACCCCAAACCTCGTATCCTTTGTCATTGAAATGGATCGGATCTCCCGATTCACGGAAGTATTCTTCTTTCAAGCTGGGTTCATCCTGCTTTTTCATTTCATCCCAGACTTCCACATAACGAACGTTCTTTTTCTCTTTTGCGAAATCCTTCAGATACAAGTTATATACAGGAACGATTTGATTCAACTCGGGAACTCTAGTGGGAGGAACTGCGATGAATATGATCTGAGTGGAAGGTTGTTTTGAATGGATTTTTGCGACAATCGCTTCTACATTTGCCTGGGTTTCCGGCAGGCATTTCGTATAGATCATATCATTTCCACCGATTTCGATGATGATGGTGGACGGGGAAAGGGAAAGAACGTCCTCATCCAGCCTCTCCAAAAGGGTTTCCGTCATATCTCCCCCGATGGCTCGGTTCACCACTCCCATTTTAGGAAGTTCCTTTTCCATCTGAGGCAAAAATAGAAGGGCCAAACTGTTGCCGGTGACTACGATTTTGGCGTTTTTAATTCTTTGATTTTCTTCTCTATAATGAGCCCGAAATAAATTCCAAACGTTGAGTTTGTATTTCAGAAAATCTTTTCCGTCTCTCCAGCCAGGACCGGAGACACATCTAAAGTTGGGGTCAAAATAATTCTTGGTCCTAGAGACGGAACAACTGGCTAAAAAGAGAAATAAGAAGACCGCAAATAAGAGCGGTCTGGAAGATAAGAATGGACTATTCTTGTTCTGCTGGCTCATTCATTCGAAAGCGTTTCTGCCAGTCTTTGATTTGAGACTGAGCGTATTCTTCCGTATCACAAATGCGAAACTCAATTGGATTATTGGTCGTAGTTTCGATGAGTTTGGCTTCGATGTATCCATTCTTTAGTTTGGTTGTCTCAATGCGATATCTCATCTATCTATCTCCGTTTACCAGAATTTATTTATCACGTATCTTGGCAATCTCTTCTAAAGTTTCTTCTTCTCGGTATTTTCCGAATAAAAAGATTGCCAAAAGACAAAATCCAGAAGCAAGAGGGCCTGTTAAGCGAACACCTAGTTCTCCACCGCTCTCTTCTTCTTCGACTTTACAGACGATGTTTTCCGAATTATTTTTACCGATTTCCGCCGGATTTTTTTCACTTACACCGGATTCCGAATTTTTAGGAATTTCTTTGGAAAGATTGTCCGGTACGGAAGGTGCGATGATTCCGGTTACATTCGGTGATACTTTTTTTCCGGATTCTGAATCGAGCCCTACTAAAATTACGGAACTGAAAATCAAGACAGCTAGTGTTTGTCCTAGTTTCTGCATAAAGGTTCTGCTGGCATAAAAAAGACCTTCTCTTCTCGAGCCGGTTTTTAAAGAGTCCAGTTCCGCAATATCTGCTAATATAGCATTCGGTAATATTCCAAGAATTGCAATCGGAATCGCAGCCACCGCAACGATCATATAACCTTGGAGATGCGGTGCCAAAGGAAGGCTGTCTTTTCCTAAAAAGAAAATGGAAAGAAAAAGTCCTAAAAAAATATAAAATCCGATCAAAACCGTTTTTTTCTTTCCTATCCTTTTTGCCATCATATTGACAACAGGATAAAACGCAAAAGACACAAGCAGCATAACAGTGAGTAGTTGAGTTACGAACTCCCTCTCCAATGCAAGAAGCACAGTTACGTAATAGGAAATCCCTGTGGTAAGAATGGTGAGCGCCAAGAAGTAACAAAGATCGGAAAGGGCAAAGTACAGAAAGTTCTTATTCTTAAAAGTAAGTCGAACCGCTTCCCGAAAAGGAACCCCGGACGCCTCCGACTCGCAGTATGTTTTTTCTCGAATGCTAAAAACCGGAAAATACATGCATACTGCCGCAAATACGCAGAGAATCCCCAATGCGTATTGTCTGGAAATAAGAGACTGAATGGCAGGATCTGCCGAATACGAAAAGGAGGATTTCAAAAGACCCGCAATCATCGGCTCCGTAGACGCGATGATGATCCCCAGTGCATAGGTCACTGAAATATAAGTGGAAAGGTTCAGTCTTTCGTTGGGAGTGTGCCCCAGCTCGGGAATCAAAGCAAAATAAGGAGTCACATAAACAGTCAGAAATAGATAGAACAGGATCATAAACCCTGTCATCCAAATCAGATTATAAGAAGAAACATAGGAATGAGGGGGCACGAAGATCAGCCAACAAAACACTGCGGCGGGAATCCCTCCCAAAGCCAGGAAAGGAATTCTCCTGCCGAATCGAGATTGGAACCTGTCGGATGCATTGGCCACAACAGGATCCGTAACTGCATCCCAAAGCCTACCGACTGCTGCAACTACCCCAATGGTAGACAGACCCCAAAAGGCCATTTTTTCAATGAGATCGGGAAAGCAGTCTTCTCCCAATTTAGGAGCAGGAGGAAGATAAAAATAAACCTGATGAAGTCCTATGATGTTGATGAGTGTCGACCAACCCAATTGGCCGACAGCGTAACTAATTTGTTTACCAAAAGGTAACGACGGTTTTTGCATGTTTTTCTCAGCAGGAAAAGTAGAAGCATTTTACCCTCTGAGAAAAAAAACGCAAACTACTTTTTGAATTTATAAAGCTCCGGAAAGTTTTTCTCTTCGTATAAGAATTCTTTTTCGAAGTTTTCCCATCCTTGGGGAATTCCTTCAGTGAATTCAGGAACCATAGAACAATCCTTAATGAGTCCCATCGTTTGAGAAATTTCACTTCCCTTCACATTCAAATACCCGTCTGCAAACAAGGAATTTGCCACATACAGAGCCATCGATTGCAAATGTCCCAAATGCCCTTCTCTTCCCGCCCCGATTCGAATTTCCGAATCGGGATTTACCAATCGGAATACGGAAAGCACTCGGATGCAATACTCAGGAGTGAGTGAGGAGGATTGAATCACATGTCCTTTGATGGGAATAAAGAAATTAACAGGGATAGATATAACGCCTAACCGCTTTAATTCGAAAGCAACTTGAATCAAATCGGAATTTTGTTCTCCCATCCCTACGATGAGACCGGAACATAAACCGATGTTAGCTTGCGATGCCGCTTCCAAAGTGGTCAATCGATCTTTGAAAGTGTGAGTGGAACAGATTTCGTTGTAATTGGATTCGGAAGTGTTTAGGTTGTGGTTGTAACGATCAAGTCCTGCGTCTTTCAAAACTTGCGCTTTTTTAGCGTCCAAAATTCCCGCAGACAAACAAACCTTCATTCCCAGTTCGGAATTGATACGGGAAATCGTTTTCGCAAGCGTATCCACCGCCTTGTCTGTTGGCCCTCTTCCTGAAGTCACCATACAGAAACGATAAGCACCGTTCGCTTTGGCAAGTTTTGCATCTTCCCAAATTTGTTCTTCCGATTTCAGAGAGTATTCTTGGATGCCGGATCCGCCGCCTTTTCTTTGTGCGCAATACCCGCAGTCTTCCGGGCAGTATCCGTTTTTGATATTATCTAAAATATGAATTCTAACTCTGTTTCCGAAATAACGGAAACGTTCTTCACTGGCACGGCTCACAAGGGAAAGAAGAGGTTCTTTTCCTTCCAGAAAGGAAAGAGCTTCCTCCGGGGTAATGAGAGAAGGTGCGGAAGAAGTAGTCGTTTGAGACTCAAGTGCGATCATGTTTGCAATGTCACAGAATTTAGCGGGATTGTAAACGAAGAAATCAGAGAGAGGAGATGGCCGACTCCAAGGCAAGGAAGATCTTCTCCAAAGAAGTTTCTGAGATGGTATAAGGAGGAGTGACATAGACAGTGTTCCCCAAAGGCCGAAGGAGCACCCCCTCCTCCATCAATTTTTTGCGAAGGGCCTTCCCTATCGGATTGAGATATTCATCTTCCCCTATGGTTTCATTCAATTCGAATGCGGCAACCGCCCCCATCACTCTGGGGTTCTGAACTCTTTCGGGAAAACGATCGGCAAGATCGTCCATATATGCCTGCATCTGCCCTTCCAGGCTTTTGACTCTGGGAAGAACTACAGAAGAAAGAAACTCCACACTCGCCAAACCGGCGCTACATGCAATTGCGTTTCCAGTCATCGTATGTGCGTGAAAAAAGGAAAGGTAAGGATCCTTGGTCAGGAAGTTTTCATAAATTTTTCCGGAAACCAATGTGGCAGCTAGAGGAAGTGCACCGCCTGTCAGACCTTTGGCGAAGGCGACTAGATCGGGAACGATACCCGCCTTTTGGAATGCGAAAAACTCGCCGGTCCTTCCCATTCCGGTAAACACTTCGTCCAAAATAAACATCACTCCGAATGTCTCAGTAATCTCCCTAAGTTCTCTAAGCACTTTAGGATGATAGAAAATCATTCCGCTGGCACCGAAAATCAAAGGTTCGATCACCAAACCTGCATAACTTTCCCCGTTTTGTTTCAACTCTTCCTTTATCGGATCCAAACATTCCGTGTTGCAATTTTCCGGATTTTTCCGAAATGAACAGTTTGTACAATCAGGGCAGGAAAATTCCCTTACGGGAAAACGAAGGTCTTTAAAGATGCGGTTGAAGTAGGTAACCCCGGATACGTTCATCGCACCGATGCTGTCTCCATGATAGGAAGCGGAAAATACGATGAACTTGCTTCTATCCGATTTTTGTTGAGAAGGAGGATCGGACAAGGAAGATGAATTTTTATAATATTGAATGGCCAGTTTCAAGGCGATCTCTACCGCATTAGATCCGTTATCCGAATAGAACACTTTCGTAAAATGAGAATCGGCGATTTCCAGAATGAGTTTGGAAAGAGATTCCGCAGGATCATGAATGAATCCCGCAAGCATGACATGATCCAATACTTCCGTTTGTTTGCGGATCGCCTGCATGATCTTAGGATGTCTATGGCCGTAAATGCAGGTCCACCAAGAAGAAATTCCGTCGATGTATTCCTTGCCTTCTTTCGTATATAGATATTCTTCTCTGGCGGAAACGATATGAAGTAGTTCCTCTTCGGAATCTTGAACTGTGAGAGGGATCCAGGTAAAAGTTTCTTTAGGAATCAAACTCTTCTCCCTCTTCCATCACGGAACCGATTACATGGTTGCGGATGTCAAAGTTCAAATTAGCGTATTCGATAAATTCGGAAGGAGAAAGTTTCTGCATGGGAAATCCCGTATAACCAAAGCTAGGTACGCCGCCAAGTTTCTGGATGATCTGCATATTGTCTTCCACTAAATCATTTTTCGGACCCACCAAATAAAATCCCATGACGGGAATGAATCTGGATAAAAGAGCTTCGAGCGTCAGTAAAGTATGATTGATTGTGCCCAGTTCGGAGGAACCTATCACGATGACTTTCAAATTGCTTTCTTGGATCCCTTTCCAAGAAAGATAATCTTCCGTCCAAGGCACAAAAATCCCTCCTGCGCCCTCGATTAAGACTCGTTTGGTTCGAATTTCTGCGATTCTCCCTAAAACGAGTTTAGGGTCGATTTCCATAGATGCTCTTTTTGCGGCGAAATGGGGGCTGGCAGGATAGTCGAGTTCATAGATGGGTTTGAGGAAATAGGAAGAATCGAAATCGGTGATTTTTTGGATGAAGGCGGTGTCGTTGGTTTCGGAAAGCCCCGTTTGGATGGGTTTCCAGTATTGAAACCCGAATTTTTTCCCATATTTTGCCAAAAACAACGAAGAAAAGAAGGTTTTTCCCACATCCGTTCCCGTACCTGCAATGAAAAAGGCCTGACTCACAAATCGATAGTATTTTTCAATTCCGAGTCTCGTCTATCCGATTTATATAATAGAGGATATATGCAACTCCCACTTTGGAAATCCATTCTCAAACGCGATGACAACCCCATCACGGAAATTTCTCATTTTTTAAGAGAAACCGCCATCTTTCAAGGGATGCCCAGAAGGACTCTTAGGGAAGTAGCTAGACTCATCCACAAACGAAAGTATTACGCCGGGGAAACTATTTTTTTTCAAGGACAAGCAGGAACGGGAGTGTATCTCATTCTAAGCGGTAAAGTGGAGATATCTTCCCAAAGAGAAGGAATCACTTTGAAACTCGCAGAACTAGAGAAAGGTGCTTTTTTCGGAGAGTTAGCTCTATTCCAGGATATCCCAAGATCCGCTACCGCAGTGGCGGCAGTGGATTCCATCCTGCTGGGTTTCTTTCAACCGGAACTCAAAACACTTTTAGAAACTAAACCGAGAATCGGAAACGATCTGCTCCTTAGTTTTGCGACCATTATCGCAGACAGGCTTCGCAAAACAAATGATACACTGGAAGCCGCTTACTTTAAAAGCAAACGAGATAAAGAGAAAAAATGAAAACGAATCATATCTCGGAACTCATTCTTAGGATCGCCTTTTTCGTATTGGTAGGACTCACCATTCTCATCGGTGTGATAGGAATTAAATTTTTAGCTGTTCCTATGCTTGTTTCAGGAATCCATTTTTACCTCTTTCACGGGATCGTGGATCATTTGGAATCCAGAGGAGTTCCCAGATCGATCACCATACTTTTCATATTCGGAATCATCACAGGTTTCGGATATTGGTTGTTAACCTTTTATTTACCCAGCCTCTTCGACAAAGCACAGCCGATCATCGCCGAATGGTCCTTAAAGATGGCAGATCCCGACTTTCAAATATTGGATTTCAACGAACTTCCTATCGTTTCCAGAAATCCGGAATTATGGAAAAAAATCTTCAAACCGGAAGAAATCGCCATTCTTATCACTGTATCCTTGGAAGATTTTATGAAAGAAATGGTTTTGATGATTCCCACTTTTCTCAGTTGGATGATCATCATTCCCATCATCAGTTTCTTTCTTTTGTTAGATGCTACTTTGATTTACAAAACTTTGATCAGCTTCATCCCCAATCGTTTTTTCGAGATGTTTCTAATGGTTTTTTACAGAACCAACCAACAGATCACCAGTTACTTAAAAAGTTTAGCCATTCAATGCGGAATTATGGCAGTGGTCGCTTCCTTGGGTTTTTATCTGATAGGAGTGAAGTTCTTCTTTTTGTTCGGCTGTTTTTTAGGAATTGCAAACTCCATCCCTTATCTGGGACCTCTATTAGGTGCTATCCCACCGATTTTGTTTTCCTTTTTATTCCCTGAAATGTCACCTTCTCTGGCTTCTATCGCAGGAGTCGTCGTAGTGGCTCAATTGATCGACAATGCGATTGTTCAACCGGTGGTCATTGCAAATGCGGTTTCCCTACACCCATTAGCAATACTTATAGGAATCGCAGTGGGAGGGAATTTCTTCGGAATCTTCGGAATGTTACTTGCGATTCCAGTGTTGTCCATCCTGAAAGTAACGATAGGAATTTTGTATCAATCCTTAAAAGAACATCAAATCATTTGATCATTCTTTTCTTTGATTCCATTTTCCCATTTCGGAAAGCAGGATCCCGAACAATACGAGCGCGGAACCTAAAGCTCCTATGGAAGAAAGCCTCTCGCCTAAAATCAAATAGGCGAGGATAAAGGAGAACACAGGTTCCAAAGAAAATAAAATCCCCGCTCTAGTGGGAGAAACCGCCTTCTGAAATCGTGTATGCAGTTGAGTCGTAAGAATCGTAGCGAATAAAGAAGTATAAATCACTCCCATCCAAAAATAGGAATCGAATCGTAAGGATTGTCCTTCGCTTGTGAAAAAGATAAGTTCGAAAGGAAAGACCACAGTCGCCAAAGCCGCAGTAAATAGAATCTGAAAGGAAACAAATTGTTTCTCTTGGATTTTTTTGCTGAATATATCGATGAGTATTATGTAAACTGCGAAGAAAAACGCACTGGCAAGAGTCAGCAAATCTCCTTTGGAAAAACGAAGTTGTTCTAAAAGGCCGCTCCATTGGGAATCGTTTTGAGAAATCAAAAAGAGGCCGAACAGCACAACCACCACAGCAATCCAAGTACGAAAAGCAGGTAATTTCTTCTCTACAAGTATTTGTAATATGGGAACGAAGATCACATAGGCTCCCGTAATGAAGCCGGATTGGGTTGCGGTAGTATACACAAGTCCCAAAGTTTGAAACGCATATCCCGAAAATACACAAATCGCTGTTAGTAAAGAAGGAAACCAGACCGATCTTTTGAGATTCCCTTTTTGGAATAAATTTTTTCTGTAGATTAGAAGAATTGCAAGGCCTGCGATCCAGAATCGAATGGCAATAAAGAAAAAGGGCGGAACCGATTCCAATGCGAGTTTGATCGCAACAAAGGTGCCTCCCCAAAGGAATGCAGCCAGGATCAGGAAAAATTCGGGTGAGAAGATGCGGTTCATCTAAAGAGACAATCTTCGCCGGTTCCGATTAAGAGCAAGGAAAACATGAATTGGAAGTTTAAAATCAAAAAACCTGAAGCTGGCACTCCTCTCAATTGGGAGATCTATTTTCCACCCGGTCTTGCCACTTGGGCTTCCGAAAAAACAAAACAACTGCTAAGTGAAATCAAACTTCCGAATCAACCGGAACCCAAACTCAGGACGTTCACAGAAAAAATCAAACTGGAAAACACGAACTCCCATCAAATCGCCTATCTGTTTCAATACGGCTATTTCCTAAGAGACATTCGTTTGGTGGTGGGGAAAACGGAAGATTGGAATCATTTTTCCTCCCATGCACCTGTCGAACTTCCCAAAGAGATCGAAAATTCGGTCCCCATAGTCAGAAATTTATTCCAAGATCCTGACAAGTTTCTTCACAGCGAAATCATTTCTTTTCTGCACGGTTCCTATTTCGAAAAGGAAATCACAGTCACCTTATCTTTATTTGGTGAATCTTCCTATATCCGAGGAGGTAAACCTCAATTTTCTACAAGCGCTCCCGTTCCGGAAGATTTAGCTGCAAGTTTGCTTTTACAAGGAAAAGAATTCGGATCCTGGGAAGGAACGGATCCTGCGTTTTTATATCTTCCTTTTGCAGGCACGGGAACATTCTCTACAGAATGGGAATTGGAAGGAAGCGATACGGATCGACTGCGTTTTCCCAGGTCTTTTGTTTTCCCTTTTCTAAAATTCTTTCCGGAAAAAACAATCTCTCATTTTCAAAAACAAAGACAGTCTTCTCCGAAAGGAAAAAATACACATCTTTGGCTAGATACGGATCCTTCTTTGAAAGCTTATTGGCAAAAGGAAAAAACTCGTTGGGAAAAGATATTCGGGCGAAACTTAGATTGGAGTTTCGAAACGGAAGACTTCTTTCTTTACTCTCCTTTGAAGCAAGTGATCCGCCAGAAGGAAACATTCTTTTCTTCGAAAGAAAACTCCTCGCGGCCAAAATTGTTTTTCCATATGCCTCTCAATCCTCCTTACGGCTTTCGCAAAAAAGAAATTCAAGGGGAAGACCATTTACTCTATCCTAAAATTGCGGATCGAATCATTCAATTAGGCGAAGAGTTTCAATCCCACTGTAGAAAAGAAAAAATAGATCTTTCATTTTCCGGTTTTCTTCTTTGTCCTAGCGAAGAGAAATGGATGAGTGTTCGGAACAAGTTGAGAAATTTCCGCCAAAAGACAATTCATGTGACTCACGGCGGAATCGACTTGAGGGTTTTATTTTTTGATTTAAAATAGAAGATTCGTTATATGAAAGACGTACAAATAGAAGAAGGCTGGAAACAAGCACTTACGCCTGAGTTTGAAAAAGATTATTTTCAAACACTCAGAGAATTCGTAAGACAAGAGTATAAATCGAAAATCGTTTATCCTCCCGCAAAACAAATATTTGCCGCATTTGACCATTGCCCTTTTGCAAAAGTAAAAGTTGTGATTTTAGGACAAGATCCTTACCACGGCCCGGGGCAGGCAAACGGATTATGTTTTTCCGTTGCCAAGGGGATTCCTTTTCCACCTTCCTTGCAGAATATTTTCAAAGAAATAGAAAGCGATTTGGGTAAACCCATTCCGAAAGAAGGGGATCTTTCCCGTTGGGCCGAACAAGGTGTTCTTTTATTAAATGCAAGTTTAACTGTAAGAGCGAACCAGGCCGGCTCCCACCAAAACCAAGGATGGGAAAGATTCACCGACTCCACAATACAGAAATTAGCTGAAGAAAAATCGAATTTGGTTTTCATCCTTTGGGGTTCTTTCGCACAGAAAAAAGAGGAATTGATTCCCCAATCCAAACACTTGATTTTAAAATCACCTCATCCTTCCCCCTTGTCCGCACATAGAGGTTTTTTCGGAAACAAACACTTCAGCAAAACGAACGAATATTTAGTTCAAAACGGGATGGATGCGATTGACTGGTAACGAAAAAAAAGGATACTTCTTCGTATTTTTAACGGGTGTTTTTTTTGCCATCGAAGTCATCGGGTTTAAGGAAGTTTTTAGAAGATACAAACTGGAACCGGAGATTGCCGCCTTTTACGGAGTTTCGGCAGCCGCACTATTCGTTTCCTTTTATTTTCTGTTTCACAAAACAAGAAGAGAGAACATCAAAACAACTATTGTAAGAGACGGTAAAGTTCTGCTCTTAGGAACTTTTTCCAATGCGATAGGAATCGTAATGTATTACGCTGCCCTTCGCATTTCCGACCTGGGTCCATCAGCCATTCTTATCAAAACGACAGTTCTTTATAACGTACTTTTGGGTGTTTTTTTATTAGGAGAAAAGCTGAAAGCCTTCGAAAGTTTCGGGATTATTCTGGCTTTGGTGGGGATCTACGAAATTTCCACTTTAGGAGGACAAATCACCGTTATATCTTCCCTTATCATTTTAACTTCCGCTTTTTTATTTGCCATCCAAAGTTATTTGATCAAAAGATATGTTCCTGATATCTTCGGCATGGAATATGCCTTTTTGCGTTTGATTTTACTCTCCTTATTTTTCGGTCTTTATATTTGGATCAAAGGTTCTTTTTTATTTCCTCCTTTAACAACTGTGATTGTCTTGGGACTTTTCTCCGTATTAGGTTATTTTTTCGGTAGAGCTTTCTTTTTCGAGGCGCACAAATACCTGCCCATCAGTAAACTCAACGCATCTCTTCTGATAGAACCCATTTTTCTTATGTTTGTCGGTTACTTGTTTATGAACGAATCCTTGGAACTACAGAAACTTTTAGGAGCTGCGTTCATTTTGTCCGGCTTATATCTGCTAATACTTCACAAAAGGAAAAACAAAAACGAATCGGAGGGCTAAAATGAAAGAAGTCCGCATTCTTACGGAAGAAGAAATCAAAAACGTATTGTCCGACTTGCAAAAATGGAAACTGGAAACGGAAGATGGCATTCCTAAGTTGGTAAGATCCTTGGAATTCGAGGATTTTATTCAGGCATTCGGCTACCTTACAAAAATCGCACTGCTCTCGGAAACGATGAATCATCATGCGGAAATAAAAAACGCTTACAACCGAGTAAGACTGTCTTTATATACTCATACTGAGAAAAACATAACTAACTTGGACCGGGATTTTTGTTATGCGGCGGAAAAGTATCTTTCTTCTAAGTGAGATTTTCCTTCATCCATTCTGCAATTTTCGCTTCGTTCTCGGATTTACTTTTTTCCAGATTTTGAATCACTAGTTTCTGTCGTTCCACGGAATGGTTCTGACTTAGTTTAGCTTTGGCCTCGATTCTGGAAATTTGAATTTCGATTCCTACAATTCCTGCCACCAAACCTTCTTTATACTTAGATTCAACATTCTGTAAGGAATAATTAGAATCTTCCGATTCATAATATTTTACCAAATTAGCCAGTGAAGAAAGCAGATCCGACTCGGAAGAAACCAAACGTGCCTTTCCATATACATGAACACTGATATAATTCCATGTAGGAACGGCTCTATCCGTTTCGTACCAGGAAGGGGAAATATAAGCATGAGGTCCCTGGAATATAGCTAAAACTTCTTTGGATTCTAAATCTTTCCATTGAAGGTTTTGTTTCGCAATATGTCCGACTAACTTTGTTTGATCGGAATTCAAAAGCAGAGGGAGATGAGTGGCCCACAAAGATTCCCCGCTCATAGAGATCAGTGTAGCAAAACTATATTCTCCCATCACCTTATGGATGAGATCTACGTCTTTCAGTTCGAAAGCGGAAGGAACAAACATAATATCCTCATTTAAAAACAAAAAACCCCCAAGATACCTCGGGGGTTTTCGAACGCATAAGATGATAAACTGTGAAGTTTAAATCTTAGTTGTTAGGGAAGTCAGCAAGAGTTTGAAGACCTGTGTCAGCAAACTTCACAGAACCAACACCAGCGGAAGCTGCTGCTGGGCAGTGGCTGATACCAGCCAAAGTAGCTCCGATCACAGCGATTGGAGCCGCTCTTCCAGCAGAAGTCAAACCGTAGATACAAGATGTTAGAAGAGTTGTAGATCCACCATCACCTGTAGTTCCAGTTACCGCTCCCAATTTTCCACCACCGATAGCAAGAGGAGGAGCGTAAGATGCTCTCAATCCATTGTTACAAGAGGTTGCTTCATCAAATGCAGTTTGAGTAGAAGCTACTCCAGAACCGTTTGTTAAAGCAGGACCGTTCAAAGTAGTTCTAGCTGCTGCATAAGCACTTGCCGCTTGACCTTGAGTCGAGAAAGAATAAGCAACTTCTCTCACAGGAGACAAAGGAAGAGCTGCTGTTGCAGTAGGTCCACCGGATGGTAAACCAAGAGCTTCACAAGAAACTACTTCTGTAGCAGTGATGTTGCTTCCTTGAGTGTATGCATCTGTAGTTAAAGCATAAGCAGTAGATGCTGCGCTAGTTGCAGCGATCATCGGCATCAATTGACCGAATCCTAAAGATACTAGAGTACCGAATTTAGGGTAAGATCTCTCAGCCAAAACACTTGTAGATGTGGTATTGCTTCCAGAAGGTCCGTCGTTTACAGGAGTAAAAGTAGATCCGTCAACGAAAGAGAATACTTCTCCAGCATAAGCACCGTTAAACAAGTTTGTTTTCAATGCATACTCAATGTTAGGAGTTTTTTTACAATCTTGAGCAGTTGCCACTGTGTTATAAACAGTAACTTGGTTTTCCAAATCTTTTGTTCTAGATGCTGTAGTCAAAGCAGAGTAAGAACAGCTGGATTTTGGAATTCTAGCACAAGCCATAATCGCAGAACCACGAGAACCCTTCAATGCTCCGTAAGTAGCAGCAGAAAGACCAACACCTGCAAGGTTGTTTGCTTCCGCTTGAGTCTCTATTGTTCTTAGGTAAGTAGCTCTAGCAGCAGCATTCCAAGTATCTTTATCTGTAAAGAATGCATCATACTTTCTATTGTAAGAAACGTTGTTCAATGTAGCTGCTGTATGAGAAGAACCGTGCAAGCTGTTAAAGTGAGCTAAAAATTTAGCACCATTAAAAGTTGTATCAGCAGTTCCACTGCTCACTGCTACCTGAACCAATGTTCCGTAGCTAAGACCAGTCAAGTTGATGTTTACAGCACAGTTTCCTTGCCCAGCAGTACGAACCGCTTGGGAAAGAAGTCCAGCAAGTAAAGCCTCTTCTTTTACTTTTTCTTTATGGCAAGCAGTGAAAGCAAGAGCGCTGATCATTGCAATGCCTGTAAGTTTCATAATATTGCGTTTCATCTATATCTCCTGATTATAGCTCTAGTTTGTAACCAACGCGGTATGTTTGACCACCGATTACGACTGGGTATGCAGCGATAGGAGCGAGAGCGTTAGCTCCACCCACGGAACGAGTTCCTGCTGTTCCCATTCCTGCAGAAAGGATAGTTTCCAATTCGAAGAAAACGTGTCCTTTGTCTGTAACTTTTGTTTGAGCACCGATCAACCAGTTCAAACCAAAGCCGCTTGCACGGAATTGAGCGTTTTCTTTATAGATTCCAGGAGATGGAGCATCAGAAAGGAAAGCTCCGCCAGGACCAGCTAGACCAGGAAGTGCGTTTTTAAGAGTGTCACCATCGATTGTTCCAGCAACTCCCCATCCACCTCTATAGTAGTTCACACCACCGGCAACATACACAGCTGTGTCGTTTGCAGCGTTGAACAATTTAACACCCACGTATGCAGGAATTGTCCAAGCAGTGTAGTTCCACTCTTGTTCCAACCACTTGTATCCAGCGATTGTGGAAGTAGTGTAACCACCAGCGATTTTAGTAGTATAATTTACGTTAATTCTCCAGAAGAGGCTGTTGATTCCGAAAAGACCTTCTTTTTCGTAACCTAGGTTAAGGTTCAAACCAACCATAGCACCATTATCTTTCACACCGACTAAACCGTTAGTAGATCTGTTAAGACCGATCAGAGTGTTTTCTGAATAAATTGCTTTTTGTGGGGTTCCTGTAATGTTCCCTTGAGAATCTCTGGATGGTTGACGAGAGTCAAGACCGTCTTTTAAAATGGTTCCGCCCATTTGAGCTAAGTCAAATTGGCCACCAATACCGAATACAACATAAGAACGAGGACCTGTTTGTGCGCTTAAGCTACCAGCCATAGCAACAAACAATGCCCCCATCATTCCTAAACGAAGTGAGTGCAACATTCGATGGTTACTCCTTGTGAGTTTTTCTTTCCTGAATTTTTGGTATCCTGCGGACGTATTGCACTTTAGGTTAAGTACGATTTTCCGACAATTGGAAGGAAAATAGACCGTAGAATTTTTTCTGTCAAATAAAATTGTTAAATTAAGATAAAAATGTGTTTTGTATGGAATTTGTGACGCATTGCACCAAAAACTTAGGGAACCAACGGGTATGAAAGCAAAAGTTCTAACAAATGTTCTTTGGATCGCTGGATTATTTTTTCTGGGAGCTGTGAAGTTGGAGGCAATCGAAAGAAAAGTGCATCGTTTTTCCGGAAAATTGATCCAAATCGTGGCACAAGGCCAGGAATCTTATATAGAATACGAAGACAGCACCTCTCTTAGGTTGCGAAAGGTCTTTTGCGATGCGGATACGATGAAAACTCTCTTTTCTTACTCCGGGAAGGAGGAAGGTCATTTTGTGGAAGGAAAGGCGACCCAATTGACTCCTACTTCGGAAATTTGGGTCTGTTTGGGAAAACCGAATGTGATGAAGAGGTTCAGTGTAGGAGTTCCTACAAAAGTAGAGCCCAACTCCAAATTTGTCGCAGGCCAGGTGGTAGAAGCCTCTGGGGAAACAGGCAGAATCGTCTATATGACCCAAGGAAGGCGAAATTATCTAACAGTCGCTCCTTCCATAGCCCAAGACTTCCAATCCAGACTGGAAAAAATGGAAATCGTGGAGATTAAAGGGAATTTCACCTACGACAGAGTGAAACGGTATTACGTGGGGGAATAAGTACCCCACCCAGCCGCCTTCAGGGCGGGGGGTGGGATCGTGGGCGGCTTTGCTCTGCAAATCCGCTTTACAAAATTTTCCCTTTTTCGTAAACTCTTGCCTGAAATTTTTTTTCTTTTAGTTCGCACTTTTGCCCGCTTTCTCTGGAATGGAAAATCAATGAAGGCTTTTTTAGTTTTAGAAAATGGAACTGTGATGGAAGGAGAGTCTTTTGGCGCAGAAACTTCCACACTTGGCGAAGTTGTTTTTAATACTTCCATGGCAGGGTATCAGGAGATCCTTACGGATCCTTCCTACAAAGGTCAGATGATCAACCTCACCTACCCCATGATCGGTAATTACGGAATCAATCCGGACGATATGGAGTCCGATCAAATACACGCCACCGGACTCATCGTAAAAGAATACGTATCCAGGCCATCCAACTATCAATCTAAAGAAACTTTATGCGACTTTCTCATCCGATTCAATGTCCCTGGAATTCAGGGAGTGGACACAAGAAAGCTAACACGCATCATACGAAACTCGGGTGCGATGTCTGCAGGGATTTTCGTTGCAGACAAATACTCCGACTCCTTCCTGGAAAAAGTAAAGGCCGCTCCCAAAATGGTCGGGGCAGATTTAGCAAAAGTAGTTACTACCGCAAAACCTTATCAATACGGAACCCATTCACCTAACAAATACAAATTGGCTGTTTATGACTTCGGGGTCAAAAAAAACATTCTTCGCCTTCTTGACAAAGCCGGTTTCAATGTGAACGTCTTTCCTGCAGAAACGAAAGCGGAAGAACTTCTGAAAGAAAACTATGATGCATACTTCTTATCCAACGGTCCCGGTGATCCCGAGCCTTTGAACTATGCAATTGATTCCGCCAAAAAGATCATGGAAAATAAAAAACCTCTTTTCGGAATTTGTCTTGGTCACCAAATCATCGGTTTGGCGCTGGGAAGAAAAACCACCAAACTCAAGTTTGGGCACAGAGGGGGAAATCATCCGGTTCGAAACGAAGAAACGAAAAGAATCGAAATCACTTCCCAAAACCACGGTTTCCATGTTCTAGGAGAATCCACCGAAGAAACTCCTATCACACGTTTGAATCTTTTTGACAACACTGTTGCTGGCCTCAAACAAAAAGGTCTTCCCGTAATGGCAGTGCAATATCATCCGGAAGCTTGCCCCGGCCCCAACGATTCCGCATATCATTTTCAAGAATTTTATGAAATGGTAAAGATCACTAAACAAAACTAACAGGAGACGGTTAATGAAAAATCAGGATGAAAAAAATTTCTGGGGAATTCCTTACGGAACGGAAATCAGCACGGAAGCGTTTGTAAAAGATGTTTGGGATCCTACTACGGATGAAATCATCACTCCAAAAAACTTTCTAGGACTAGGGTGGGGAGTGAATCTTCACGCACTAGGAAAAAGAGTAGGATTGATTCGATAATAACTACCGAGTCAATTCCCGAAAGAGCACATCTCTTCCTTTTCGGTTGAGATGTGTCCAATCCGCATAATTACTTCTTTTCGAAAATAAACTTCTCTCTAACCGAACGTATTTCCAGCCATCTAACTTCCGCAATTCGACACCGTAAACAGAATTCACCCCTACGACATCTAAATCTTTCTCTAAATCGGGCGAAAAGGGAATATCCAAACAAACGATTTGAATACCTTGTTCCGAAGTTTCCCGAATGAGTTTACGGAAGAGAGCGACCGATACGTCCCTTCTTTTTATAAAACCGTAGGCACTTCCTTTTTTGAACTCTTCCGTATCACTTAAAATAGGCGAATTTCCATAATCCTTCCAAACCCAAGCTCCTTGTTCTCGATCGAATTGTTCTCTCAAAAATTCGGATTCTCTTTTTCTTTTTTCCAAAGTTTGCAGGATCGGGTTCGGTCGTAATTCCCCGGAAGTATCTTCCGTTTCATAAAATTGGGACTGAGAAGGAAGGATTCCGAAAAGAGCCGCATAATTTGCGTTCAATCCGAAAAAAGGAAAACATTGGATGATCATTTTCCAAACGAAATCATGAACGTTGGAGAAATAAGCCTTTCTAAGATCCGAATCAACAATTTGCCTCCAATGGAAACTGCCAAATCCGTAATATAACTGTTTGTGGGTATCTGTGACTGAATTCTGCGACAATGCAATCGGAGAAACATTCAAATATATCTTTTGCAAATGAGGGAAACGATTTCTCAATCTGTAATATTGATCCAATATACCTTCAGGTTGTTCGCTGGGTCTGGGATGGTAGGAAATTTGATCTTTATTAACTTTTTCTATCTTGGAAATCATTTCCACGGTAAGGCCGCTAATGATCTGACTGTCTCCTAAAACCAGAATCGTAACTTTCTCGGAAGAGGTCTCTTTTCCTTTTTCTTCCAAAAACCAATACAATGAGCTAACTTCACAGAAAGATGCGAGAGGTTCTACAAAAAGTCTCATGCAAAGAGAGATCAGAATCAGTGTTAAAAACAAGTAACGTAGTTTCATAGGTTAAAACTGAAAATAAAAAAACTCTTGTTTATCGAAGGGAGAAACCAAAGCAAATAAAACGAATAGAACAAAGAAAAAAAACAAAAATCGATACGGTCTAGTGTTGATCTCCCAATCTGCCTCAAGAGTTTGTTTTTTCTCCTGGGTATAATCGAATACCAAAATGGGAATCATAAATAAAAATACATACGACCATTGCAAAGTTTCCCAACCGAAAGAGAAAATATTTCGTAAATAACGAATCAATTCGGAAGGGTCATTGACACGAAACAGAAGAAGCCCGAAAGCAAAACTTAGAAAGGTAAAACATCTGCCTAAGTAAGTCAGTAAGATGGATTCAAACGACAAACGGGAAAGAAATAACTTCTTAGTTAAATTGTATAAAACAATGCAAGCGCCCAGGTAAATTCCCCAGATCAAATATCCGTATGTGGCTCCATGCCACAGGCCTCCCAAAAGCCAAACGAACATAATATTCAAGTTTTGTTTAAAAAAACCGAACCTATTTCCACCTAACGGAATATAAACATAATCACGAAGCCAACTGGAAAGCGAGATATGCCATCTTTGCCAAAACTGGGAAGGATTAGATGCAAAAAAAGGACGATGGAAATTATTCATCAATTTGAAGCCCATCATTTCGGCAAGACCTCTCGCACAGTTAGAATAACCGGAAAAGTCGGCATACACCTGAAAGGCGAATGCAGGTGCGACCATCCATAAAATTCCAGGAGGAAGTTCTCCTCCTGCAACAAGAGCACCGTCTACGAATTTAGCCAAAGGATCCGCAATCACTGTTTTCAGAAAGATCCCCCAAACAAACAAACTCATACCGCTGAAGAAAGAGTTTGTATCTGTCTTTCTTTCCTTTTCCAATTGGGGAAGCAAAGAATTGGGCCTTTCTATCGGGCCGGCAAGAAGGAGTGGGAAAAAGATATCGTAAACGGCGAAACTGATAAAATTGCGCGAAGCGGAAATGCGAGAAGAGTGAATTTCCACCAAATAACTGATGTTATGAAATGTATAAAAAGAAACACCTACCGGGAGTAAAATCTCAGGTTTCCAAATGCTGAATCCCGGTTCGAACAAACGAATCCCGTCTTCAAAAAGCCCTAAAACAAATACCAAATACTTAAACCAGCCCAAAAGAAGAAGATTGAATGCGATTCCTGCTACCAACACTCTCTTTTTAGAAGAGGGATTTTGCTGAGTATCAATGGCAATCCCAATCGCAAAATTAACTAGGATGGAAAATAAAAGCAAAAAGGTCATCTTCCAATTCCAGTAGGAATAGAAATAAAGACCATATAACAGAAGCAATATGTTTTGATGTTTTTTGGATAAAAAAAGATAAATCGCGAAAAAAAAGGAAAAACTAGTTAAGAATGGAAGAGAGTTAAATAACACAGCTCACGAAATCTTCTAAGCTTCTTCTATCATTTCCAAAAATTGGTTTTTATCTTTCGTATCATCCGGATACGCCAAAGTTAAGATACGATAAGAAGGTTTGAAATTAGAACCGAAACTTTCTTCCTTCTTTGCAAAAGAGGATTTGATCTTTTTAACGATAATTTCCGTTTCTTCCTTATCTTTCCCATGGAGAATCATGGCAAATTTCCCCTGCCCCACTCTGGTGAAAAAATCGTTCTCTCCGATATGATCCGTAATTGTTTTTCTCAGGCTGTCCGCATAACGAGCGAATTTTCCGGCACCGAACAGACTCACCATTCTGGAAATGTTTTGGATCTTGAATAAGGAAACAGTAAAAGAAAGTTTTAGTTGGTTCGCCTTTTCGATTTCACTTAGGATTTTATTTTCCAAAGGATTAAAAGGATTTCGGAACAACGCTTCCTTTTCGGAAAGAATCAATAAATTGGCAAGAACAGGCGCAGAGGTTTCCAATAATGCGACTGCGACGTCTCTAGTCATATCCGTCCAAGGTTTATTCGTGGAGTGAACCACGATCATTCCAACTAACCAATTCAAATTGATGATCGGAAGAATCGTAAACTCGGACATGATGCCCAATTCATCGTTCGTAAAGATCGATTTAAGTTCGGAATCTTCTCTGAAGTTTTCCAAACGATACACTCCGGGAACATTAGAGACCATCCCTACGATGTCGGAATCTTTACTGAGCTTGAAGTCTTTCGCTCTTTCCGGAAGGATAAAATTGGAGCCGAACACAACGTAGTCGGATCTGGTTTCTGAATCCAAAACCAAAAAGGAAAACTGCTTCACTCCCAATTTTTTCTTGATGTTATCGATGAGAAGATCATAAGCTTCATCCATCTTGCGCACGCCTGCGAATTCTCTCGCAGACTGCAGGACGGATTCATTGATCTCTAATACTTGTTTTGCGTTTTCCAGTTCTTCCGTAACTTTTTCAAACTGGGCGACTCTTGTAAAAACGGAACCTGCGATATCACCTATGATTTTTACGAATTCCAAATCATCCGTGATGTATTCTTCTCCGTTGATGAGTCTACCTAAAGATATAATTCCGTAACATTCGTTTTTGCCTCGAATCGGGACTAGAATTTCGGATTCCATGTCGTTTAACAAAACAAGCTCGCGGTCAGGCAATCTGGATTTTTTCAACTCTCCTGCATAAACGATAGTATCGGAATCGGTAAGTCGTTGATAGATGTCGTCCGTAGGGTAAAGGAACCAACTGTCTTTAGGAGTGATCCCTTCCGCATTGACAGCATCCCAACGTTCCGCATTGGAATTGGTAGCGGTTAGAATAACGACAGAACTACAACCTACTTGCCCGATGATGCTATATCCTAAATTCTCGAAAAAGTCCGCAAATTCGTAAGAGGAAGCTATCTCTTTTGTGATCTCGAAAACCGCTTGGTAGTTTTCAATCCGCTTTTTCGATGCTAGGTGATGAATCATAGGAGCCGTAGTAAAATCGGATTCATCATCGAATAAAAATTCTTTATCACTTGGGGCAGGATCTTCCGAAGCAGGTCGAACAGGATGTTTGGAAGATTCCGCATGAGCCTCTTTTTCCCATTCCTCAAAAAGATCCACTTCAGGAAGAGGAGCGGATGCAACTTCATCTTCCTCCGGTACAATCAAGTCCTCAGCAGCAGCAGGAAGTTCTTCAGGCTCTTTTTCCTCAGGGAATTCCTCTTCTAGCTCAGTGGGTTTTTCATCTAATTCAGGAGCAATATCCTCTAACGTAGGTTCATCGAGAGAATTTTCTTCTGCCTGCGGCTCTTCAATTTTATTTTCTTCGGGTACAGAAACATCTTCCGGTTCCGGTTCGGGAGATGTTTCATTCGATACAGGCTCTTCCGGAAAAGAAGGTTCATCTTCTCTTTCGATTAGATCCTCGTCTTCTTTAGGAAGAGAGTCGGAAGAATCGAAAGGAGACTGTGCTTTCGCATCCTCCTCTTCTCCCAACCCTAAATCGTCAAAGGATGGCTCACCCTCTTCCGGTGAAAAATCATCGTCGAAGAAGGAGTCGTCGGAACTGACAGGAGGTAAATCGGGAATATCACTGAGGTCGATCTCTTCCCAACCGTCAGGAGAAGGAAGATCTTCCGTAATTTCGCTGGCAGGCGCAGAATCTAAATCATCGATCCAGTCATCCGAATCATCGCTTAAGAATTGTTCGGCCTTCTTTAATAAAGAAGGCGCTTGAGGAGCAGCCGAAGCCGGTTTCGGATTCTCTAAGCGTGCCGACTCGGAACCCGATTTGATACTCTCCGCACGGTCGAGTAGTCCCACTTCATAACTCCAATTCTTTCATGAGTTTTTTATAAAGATCGAAATATTGAGACTTAGAGAATTCCTTAATGACATCGTCAGGAAGGTTGCCCAATAGATTGTCCAGGTATCCCAAAACTTTTTTACGATCTGCAACGGACAACTCTGCTCCGTTTGCATCGACTAAACTTTCTTCATCTAAAGCGGAAGAAGGTTTCGCTTCTTCTATTACAGGTGCGCTTGCAGCGGATCTCAATTCCTCTATCGGAGAAAGTTTTCCTTCAGGAGCATATTCGTCCAAATCGATTTCTATCGTTTCGCTATCATCGGAACCTAATGTAGGTTGTCTATTTTGGTGGGAGACAGGAGCAGAACTTGCAGCTTCTTCCTCTTCCGTTTCTACTAAATCAGGGATATCACCTAACGTAAGCTCTATTTCAGGCTCGTCTTCGAGAGAATCTTGGAATCCTTTTCCTGCAGCGGAATTTTCTTCTTCCGGCAATTCTCCTATATCTTCCAAACCATCTCCAGGGAGAGATTCTCCCAGAAGATCGTCGATATGATCCCCGGAAACGGTTTCCACTGCTTTCTCAGGTTCTTCTACTTCCGTATCAAGTTCCAAGGAATCGGTAATATCAGTGATCGGATCCGCATCTTCTTCTAACTCTACTAAGTCGAAAGAATCTTCTGTAGGCTGATCGTCTTCTTCCGCAGTTATATTTTCAAGTTCTTCCAAGGAAAGTGCGATGGATTCGTCTTCCAAATCCTCTTCTAAGAAATCATTCTCCGGAAGAGATGCACCGCCTGCGGCAGCATTTTCTTCTTCGTAAGGAAGAGGGGCACGATCCAAACTATCCACCAACTCTTCATCAGGTGCTTCTTCTGCATCTTCCGCAATGGATTCTAATTCTTCCATAGAAAGAGCGATCGGGCCGTCATCTTCGAATTCGTCGGAAAGAAGATCTTGTTTTTGAGTTTCTTCGTATTCCCCTTCTAGTCCGGAAGAGGCTTCCGCTTCTTCGAAGTCGATTGTTTCCAGAGCGCTTTCTTCTTCGGATTCATCTTCTCCGATGATGCTTCCCAACTCATCCGGGCTGAGAGTGATCGTCTCATCTTCCGGTTCGTCTTCCAATATATTCAGCTCCGTATCGTCGTCTTCGCTGATATGATCCAGCTCTTCCAGAGAAAGTGTGATCGGGCCGTCGTCTTCCTCTTCCGTATCAAAGCTAGGTGTTTCCTCTTCTTCTGAAGAAGAAGCTTCTTCGGATTCGAAGAAATCGTTCTCGGAACCTAAACTTTCTTCGAGGCTGGCTTCTCCGCCGGCTCCTAGAATATCTCCCAATTCATCGTCTGAGAGTGTTAAATTTTCGTCTTCTTTTGCGGAACCGAACAACTCTTCCTCTTCCGGATCTCTGAGAGGAGTGAAAGAAGAATCCTTTTTCTCAGGAGCGTCTTCTTCCAAATCAAGTTCCAACTCCCCTTCACTGCCGAAGGAAAGTGAGGTATCTACTTCGGAATCATCCAAATCAAGATCGACACCGAAATGTTCATCGTCTATCGAATGTTCTTCTTCCTCGGAAGAAGCCTCTTCTTCATCTGACACAGGTTCTACGAAATCGGAAAGGTCGGACTCCAATTCATATTCGTCAGAAAGACCTACAGTGTCATCGGATTCTTGATCGAAAGAAGAAGGAGCTTCTTCTTCCTCTTCGGAAAGGCCGGCGATGTTTTCCAACTCTTCCATAGAAAGAGCGATCGGGCCGTCCTCTTCTTCCACACCGAAGTCGGAGCCGGAAGATTCCAAATCCTTATCGGAAGAAATTTCCTCCGATTTTCTTTGAGAGAGTATGCCGTCTTCGCCGTTTAAAATAGCGTCGATTTCTTTGTCTAAGTCGATGACGTCGTCATCGAACTCCAATTCCAAATCGTCCTCTTCTGCAGAGGAAACTTTGCTGTGGGAATCGGCTTCATCTTCATCGAGCAGACCGAAGTCGCTATGAATATCATCATCGTGAAGGATAGGGTCTTCTTCACCTAATAAGTTTAAGTCGGAATCTAAATCGATGTCCAATAAATCGTCATCCGAATCGTCGGATGTGGAAACGACCAAATCACTGATGGAGTGATCGTCTTCATCTTCAAAATTTGTAATATCTTCTAAAGTAGGTGGTTCTAATCCCGGAGATGATTCCAAATCATCGTCACCCAAATCGAAATCATCTAGATCAAGCGAGAATGTATCCTCGTCCAAAATTGGCTCGAGATTATCTAGATCTTCATTTTTATTGTTTTCCTGATCCGCCATTCGCTTCGATTACCGTTTTCCCAAATCTATAGCTTGGCCATCGACTAAGAGTTGCTCCAAGCTATCGTCCTCCAAAGACATTTCAGCATGGGGGAGTAGCCCACCTGCTTTTTCTATCAAATCTCTTCCCGTAGAACCGGACTCCATTTTATAAATCCCAGGGGACTTGATTTGTCCCGTAATTTTAACATGGATTTGTTCCGAGGAATAGATTCTTTTTCTCAGCTCAGGGTGTTCCTTCAAGTAAAATGCAGAAACGGATAAGGTTACAAATAGAACCGAACCAAATGCAAGTTTTTGAATCAAAGGAATAGACCCCCTCTGGTTTATTTTCGGCAACTAGAGGGGAAAAAGATTAACGTTGGTGCAGTAAAATGCGAACTTTTGCTTTCTTTAATTGAATTTCTTTTTCCGGGGAGGAAGGAAGAGCTTCAATTTCTCGTAATAATTCTTCAGCGTGATCGTGGGACATATCGTCCTCGGAATGGCCGTCTTCTGTCAAAACACGAATTTCATCGTTTTTCACTTCACAAAACCCGCCGTCGATCGCGATACGGAACTCTTTGCCGCTGATTTTAAGCTTCATCAAGCCATGATCCAATTGGGCAACAATCGGGGCGTGGCCAGGTAAAACTCCAAAATATCCCACAGCACCGGGAAGGATGGCAGATTCCACCTTCCCTTGGTAGAGAATTTTATCCGGAGAAATGATAGTGAGGGATAGATTCTTTTCCATTTTGGTTCGACTTAACCTTGCAATTGTTTCGCCGCTTCCACTGCCTCATCGATGGAACCCACCATATAGAAAGCTTGTTCTGGAAGAGAATCGTATTTTCCTTCGATGATTCCTTTGAAAGAACGAATTGTATCCGCAAGTTTCACGTATTTTCCAGGGCGTCCGGTGAACTGTTCCGCTACGTGGAAAGGTTGAGAGAGGAATTTTTCCAATCTTCTTGCGCGTGCTACTAGGATTTTATCGTCTTCGGACAATTCGTCCATACCTAAGATGGCAATGATATCTTGAAGGTCTTTGTATCTTTGAAGAATTCTTTGTACTTCTCTAGCAGTATCGTAGTGTTCTTCTCCTACGATTGCAGGGTTCATGATTCTGGAAGTGGAATCCAAAGGATCCACAGCAGGATAAATCCCTTTTTCGGAAATAGCACGAGATAGAGTTGTAGTCGCGTCCAAGTGAGCGAATGCAGTTGCAGGAGCCGGGTCAGTTAAGTCGTCGGCAGGAACATAGATCGCTTGCACGGAAGTGATGGAACCTTTCGTAGTGGAAGTGATTCGTTCTTGTAGTCCCCCCATCTCAGTAGCAAGAGTCGGTTGGTATCCTACCGCAGAAGGCATACGACCAAGTAACGCAGATACTTCGGAGCCCGCTTGAGAGAAACGGAAGATATTGTCTACGAAAAGCAGAATATCGGAACCGGATTGGTCACGGAAGTGTTCCGCCATAGTAAGCGCAGAAAGAGCGATTCTAAGACGAGCACCTGGTGGTTCGTTCATCTGACCAAAACATAACACTGTTTTGTCGATAACGCCTGAATCTTTCATTTCATGCCAAAGGTCGTTTCCTTCACGGGTTCTTTCCCCTACTCCGGCGAACACGGAATAACCACCGTGTTGTTTTGCGATGTTGTTGATCAATTCCTGAATGAGAACCGTTTTACCTACTCCGGCACCGCCGAAGAGACCTGTTTTTCCCCCTTTGATGTAAGGAGCGAGCAGATCGATTACTTTGATTCCTGTTTCGAAAATCTCTGTTTTAGGTTTAATTTCTTCGTAAGAAGGAGCGCTTCTGTGGATCGGTCTTCTTTCGATGTCTTTCGGCATATCGCCCATTTCATCTACTGTTTCACCTAGAACGTTGAAGATACGTCCCAATGTTTTTTGACCTACAGGAACGGAAATAGGAGCTCCCGTATCCACTACTTCCAAACCTCTTTTGAGACCGTCCGTAGATTGAAGAGAGATGGCACGAACCGTATTATCACCGATATGTTGCTGAACTTCGGCAGTGATTTTCACATCATTCCCGTTAATCTTTGTATTGATTTCTACAGCATTGTAAATTTCAGGAATGTTTCCTGTTTCAAAACTAATGTCTAATACCGAACCGATGATTTGTTTGATTTTGCCTTTATTCATATATTAACTCCGAATGATCTGATTAAGAGATCGCTTCTGCGCCCCCGACGATTTCTGAAATTTCTTGTGTGATCTTTGCCTGTCTGACTCGGTTGTATCCTCGAGTGAGAAGTTTGATCATTTCCCCTGCCGCATCTGTTGCAGACTTCATAGCGATTCTTCGTGCAATGTGTTCGGAAGCGGAAGTTTCCAGGATGATCTTTACAAAAGTGGTACGAATCACTAATGGTAATAGATTCTCCAAGATGGTTTTTGGATCTGGCTCATACATAATTTCTGGTCCAGAGTTCGATTTTTGAGAAGTATCTTCTTCCACTTGCAAAGGAAGGATCGAAGTAACTTCCGGTTTTTGAGAAGCCGCAGAGTAATAATGAGTGGATACTACTTCCACTGCGTCGATTTCCTCTTTTGCAAATGCAGACATAAAATAATTTGCGAGTATATTCGCTTCGGGAGACCCCGCTTTGTCGTCAATGTTCGTATAACTTGACTTCAACGGAATTTTGGCGAATTTGAAGTATGCAACCGCCTTTTTACCTGCAGCATGTACCTCCACTTCTACGCCTTTCGCAGTCCATTCGTCGATGCGGTTACGAACCATTTTCAGAACATTGGAGTTGAACCCGCCACATAACCCACGATTTGCGGTAATGGCAAGGATTGCAACTTTTCTGGTCTTTAGAGGTTTACGAAGGTAAGGACTTTGAATCACCCCGGCAAGTCCGGACAACGACCCAACGAGTTCCATCGTCAACTCGGCATAAGGTTTTGCCGCGTTGACTTTGTTCGTCGCTTTTTTCGCCTTCGCAGTGGAGACCATCTCCATCGTACGAGTGATCTTTCGGGTGTTTTTGACCGAAGTGATCCTTTTTTTTATCTCACGCGGTGTCGCCAAGATCTTTCCCCTTACTTATTCTTGCTTAGGAAGTGTTCTACGATCGATTTGATCGTTTTTTGGAGAACGGCTTCTCCTTTTACTTCTTTCGCAGTTCGGATTTCTTCCAAAATTTCAGGATGTTGTTCTCTTAGAGTTTGGAGCAAGAATGCTTCAAACTGACGCACCTTAGCTGTAGGAATCGTATCCATAAATCCGCGAGTCACCGCAAAAATAGAGATTACTTGTTCTTCTACCGGAGAAGGAGAGTTGTTCGGCTGTTTTAAAATTTCAAGAATTCTATATCCACGATCCAACTGAGCTTGTGTTACAGGATCCAATTCTGTTCCCAACTGAGCGAATGCTTCCAAGTCACGGAACTGAGCTAAGTCGGACTTAACTGTTCCCGCTACTTTTTTCATCGCTTTGATCTGTGCTGCAGAACCAACACGAGATACGGAAATTCCCACGTCTACCGCAGGGCGAAGACCGGATGCGAACAAGTTGGACTGAAGGTAGATCTGACCGTCAGTAATGGAAATTACGTTGGTAGGAATGTATGCAGAAACTTCACCTTCTTGCGTTTCGATGATAGGAAGAGCAGTCATAGATCCGCCTCCGAATTTATCATCTAACTTCGCAGCTCTCTCGAGCAAACGAGAGTGAAGGTAGAATACGTCTCCAGGATAAGCTTCACGACCAGGAGGACGACGAAGAAGAAGACACATTTGGCGGTAAGCAACCGCTTGTTTAGAAAGGTCATCGTAAACAACGAGTGTTGCTTTTCCTTCTTCATACATAAAGTATTCCGCCATAGAAGCGCCGGAGTAAGGTGCGATGAAAAGCTGAGGAGCAGGCTCGGATGCGTTCGCAGAAACTACGATGGTGTAAGAAAGAGCACCTTTTTCACGAAGCATTTCGATGGTAGAAGCTACAGTAGAAGCTTTTTGCCCGATCGCTACGTAAACACAGACTACGTCTTTTCCTTTTTGATTGATGATTGTATCGATTGCAATGGAAGTTTTTCCAGTTCCTCTGTCGCCGATGATAAGCTCTCTTTGTCCTCTTCCGATCGGGATCATTGCGTCTACCGCTTTGATTCCGGTCTGCATCGGTTCCGCTACTGATTTTCTCATAGCGATTCCAGGAGCTGGAGATTCAACAGGACGAGTTTTTTTAGCGTTTAACGGACCTTTTCCGTCAATCGGCTCACCTAACGGGTTTACAACACGACCGAGTAACTCTGGTCCGACGGGAACTTCGAATACTTTACCGACTCTTTTTACGGTAAAACCTTCTTCGATTCCGATGTAGTCTCCAAAGATAATGACCCCTACGGAGTTTTCTTCCAAGTTGAACGCTTGTCCTCGAACTCCATTTTGAAATTCAAGTAACTCTCCGGACATTACGTTGTTCAGTCCGTAAACACGAGCGATACCGTCCCCTACTTCGAGAACAGTTCCAACCTCTTCCACTTGCAGGTCTTTATTGAAGTTTTTAATTTCTTGTTTGAGTACCGATGTAACTTCGTCTGTTTTAATTTTCATAAATGGCTCCGACAGGGATTTTCTTTTGGAGGAGAGCCTCTTCAATTCCGTTCAATTTATGACGGATAGAGGCATCTATGGAATAGTCGTCTATATAGAGTTTAAACCCACCGATTAAGGAAGGATCTATAAATTCTTGCACTCTCAATTGACGTCCGAATTGAGTTGAGATTGCCTTTGTGATTCTTTCCTTTTCTTGTCCGGAAAGAGTTTCCTTCGAATAAATCTTCAAAGAGCTTCGATTGTTGATGGCATCGACTCCTTCTTTGAAATCTTCGAGGATATCAGGAAGATGTAAAAATCTATTTTTGCGAATGACTAGGGTAATAAAATTTGCAACTATTTCAGATGTTTGTCCTTTTACGGCCTTCGCAGCAGTATTTTCTTTCTGGATTGGATCAACCAATGGAGAAAGAAAATAATGTCGAATCGTATCATCTGAGAAAAAAGAACCTATAATGGCTGCTAATTCTTCTTCTGTAGCCTCAAGCGAGTTAGCATCTTTTGCTAACTCGAGAAGGGCCGTGGCATAAACCTTTGAAACGTGGCTTCGACTCATTTTGCTTTTTGTTTTTCGAGTTTTGAAATCTCTTTTTCTACGAAAGAAACATAATCTTCTTTCTTCAGTTGTTTTTCCAAGATCTCACTAGCGATGAGCACAGACATTTCTACGATTTGCGTTTGCATTTCGGAAAGAGCTTTGCCTTTTGCGAGTTCGATCTCGCGCAGTGCTCCGTCTTTCAAGTTCTTCACATCGTGATTGGTCTCTTCGATCAATTTGTTTCTGAGAGCGGTAGCATCTCGCTTCGCCTCTTCCACGATCTTATGAGCCTCATCCGTTGCTTTGCTAATTTTTTCTTGGTAATCTTTAAGGGACTTTTCAGCTTCCTTTCTTAATGCTTCAGCTTTATCAATGTCCGCTTGGATGCCCAAGGAACGTTCTTCCAATGCATGAAGGATAGGTCCCCAAGCAAACTTTTTAAGAACGATGACAACAACTGTGAAAGTGACCAGGGTCCAGACAACCAGACCCGGATTGACCTTCAGCAAATTAAAGCCGGAAGTCGCAAGAATTGCCAAGGCTATTGTCCTTGTTCTACTTTATGAGCAGCGCCAGATCCAATGGTTTTGTCTACAGAACCATTGAGTTTAAGAGCGATGAGTAGAGCGATTACGATTGCGAAAAGTGCAGCACCTTCGATCATACCTGCTGCTACGTAAAGCACAAGTTGAATCTTTCCTGCCGCTTCTGGTTGACGGCTGATTCCTTCAGCGACAGAGCCACCGATTCTACCGATTCCAATTCCTGCACCGAGCATAGCTAAGCCTGCTGCGAGTCCTACTGCGATGTATCCTAGACCGAATTCCATTGTTTTCGTTTACTCCTGTATTGTTTTACAATTTAAATAAAACCAAATTAATGTCTGTGCATTACCGTTCCAATGAACACGGTAGTGAGCAGAGAAAAGATGAACGCCTGTAAGAAGGCGACCAAAAGCTCCAAGAAGTAGATCAGCACCGAGCTAACTACAGAAATAGGAGCGATAAAGTAACTTTGACTCATAAAGATAAATCCCAATAGAGCCAGAATCATAACGTGACCCGCTGTCATGTTCGCAAGCAACCTCATAGTGAGGGCGAAGGAACGAGCAATGTGAGTGACGATGAATTCAAGGATCCACATCAAAGGCCAAAGAGGTAAAGGAACCCCTTTCGGAACCGCATGAGCCACAAAGGAAATCCCTTGGTAAGAAAAAGCGGTGCCGTAGATGATGAGAAGAGTCAAAGATGCAAGAGAAAGTGTAACCCCGATATCTCCCGTAGGAGTGATTCCGGACCAAATTTCGCCGAACGTATGCAATGCGTGAGGAGTGTGTCCATAAAGACCGAAAGAAACCAAAAGGTCGGATGCGGCCACGGTCAACTCTCCTACGGAAGGAATGAGTCCGAATAAGTTACAAAAAAGAATAAAGAAAAACAAACTCAAGATGTAATGGTAGTAAGAATGACCATGATGATCTAAAGAAGCATCTACCACATTTTCTTTGATGTAGCTGACAGCTGCTTCCACGCAAGAAGTGAATTTGTTATGCACTTTCTTAGGGTCTCTAGAGATGAGTTTAGCTGCCGGGATGAAGATGATCAAAAGAAAAAAAGATGCAATCCACATCATTGTAACGCGTTTTGTGATGTGCATATCGAAACCGCCCACGTAGTGGTAACGGGTTCCATGATCTTCAAAAACGTCGTGGTTCTCAGGATCAAATCCTGGTTGGCCTTCCTTAACTTTTTCACCACCAAAATTCAAAGGGAAGATGGGTGCATCTCCCAAGTGGTGGGACATAACTTCACTGAAGTCGAATTCGTCCGAATGAGAACCCTCACCGGAAGCAAAAAGACCAGAAAAACTAAGGAAAAATACTAATAAGAAAGAGAAAAATGCCCGATATTTAGACTTATTTTCCACTGAAATAGCTCGCAAATACAAGAAAAAGAAGGTGAAGGAAATAGGCAATTAAAAATCCAATGATCGCTTCAAAAGGGAATTCCAGGAATATAAGTGCGGCCAGCACCCCTAAATTGATCCAAAAGAAAAAAACCACAGTAAACAAAGGAAATCCCATCTCTCCCAGCTTGGGATGAAAGCGGGGAAGAAACCTAAGTTCCATGGCTCCTATCTGCAAAAAGAAGGAGGTACCACATCCCACATAGAACACCAAAGGGGAAATCTCAGGAAAAGAAGGCAAAAGAAAATAAGAAAGAATTCCACAAAACAAAAGATAAGTGAAGTAGTGCAGATGGAACTTCTTTAGATTGAGTGTGTATAAATCCATAAGAGGGATGAACTGAGATTGAAAGAAACAAGGGTGCAGTCAATGATTCCCCGCCCGCTTTTTTGAAGAATTCCAATGTTTCGATTTTCCATAAGATCTATGTGCGAGGGATGGGAGAGGCGCCGAAGGCGTCTCACCTTTGGTGAGACGTAGGCGAACGCCGGAGCCTCGGACAGCCCGGCCCATTCTTCAAAAAATTTATCGCCAGAGAAACAATGGGGCGCACCCGAATCTCCCGAAACAAAACTAATACGGATTATGTGATTTTGAAACGCCAGATTCAGCCGGGAATTTCACATCCTAGTTTGTCTAAAACCTCCTTCAATGCAAAGGCATCCTTTTCGGACACTCCCGTTTGACAGAACAGTTTTTCGGGGACGGATCTTGCTTTAGTTCTCAAATTACGTCCGTTTGGTGTCAACAAGATGGTTACGATTCGTTCGTCTTTTTCGCTTCGTTTCCTCTCCAGATATCCGGCAGTTTCCATTCTTTTCAAAAGAGGAGTGAGAGTTCCTGAGTCGAGTCCTAGTTTTTCGCCGATCCCGCTGACGGTTGCGGATCCCTCCTCCCACAAAACAAGCATTACTAGGTATTGAGGATAGGTGAGGTTTAACTCCGCAAGCAAAGGCCGATAGATTTTCATCAGCCTATGTGTTGCGGAATAGAGGGAAAAACAGATTTGGTTTTTGAGTAAAAGTGCTTCTCCCGTTGCCATCTTATTTCGCAATCAACTCCTCTATGTCTTTTTGAATGTCTTGCGGCTTTGTGATCGGCGCATAACGCTTTACGACATTTCCTTGTTTGTCGACTAGGAATTTAGTGAAGTTCCACTTGATGTCCAACGAGCCGAAAATTCCCGGAGCCTTTTTTTTGAGATGAAGATAAAGAGAATCCGTCTGTGGTCCGTTCACTTCCAATTTAGAGAAGATAGGAAAAGTGGTGCTGAAAGTCCTTTCACAGAAAAGTTTGATTTCGGAATCGGAACCCGGTTCTTGTTCTCCGAACTGATTGCACGGGAATGCCAGCAGCTCGAAACCTTTCGGATTGTATTTTTCATAGGTTTCTTGCAAACCTTTGTATTGAGGAGTAAAACCGCATTGGCTTGCAGTGTTCACGATGAGCAGAACTTTCCCTTTGAAATTGGACATGGGAATCTCTTCGCTGCCTCTTTTGACTTTAATTTGATAAAAATCCTCTGCCATAAAATGAATCTCCTGTCAGTAGTTAGAATTATATTGCCAGATATTAAATTGTGCACAACCTTTTTTTTGAAAAATATTTGCGTTTTTCCAGGTCTATTGCGGTCTTTTTGCCCAAGAATTGTTTTTTACCCGATTAAGGAGTGTTTCTTATTTCGACCGAGGATACGATTTCCATTTCCGCAAGTGCAAAGAACCATTCCCCTACTCTTCTTTCATCCAATTGCAGAACGGATTCGAGCAAAGACAAAGTATCCCCTACGGAATTTCCCTTTCGAAGATGGTCCAAAAACAGAAACTCGTCCTCATCCAGCCTCCGAATAAATAGCTCTTCTCTTTTTTTATATATCAGTAGATTCTCTTTCTCCGACAAAAATTCTACGTCAAAACTTTCATCCGTGTTTCGTTTTTCCCATATTCCTAATACTGAATGTTCAAAACTGATCAAAGATAAACTCTCTCCGAAAGAAAATATTGCGGACTCCAAATCGTTCGATTCGTAGTGATCGCTCCAAACGTAAGGGATGTGTTGTTTTTTACGAAATAATAAATCCAATTCGGACTCCAACTTAGCCAGATCGGAAAGGATAGGATACTTAGGATAAACTTCCGATATGAATTGAGGGAAATTTTCTCCATATCTGCTTATGTCGTAACAGAAAGAAGGTGTTCTTGAAATATATTCCCTCGCCAATGAGAAAAAATCCTCTTCCCCTAAAACGTTTCGTACTGCCGGAAACTTTTCGCTCAAAACTTCAGCGAATCGATATAGGTATGCATCCTCATATACCTGCACCGCTTCTTCTTTCGAAAGTTTGCCAGCCGCACCGGATAACAAGCGCAATAATTCGGAATGCTCTCCTGTACGAACGGAGAGAAAGTAGGACGATTGTATTTTCGAAAGAGGAGTCATACTGCCGCTTTCGCCCTTTGTACGATCGATCGAGCTTTATTCAGTTCTTCTTCCAGTCCGAGAAAATCAGGAATCTCCTCGTCCCATTCGATGAGTATTTTCGTTTTTTCATCACAGCGGGATATATATTTCCCGAACAAATCCCATACCTTCTCATCCACAGGCCGCGAATGCGTATCAAAAAGAAAACCTTCTCTTTCCGTAAATCCGGCCAGATGGATTTGGGAAACGATCTCTCCAGGAATAAAATCCAGAAATTCCATCGGATCGAACCCGAAGTTGACCGCATTCACATATACGTTATTGATATCCAAAAGAAGTTTACAATCCGTACGGAAAGACAACTCTCTCAGAAATTCCCATTCCTTCATATCGGAGGATTCGTAAGTGATGTACGAAGATATGTTTTCGATCGAGATTTCCCTTCCCAATACATCCTGCACTCTTTTGATGTTAGATGATACAATATTAAGGCTTTCTTCATTATAAGGAATCGGAATAAGCTCATGCAGGTAACCGCCTTTGTAATAATTCCATGCCAAGTGATCCGAGACTAAAAAAGGTTCCACTCTATCGATAAGCGTCTTTAAAGATTTCGGATATTCGGGGTTCAAACCTTCTACAGAACCTACGGACATGGATACTCCATGACATGCGATAGGAAAATCCCTTCTCAACGATTCCAGAATACGGATCGGACGGCCTTCCGTGGCCATATAATTCTCGCTAACGATTTCAAACCAATCTACATTCGTTTCGGGGTTGTCCGCCAAATACGAGTAATGTTCCTTCCTTAGCCCTAAGCCGAACCTTCCCAATTCCATTCACATTTCTCCCTATATTACAGAGAATTCGGTTACGAAACAGAGCGAAGGAGATGCCCTGCCCCGTAAACGGACTTTCTATTTCAAGTTTAGCCTTTTACGAATTTTCCACCCTTGGATACGCATTCGTTTTCCGCCGTTTTCAACCATCCTTTTCCCTTACAAGCATTAGTGCCCGCGCAAGAACTGCCTTTTCCTCCGCATGCTCCTTGACCTTTGCATGCATTGATTCCATGACATTCTCCCTCGACCTTAGAACCGGTATTCGAGGTATTTGTAGTCGTACATGCGGACAAACTTAGTCCTGCAATAGCCGCGCCTACTAATAAACTTCTTTTGTAATTCATTGGAAACTCCTGTTTTCTTACGAAGTTTACTTCGTTTCTCGTTTACGGAAAGTTACAGAGGTTTCTATTTTTTTTATTTATGAGATTCACTCCAAAGGAAAAACTATACATTATCCGTTGAACTTTCTACGTTAGAATCTCATTGTGAAATCGATTTCGGACTCAAATCATTACATCCTACTTTCCCATTTGCTGTCAGAGTCCCAAAAAGGGAACAAAACAAGTTACAGGAAATTTCTTGCGGAAACGGCAAAAGAAATCAGAAAGTTAGTGGAGATAAAAATTTTCGATTCCTCCGAAAGAGAAGATGTAGTTCAAGAGATATTGATCGCAATTCATCTTTCCCAACACACCTATCTTCCTGAAAAGCCGATACGCCCTTGGCTAAATGCGATCGCCCATCATAAAATTATAGATCATATCAGAAAAAAGGGAAGAAAAGAGAAGATAGAAATCATAGAATGGGATGATACGATAGAGGATATGAGCAGCAAGGAAATCGATTCGCAAGATGAGATTCAAGTCAAGGTGGAAAAGTTATTAGAGAATTTAACCGATAAACAAAGATTAATCGTAAAGTTCTTAAAATTGGAAGGGCTTTCCCTGGCAGAGACGGCTAAAATCATGGGAATGTCTCTTTCCGCAGTCAAAGTAAATGCACATAGAGCCTACAAACAGATTAGACAAAGAGGAAAAACATGAAAACGGAACATTTGATAGAATTGCTTTCCCAAAACCTTCCTCGAAAGGAAACTCTGCCCTCCCCTATATATCGTTTTTCTCTCTGGTTCTTTCTTTCTCTCCTTTACGTTACAGGGATCATACTGCTGCACTCTGTTACGATAGGATCTATCCATTTTCCGAATTCCATCATCTCTCAAAGCTTCCTATTCTTAATCCTTCTGACATCCTCATGGTTTTTATATAAATGGAACATACCTGAATTAGAGAACCAGATCGTTTATTTTTTGTTATTCGGTAGTTTTACCGCTTGGGTTTTATTCAAACTCTCCTTACTCTTCTTAGAGCCTAGCCCTTCGTTTTCCATCGAAGGGGATCCGTTTTCTATCAAAGAAGCACTATGCACTCTAAAAATCATACTCGTTTCCTTGTTGCCTACGATCTTACTTTTAAGACAACTGAGAAAAGGTTACTTCGACGGATCGTTACACTACATCCTGCTAACAGGCATTTTATCTATGAGCCTGGGAGAATACGCCATCTCTTTCATTTGCCCGAATGAAACTTCCGGCCACGTATTCTTTTGGCATATAGTTCCAGGGTTTTTTGTATTCCCCTGGGTTCCCTATTTCTTTTCTAAGACATTTCGTAATGACTAATGTATTCCCGTTGAGGAAGTGAGCAAATATTCCTGGTTGGATTTGCCCGCAGGAACAAAGGGGAACACTCCTTCCTGTGAAGGAATTTCTATCTCCAAAAGTGAAGGGCCTGGAGTTCTCATCCATTCCTCTAGAAAGGAAAATTCTCCTGCGATGTTTCTTCTTTCGTAAGAGAGTCCGAAACTTTCCGAGAGTTTGCGGAAGTCCGGTTGGTATTCGAAAACGGAACCAGATCGCTGGTTTTGATAAAACATCTCTTGCTGCTGCCTCACCAATCCCAAATGTCCGTTATTCATCAGTATGATCTTTACGTTTAAATTCTGTTCTCTGAGAGTGGCGAGTTCCTGAAGGTTCATCATAATGGAACCGTCTCCCGTAAAACAAAGGATTGTCGCTTCCGGATGTTCCAACGCAACTCCGATCGAAGCAGGAAGTCCGAATCCCATCGTTCCCTGCCCTCCCGAAGTGATCCAAGTTCCCGGATGGGGAAAAGGATAATGCTGTGCAACCCACATCTGATGTTGACCTACATCCGTAAGAACATAACTTTTGTTATTCGCGTATTTTGCTATGGATCTCATCAAACCGGGAATCGGTCTTTGATGTTCCTCATTCGGGGTGGAGCGAGAGATCCATCTTTCTTTCGAGATCCGTTTTGTTTCATTCAATAGGGAGGATAAATAAATTTCCAAATCTCCGTTCCAAAACAGATCCGCCTTTTTATTTTTTCCGATTTCCCTGGGATCAATCTCTATATGGATCACTTTCGCATTCGGGCAAAAAGTTTTTATATTTCCGGTTGCCCTGTCATCGAACCGAACTCCCAAGGCGATGAGCAGATCACATTCACCTAATGCATCATTTGCGGACGTAGAACCGTGCATCCCCATCATTCCCAAATACAGTTCGTCGGATTCCTGAAAGATCCCCAAACCCATAAGTGTGGAAACCGAGGGGACTTGAAACTCCTCCGCAAATTTACGAATCAATGGATAAATTCTTTCCGGTTTAGCTCCCCCTCCTACATACAGAAGAGGTTTTTTACTTTCTTCTATCAGGCGCAAACTCTCCGTTAGAATTCGTTCTTCAAGAGGGAATGTTTGAGACGAAAGAACGTCTGCTCCATTCCCGTTTATTTTGATCCCTGCTTCTATTTGTTTCGAAAGAGGAAGATCGACATAGGAATTTTGGATGTCCTTGGGAAAATCGATCCATACTGGTCCCTGTTTTCCTTCCATAGAAATTCGATACGCTTCTTCCAAAATTTCAGGCACGGAATTCGCATTTAACACTAGATATGCTTTTTTGGTTATATTCTTTACGATGGACAAAGTGTCCAGTTCCTGAAAGGCATCCGTACCCAAAAGTTCTCTGGGAACCTGTCCAGAAATCGCAATCAAAGGAACAGAATCCCTCTGCGCATCCGCAACCGCAGTGATTGCGTTGGCCACCCCCGGCCCTGAAGATATGAAAAAAGGTCTCGGCTTTCGAGAGGTTCTTGCCATACCTTGGGCGATGAACCCCGCTCCTTGTTCATGCCTTGCCAAGATATGCCGGATCTTCGACTTAGCCAAAGCGTGGTACATAGGTAAGATGGTGCCTCCGGGAATGCCGGGGATTTGCGTGATACCTTTCGATTCGAAAAAACGAATGCAGTAGTCAGCTACTGTGATTTGCGTATAAGATTGCATATTGTCTCCTGGTTTTGTCCCCGCAGAAAGCTTTCTGCCTCGCGGGGAGCCCACTTAAGGACAAGTGCTCTTACGACAGAAAGCTGAGACTATGGGAAGAGACGACGACGACTTGGAGGGAGGTGAGTACATAAGAAACCGAAGCAGTTTGAGTGCTTTTCAAAGAAAACAAACTTGGATCCTTATGGTTCATTCCATTTCATTCTCGTGAGAGAGGCTGTTTTTGGTCAATTTTTTTTAGGAGGATAAAAGAAAGAAAGGAGAGGGATTTTATTCGTTTTCTTTGGCTCTTTTGATGAGAGCATAGAAGGAATACGCAAATCCCAGAAAAAAGCCAATTAACAGTAGAAAGGGGCTTGTTTGAAAGTATTCATCCGCATAATAACCGGCAACCACGAAAAAAAGGATGGAAGTTACGAATTCGAATCCGGCTCCCACCATACCTAACTGAGAAGGTTCTTTTTTTTTGTCATCCGGCATATTGGATTTATTTTAGAATTCTTCCGACTCGATCCCACCTAACATCAAGTCTCCAAAGTCTGTAACGAAAGGTTCTTTCCAACCATCCCAAACGACTTTCTTCATAACGATCTTCATCTCCCGAATGAACAGAATAACGAATTTCGTCCGGATGACATCTGCTTGCGATTTCGGTAGGACTGTATCTTTCCGCAAAGATATCGCCTTTTTCCGCCAGTTCCTTTCCGCTTTTGAATTCGCAAGTGGAGTCTTTCCAGTTGATGGAAAAATAAATGACCAATGCCTTTCCTAAAATATCTTCCCTGGGAACGAAACCCCAAGATCTGGAATCGAAGGAATCGTCTCTGTTGTCTCCCATCGCCATATAATGGTTGTCAGGGATCACACAGCCTTCCTTAAAATCACAGTAGTTGAGGAGAGGACTGTCTTCGTAACCTTCCAACATATAATGTTGAAAGCCCGGTTTTTGTTCTATAAAAAGAGCTCGGGAAGATGCTTTCGTATTGTCCAAATCGGAAAGTTCATCTCCGATGGGAACTTCCTCAGGTGAGAAGGATTGGAACTCCGCTTCTCCCTTGGGTTTGTATTCGAAATAGGCCAAAAGCACTCTGTCTCTTGTAGGAGAATCGATGAATTTACGAGTGATTCGAATGGTATCTCCCGGAAGACCCACTACTCTTTTCACAAAACGTTTGGCAAAAATTCCGCTGCGAGACTCTCCTCGAACTGCATCTGCAGGAGGAATGAATGTGATGATATCTCCTCTTTTCGGATCATCATAACGAATGAGCTCCGTATCTGTGAAAGGAATACGAAAGGAATAACGCATTTTATTTACGAAAAGAAAGTCCCCGATCTTCAAAGTGGGGATCATGGATCCGGAAGGGATATTGTTTGCATCCAAAACGGAGGATTTAAAGGCAAAAACAAGAACGACAATCATCAGAAACGAAACAATGCCTGCAAAGGTGTCTTCGTTCGGTTTGGGATTTGTTTGTTTTTTCGTTGGATTCTTTTTGGAAGTTTCTGAGTTGAATATCGAGGAAAAAATTCCCATAAGCTGACCCTAGATTTCTGGAATTTTCTGTCAACCCGAGGAAAAAAAACAGAGAAAGGCTTGTACGATTCCTCTATTTCTCCGATACCATACCTGGAGCCCAGGTCTTCTGCTATGGAAAAAAATTTAATCACTCTTCGCAAAACCCTCCAGGAAATGAAGGATCATTATGCTTTTGTCTGTTTGAAAACCGGCACGGAAACCGAAGACATGGGAGAGTCGGAAATCGCTCTTCTGCAAAACATCTGCCAAGGAATTTTACCTCTTTCCGTCAAGATAGGCGGCCCCGAAGCACGTAACGATATTAGAATATGCAATAGAATTGGTGTATCAGGAATTTCCGCTCCTATGGTGGAATCGGAATACGCTCTTAAAAATTTCATCGCCACTTTGAAGAACCTTTTGTCCGCATCCGAATACGATAAGTTGAAAAAAGCGATCAATTTGGAAACAATCACAGGATACAGAAACCTTCTGGACATTTTCGATTCCGCAGCTTTCGGAGATTTGCAGCAAGTAACTGCTGCTAGATCGGATCTTTCCGCATCCATGGACAAAAAACCGGATGATCCGGAAGTGACTCGTGTCTCTAAAAAGATCATCCAAGAAGCAAAAAGCAGAAACAAAATCACTTCCGTCGGGGGAACAATCACTAAAAACAATTTAGGTTCCATTGCGACGGACATCGCTCCCGATTTCATCAATTCCAGACATGTGATGGTGGATACGAAACAAACGATGGAAATCGGTGCCGCCGATGTGGCGGAATGTATGCTTGTATTTGAAATGGATTTGTACGAACTTTTTTCCAAAGCTTTTCCTGAAAAAGGTTTCTACTATAGAAATAGAGTGGAAATCAACAGAGAAAGAATCGGAGAAAGAAAAGTTTTATATTTCATACGTTAGGTGATTTATTTAGTTTTCGCATTCAGCTTAATTTCCTCCTTTCTATTTGTTGTTCCTTCGTACTTTCAAAAGCCCTTGCACCAAGGGCTTTTTCTTTTCTGCATTCTTCTTTCTTTCTATTTTTTTCTAAATAGAAAGAAGGTATATGAAGTTTCCCATCCGAAACTTCTGTCACTCTTTCCGATCCTATGTACTTTGATTTTTATCACCGGCTTCGGGATTCATTTTTACGATCTCTCTTTCAAATTCGCAGAATTGTTTTTCTTTCATGACGCGGATTATGTCGGAATGGATGAAGTCATCCGAGAAATCACAAGAGGAAACGGATTTCACTCCTCATACTATTCCGATTCGGGTGACGGCTCCTATTTGCTGCATCATTTCGCTCCTGGGCTTTTGGCCTATGTTCCCTTTTCCCTCTTGTTCCCGGAAAGATGGGGGTATGCTTTCGGCTCTTACTTTTATGGAATGTTAGGCGTTTTCATTTGGAGTCGGCTCTTTTATAGGGAAGGATTCAAAGAGAATCAAAATAAAGATCTAAGTTCTTATAGTGTGTCCCTTCTCATTTTTATCTGCCTTCTCAATCAACTCTATATCTACCGTTTGATCACAAGCTATCATTTCGAGGTATTAGTCCTTCCTTTCTCAGGATTATTTTTTCATTTTTATCTGCGATTGAAATCGGGAGAAAGGAGTCTTCGTAACAAAATAGGTTTTTGGATCAGTCTTGTTCTTTTTCTTTCCGTAAAAGAAGATATAGCTGTTTATCTTTCCTGTTTCCTGTTTTCTATATGGGTCTTTGAGCTATATAACTTTTATTTGGTGGATAAAAAATTTCCCTTATGGGGAAAGAAGTCAGTGCTGCTTCGATCCGTTTCTTTGGCAGCTTTGATTTTTTGTGGCTGTTATTTTATCTTATCGGTTTGGATTTTCCCTTCTCTCAGTTCGGAGGCAAATACGATCTCCTGGTCGAACGAACTTTTACGGGAATATTCTTCCTCTTATAAAAAAGTGGAAGGGTTTTCTAAGTCTTTCAAAACGTATTTGGAACTTTTGATCAGTGGAGGGAGCGGAATCGTTCTAATGATTCCGGAACTCATAGGAATCTCTCTCATCTATCTTTTTCATGCGTTTTCTTCCCGGCCTTGGCATCATGAAGTGTATTCCTATTATTCGTACAGTCTCATTCCATTTCTTTTATTTTCAGGGCTTGTTTGGATCAGAACCAGAAAACCGCTTCCTCTGTGGCTTTTATTTCTATCGATAGGACTTATTTTCGCCAAGAATTCGTTAGATGGAAACTTTCCACTCACTCTTGGGAAAGAAACGTCCAACCAAAATACAATAGAAACATCTGAAACGCTTAGAAAAGAACTGCACCTAGGAATGAAAACGATTCCTTCCGAAGAGATCGTTTACAGTCAGTACAATTTGTCCTTTTATGTTCCCAAAGAAAATCCTGTTCGGCCTTTGGAACGGATCGGTTCGGAATGCGGGGGGAAAAAAAATAACGTTTGTTACATCATCCTTTCTCCAGAATTCACGAAAGAAGAACTCTATCCGAAAGAAAGACTCAAAGCACTTTCCTTAGGATTAGTTGAAAACAAAGCGGAAAAATTATTCCAAGGGAAACTTATAGAAGTTTGGAAATTTTAGTCGAGTTCTGTCGAGCTCGCTTCCGATTAAGATTCATTATATGGACATTCTATACTTTAGTGTGGACGCCTCGAATGCAATCGATCGCAGTAATTCTATCGTCAGCACGAACCGGCTCTCCCTCGACGAGGACGCTCGGTCGATCCGTGGCGCAGAGCTTCTACTGCAAAAATTTTAATTTTTCTTTAACGGTTCAAATAAGATATCAAACCCATCATACGATATCATCTCGAAATCCTTTGAGCATTGGATTATGCTTTTCAGCATAGAGGAATTTTTAGAGAAGATGTACATCGGGTTGTAATTTATTAATTTGGAATATCCTCCGCAACTATCAAAAAACTTCTGATCCCAAACGATTCTATGAGGTTTCATAAAAAACATTTGATGACGAAACTCATAATCGCTTACGATCATTTTTCGATCATTCAGATTTGGAACGTTTTCTTGAGCAAAAAGGGATATCCTTTCGAATTTGCTGTATTCATTTACGTTCTCTTTTGTAAAAACATCAACCTTAATCAAAAGCAAAAAGAACAAGACTCCAAAAAAATTCCTATATTTACCTAAGCGATGGATGAAAACTATAGTGGAAAGAATAAACATTACGCAAAAAGGAAAAAGCAATCTACCATCCAAATCATTAAAATTTGCGACTATGGACAAAACAATCATTCCGAAAAAAAGATTCAATGTAACAAGAACTAAGTATCCGAAACTTCTCCTAGTTTTATTTCTCAGAACTCCCTGAATGAATAGATAAATTAAATATAATGATAATAAGGCAGAGAGAGCGATGTTAAAACCCCGTTTTCTGGGAAAGGGTTATTGATCCATCCAGTCACAAGCCAGTGGAAAGGAATACCGATTTTGTTTAAAAGAAAGTCTGCATCGAATTTTCCCAACACATTTCCGGAAAAATGACTCCTTGTAGTATTTCCAACCTGCAAGTAGTTGTATAAAAACCAAAGCGATCCTAATATTAAACCGAATGCACCAGATAAGAAAATTTTGAATCGTAATTTTATTTTGTTTTTGAATATCAGTTCATGAAAAAAAAGTAGAACTCCCATAGTTTTCGTTAGAAATGGTATCGCAAGAACAAACCCGAAAGTCTTCCTCTTCATAATTACATGAATTGAAAATATTGCCAGAGCCAGAAATATAACTTCGCTCCAAAAATATTCATACACGACATTTGAAGATCCATTGAAATTAATTAAACAAAAGGCAAGTAACAAGAAAAATAAATTCACATTGAATGATCTAAGTAACAAAAAAACGCTATAATTTAATAATAAAATGTTTAGAAGATAAAAACATTTTATACTAAAGCCGGTATAACCGACGACAGCACCCCAGACAGCAATAATGACAGGAAACAAAGGTGGATATTCTGTATACCTCTCTAAAGAAAGACTCATATCTAAAGAAGGCCAATTAGTATTATAATAGAAACCATTCCCAGCGGTTAAATATTCTGCCGTTGCAATATAATTGGTGGAATCGGGCGACAGCCTGAGAGGATAAAAAAATAAATATAGAATTGATATAAATATCAGAAAACAAAACAATAAGAATCTTTTATTTGTGTAACCGAACATTCTCTTAAAAAAATCAGTGAGATTCATGTTTTACCGCATGTGGAAAATTTCGTATCCGTTCTCTCTGATCTCGATGCGAATCATTCCTTCCAAAACCAATTTCTGTATGATGGAATAGATCAAACCGAGTGCAGTGGGAAGATGTCCTCCGTTATGAACTTTTTTCCCTATGGCTGCTTCCATCAAATGGAGTAGATCGGAAGAACCTTCCTTGAGTCTTCGGATGACTCCCTTCTCAAGAATAGAAAGTGTTTTTTTCACAAGCTGAATCGTACGGATCGGATCTTCTATTTCATGACCGTGTGCGGGAAGCAGTCTTCTAATCGGTTCCTCCAATAACTTGGACAATGTGAAGTAATAGTCCCCCAAACTTCCGTCTAATTCGGAATAAATGGCAGTAAGATTGGCGATGATGAGATCTCCCGAAAAATAAATCCCTGAATGAGGGAGAACAGGAGTGATATGATATAAATTATGACCGGGGGTATATAAAAAACGAAACAACCTGGAATCGATTTCCAAAGAATCGTTATGATCTATAGCATGGTCGATTCTTAAAATAGGATCCCCTTTTTTCGTTTCCTTGAACTTACTAAAGAATTGATTCCAACCGGAACGAGATTCCGTAAGAATGCGGTTCAATTCGTCCGGATCTCCGAAAGCTCTTCGAAACAAATCCTCTGTCGCCTCTTCGAAAAGTCTCATAGATTCCAAATAATTCCCCACACCTGTCTGCATCGCACGATACCCGTAAAATATCGCTTTCGGCGCGTAAGACTTTAACACTAAAGCCGAAGAAATATGATCCAGATGGTTATGAGTATAAATGACATGCCGGATGTCTTTTAAGGAAAAACCTTTCGTTCGTAAGGATGCCTGCAACATGGGGATCGATTCGATGTATCCGGAATCGATCAGAGTGAGTCCTTCATTCCCGCAAAACAAATAGATATTATTCGGTGCATAAAAAGGCTGAGGAAGGACGATTTTATAGATCTCGTCTCCGATCTCTTCCATGGGAGGGATTTTTTTGGGAGGAGTGACGATCATATTTGCTTCAAGGATGGGGAGGAGAAACGTCCGAAGGACCGCAAGCGGAGTTCGGACGAATGCCCATATTACGGTTGTTTTTTGATAAGAAGTCTTCTTTCGATTTCGAAGATCTTTTCCGGGATTTTTTCTTTGCCCAATTTTTTCTTATCGTTCTCTTTCAAGAATAGATCCGCACCGAATTTATCCAATGCATCGTTTGCCTTGATGTTTTTGAGTCCGATGAGCTGCAACTGAACTTCTCCCGCTGCGATGCCATATTCAGTCCCTTTATCTTCTGTGGAAAGAATGCGTGTGATGCATGTAACTGTGTCGCCGGAGAAAGCAGGTTGTGTATGATATCCTTCCGTGAATCCGATTTCCCAAAGAGCGTTTTCGGAAATATCTCTGGAAGCCATTCCAACTAACCAACCAAATACGAGGCCTCCGTAAACTACAGGTTCTCCACCCATAGGGCCGGAAATTCCTGCCGAGTAGAGTTTATCGTAATGAAGAGGGTGAGTGTTCCCTACTCTGTAAGTCCATTGGTAATGTTCGTCTGTGATCGTGCGTCCGTTTTGGTGCACGTAAATTTGACCAGGTTTGAAATTTTCGAAATAAGTATGTCCCCATGTAACATCTTTTAGTTGAGTAGGGAATTGTAGGTTAGGAAGTTTCAATGCAGGAGTGGCAGACTCAGGAAAAAATGCGGACTTGTCCCCCGGCTTTGAATTTCCTTTCGGTTTTCCGTTCGATTGATAGATCATGATCTTTCTTTCGTATTGGAGAACCACTTCGTTTTTTTGATTGAGGCAAAGAGTTCGCACATGAACGATTCCCGGTTTGTCCGCACCTTTGTCGTCTACTGCGAGGATTTTTGTTCGGGAAGAAAGAGTATCTCCCGGATAAACTGGCTGTAAAAACTGTGCATTGTAATAACCCAGGTTCGCTAGCGCCTTTTCACTGTTATTCTGCACTCCGATGGACAACGCAAGGTTGAACACCATAAGCGGCGGTACGAGTAAATCTTGGAAACCGTGCGCCTTCGCATATTCTGCAGAAAGGTAAAGCGGGTTCGAATCCATAAACACGGTTGCGAATTCTTGTGCGAAACTGCGGTCTACAGTGAATTGGCGAGGGTGGACATATATGTCTCCTACTGCAAACTCTTCCAAGTAACGGCCGTATATATTTTTTTTGATTTGATCTAGTGTGGCTGGGGTTTTCGGAGCGATCTCTCCGAACGGGGTCATAGCTTTTTCTACCATAGTGCAAACTTGCAACGAGGCTATGCCAGGAAAAGATTTTTTCGAGGGGGGTTTTCCCCGATTCCCTGCCGAAACCGAGGATCCGCCCGAAAAATCGGAAGGAAATAGCTGGTTTCATTTTGAGATTTGTCTCTACGAAGATAAGGATTTTATACGAATGTGATACGCCTCATCCATCTCCTAAAACTTGCCATCGTTTTGTCGCAGAAAAAGCATCTTCAAAACCCAAACGAGAGATTGTAATACGAAATCGAATCGAAGGTAAGTTGTTTTGAGAAAAGCAAGAAGCATCTAACATTAAAAAAGCGATAAACTGATTCTGTCTTTTTTCTAAAGCCGAAAAGGAAGGAGTCCCTCTCTGACAAACGTTCTTTCTTTTTATTGCATAAAACGCAAAAAAATTTATCTTTTCACGATCTTTTTTATTTCAACGACTCTCATTCTTTTATTTCGAAATAAGAATTGTGCTTAACAAAAATATAATCGCATATAATAATTTGATGAAAACCAAGTTCTCGCCGTTCTTATTGGTAAAAATTGGTAAAAGTCCAGGGTATTTTTAAAGAAAAAACTTTTTTACTTCTTTGTCGTTTATCTGAATCCGATTAGGTACAAAATGAACAGTTGCGCCAAACATAGATTCAATACGGAGTAGGCAGCGGTTTTCTAAGTTTATATTATATGTTAGTTGATTTTGTTTCGAGAAAAAATATAAGAAAAACTTTTGCGTCCTTTCCTTCCTATACAATAAGACAGAAACTAATTTCTGCCATCGTTTTCATTTATTAGGTTGTTTCTTTCATTTCCCAGTCTGGAGCTTATAACAATAGCGCACTTCATTGTTATAAGCTCCGGGCGCTTTTTTAGATGGCCTCTTTTTTCTCTCTGGCTCTTTTCCAAGCGCTATGCCAAATCTGCCATTCTTCCCTTGCGACTCTGTATTGATCCAGGTCGGTACGAACCTGTTCCATCAATTCTTCCAATTCCCTTACCCTCTCCAATAAACGCTCGGAAAGTACAGCGATTTGTGCAGGATCTGAGGAGAGAAACGGTTCCACTTTCTTAGTATCGGGCTCCCCGCCCGGAAATCCTTGCATTTTTAACCGGGGACAAAACCATCTCAAGTATGAGTTTTTCCTTTCCTAAACTTGAATCCATCCCTGAGAAATTTAGAATCCTTCCGATACATCAAAAACGATTTCTTTTGGACGGAGAATTGAAGGTCTGGGAAGGCAAAATGGAAAAAGTTCTTTCCCCGATCCATTTGGAAGAAAACGGAAAACTCACCCAAGTCCTTCTGGGAAGTTATCCTTCCTTCGATGAAAGGCAGGCGATGGCGGCTTTGGAATCTTGCCTGAATGCCTACCGACAAGGATCTGGAGATTGGCCGCAAAGCACCACAGAACAAAGAATTGGTGCTATCGAACGATTCACCGAATTGATGATGGGGAAAAAAGAAGAGATCATCAAACTTTTGATGTGGGAAATCGGCAAAACCCACGCAGACAGCATCAAGGAGTTCGAAAGAACCGTAGAATACATTCGGGACACGATCGATGCTTTGAGAGAAATGGAAGCCGCATCCTCTCAATTCGTTTACGAAAAAGGAATCGTTGCACAGATCAAACGGGCTCCTTACGGTGTGGTTCTCTGCATGGGACCGTTTAACTATCCGTTAAACGAAACATTTTGTACTTTGATCCCCGCTTTGGCTATGGGAAATACGGTTCTTTTCAAACCTGCAAAATTCGGAGTTCTTCTTCTGGAACCTTTGTTGGAATGTTTCCAACAGGCATTTCCAAAAGGAGTCATCAACACTCTGTACGGTGACGGCGCCACAGTCGTTTCTCCCATTATGGAATCGGGAAAAATCGACGTATTCGCATTTATCGGCTCCAGCACGACCGCTAACTTAATTTCCAAAAAACATCCTAAACTCAACCGATTGAGATCGGTTCTGGGTTTGAATGCCAAAAATCCTGCCATCCTTTTGGAAGACTGCGATATAGACGCATCCATAAAAGAGATTGTCTCCGGATCTCTTTCGTATAACGGGCAAAGGTGCACTGCCTTAAAGATCATTTTCGTTCCTGAGTCCAAAGCGGAAGAGTTCACTTCCAAATATCTGAAAGTTCTTTCCGAATGGAAATCGGGTATGCCTTGGGAGAAAGATGTTCTTCTCACTCCCCTTCCCGAAGAAGGTAAAACGAAATGGCTTTCGGAACTTTTGCAAGATGCCACAGACAAAGGCGCCAAAATCATCAATGCAAACGGAGGTGAGGTGACAGAATCTTTTATGTCTCCCGCCGTTTTGTTTCCGGTTTCCAAAGATTCCAGAATTTATAAAGAAGAGCAATTCGGACCGATCGTTCCCATCGTTCCCTATAAGTCCATCGAAGAAACCTTGGATTATGTCCGTATTTCGGATATGGGGCAACAAGCGAGTCTGTTCGGAAAAGATCCTGTCATTTTAGGAAAGTTAGTCGATTTACTTGTGAATCAAGTGGCAAGAGTGAACCTCAACGCCCAATGCCAAAGAGGTCCCGATCGTTTTCCTTTTACAGGAAGAAAAGATTCCGCAGATGGAACTCTTTCCGTAACGGATGCGCTCAGAGTGTTTTCTATCAGAAGCCTTGTAGCCGCCAAAGAAGAGGAAGGAAGCAAAGAGATTCTTCGCAGCATTTTGAAAACAAAATCATCTAGATTCCTTAACACGGATTCTCTTCCCTAGTTCTGCCGATTTTTTTCTTTTTCCTTCTCAGAGGAGGATTTAGATTGAAAATTACCCGATAAGATACATGATACAAGGATGAGATTTTCTCTCAGGAAAACTCCATGAAATCTTTAGGGAATGTACGATGTTTCTTTTTGAGTGCGGCGACACTGCTTCTCTCTCATTGTACACAAGTATCCACTACGGAACAACTTTCCCTACTTAGCTTTTTACTCAACTCCTCTCCCAATCGAAGCACCTCTTCCGAAACAGTCATTACAGTGACTCCCGAAAGAGGGATTCAAATCACATCTTCTTCCTTGACAGTTATTTTTGCGGATACCAAAACTCTTTCTCTTCGGCTGGCATCTCAACCTTCCCAAAATGTCACTATCCACGTGGGATTCGATACATCCAAACTCACTGTAAATAGTTCAGGAACTTCTCCATTCGATTTGATTTTTACTACTTCCAATTTCGATACATTACAAACGATCAATTTGGACGCATTGACCAATGCCAACGACAGTTCCAGTTTGACCTTATCCACTCAAAGTTCCGATTCAGTTTACAACAATTTGACTGCATCGATTCCTGTTACCATCCAGCAGGCTTCCGCATCCATCGTAACAAGTGCGTCTACGGTTTCCTTGGAAGGGGGAGGAACTGGTTCTTTCGGAGTAAGGTTGAATCTCCAGCCTACCGCCAATGTGGGCCTTCTTCTTTCCTTTACCAATTCAAAGCTTGCGTTAGATGCAAGTACAAGTTCTCCTTTGGCTCTGACATTCACTTCCGGAAATTATTCCTCACAACAAACTGTGAATCTCAGATCCTTGTCGAACGTGACAGAGAATACGAACATCAGTTTTATCGCAAGCAGTACGGACGGAAGATATTCAGGATTGACTAAATCCGTAACCGCATCCATATCCAACCAAACAAGAAGTTTGGTGTTCACTCCTAGCCCGGCGACTTTGAGTTTGAATGCGGGAGAAACGGGTAGTTTTACGGTCGCTCTTAGTTCCGTTCCCACTTCCGATGTGACAGTCAATTTCACCTATACGCAATCGGAAATTTATATCAAAAAATCTTCCGATTCCAATTTCGATACGGACGGAAGTTATTCACTTACCTTTACCAGCGGAAACAATACGGCTCAGACAGTTCAGGTCAAAGCTGTTTCCAATTTCGCAGTTTCCTCAGGAACGATTTCACTGGGAACCACGGTTCCCGCATCACCAAACGGAGATTCGTCTTTCAACGGTTTGACGGCGTCCGTATCTTACTCAGTATCTTTGAATGTTCCTATCGTTCTCTCCGGAGACATTCAAAACGGAACACAAAACTCATCCAGTCAAACCGCAAACTATTCTTTAGGAACCACTGTGGATCCGAGCACTTCCTTTGTGATTTGTAATTTTCAAACCAACAGTTCCGATACTGTCAACGCAACCACATGCCAGCTAAACGGTGCAGGCACACAAGTCATAGTCACGAAAGGGGCCGCTGCAGCAAACAACGTCACCACCAATTATTATGTAATGAATTTCAGTTCCGGGATCTCCGTACAAAGAGGTGCAACCACTCTCACTTCCGGCACGGGGTCAGCAAACCTAACACAGGCTGTCGATAGTGCGAAATCATTCATCATCTCTTATGCAAGAACCTCAACCACAGGCAATACTTCCGATAACGTAAAACAAGTACAAGTTTCCTTTACCAATTCCACTACCCTGGGATTCTCTTGCAACGGCTGCACCAATACTACCGTGGAATGGCAGGTGGTTCAATGGCATACATCCTCCGTTCAATCCGGAATCGCAAACCTAAGCCACGGAACCTCGACCGTCACAGCAAACTTAGGTTCTGCGGTAGACTTAACGAAAAGTTTTCTAATTTTTAACAATAGTTATACGCCAAACGGAGGAGTAGGTTACGAACAGAATTACTACACTGCCGGTTCCTTTTCTTCCACGAGTCAAATTTCCTTTCAAAGAGGGGGAACAGGAGGAGATTTAGCGATTCAGTATTTCGTAGTTTCCATTCCCAGTGGGCTCGTAGTCAAATCGAACTCTTTTGCAATGACTACATCGGACGTAGGAATTTGCGATACGATTCCGTCAGGAGGAGTTTCCAATTACTTGAAATCGATGATGATTGCCTCCAATCGAATCGGCGCCATCAATCAGGCAACCAATGTGGACTCCGCATCTCTTACCTATGAATTCCAATCGGCAGGATGCTCTTCGGCGGGCGGCACACACCTCCGTATCAAAAGGGACAACGTAGGAACGGATTCCGGAACTCCTCACGATGTTCATGGCACCTACTTTCTGTTAGAATTCAATTGATCTTTTTTCCCGATTTCGGGAAATATTTTCATTGGTTTCTTTTCACAATCAGTTAGAATCCTTCTGTGATTCAAATCTTCCTTCATTCCACAATCGGCAAAGCGGTCTCCCTGTCTCAAAAATCCACCGACTCTCTTCTCAAGGGAGTACGTCATCTCGTCAAAGGAAGTCTCACCGGCACGGGGAACGGCTTACATCTATTATCCAACGCGTTCTTTTATAAACCGGAATGGAGAGATGCGCTGCAAAGGGCAGGAATCACAGTCAAAGATACAAGTCTCAAGACGGACGAAGCGATGAACCAAGCCATCGAATCTACGAACACTGCGTTCGAAAAAACGATGTTTGCCGTCCAAGCGACAGGGAAAAAAGGAGAAAACTTGATCTTCGACAATCGAGTGATCTCCAGCATCATAGGAAGTTCCCACGATCAAAAAATCAAACTCACTAAAATCGAAATGAGTTTCAGAGAAGTAGGAAGAGATATCTCCGTGGAAGAAGCGGTCTCCTCCTATAAAGCTTCCGGTAAAAAACAATCCGTCCTTTTTATTCCCGGTCTCTTCACGGATGAAACCATCTGGTTGGAAAAATGGGTTCCTTATAAAAAAAGAAAAGTCCGTTCCAAAGGTATCTCTACGGAACTTATGAAGAAAGATTTCCACCCGTTTTATCTTCGTTACAATCACGGGCTTCCGATTCATGAAAACGGAAAAAAGCTGATGCATCTTTTCGATATCTTTTTCCAAAACGATCCGGACCTAAGACCGAATATGGTTTGTTACAGTTTAGGATGTTTGGTATTCAGAAGTTGTTTGTATCATGCGAAACTGGAAAACAAACCATGGGTGAAAAACTTCCAAAAGGTGATTTCCATATCGGCACCGAACCGTGGTTCCTATTTAGAAAAAGCAGGTTTTTGGCTGGGTTTCCTTCTTGAAAAAAGTCCGGTTGCCGCTTTGAAAATCATAGGAATGATAGGCAATCTTAGAAGTGATGCCATCAAAGATCTTTCTTTCGGGATCATCAAAAAGGAAGAAAAGGATTTTTGGGCGCCCATTCGCCAATATTTTGAAGAAACCTACCTGGGAGAGTTGGACGATATGGATGCTTACGAAGCCTATTCTCTCGTAGATACGATTGAAAATCCGATTCAAAATTTTTTAGGAGACGGGATCGTGGAAAAACAAAGCCTTCGTTATCTTTCGGACAAAGTGTATTCCAAAAAAACAAATCCTTATCTCAGAACCTTAGAGATAGAAAAAGCGAACCATTTTTCCATTTTAAATTCCAGAAAACTTTTCGATTGGATCGATTTGATTTTATCCCGCTGAGACGTTCAAAACAAATAATGGTAGGATAAAAAACATTCATCGTACCGTTTTTGTCTTCCGTATTCGAACCTCAGTTCATGATCTTTGGAAAGGGAATACCTCAGTTTGATCCCGGAAGTGAACTGGTCTTCATTTCCACTTGCCGCATAATACCGGTATCCATATAAAAAGTGGATCTTAAAATCTCCCCACTCATGTAAATACTGCCCCGACACTTGGGGTCCGAATCTTTGTCCTTGGTGAAAATAAGAAGAACCTTGCGCGGAAATCCCTCCTAACAAAGAAAAGATGGAATTTTCCTCTTTTCCGAAAAAAGGATTCGCAAAAGAATATCCTGCCATAACATCCAAATTGGCCGCTTGTCTACGAATAGGATCTTTCTCCTTCCAAAACAAATCGGAAAATTCGAACTTTCTTTTTTCAGAAACAAGAGCAGTATCCCATCCGAAACGAAACGAATAAGAAAGTTTTCTAGTGACTGAATCGTAAGGAGACAAGGAGCTTAATTTTAGAACATCCATAGAAGTCCATTCCTGTCTACCTCCTTCATAGTTCCTAAGTTTGGTGGAAAAAAATTCAAGTTCGGAATGAGGCGACTGACCCCGAGAGGAATTCAAAAGGTCATGGTATGCGATTCTATATTGAAGTTCCGAAAAATTCCCCAAACTAGAATTCCCATACCCCAAAGAGACTCTGCTCAAAGAATGCGCATGATGAGGAGGGAATGGTTTTCTTTCAGGAAGAACGACAGTTTCCTCTGCGAGTTTACTCCTTTCGGAAAGAAGTTCTCCGTATCCAGGATGTTCTTTTCCTGAATCCGATTGCAAAGATCCATACTGCCAAGATAGAAGCAGAGTATCTAGAACTAATGTTTTGCGGACTTTATCCTCTTTCTTTATTTCAGAAGCGATTTTTTCGCCTTCACCGAACAAACGAAAAAACATTCGTTTTTCATCATCTCTCATAACATTCAAATTCTCCCGAATTTTAGTGTTCAACGAAGGACGATACACAATTTCTTCGACCAAATCGTTCTCTTGAAAGACCAACTCCATAGTACCGGAAGGCGTTACGATCTTACCTGCCTTGGCATTTATCTCTAAAGAAGGTTTGGCGACTTCCAAAAGCTGAATCAATTGATAAGCGCAGTTTGCGGTAAGAAAATAATAATCGAAATCAGCTCTTCCCATCTCCCATAAATGGCGTAAAAAACGTTCTTTCTCTTCTTCATTTAACTTAAGTTTGTATTCCCAAAGATCTCTGCCCTCCAGATGATTGTATTCGTTGATTTTCAGATAATAAGGAAAGATTCCGAATTTACCAGGATAACCTCCCGTCAAACCGCCGATCATGTATGAAATCGGAGAGATCTCTCCCGGGTCTGCTGCAAAGTTCACTCCGTAATCCAAAAGTTCTGAACTTTGGTTGTTTCTCGAATTCATTTTGAAAAAACTGTGACCGAACATGGATGCTGGCGCTTGCATATAATAAGAAGCGAATACGAGCCGGATATGATCCAAATCCAAAACTTTTTTCCATTCTTCGAACCTGGAACATTTGCGGAATGTAAGCAGGGAAGAATCGAAATGCAGGATAGAGTTCATCCAGAAGAATCGTTCCGGGAAAAAACATTGAGGATGCATTCGGGAAGGATCTTCCGGTTCCTCTTCGAAAAAGGAGAGTAAGGTGGAAATCATCTCCTCTTTCGGATTTGTATTTCCTTTAAGAGAAAAAAAATAAGCTTTCGAATCTATTTCAGATGTTTCTTTTCCTAAAAGATTCTTTTTATAACGAAGAAGTCTTTTCCAATGTTTTGTATCATAAAGTTCGTGTTCTTCTATTTTTCCAATTAACTCTTGTATGTATTTTTTTCGGTCGAGAGAGTTTATGTGAGAAAGAGCCCCCTTAGAGTCGGTTTTTGAAACCTGCCCAGAGAAGACCTGCGAAATGAGATTCGGATGAGATTTTACGGAAGAAACGAACGCAAAAAAGAAACCTACAAAAATCAAAACATAGATCGGAAAACCCATTTCGGATCAAGAAGACAGAACACCTATATGAGCATAAACGGAATCCGACAGTGCCGCAAAATCGTAGCCTCCCTCCAAAAAGGAAATGATTCTTCCCTGACAGATATCTTCCGCTTCTTTTTTGATCTTCCTTGTGAGCATTTCGAAACTGGAAGTAGAGAGTCTCATCCCGCCTAACGGATCATCTTTGTGAGCATCGAAACCTGCGGAGATAAGAATAAAATCGGGAGAAAACCTCTCTATCTCTTTTTGCAAACTAGGCCAGAGTTTAACATAGTCGAACTCTTCGGAAGAGCGGGACAAAGGAAAATTTAAATTATAACCTTTCCCTTTTCCGGAACCGATTTCATCCGCAGAACCCGTTCCGGGATAAAAAGGATACTGATGAAAAGAAGCGAAGTATACGGAGTCATCCTCATAAAACTGATGTTGTGTTCCGTTTCCATGATGCACATCCCAATCTAAAATAAAAACCTTTCCGATCCCTTTCGATTGAAGGTATTTCGCAGTGACAGCCACATTATTGAAAAAACAAAATCCTTGGGAGTGATTCGCCTCTGCGTGATGCCCGGGAGGACGTACCAAAGCGAAGCCGTTTCGAATCTCTCCTGTAAGAATTCGATCCGCCAAATGAATCCCGGAACCTGCCGCCAAGGAAGCAGCACGAAAAGAAAAAGAAGAGAAAGGTGTATCCGCATCGAAGTATCCGAAAGGACGGGAATCACATGCGTTTTCCACCAAGTCGATGTAAGCCTTTTTATGAATGAGGGAAATTTGTTCTTTAGTAGCAGGAGAAAAATCCCTGTCCCAAACAATCTCATCGTGAGAAAACCTTTGTAGCCCGGAAAGAATCGATTCCAATCTTCCTTTATTTTCCGGATGACCGATTCCCGTATCGTGTAACAGGAATTCATCTCGAAAAGTTACGGCTGTTTTAGGTCTGCTTTTCATAAAAACAACATGAACCTTTCCACATAAACGATCATTTCTATGATTTCGATGACCAATATATCCAACTGATAACAAAGCACCGATTTTTCTTCCGGAGTCAAAACCTTGTCCGCAACGGCTTCGCCGTAAAGAGAGATGAACTTTTTGATGTCCGCAGACAACTGATTGTTGAACCAGTCCTTAAAGTTTCTGTTTTTCATTTGGTATTCCGGCTGCATGATCCCGCTCATACTCCAAATGGCTTTGTCGATGAACCTTAGTTCGAGACGGAAGCTTTGGTTTGATTTTTCGATAAGAACATTGTCCTGTCCAGGGGCGAAATCGATTCTACGAAGCATAATCACGATGAGAAGCAGATCTTCCATTTTCTGAACCAGGCTTTTTTTCTCCAAACCGGTGACTTTGCCGTCGTCCCCCAAATGGTTCAGATAATCGCTTCCGATTTCTTTAAAACAACGGGTGAGTTCGGCAGCTCTGTCCTTAAATGGTACTGGAAAAGCGAAATCTTCCGAAAAACGCCCGAACGACTTCAATTCATAATCTTTGGAAATTTCTATCATGTGTCTTTTGAGATAAATCTAAGAATCTTTCCTATTTTTCGTCAATCGATTCGATTGAATTTTCGATTCAGTTTCGCAATCTGACAGAAAAAGATACTATGAAATCCAAATCTCCCCTATTCCTTTCTATCCTCATTTCTTTCTGCATCCTATTCGGCTGTTCTTCTGCGGATGTAAACTCATCCAATGCAAGATCTTCCGTTCAGGCAGGAATTCGCCCTGCGTTCGTAGAAGGTTTGTACATCAATACCAAAACCATTCGCAGTCAAAAACTCTGGGATCTTCTTTTCTCCGCAATGCAAGAGAGCGGAATGAATGCGGCAGTGATCGACATTCAACCCCATGCCCCAAGCGCCGCACAAGTCGCAGATGCGAAAGCGAGAGGAATTTATCCGATCGCAAGGGTAGTGAACTTCGAAGGAGGACTCATCGAAAAGTCACCTTCTCCTAGTTTGATGTTATCCATACAAAAAGCCATTCGGACGGCATGTTCTGCAGGTTTCAAAGAAATTCAACTCGATTACATTCGTTATGCGGATGGCGGAACAAATTTCAGTATGAGTTACGAAAAAAGATACGAAAGCATACTTTCCATCATCAAAGATCATAAGGAAAAAACCAAAGAGGTATGCGGAAACGACGTGATCTGGACCGCTGATATTTTCGGAAGAGTTCCTTTCATAGAAAACGATGTGATCGGTCAAAAAGTGGAACCTTTCAGCGAGACATTGGACGGACTTTATCCTATGTTATACCCTTCTCATTTTTACGGACTTACGAAAAGAGTGGCCGATCCCTATGGAACGATCAAAGACGGTTTGGATCTGACAGTGCAAAGAGCCAAACCGGGCACCAAAGCGATCGCTTGGGTTCAAGGTTTCAACATGATGATCGGAGCAAGTAAACTCAGTTACAAAGACTATATCAAGGTACAAATGTTAGGTGCAAAAGATTCCCAAGGACACGGATTTATCGTTTGGAATGCAGGGAACGATTATTACGAAACTTTCAAGGCTTACGAAGACTATCGAAAAGAGAAGGATTTACAAAGAAACCCTTCTCCTTAGTTTAGAATCAGTGCAATTGTTGGGTTTCTTTTTCGAATTGGGCACGGCGGGCGTAAGCGTCCGCTTCCTCTTCGCTTCCTAAAACTCTGATTCTAAGATCTTTTAACTTTCTTTCTTTTTCGGAAGCACTCATAGAAGCATTTTGATTTAAAAATTCCTTCTCCTGCTTTTCATATTCGGAAATTCTAAGTTTCGCATCCGCCTCTTCTTTGCGGTCTTTGGCCATAGCTGCGGCTCTTTCTTTTCCGAAATATTTGACTTCGAGTGTGTTTAACTTTTTCTCTTTATCTTCAGGACCCAGATTCTGGAATTCCTTTTCTCTCAATTCGATTTCCGTCTGATAATGATCGAATTTATCTTCCCGACTCACTACGGAATCATAATAAGAGCCGTATGTTTTCTTTTTCAATTCCTGGTATTTACGAACTCTTTCTTCCGGGCTCATATTTTTGGAAGATACGATGAAATTTCTGGATCCTTCCATAAAATTAACTTGGGATTCTTCCATTCCGAAAATAAGATCGTGTTTCTCATCACCTAATATTTGTTTTCTTTGTGACTTCAAAATCTCATACTTATCTTCGAAACTGGTAGTGTAAGGAATTTCCAAACGATGCATAGCTGCTTCGTATTTGAAATAACTTTCGAATAGATCTCTGATCTTTTCTTTGTCAGGGCTATCGTAATTGGCATCCACATAGGCCAGAAGAACCGCATTACACTGATCTGCCGTATAATTCTTATCGCATTTGCGGCGAAGCGCCCAAACTTCCCAAACAAAATTGATTTTACCGGACTGAAGGTCGCTTAATATCTCCAGGTAACTTTTTTTCTCTTCCTCTCTGAAAGGAGAAAGTGCTTCGTCCCAAAATTCGGAGGAAGCGTTACCGAGTGGATTCAGATTGGGATTCGAATTTTCATTCATTTCGCCTGACTCCGTATTTGTTTTTGAGTCTTCCGAAGAACCGAAACTACGTGCGAGAAAAAAAACAGAAATGGCAAAAACCAAAGCGATGCCAGTGATGATGAAAATATTTTTTTTATCCATATATCCTTACTAAATAAAAAAGGCCATGCTTTACAGCACGACCTTTATCTTTTCCTTAAATCTTTTAGGGAAGATTAAAGAGCAGCTTTTGCGTTCTTAGCGATGTTCAAATACCAGCCGTTTACGTCGAAGTAAGTTTGACCACTCCATTCGAAGTTTGTTGCTTGTAAGTGATCGATACCTGTTGCGAACCAATAAGAAGGAGCTTCCCCTTTGTAAGTTCCCCATTTTTGAGAAGTCAATGGAACCACGCCGTCATTTGCTCCACCTAGTCCGTAGAAAATTCCACCTGCCCAAGTGATTGGGTGAGTCAATGCCATAAGTGGGTGTTGGATTAGGTCTGCCCAAGCCATTGCGTTACCGTATGAGTAGTATTTAATTCCGGAAACGTTAGGAGTAGAAGAGTTGAAAGAGTTTACATAGCTTACAGTAAGAGATTTTCCCATTGCGATTACGTCTTGAGGACGACCGTCACGATAAACCAATTTTGCGAGTAAGCTGAGTGCAGAGTTTGCGAAAGGTTGCAACCAAGAAGGAATCACTGCCAATACGATATCAGCAAGAGGAGCTCCTTTATGAAGGGAGTCAACTGTAGTAACGGTTGCGGTTTTAGTATTGAAACCTAAGTTTTTTACCATGTAACGAACTACTAGTCCACCTTGAGAGTGTCCTACCAATTGTACTTTAGAGCAACCGTTGGAGCTCATCCAAGAAGTCACTGCAGTTTTGATTTGGTCTGCGCGAACCGGAATGCTGTTTGCAGCGGAACTACCAGGAGTTGTTACTTTTGCACCTTGAGATCTAAGGTAACCATCTAATCCACCCCAGTATTTTACTAGGCCGGCAGCCAAACCTTTGGTGTCATCGAATCCTAAGATTCCGTGTACGAGTGCGATACACTGTCCATCCAATGGGCCTGCGAACAACCCAGATGGGAGTGCAAATGAAAGAGCGAAAATTCCTGCGAGTAGTTTTGTTTTCATATGTGGTTCCTTTTACCTTTCGGTTGTCAAATGTGTGTCAGAGTCATTTAATTTGTCAATAATTTTGAAATTATTTCTAATATTTTTCAATTTATGATTTTTCCCCTCTAACAAAGGCACATCGGAAATAAGAACGCCATTCAAATGCTACAGTTTGTATCGTAAGTGCACATATTTTTCAGGGAGTTACCTAAAGATGATGGATAGAACAGTGATCAGATAGCACTGCAAAAACACTTAGTTTGCAATGCACCATAATAAAGAATGCGGATCTGTTTTAAAAAAAATCAGAAAACAAAGGCAATAACGTTTTAGAACTCACCATATGATCTTCTCCCGCAAGCTCAGTAAACTTTGCATTGGGAATTGCAGCAGCTAACTTACAACCTACATCACGAATTCCTAATGGACTTTTTTCACCTACGATGATATGGATCGGTAAAGAGATATGTGCAACTCTTTCCAAAGGAGGAAGATCTTTCGTCAAACTGATGTCATATGATAAAGTGGGAGCCAATGCCTTCATTGTTTTCCAGCCGGGAAATAAAGGCAGTAGAAATACGAAAAATTTAGGCATTCCTATTCCTTTCAGAAAGGTTTTCATAGCAGACGAATCGTTTTTCACTTCTAACAAACTTTCGACTGTTTGTCTTAATTTTTCATACTCCCGTTTTTCTTCTTCATTATGAACATAGGAAGCATCGTAGATCACCACTTTGGCAACCTTATGTTTCAGACGAAGTGCCGCTTCCAAAGCAAGTACAGCACCGGAAGAATGGCCGTATAAAAATGCCTTCCCTCCCGCTGCATCGATCATCGCTTCGATATCTTCCACTTCTCTTTCTACGGAATAAGGAAGAGTGTTTCCGCTATCACCTCTGCCTCTCCGGTCGTAATTATATACTGTGAATCGAGTGGAGAAGGATTTCACATCTTCTCGGATAGGAAAAAAATTCCGAAAGCAACTAGCACCTGTAATATAAATGAGCGCAGGGCCGCTGCCGGTAACATCGTAAGCAAGAATGGTTCCGTCTTTGGATCGAGTGGTTCGCATATCCCTTGTTTCCTCGAGAGCCAAGTTTAAGGGAGAGATAAAACTCTTTCAACTATATGTTTTCATCAATTCGTATTTTATTTTTTACGAATTGATGATTTTTTTCATATAAGATGTTTTAACTCAACTTTCCAAGGGCAAGGAAGTCGGAAAAGATTTACGACTTCCTTAAAATAAGGAAGCAATAAAAGACAATTCATTGGTTGTCAGCATTGGTTGTCAGGGACTATTTGATTCATTAGCTATCGAAACGCCCCGGATCGACCGAGCGCCCTCGTCGAGGGAGAGCCGGATAAGGCGCCCAACAAACATATATAAAACTCTGATATTATCCTCATAATCGGGAGAGAGAGTTTCTAGCGGTGGCGAAGGCCAAGGATGGCCGAAGCAATTTCTTCTGTGCAAGGAGGCACAGAGAAATTGAGCTAGGAACGAATCTCGACTTAAATCTCTAAATCGCCAAGTCTGCGGATTCCTACCAATTGTATGCCGGGAAACAGTCCTTCCGACTCCTTTAAGTTGCCGTAAGGAAGAAACACTTTCGTGATTCCAATTCCCTGCAGTTCCTTCAAACGAAGAGTGATTTGACCGATGCTTCTCACTTCTCCCGAAAGACCTACTTCTCCTAAAAAACCGATTTGCCTGGAGATGGGTTTGTCCCGAAAGGAAGAGACGATGGATGCGGCAATGGCCAAATCCAAACTGGGTTCATCGATGCTGAGACCTCCCGCCAAATTGCTGAAGATATCGCTTTCGGAAAGAGGGATTCCCAAAAACTTTTCAATGACTGCCGCAAGCAAAATCACTCTTCGATTGTCTAATCCTTCCGCCATCCTTCTTGCCTGTCCAAAAGAAGACTTCGCAACAAGAGCCTGCACTTCCACGCTGATAGCGCGAGAGCCTTCCATTACGGAAGCAAGAACGCTGCCCGAACGTTCTTCCGTTTCGGGAGCAATGAACAATCTATGACGATCTAACACTTGTTTGAGCCCTTCGGGAGCCATCTCAAAAATGGCAGTATTTCCCACGGCACCGAATCTATTTTTCACTGCTCTTAAGATACGATAGTAATTGAGGCGGTCTCCTTCAAAATAAAGGACTGTATCTACCAAATGTTCCAAAGCTTTCGGACCTGCGATGGATCCGTCTTTTGTGATATGGCCGATTAAAAAAATAGGAATGCCTGTTCTTTTGGCTGTTTCCAAAAAGATCTGAGACGATTCTCTAAGCTGAGTGACACTGCCCGCTTGGTTTACCAAACTTTCTTTCATGATCGTTTGAATGGAATCAATGAAGACCACGGAAGGTTTCACTTCTGAAATCATATTTGAGATGTTTTCCGCATAGATTTCGGAAGAGAGAAGGATGTTTTCATTGTCCAGTCCCATCCTTTTGGCGCGCATTCCGATTTGAGAGGAAGATTCTTCCCCGGAAATGTACAAAACCTTGCCCGTGCCGGACAAACCTCTGGAAATTTCCAAAACCAAGGTGGACTTGCCCACCCCGGGCTCTCCTCCCACTAGAAGTAAACTTCCGGGAACAATTCCCCCACCTAACACCAGATCGAGTTCGGAAAACCCTGTGGAAAGACGATTCCACTTGGATTCTTCCACACGGTTGACAGGAACCGGTTCCGCATAACGTCTGTCCGAGGAAGTGGATTTGAATGAGGAAGAAGGTTCGAACCTTCCCCCTCCTCCAGGAACTTGTTCTTCTATGGAATTCCAATCTCCGCATTCGGAACATTTTCCCGCCCAGCGTTGGGACTGGGCACCGCAGGTTTTACAGAGAAAGACTTTGGCGGGGGGTTTTTTAGACATGGATCAATGTTCGAAGATATGAAACACTTCCAACAGATCCAACTCCACTTGCGTTTCTAAAAACTGAAAACATTTTTGGGCGATTTCGAATCTATTTTCACGAATCATCATTTCCGTGAGGATTTGTTCCAAAGAGATCAAATAACGCACGTCCGTCGACGCATAGTCTACTTGATCTTTGGTGAGGATTTTTTTACCCCAGTCGGAAGATTGGTTCTTTTTATCGATATTCTCTTCGAAAAACTCTCGGATCAGTTCTTTTAATCCGTGTTTGTCTGTGTATGTTCGGGCAAGTTTGCTTCCGATTTTGGTGCAGAATACATTTTTAACTTTGATTCCCAGTCTGGCACTGAGGAAGTTAAGATCCATACGTGCGAAATGAAAGATCTTAACGATGTCCGTAGACTCGAATAGTTTTTGAATTTTAGGTGCGTCTTTTTGTCCTGGGAGGATTTGAACGAGTGCCACTCGATTTTTAGAATCGGAAATCTGAACTACGCAGAGTCTGTCTCTGCGAGGATTGAGGCCCATCATTTCGCAATCGACAGCTAACCGGTCATCTTTCTTAAAGGCTTCAAAAAACTCATCACTGAGATCGCCTTGTAAAACAACAGGTTTTATAGTTGAACGTTTTTGGGTCATAATGGCTTACTATGGAATCACACCCAATAAAATCATCAAATAGATTTTTCAAAGATGAAAATTCAATACCGCATTTACGACTCTATCACAATTTCCCATTTCCAGCCTCTCAAACCGGGCAGTTTTATCAGCGAATGTAAAAAGTTCGAACTGCAAATCTCTACTTCCACGGAAGGCAAAGCAGGTACCACAATTTCTCCTAAATTGATTTGGAGAGAATCCACAAGACCCGATGTAGGATTCAGCATCGACTTTTTGGAAATCACTCTCGATCAAAAACCGGAAGGGAATGGTTTTCAAATCCTACAACAGGGATATCAATCCTGGTCTCTTACGAAAAAAATGAAACCGGAAGAACAAGATCTTTCTCCCAGACTTTCCTTCCTTCAATACTCTCAAGAGAACATCTATTCTGGTGAAAAAGGTAAGGCAGGATTATTCCTTTCCGAATACTTCCTACTTGCGTATAACAAAGAAAATAAGAACGGAATTTTATACGCTTCTTGGGACAGAGGAGATTTCGGAATCAAATTCGACATCCATCTAACACAAACAGGTGAAGTAGAATACGTATCAGCGATCTATGATATTTATTGTCTGCCGGACATACGTCCCAATGCGAAACTTTCCATCTCCAAAATCAAAATAGAAAGTTTCGTAGGTTCCCCGGAAGAAAAACTTTCCAAGTATTTCAAACATCTGGGAACGGAACTGAAAGCTCCCGCTTTCCCGAAAAAGGTTCCTACAGGATGGTGTTCCTGGTATTACTATTATACTAAAATCGATCAAAAGATCATTTTGGACAATCTTGCTAAGGTAAGAGAACTGAATCTCCCTGTGGAGTTTTTCCAAATCGATGACGGTTACCAAAAGGAAATCGGAGACTGGCTTGTCCCCAACGAAAAATTTCCGGGAGGGATGAGAATCCTTGCGGATGAAATCAAACGAGTGGGTCTCAAACCTGGAATTTGGCTGGCACCTTTTTTAGTCCGCAAAAAATCGGAATTCTTTCGCAAATATCCCGAAGCCATTTTAAAAGATGAAAAAGGAAAACCGGTTCCTGCCATTTATCAGCCGTTATGGGGGCTAGATGCTACCTATGCACTGGACATCACTCATCCTACCTCCCTTGCCTATTTGGAAAAAGTATTTTCCACGATCGTAAAGGAATGGGGATATCCTTATCTCAAGCTCGATTTTTTATTTGCGGGACTCCTTCCCGGAGAAACCTACAAAAAGAATCTTTCACCTCAAGCTCGTTACATGGAAGCGATGCAGATGATTCGAAAGGTAGTAGGCAAAAATACTTTTCTATTGGGATGCGGCGCTCCCATACTTCCTTCCGTAGGTTTTTTCGACGGAATGAGGATTTCCTGCGACGTAGCTCCTTTTTGGCATCCCGAAAAGTTAAGAACCTTTTTGAAGGATAGAAACGCTCTTTGTACCGAGACGGCACTCATCAACGATTTGACTCGTGCTTCTATGCACCGCAATCTTTGGCTCAACGATCCGGACTGCCTTCTTGTTCGTAAAAAAAGAAATAAAATGACAGAAGCACAAACCAAACTGATGGCTTCCGTGATGGCAGTATCAGGAGGAATGCTTCTTGTTTCCGACGATCTAACCAAACTGGAAATGGAAAGATTACAACTTCTGAAAAAAGCGTTTCAATTGAATTCGGAATGCCAAGGTTATACTCCTGTTCCTTTGGGAATCTTCGAAGAAGATTTTCCTCCTGCTCTTTACAATCCGTCCGGATATTTGGGGATTTGGAATTCCACGGAACAAACCAAAACAGTGCAAGTCCCTCTTCCTCCCGGGCTCAAACCCAAAGAACCTTTCTTGGATTTTTGGACAGGCACTCGCATCGACTGCAGTCTCTCCGAAAAAAAAGATCTTCTCTCAGTAGAACTTCCCGCTTTCGGCTCTGCAGTGATCTCAGTTTGAACTCTGGGAAATTAGGAAAAAACCTTGACCGAAGGGAAAGTTTGTCTATAGACTATTAGGCAAATTCTTTCCTTGAGGTTTGTATGTTCAAAACAAAACCGGTTCTTTTTCTGATTTCCCTTTTGGCGATCGTTTCCTTACACCAATGTTCTGTCTTTGATGCTGTTTCAGGTTCCGCTTCCAATTCCCTTTCACGTTTAGGATTCTCCCTTTCCGATTCCACATCGGCGCTAGTTACTTCGCTCAGCAAAAGTACATCCGGTATTTCCAAATCCTCTTCCGAAGATGATGAAGATAAAAAAAAGACAAGCGAATACAAGAGTGACGTAAGAACTGTTTTATCTTTGTATTATCAACATCCTTCCACTCAAGCAGACCTAGAAGCAGACTTGGCTTTGGTTGCAAAAGAATACGGACTTTCCAATTGGAAATCTCATCCTGCAACTTATATCGCCATCGGACAAGGTATGAAACAAGCGGGAGGAACCGTTTCCGATTTGGAAATCGTTGTTTCTAAAGTTTCTCGCAGCAACGAAACAGCGGCTCAATTGATTCAAGAAGGTTATTTATCTCGTTAATCTCCAAAGTATGGCGGCTTTCTGCCGCCGTTCTCTTTTTCCTTTCCACTCAAGTTTTTTCTTCGGAGAAAACAACCTCCCCTTCCCAATCCTCCGTCCACTTCATATATATCAATGCGAACTCAGGGCAGTCCAGCGGAGGCCATTTCGGAATTTTACTGGAAGACAAAGTATATCATCTGCAATATTCGGATAAAGACAAATTGTTTCATTTCGTACGCCAGCCTTGGGAAGATTTTAAACTTCATTATAATGTTTGGGAAAATCGTTCTTTGGAACTCTCCGAATTAAGGATTCTTTCCGAACAGTTCGAAACATTCAAATTAAAATGGGATGAAGTGTATCTGATCCAGAAAAAATGGATCGAAAACCAAAAAGAAATCAGAAGAGACAAAGAACTGCTCCAGTCTGTCTCGTTAGGAAATTCTCAAATTCCTATTGCCGGATTGGGATATTTCGAATCCGCCATAGATCCAAAACAAAACACTCCCTCTCCCGACTTACTAGCGTTCTACTGGACAGAAGAAGAAAAAGAATCGATCCGAAATGAAATTTTATCTTTAGAAAAAAGTACGGAAGATTTTCATCGAACCCTATTTCTCTCCCTTTCCGAAAAAGAGATGCAAACGGACGTTTCTATACCGCCGGAACTTTCTTCCATCGTCCCTCCTAAAAGGTATATTTCCGAAAAACAAAAATGGGAAAGTTGGGAACAAAAAAAGTTTTTTAGAAACTTTTTATTGAATCCGAGCAAACCGAATCTTTCCGAATTTTTCACATTGAACCAAAAAGAGGAATTTTTTCTTACGGAACAAGATAAATCCAAATTGAAGGAGTACCAAACCGAACTGGCGAAAAAGATCAAAGAATGCGTCCTAAGTTCCGATTGCGGAGGATGGGAAGAGATGACTCTCATCATACGAATGCAATCCAACTTACTTTCGTTAAATACAGGTTATTTCGTATTTCCTAAAAAAACGAAAACGATACCTATCTATTTGGATGAAGAATGGACGGAGATCCCCAAGTCCGTCTTGGATGAAAAAGGGAAAGAAGTTCTAACTTTATTCTCTTTGTCGAAACAAGTTTTTCTGGGAAAAAATTACAGTTCTCTCGCTTACAAAGAATGGGAAACTGTAGGTACCAAAATCAATTCCTTGCTGACAAAAGATTTCAATTTCGAAGAGATCGACCCTTATCCCAAATCGGAAGGTTTCATTCACAAAGAATTTTCTCAGGAACAAAGGCAAACAGCTAAGGAGATTTTGCCTGTTTTGGTAAAAAGAGAAGCTGATTTCAATTCATATCTTTCTCGGATTTACAAATACCATCTCATATATAAAAACTGCGCGAGCGAAATCTTCCGTTATATGAATCTGTTTTATCCGGACGAGGAAAAAAGAAATGAATTGTTAGGTGGCACAGTTTCAGACAGTCCTGCCTCCTTTTCTTTTATCCCTGCGGTGGCTTCGATACGGGTGCAGAAAAAACTCAGAATTCTCAAAGTCAGAAACATGCCTTCTTACAGAATTCTAAAAAAATCCCAGCTCACCGGAGGGTATTGGAAAGACATCCGGGAAGATTTCCGATTTTCCTCATCTTCCTACCGCGACAATCCTTACGACCATCCCTTTCTTTTTTTTACGGACGACACGATTGCACTCCGACCGATCTATGGTCTTACTAATCTCGTTTGGGGTTTGGGGAACGGAGCGGCAGGGGTGATCTATCTGCCCTTTGATAAGGGGAAACTTTTGAAAAAAAGCGGAGAGTCCGTTTTTTTCACAGTGCCCGAACTTTTCTTTTTCAATATCAGAAAAGGTTACTTTCCGTACGCAAATAAAGAGGATCTTCCTCCATCTTACTTCGAAAAGGTGCAAGACACAAAATGATATTTTTTCTATCCGCTCCCTATTTATTTTATATTCTTTTTGCTTTTATGGAAACTCCTCCCTGGTTCGTACTTCAAAGTAGAACGACTGTTGTAACGATTTCTTCCTTATTTTTGGCTTTGCAGATTCTGTTTCATTTTCAATCGGAAAAAATATCCTCATTTCTGAAAGATAGAATCGTTTGGGGAAAATCTCTCCCCTACCTATTGGCAGCCTACTTTCTATTCTCACTCCTCTTTCCTTTGGAGAATATGAATTGGGGAGACGGACTCATCCTTCTGGAAAACAGCTTTTTAGACGTAAAACTTTTCGGTTTCCAAGTGGCTTTGGACGAAGTGGGAAGCACCGTTTTCAACAGCCTCTTTTCCAGAACTTTACCTATGTTCGGCGAAGAAATAGATGCGAAACTTTCCTATCAACTCGTTTCCTATCTTTGCGGAATCGTTTTTTTACTGGGAATCGGTTGGTATCTTCCTTCCGAAAAAAGAGAGAACAGGGAACTTTCCGGAATTTTATTATTTCTAGTTTCAGGGGGCTCTTTGTTATTTTTCGGTTATGCGGAAAACTATGCCATACTCACTCTTCTTGTTTTATTTTTTCTGATCTGGACGAGGAAAGCCATTCTTGCCGACAAACAACCTATCTATATTTTGTTAGGTGCAACTCTCTGGGTATCCGTATGCATTTTATTTCATATCGTATCCGGCTATCTTGCCTTTGTTCTTCTGTACTTATGGCTTCGATTTTCTCCTAAGGAGGAAAAGTTACGTCATCTCCTCTATTGCAGCCTAGCGGGTTTTTCCGTTTTAGTCTTGGGATTCTCCTATTTTTTATTTTTCTCAGATCCTACCATCGATAGACAAAGCAGCCATATACTTCATCCTCCGTTTTATCCTTGGAGAAGAATGATTTCCATAGGACATACGAAAGATTTTTTTTCCGTTCTATGGTGGAACTGTTTTTTACCTGCTTATTTTTGTTTGGCGGTTTTTCTTTACCAAAAGGACAAATGGAAACAGATTCTTTCTCTTCCGGAAAACCGCATCTTTCTTTTTTCCATCCTCGGTTTCACCCTTCATGCATTGACCATGAACCCTCTTTTAGGATTCCCGGGAGATTGGGATATTATGGGAGTGTATTGGACTTCCTTTGCATTATTAGGGTGGGTTTTTTGGAAAGAAGTTCCTAGTTTGGCGTTTCGATTTCTGCCCTTACTTGCCTTTACCGGCATTTTGTTCGTTTGGAACGCACAAACCCTTTCGATCGTACCCGAAGACGACGAATCGGAGAGAGTCTTCACAAAAGAATTGGTTGTCGCTTATTCTGAGTTAAATGGCAAGAAGATAGGTTCTCTCCCAAAAGGAGATAAAAAATTCTTCTCTAAGATGGATTTCTTTTTCTTTAAAGCCTATCTTGTTACGGAAAGAATCTGTCCTTTTTCGGAGAAGGAACAAATTCTTTCCGAACTAAAATCGTTAAGAGAGGAATTTCAATCGGCTTACGATAGAAAATTGGCAAAAGATAAAACTTGGTATAAGGATTTCATCACACGAGCGACGGAAACGAATACCAAATATGTTAAATCTCTAAAAGCAAATAAGCTATGTCATCACCGGCTTTAGAAGAAGAAACCAAATAGTTCGTATAGGTTTCAATTTCCTTTTTCATGGAGTCGATTCGCAAAGCCCCTCCAGGAAGATGAGTGAGAGTCTGCACCAAAGGATGGGAAGTGGAACCGAGCAAACCGTCGGAATACAAAAACAACACATCCCCTTCTTCTACGGAAATTTCTTTCTCTCCGAATTCGATCGAATCCAAAATTCCTAAAAGCTGCCCCGAATTTTCCTGAAGCAGTTCCGTATCCAAAGAATTTCGTTTGAACACGATAGGGAAAGGATGTCCCCCTCTCGCATACACGATCGTTTTTTTGGCATGATCCACAAGTATGCTTACAGCCGTCATACTATGAGTTCCGATTTCCCTGCAAAGCTCATGGTTGAGCCGCGTGAGAAGATTGCCCGGATGGATGGATGTGTTACGTGCGATTTCCCTGTGGATGGTGGTCATTAAAATTGCGATGAGACCGGAAGTGACCCCATGCCCTTCGATGTCCCCCATAAGGATCAAAGTTTTATCTTCATCCACAGCGATTGCCTGATAAAAATCACCGGATACGAAACGTACGGGAACTACTTCCGCATAGATTTTTTTCTTCAGTTTGGGAAGTTGCATCGTTTTCGATTGGATGCGTGCGGCAAGTCTCAAATCCCTTGTGATCGCCTCGTCCTGAGATTCCTTATCTTTTAGAAAATTGTAATACTCGAAAGACCTGGCGATGGCAGCTTCCACAGATTTTAAGTGGAACGGTTTTAAGATAAAATCCGCAGCTCTATGATATAAAGAAGAAACGACCGTTTGTATGTCTCTTTCTCCCGTCATCATCAACACCTGGGTTTTGGCATCGATGGCCTTGATTTTGGGGAGCACATCCAATCCGGAAATCATCGGCATGTTCACGTCCAAAAACACGATCGGATTGAGTTCTCTTTCGAAGTATTCCAATCCTTGGGAAGGATTTGTGAAATACCTCACGTAATAACCCAATCCGTTGATGAGCAGCTCCAAGGTTTCACAAATTTCGGAGTCGTCGTCTATAATCAAAATTTCAGGTTTAAAGGAGTAATCAGCCATATTCTTTCTTTTTATTACTTAAACTTAGTTTTCGAATTCAAAGTAAATTTAAGTTTTTGTTTGATTTCTTCTACTTTTTTAAAATAAGAATCTTGGAAAACCTTCTTTTCCAAATAAATATCGGTACAGGAGATCATTTCCCCGTACTTCCATTCATAAGGTTCTCCCGATTCGAAACAAACTTTGTTTTTGTGAATGAGGGAGGAAAGCTGTCTCAGATTCGTTCCTTTAAAAGATCGGATGAGCGCACGAAATGTACCTTCTTTTTCGGGATCGATGAATCTGAATTTTCTAGAAAATAAAGCTGCGTCATGAAAATACTCTGGCACATTGAAGGCCCCGGAAGTGCCCAACCTCTGGGACAAAAGCCGTATAAAGTCGGTGATCTCGTTCAACACGTTCAAGCCGGGATATTCCTGGCCGAAATAAAGCTCTTTTTTCAACTTCGATCCGGCAAAGTTCAGATTCTGAGTTAAAAGCCAGTCGATATAGACCATGGGAAATTCCTCGTCGTCCCCTTTTAGGTGGAATTGGGAAACCTTCAAACGCATATGCACTAGAATTTTATTATTTTTCGTTTTGATGTAAACTCGATTGTCGAAGTCGTTCAAAACCTCTATGGAAAGAACCGAATCGGGAAACCCTCTGGACTGAACCGCTTTCAAAAGTCCTGACTCTAACAATAGTTCTTCTACTTCTTGCTGACGAAACCGGTTGAAAAGCCTCGGTTCCATATTTAAGGAAGTGTTCAGTTCACGAGAAACATCAACTAACGAAAGTTCGTCTAAATTCAACCATTCCGTACTTTCTTTCTTTTTATCCGTGGAAGAAAACACATTCATTATTTTTCACCGAAGGCTGCTATCGTGTTGAAATGAATTTCAACAGTATCCCTGAAATCTCTCGCATAACCGCCGGCGAGAGTGATCACGCAGGGAGCACCTATTTCCTCACAATACTTTCTCACTATCTTATCTCTTTCTTTTAAACCCTTCATGGAGATTTTCAATTCTCCCAAGGAGTCGTCCTCATAAGGATCCGCACCTGCCAGATAGTATACAATAGACGGATCAAATTCCTTCTTTATTCGACTCAATGACTCGTAAAGCGAAGATAAATAGAAATCGTCTTTTGTTCCAGGCTCCAGATGAACGTCCAGATTCGAATCCTCCTTTTTGGGATATATATTTCCCTGATGCATCGAAAACGTGTAAACATTGTCATCATATTGAAAAATATAAGAATTACCGTTTCCTTGATGCAAATCCAAGTCGACTATGACCGCTTTCCTGTTAGGGAAACTTTCTCTCGATTTTCGGATCGCAATCGCTATATCGTTCAGATAACAAAAACCCTCCGCTCTGTCGGGAAAACTATGATGATACCCTCCCCCCATATTGAATGCAAACGAGTGTTTATTGGTTAATTCCGTTGCAAGAATGGTGCCGCCCACTCCGTAACTAAAACTTTCCACAATGCTCCTGTTCAAAGGAAGTTCGGAATACATGGTTCTGGCTGTATGATCGTAGCTGAATAAATCGTCCAAGTATTCTTTCGTATGAACCAGTTCCAAATCATGTTCTTCCGCCATCTTTGGAGGAAGAATATCAAAACTCGCATAAACCGGGTCACGTTTGACTCGATTGTACAGGTGAGAATACTTATGTGCAGGAAAAATATGACCGGGTAATTCGAGGTTGTACTGAGAATGATAAATGAGAGCTAAACCGTTAGAAACCATTGGCTATATTTTGAGTTGAAACTTGCCCTAAGTCAAATCAATCCGTGCAATTTGCTTGCAGGTTTACTAAAAAAGAGTAAGATTCGCCTATGCCTGAAGATAGAAAGCTTCCTACGAAAAGAACCAAAATCATCTGCACCATCGGTCCCGCTTCCGCAAACAAAGAAACGATTCTAAATCTAATTTATTCCGGAATGGATATGGCGCGAATGAACTTTTCTCATTCGACTCACGAATACCACAAGGAGATTTACGAACTCCTCAGAGAATGCGAACAGGAGGCAGGTACTCCCATCGGGATCTTAGCCGATTTGCAAGGCCCCAAAATCAGGACGGGGAAACTTGCCAACGGCCCGATCGAACTGAAAACAGGAGACAGTTTTTATATTAATAACAAGGCCGATTTTTTAGGCACGAAGGAAGAGATCGGCTGTACTTATCAATATATTTTAAACGATATTGAGGCGGGGCATAAGCTTCTAGTAGACGACGGTAAACTTTCTTTCTTAGTGAAATCAAAAACGAAAGAAAGAGCTCTTTTAGAAACCGTTATCGGAGGAACTTTAAAAGATAACAAGGGAATCAATCTGCCAGGTACTCCCATCTCAGCACCTGCATTGTCCGAAAAAGATATAGAAGATCTACAATTCGCTTTAGGATTGGGAGTGGATTACATTGCCCTTTCCTTTGTTAGACGAGCCTCCGATTTGGAATACGCACGCCAATTTATGAAGGAAAGTTTCGCAGGTCTCATCGCAAAAATAGAGAGACCGGAAGCGATTCAAAACATAGAAGAAATCATCGACGCTTGCGACGGAGTGATGATTGCCAGAGGAGACCTGGGAGTGGAATTGGACAGCCAATACGTTCCCATCATCCAAAAGGAAATGATCACTAAACTCAATCAAAAAGGAAAACCTGTCATCACCGCCACACAAATGTTAGAGACCATGATCGATAACCCCAGACCGACTAGAGCGGAAGCAAGCGATGTGGCAAATGCAGTGATGGACGGGACCGATGCGGTAATGTTATCCGGGGAAACCGCGTCAGGGAAGTATCCTGTGGAAACTGTTGCCACAATGACACGAATCATCCAAGCTGCGGAAGATTCCCATATCCATCTCATTCACTTGAGGCAAATGGATCGAACCGTATTGGAAGTGGAAAGAACCGCTCTAGGAAACGCTGCAGAAACGATCGCACGATCCATCAATGCAAAAGCCATCATTAACTTCACAAGATCGGGATACTCTTCTCTTTTGTCCTCGGAGTTTCGTCCCATCAAACCGATCTATTCCTTCACTCCTTTTTTAGGAACCTCAAGAAAGATGAAACTCTATTGGGGGGTGGAACCTTATGTGATGCCTATGATGGATAAATTCCCCGATATGATCGCATTTATGAGCAAAACCTTAAAAGCGGAAGGCAAACTTTCTTCGGGAGATACTGTGGTGATCCTTTCCGGAGCGCCCGGTTCCGTGGCACAGACTGTGGACTTCATTCAAATCCATAGAATCAAATAAGACATATAGAGTTGCGTCGTTAACGGACGGATTTATCAGCAACATGTTTGGCGGCGATCGTAGAAGTGGTCCATGCGTTTTGAAAATTGAAACCGCCGGTGATTCCGTCGATGTCGATCGTTTCTCCCACAAAATAAAGATCCGAAACCTGTTTGCTTTGCATGGTACGAAAATCGATTTCCTTTCTGGAAATCCCGCCTGCAGTGACGAACTCTTCTTTAAAAACCCCCTTAGATGCCATTCTAAATTTGGATCTGCAAATGATTTCCGAAAGAGATCGTACCTCTTGTTTGGAAACATCCGCCCAACGTTTGTCAGATGAGATGTTGAGAGTTTCCAGAAACCATTCCCAGAGCCGAGAGGGAATTTCTTCCCATTTTTTATTGGCAATTTTGGAGTTTTTAAATTCGGATTTGAATCCTAAAAAAGAATTTTCTAACTCCTGCAATGTGACCGGATAAATCCAATTCACTTCCAGATCGGTTTGATAGTTCAATTCGAATAAAGTTCTCGCTTCCCAAGCGGAAAGCCTAAGTGCACAAGGACCGCTGAATCCCCAATGAGTGATGAGAAGAGGGCCCGTTTGTATTTTACCTTTCGGTAGAATGCGAAGAGATGCGTTCGGAACGGAAAGCCCAGAAAGTCCGATGAGGCCGGTATTCTCCAAAGCCAAAGTGAACAAAGAAGGAACAGGAGAAACGATTTTGTGTCCTAATGCCTCCATCCAATTCCAAACTTTTTTATTGGAACCTGTTGCAACGACAACTGAGTCGAAATAGAGTTCATGACCCGTATCCAAAAGAATGCGAAATTTTCCTTTCTCGGAATTCTCATCAACAAACACGGAAGAGACGCCAGTCTCTAATCGAAGGTCTATGCTCTTTTTTTTGATCTCAGTCAGAAAACAATCGATGATCGTTTGAGAGTCGTCCGTAACGGGGAACATTCTACCATCCGATTCCGCTTTCAAAACAACTCCTCTTTTCGCAAACCAATCCGCAGTATCTTTGGGTTGGAAGGATTCGAAAGCCCAACGCAGTTCTTTTTCCCCTCTAGGATATTTTAAGGATAGAAGTTCGGGATCGTATAAATGATGAGTGACATTACAGCGGCCTCCTCCGGAAATTTTAACTTTGGAAAGTGGCTCTTTCGATTTTTCGAATATTGTGACGGATATATTTTGTTTTCCGAATTCTTTGGCTTGGATTGCGGAAAAACAACCGGAAGCGCCGCCGCCTAATATTGCCAAACGATGCATTAATTTACAAATTAAGACAAGACTCGATTCCGAATAGAATTTATTTCCCTTTTTTCGTTCTAAAAAGCTGGATGAAATCGAATGAAAAAGTAAAATAGTAAACCATGCAGAAAATCGACAGTTCTTCCAGCGCTTTCAAAGAGATTATCCTCAGCTTTCTCAAACTCGGACTCACATCTTTCGGAGGGCCCATTGCCCACATAGGATACTTTCATCATGAATTCGTAATAAAGAAAAAATGGATCGATGAAAAAACTTTCGTAGAACTTACCGCTCTCTGTCAGTTTCTTCCCGGACCGGCAAGCAGCCAATTAGGAATGGCAATCGGATATATTCGCGGAAAATTTTGGGGAAGTTTAATCGCTTGGCTTTTATTCACTCTTCCTTCCGCTATTTTAATGTTAGCTGTCTATATAGGAATCTCCGGTTTTGCCAACGATAAAACCGAATTTATCATCCAAGGTCTGCAAATCGCAGCAGTCACGATCGTTCTGCATGCAGTCGCAAATATGGCTATCCGTTTTTCAAATACCGCCGCAAAGGCGAGTATCTCCGTATTTACGATGGTCGCTTGTATTTTGATCCCTTTTACCTTTCTTCAAGTGATTTTAATCCTGCTTTCTGGAATTCTTGGAAAGTTTATTTTCACAGAAGCCGAATCAGCAGATGCAAACACTGCGAATGCGAGTGTAAAAATCCCCAAGTCCAGCATAGTGATGTTCGTTTTGTTTTTTATGCTGCTGCTTCTTTTGCCGATCTTTTCCCGAATTTACGAAAATACTTCCCTCTCTATCTTTGAAAGTTTTTATACTGCAGGTTCCTTAGTATTCGGCGGCGGCCATGTAGTGCTTCCTTTTTTGGAGAGTGAAGTGGTTTCCCGTTTCGGAGTTTCTCAAGATGTTTTTATGGCGGGTTACGGAGCGGCGCAAGCGGTGCCCGGACCTCTCTTCGCATTTTCCTCTTATTTAGGAGCGGCAGTAACGAAAGAATATATGTATCTTCATAGTTCTTTGGCTTTGACAGCGATCTTTCTTCCTTCCTTTTTACTGATCTTAGCTGCCTTGCCGGTTTGGGAAAAATGGAAATCGTATGCGTTTATGAAATCGGCCATGATAGCAATTAACGCCTGTGTGGTGGGAATTTTAGCGGCCGCATTGTATCAACCGATTTGGAGCCATTCCATTCGAAACAAGGAAGATTTTAGTTTGATGGTTCTTTTGTTTCTGGCACTCCAGTTCTGGAAACTACCGTCTTGGTCCGTCATCATCCTAGCGGTCGGTGTCAAAACAGCATTCCATTTTATTTCATAATTAGAATATAAGCGATCACCATTGACCGGTATTCGCCATCGACGCCCAAGGTTCTTTGGGAGGAAGAGCGGCACCTTTTTGCAAAAGTTCGATAGAGATAGAATCAGGAGAACGAAGAAACGCCATACGTCCGTCCCTAGGTGGCCGGTTGATGACCACTCCGCTTGCAGCGATTCTTTCGCAAGTCTCATAGATATGATCGACTTCAAATGCAAGGTGTCCGAAATTTCTGCCAGTAGTATAAGCTTCCTTCTGATCCCAGTTATACGTCAGTTCGATCTCCGGAGCATTCGGCTCTCCTGTAGATAAAAACACGAGTGTGTATTTGCCGTCGGAATGATCCGTTCTGCGAGTCACTTGCAGCCCCAAAATCCCTACAAAAAAATCCAATGCGGCATCCAAATCCAAAACTCGAATCATAGCATGTAAGTATTTCATATTTTACAGATCAGAGGAGAGAAAAGAAGAGTCAACCAAAGAACCTCCGATTATTTGAAGTTAAATGGCAAAAAGGTGAAAGAAATTTGAAAAAATTTTGCAAAATCGTGCAATAAAGCGACAAACCTTGCAAGTTGTGATAGAGGCAAGGGGAGGGAAAGCCCACAAGGCCCGCCTCCACCACCCTATTCAGGGCGGGGGCGAACTGGAGTTCCTACAATAATTCGGACAGAAAAATCAAGCAATCCTTTGATCATATATCTTACGAAATTCCATAGGACTTGTAAAGTCCAAAGTAGAAT
>NZ_RQHW01000078.1 GCF_004770995.1 Leptospira idonii | reverse complement strand
ATAATATTTGATTTTCTTCGACATTTTTGTCTCCTAAAAAGGAGCTTTTTAATGTCCGTTTTTTGGTAGGAACTCCATAGACCCGCCACCCAATGCGTTCCATATATCTCATGTAAGTTGTTTTCGATATTCATTTTCCATTTTCGCAAATTTTTTTAAAAATGTTTTCACCTTTTTGCCCTTTCCTTTCGGGGAGCTGCGGTAGGTACCACAAATAGGCCGCCTCTTTTTACTTTACCTAATTTTATTTTCCTCAAGAATTAGATTTCATTATGAAACAAAAACTCAACCTAATCACTCTAGGAGTTTCCGATCTTTCCCGTTCTCTCCAATTTTACGAGAAAGGTTTAGGTTGGAAAAAATCAAGCGCCAGCCAAGAAACAGTCGCCTTTTTTCAGTTAAATGGCCTTGTCCTTTCTCTTTTTAACAGAAAGTCTTTGGCCGAGGATGCTGAGGTGGATGAAAAAGGAAGCGGATTTCCCGGAATCACACTCGCTTATAATGCGGAGAGCGAACAGGAAGTGGATGAGGTGATTGAAAAAGTTCGTTCTCTCGGCGCTAAGATTCTCAAGACGCCTCAAAAGGTTTTTTGGGGAGGATACAGCGCTTATTTCGAAGATCCGGATGGACATCTTTTTGAGGTTGCTCACAATCCTTTTTTTCCTTTGAATGCAAAAGGCGAAGTAGTTCTTCCCGACTGAAATCGGAAGCACTCTAAAAATATAAACATATAAAATCGAATGAAACAAATTCAACTCTCCTCTTTTGGAATTCAAAATCTTTCTTTAGCAGACGCCCCCGAACCGGGAAAACCGAAAGCCGGCCAAGTATTGGTTCGTATGCGAGCCGCATCTCTGAACTTCAGGGACAACCTAGTCATTGCGGGCAAATACAATCCTAAGTTTCCGACTCCTATGGTTCCTTGTAGCGACGGAGCGGGAGAAGTAGTTGAGATAGGAGAAGGTGTCACTGAATGGAAAGTAGGAGACAAGGTGCTTGCCACATTCGCTCCTAACTGGATCGCAGATCACGCTACTCATCAAGAAATGAGACACACATTAGGTGGTCCTTTGGACGGAACCTTACGGGAATACATTCTTTTTCCCGAAACCGGTTTGGTGGCCATGCCTAAACATTTGAGTTTTGAAGAGGGTGCGACTCTTCCTTGCGCAGCGCTCACAGCCTGGTCCAGTTTTCATGTATTCAGTAAATTACTTCCGGGTCATACTGTCGTTGTACAGGGAACAGGTGGTGTTTCTTTGTTTGCATTGCAGTTTGCCAAACAAGCAGGGGCGAAAGTATTTTTGACTTCTTCCAGCGAGGAAAAATTATCCAAAGGAAAATCTTTGGGAGCCGACTTTCTGATCAATTACAAAGAAGTTCCCGAATGGGGAAAACAGATCCGCAGCCTAACGGAAAAAATCGGAGCCGATCATATCGTGGAAGTAGGAGGAGCGGGAACTTTGGAGCAGTCGATTATCGCTTGCAAACCTTTCGGAGTGATTCATTTGATCGGAATTTTGGCAGGACGTTCCGGTGAACTGAACCTTCTTCCTGTTGTCATGAACAATATCAAGGTGCAGGGAATTGTCGTGGGAGGAAGAAAGGCGTTTCAGGCTATGAATGCCGCCATAGAAGCGAGTGGACTCAAACCTGTGATCGACCGAATTTTCCCTCTATCTGAAACGAAAGAAGCTCTCGATTATTTGAAATCTGGTTCTCATTTCGGAAAGATAGTGATTCAAATATAGATAGGTTCATTCGTTTCGTTAAACTTCGTTTATATTTGATTTTCATTCTCAAATAGAATTCATAAATTCTAATATAGTTTTGAGTTTCTAGTTGCGTTGTGCAAAGATTCTTGTTACTTCTATTTCACTTTTAGAACAAGAATTAGGTTGCTTCGTGAAAAAAATATTAATTTCCACCTTCTCCGTTTTGGCAGCGATCGCTGCCTGTTTCTTCTTATATATCATGTTTGCTTTTCCAAAACAGGAAAAGCCGGAATCGATTACAATCGAACGCACTTCTGCTCGATGGGAACGAGGTCGTTATCTTGCGAATGCGGTTGCCGCTTGTATGGATTGCCATTCGCAAAGGGATTGGAATTTATATGCAGGTCCAATTGTCCCGGGAAGTTTGGGTGCGGGTGGGGAAGAGTTCAATCAGAAGCTCGGTTTTCCAGGAAAGTATTTCGCTCCCAACATCACTCCAGATTCCTTAGGTGACTGGACGGACGGAGAAATCAAAAGAGCCATCACTACTGGAGTCAGTAAAAACGGTCGTCCTCTGTTTCCTGTGATGCCCTATCTGAATTATGGAAAGATGGATTCGGAAGATATCGATTCCATCATCGTTTATTTGCGAAGCCTGGAACCAATTAAAAAAGAAATCCCTCAATCCGAATCCGATTTTCCTATGAATCTAATCATTCGCACCATTCCTACGAAAGCTAATTTCACACAGATCCCGAAACCTTCCGATCGTTTGGAATATGGTAAGTATCTATTTACTGCTGCGAGTTGTGCGGACTGCCATACGAAACAAGAAAAAGGAAAACCGATAGAAGGAATGGAACTCGCTGGCGGTTTTGAATTTCCTATGGGAGACGGCAGTGTGGTTCGTTCTTCCAATATCACACCCGATCGGGAAACAGGAATCGGAAATTGGTCGGAAGATCGATTCGTAAATCTGTTTAAAAGTTTCGATTCCAAAACGTACAAACCTCATGTTGTCGAAAAAGAAGGTTATAACACGATTATGCCTTGGGGAATGTATGGGAATATGACCAAGGAAGATTTATCCGCAATATTCGCATACTTGCAAACTGTGAAACCCATTCGAAACGAAGTGATACGATTCAGTAAATAAATATTCCTTGCTGAAAATCAACTTTAGTTTAAGTTAGGTGCTATGGCGATGATTTATGTTTATTATTGAAAAAGCAAATCATCGTTCCATCACTCCCTTCGTTACCTTTTTCCTAATATTGATTTGGATTTTCGTATTTTTTACGAACGTGTTTCGGTTGGATTTGTTTCAAGCTTCTAAAGAAGTGGATTTACACTCCCTTGTAACGAACATCTTTTTCCATAAAAGCTTTTGGGAAATTCTAATCAATTGTATCTACTTTTACATGTATGGGGACAATATTGAGGATGTATTAGGCCATTTCCTTTTTATTATAGTATTGGTCTTTCTTTCTATTTTTGTAAATTTATCTTATGTTCTTTTGAATTGGAATTCTACCTTACCTATATTAGGTGCTTCCGGTGTAGTCTCCGGAATTTTGGGAATGTATATTGTGTTTTTTCCGAAAGTAAAAACGACTCTCATTACCAAAAAATTCATGTTTTCGGATCTTCCCGTAGTAACAAGCCTTATATTTTGGGTTCCCTATCAATTTATTGTTATGTTCTGGGAAATGCAGGCGAATGAAACCGCTTATGTATTTTATTCGCATGTCGTCGGTTTTATGTTAGGATTTTCGCTTGCTCATTGTTTTCTTTTTTTCGGATGGAGAGATCGTCATAAGGAATCGATTCGATTTTCTACAGGGAATTTAAAAACAGTGCTTTGTCCTAGCTGCAGTGCTCCTAAAGTCATTCCGAGTTACGGGCGTTATAAATGTTCCTCTTGTGAAAGCGAATATTACTTCGATAGAAAAGGATCTCGCATTTTATTTTAAATTACCAAGAGGGAGTGGATAGTTTTTCGGTCAAGGCGAGTTGTGCTTAGTTTAACAATTTGTATGGTAGAATATTTGAAAAATTTTATATACTTTGTGAATTTTCTTTCAAAGATGGGGAACGGAGTGATTTAAATGAACCAAAGAATTTTTACATTGCTGATCGTAGCTGCGCTTTTTACCTCAAATTGTAAAACGCCTCTACCTCGTATAATTGGAGAAGGTAAAACAGAGGAAGCCAAACAACGTTTATTGGATGGAGGAGATCCGAACGATATAGATTGCGAATCGTCACTTTATATGGCCGCAAGAATCGGAGACATTGATTTGGTAAAACTTTTACTCGAAAAGGGTGCCGATCCGAATTTAAGATCACGAGAATGCGTTTATGGCTCCGGTTTCTTAAGGTATCGTGCTGGGAATCGTTCTCCTTTAGAAAAGGCAAAAACATTAGAAATTGCGAAATTGTTAGTGAATAAAGGTGCGAATCCTAATTTCGGCGGATTTAGGGAAGCTTTTGGTGCTGCTCATGATGAAACACCTTTGCTCGTACAAATTGAACTGGAACAATACGATATCGCCGAATTTTTAGTGAAGTCCGGTGCGAGTGTGAACATTTATGTTACAAGTACAGGCAAGAATATATTCTTACAAAAGTTAGATAGGAAAGAGGTTGCAGGAAAAGCCGGCGCACAAAAGTTAAAGGCTTTGTTGGTATCGAAAGGTGCCAAGGATCTGGATCTTTCTAAATCAGCTTCCCTCTCCTTAACACCGGTAGCATCTTACACTCATTTGACGAACGGAGAAAGCACTCTTATGCCTTCCAATATTGCAAATGCATTGTTCCAAGACCCTAGCAAATTCGTTCCACTTACGATGGATGCAAAAGATCGAAGATACTATCACTATTCGGAATTTGTAATCAATGAAACACAGATGAACCTTCACGAATGGCTGATCCATCGAAAAAATCAATTGGGACAGATTAAGAAATAGCAAGAGGGATGCGGCGGGTTCTAAGTCCGACGAAAATGAAAATAAGGATCTCTAGAAAAGAAGAGAAACGAACTCAGTATAAAAAGGGAGTGGGAGGACCGAAGCGTAAGCGGAGCCCGAAGCAGCCCGACCCGGAGTTTGTGAAACAAAATCCGGGGCTTGCCCTTAGGACAGTGAAGGAAGATTAATCTTCTGCGAAAAGATTGTTGAGGGAGTCGATGAGAGTCTCTACTTCTACTCCGTATCCCATACAAACTTGTTCGATGGTCTCTACTTCGTTGATGGAGCAGTGAGAGCATCCACCTAAATGGTAGCTGGAGAAAACAAGTCCAGCTTCCGGGTGAATGGCAATGGCTTCTCCCACTGTCATTTCTTTATAAAAACGGGCTTTTGTTGACTCAGTCATGCCGGAATACCTCAAAAAGGAAATTAACTATACAAATAATAGACTGTCGTCTATTCGTCAATGGAATGTTTACCTCGGAATTTGGGAAATTTTATGTGCGCATTGAGGGTAGGTTTGAATCCGCTCACTTCCTTTACGATTATTTTCCGGATGGCTCGGATGAACCCATCCACGGCCATTCCTGGAAGGTAGAGGTGTTTTTGTCAGGAAATGAGAACATTCGCCCGGATGGAATCAGTTATGACTTCCTGACGGCCCGCAATCGCCTCCAAGAGCTTGTACACAGCATCGATCATATTTTGATCAACGACCATCCTGATTTTAAGGGTGTGAACCCTACTTCGGAAAATGTGGCTCGTTGGTTTTTTTCCGGATTAAAAGACGAAGTTGCGAAAACGAAAGGCCAAATCAAAAGGATCGTGATCCACGAAGGCCCCGAGAATTTGGCTTTTTTTGAACCTGATCCGTCCGGATCGGAATCTAAGTAAGAGCAAGGGGTGGGTGCTGTTACCTTCCTCTTCGAAAGAATGATCTGTTTTTGCTCACATAACTCGGGCTGCTTTTTCCCTTTTTACAAAAACCACCGAACAGGAGTTTGATTTTTTGACTCACAAAACGCTCCTATATGTCCAACGTCTAACTTTTGCAAAGTTAAACGTTGGACATGAAAGTTCTAATCACAAAACTAGTCCACGTATTTTGTATTTTGGCTTATTCGAATTTTTTAAAGTAAAACTGATTTTTTTGTTGATCGTAGTGCAATAAAAATCCCTTTTTAGGAAATTGAGAGGCGATTCTATGAAAGGTCGTTGATTTGACCTCTGTTATGTGTAGGAACTGGGAATTTTCCTTCTTACTGAACAGGTAGACATAATTGTCGCAAATGTAAAAATTTTTGTTAGCTTTTACCTTTATTTGTAAAAAAATCAGTGTCGCTTCGGCCGAATCTTTCTGGTTCAAATTTTAAAATTATATGTTAAAATGGATTTTTCCCTCTCAATTTACAATTTTTCCAATCTAATTTGTTCTTAAAATAGGGTGAGGGGAGGATGCAGCGATGAGTAATGAAAAAGATAAAAAAACTCTTCTGTTAGTTGAAGACGATGTTATCATCGGTATGGCAGAGTCACAATCTTTACGATTTGCTGGTTATAATGTAATATCCGCTACTTCAGGGGAAAAGGCGATCGAAACCGTCAAAAAACAGAAAGGAATCGATTTGATTCTGATGGATATCGATTTGGGCTCAGGGATCGACGGAACCCAAACCTCCAAAGTGATCTTGGAAATCCAAGAAGTCCCCATCGTATTTCTCACCTCTCATTCGGAAAAGGAGATGGTGGAAAGGGTAAAAGGAATCACTCGTTACGGATATGTGATCAAAAACTCCGGCGATTTTGTTTTACAGTCTTCCATTGAAATGGCTTTCGAACTCTTCGAAGCCAATCAGAGAACCAAGAAGAAAGAAGAAAAACTAAGAGTCACCTTAAATTCGATAGGTGATGCTGTGATCGCTACGGACAACCACGGTGCGATCACAAAAATGAATCCTATTGCGGAAAAACTGACCGGTTGGAGTTACCACGATGCGCTCGGTCATACGATCTCTGATGTTTTTAAGATCGTAAACGCAAAGTCCAGAAAACCGGTGGAAAATCCTGTGGATAAGGTTCTGCAGACGGGAAAAATCGTGGGTCTTGCCAATCATACCGCCTTACTTTCTAAAGATGGCAAAGAATATCAAATTTCAGACAGCGGCGCTCCCATTCTGAATGAAAACGGAGAGACGTTAGGCGTCGTTCTTGTCTTTCGGGATGTGACGGAGGAATATAAAATTCAAGAGAATTTAAAGGCGAGCGAAATTCGATTTTCCACCATTTTCAAAACCAGCCCTTTGGGGATGTCTTTGTCCCGTTACAAGGACGGTGTTTATGTGGATGTAAATGACGAGTTTTTGAAGATGTTTAGGTTGAGCCGTTCCGAAGTGATCGGTAGAACCTCCGCCGAACTGGAGTTTTGGGTCAATCCGAACAGTTTGGATTGGATGATGTCCATTCTGAAGGAGACTGGAAAGGTGGAGGGAATCGAACTCGAATTTCTTCGCAAAACAGGAGAAACCGGTGTGCTTCAGATTTTCGTCGAACAGATCGAAATCAACGGTGAACATTATCTACTCAGCATCAATAACGATATCACTCAAATCAAACAGACAGAAAAAGAACTACAAAAATCCATCGCAGAAAAAGAGATCCTTTTGAAAGAGCTGCAGCATCGTGTGAAAAACAGTTTGAATGTAGTTTCCAGCCTATTGAGTTTTGAATTTCACAATTTAAAGGATGAAGATTCGAAACGGATTTTTTTAAACGCTCAATCCAGAATTCATTCCATGTCTAAAATCTATGAAGGTTTATATCGTTCTTCCGATATCGATAAACTGGATCTTCATACCTACATTCAGGATTTGATTCATTCCTTTTCGGAAATGTATGTCATCGATCCGGAGAAGGTTCTGTTTTCCGTGAAGTTGGATCCTGTGAAGATCGATTTGAAACGAGCTTTACCGATGGGTTTGATTTTGAACGAACTCATCACCAACTCTTTGAAATATGCCTATCCTTCCGGTCAGAAAGGAGAGATTCGAATCCATCTGAACAAAATCAACAACCATGTGAATTTAGTGGTGTCTGATGATGGGGAAGGTCTTCCCGGAATGATCAATCCTAAGACAGGGAACCATTTGGGATTTATGTTGGTGCGGAATCTGACAGAACAGTTGGAAGGTGTGATCAGCACCATTTCCCAACCGGGAGAAGGTCTTACCGTCATCCTGAGTTTGAAGCTTTAAGGATTGTCCATTTTCGGTTCCTTGCGGTAGCTCTCTATTTTGGGATGAAAGGCAAAACAGTTCAGAACAAAGTGAAGGATAGTTCAGAAATTATTTGACAAAGAGGAAAATATTTTCTGTAAAAAAGAACTATGTTCTTTTTTGTGTGAGTCTATAGGATCAGTGATTCTTTCACTGAAATCGGTAGGTACCACATGCACATCGTAAAAGACTCTCCCATCCCCGGCCCAAAACCGGACCCCATCCTAGGCAATGTGAAGGACATTGATCCGAACGCTCCCGTTCAATCCTTAATGAAATTGGCCAAGGCCTATGGATCTATTTTCAAGTTGAGTCTTCCCGGTGCGGAAACTCTTTTCATCAGTTCGAGAGAACTCGCTGATGAACTTTGCGACGAATCCAGGTTCGATAAAAAGGTGAGCGCTCCTTTGGAGAAAATCCGTTCTTTTTCCAAAGACGGTCTTTTCACTGCTTACACCCATGAACCTAACTGGGAAAAGGCGCATCGTATTTTGGTTCCTGCCTTCGGCCCTGCATCGATCAAAAACATGTTCGATCCTATGTATGATATCGCCGAACAATTGGTTCTTAAATGGGAACGGTTAGGTGAGAATGTTCCCATTGAAGTTTCCGAAAATATGACTCAGCTTACTTTGGATACGATCGCACTTTGTGCGTTTGACTTTCGTTTTAACAGTTTTTATCAGAATGAAATGCATCCTTTCGTGCATGCTATGGTAAGAGCGCTGAAGGAATCTGGTGCTAGAACCAGAAGACTTTCCATTCAGACACAATTGATGCTTCTCACCAAAAGGCAGTATGATGCTGACATTCGTTATTTGCATAAGGTGTCCGACGATTTGATTGCGGAAAGAAAAGCGCATCCTACGGACAAAAAAGATCTTCTCAATTTAATGCTTCAAGGAAGAGATCCTGTTACGGGAGAAGGGCTTAGCGATGAAAATATTCGTTATCAGATGGTGACTTTTTTAATCGCTGGTCACGAAACCACCAGTGGACTTTTGTCTCTTGCTATTTACGAACTTTTGAAGAACCCAAAAGCACTTCAAAAAATCAGAGAAGAAGTGGATTCCGTTTTAGGCAATGACATTCCTAGATATGAACATTTGGCGAGACTGAAATATGTGGATCAAGTTTTGAAAGAAACCCTTCGAATTTGGCCTACGGCACCGGCCATTTCTTTCCGTCCTTACGAAGATACTGTGATCGGAGGAAAATATCCTGTCAAAACGACCGACACTGCTTTCATTTTAATTCCCAGCCTTCATCGTGATACTACTGTTTGGGGAGAAGATGTGGAATCGTTCCGTCCGGAAAGATTCGAACAAGAAGCTTATGACAAACTTCCTCCCAATTCTTGGAAACCTTTCGGAAACGGACAAAGAGCCTGTATCGGAAGACCTTTCGCTATGCAGGAAGCACAGCTTGTTTTAGCGATGATTTTGCAAAGATTTGATCTATTGGAAAACGATCCTTCGTATCAATTGAAAATCAAAGAGACTTTAACTTTGAAGCCGGATCAGTTTTTTATCCGAGTGAGAAAAAGAAAACCTTCTTTAAGAACAGCTTCTTCCGTTTCCGCAAAAAACACTTCCTACGAGGAAACTTCCTTTTCCTATTTATCTCAAAAAACTTCAAACCAGACTGCAGGATCTGACGCAGCCAAAACCCCTCTTCTAGTTTTATATGGATCTAATAGCGGTTCTGCGGAATCGTTTGCGGAAAAAATCGTTTCGAATGCATCTTATCAAGGTTATTCTGCAGTGATCGGAACTATGGATGAGTATGCGGGAAGACTTCCTAAAGAAGGCGCAGTAGTAGTAGTCACCGCTTCTTACGAAGGACAACCTACCGACAATGGAAAACAATTCGTACATTGGCTGGAAGGTTTGTCTCCGGGAGATTTAAACGGAGTTAGGTTCTGTGTATTCGGTTGTGGAAACAGGGATTGGGCTCGTACGTATCAGGCAATTCCTAAAAAAGTGGACGAAAAACTGGCGTTTGCCGGTGCGGAAAGGATTTTAGAAAGAGGAGAAGCCGATGCAAGAGGGGATTTCTTTGGAGATTTCGATTCTTGGTATGAAACTTTTTGGACAGGTATTTCCGGTCATTTCGGAAAACAGACAAAGGCGGCAGCTTCCGAACCTAGCTTAAAAGTGGAAGTGATCGGGGAAGTTCGTTCTTCTCTTTTGAAACAATCCGACTTGGGTTTGGCAACCATCTTGGAAAACAGGGAACTTGTGGATATGAGTTCTCCTATGGGTCGTTCCAAAAGACATATCCGCATGGCGCTTCCCCAAGGAATGAGATACAGAGCGGGAGATTACCTGACCGTTCTTCCTTCCAATCCGGTTGTGAATGTGGAACGCGCATTGAAACGATTCGGACTGCATTCAGAAACTCAAATCGTAATTAGAACTTCCGAAGAGGGACAAACGCATCTGCCTACAGGTTATCCCGTGAAAATCAGCGAAGTGTTGTTACATTATCCGGAATTGTCTCAACCTGCTACGAAGAAACAAGTAGAGATTCTGGGAAATTCAAGTCCTTGTCCTCCTGAGAAAAACCAGCTCCTTGCTCTTGCAAAAGAGGATTCTTACGGCAAAGAAATTTTGGAGAAAAGAGTCAGTGTTTTGGATCTTTTGGAAAGATACGCATCCTGTATGATTTCTTTCGGGGATTTTTTGGAGATGCTGCCTCCTTTGAAGGCAAGGCAATATTCCATCTCTTCTTCTCCTTTGGGAAAAGAGGATGAGCTCAGTTTGACCGTTGCCATTGTGGATGCTCCCGCTTGGTCTGGCCAGGGTAGGTTCCAAGGAGTTGCTTCACATCATCTAAGTCAGGCGGAAGTAGGTTCTCAAATTTCAGTTTCCGTTCGTCCTTCGCAAGCGGCATTCCATCTTCCTGAAGATTTGGAAACTCCCGTCATTATGGTTTGTGCGGGAACAGGCCTTGCTCCTTTCCGAGGATTCATCGAAGAAAGAGGGATTCAGGCAAAGAACGAAAGAAAATTAGGAGAGGCCGTTTTGTTTTTCGGATGCGATCATCCTGATGTGGACTTTCTCTACAAAGAAGAGATGAAGGTATGGGAATCTCTCGGAGCCGTGACCGTAAAACCTGCGTTTACTTTTGCGGAAGAGGACGGAGTGCAATTCGTTCAACATAGATTGTGGAAGGAAAGAGAGTCCGTGATGGATCTGATCGACAGAAACGCTAAGATCTATGTCTGCGGGGACGGAAGAAGAATGGCCCCCGCGGTGAGAGAAACATTTTTGAAGATCTATCGGGAAAACAAAAACGTTTCCGAAGAGGAAGCCGAAATATGGATGGAAACTTTGGAGAAAACAAGCAGTCGTTACGTGACAGACGTTTTCGGCTGATCCGTCGCATTCCCACCGGCCGTTTCACGGCCGGTTTATTCTTTCCTTAAATTCAATTCTTCCATCGTTGTCTTTCGATTCAATTGATAGTCTTCCGTTAGGTGAAAAATTCTTCCTATCTTTTGAGAAGCGGAAGTGAAAGAAATGAAGGCACAGAGTTCCGCAATTTCTTTATCGCTGAATTCCTCTTTTAAAATTTGAAAATGGGATTGAGAAATGGAAAGATGATCTTTGACGAACAAGTCCGCAAATGCTGCTGCCAGTCCCGTTCTTTTGTCTTCCGGTGAAATCTCCGCTCTTCCAGCTTTTACCATACAATATTCGCATTTGTTTTCAAATGCCATTGTTCTTCGAACTTGTTCCAAAAGATCGGCTCCTAGTTCGGTCTCTTGGAATAAGGATTCTTCCAATGCGTTCCATCTGTCCGTGACTTTGGGATTATGACCCAAGATTTTTTGAAAACCTGTATTTCCGTATTCTGATAGTTCGATTCTAATCGGCATAAGTTTCGGTTTATAAATATCCTAAATCGGGATATTTATAAACCCTCCTGAGTTTTTTGCGTTGAGATGAAAGGATCGTTCGGAGAGAAAAAATAACCGGTCAAACTGGCAAAGGTGATCGGTACGAAATAATGGAAACCTGTCATGGAAGAGAGTAAAATCGCAGTGCTTAAAGGAGTACGTGTGACGCATGCATTCAAAGCCGCCATACAACTGATTGTTGCTAAACTGAGATTGATCTCCGGAAATAGATGGTGCAGTAGAGAGCCTAAGACCGTTCCCACTAGAAACAAGGGAATGATAAATCCTCCTCTCCAGCCGGATGTCACAGTGATGAGAATGGAGAAGATTTTAAAAATAAGAAGAAGCACCAAAAAGGAAATCGTATATTCTCCCGTAAGGATCGTATTGATTTCCTCATGACCGAAGTACCGAGTGAGAGGAAGATAATAGGCGATGATTCCCAAGATGAGTCCCCCCAGAAACATCTTTGCATAGATAGGAAGTTTCGTTTTTTTCCAAAAGAATTGCAAAGACTTGGCAAGATAAATAAAACACCATCCCACTACGACGGCGACAAGAGCGAATAACACAGCATAAAGAAAATCGAACATCGATTCCAAATGGTAATAAGGAAAGTTCCAAACAGGTCCGAATCCCAAATGAACGATCAATGCGAACACAACGTAACTGGCACTACTTGCAACGAGTGCTGGCAGGATGGCTTCGTAGTATTCCACTACATGTTTGTGATGAAGTATCTCCAGAGAAAATAAACTCCCTCCCAAGGGAGCTCCGAATAGTGCGGTGAATCCGGAAGCCATACCCGCAATCGTAAGTGAACGAAAGTTTTCTCCTTTAAGGCGAAGTATTTTTCCCAGAAGAGAACCCGTTGAACCTGTGATTTGCACAAGAGGAGCTTCCGGCCCTAAACTCCCTCCCGAGGAAATACAAAGTAAGGAAGATAAAAACATGGAAGGATTGTTTTTAGGTTCGAGCCTTCCCCGATTGAAACGTATATTATTGACGATGAGTTTGAGTTCTCCCGGATCTCCTATGAAATGGATGATGAGTCCCGCAACAAGTCCGGAGATTGCCATCAGAGGAATCACAAACCAACCTTGGAATTGAGCCATAAAATGAGTTAGGTGTTCCAGTAGAATCCAATATCCTCCTGCGATGCTTCCTCCCAATAAACCCATAAAAATCCAGAGCAGTACAGGTTTACCGAATACAAACGGTTGATAGTTGGATCTTTTTTTGATTTTTTCTACATTGTGGATCAGTTTTCTTTTATGAATTGTCATGACAAAGTTCTGCTTCTTCTTGCTTTTCTGCCTTTGATCGCTCCCGTGAAGATCAATCTAAGCTGTTTTACTGTTTTGGTTTTGATTCTTTTTTCATTCAAGTTGTCTTTCGGATCCGAATCCAGATATTCTCCCGCCATGTGGAATGCGTTGGTGACGATCATCTCGGAGATGAATTCTATATCGGAAAAAGGGACGAACTTAGGAAGTCGCATATCAGATGCTAACTCAGAGGCGATGAAAGACATTTCATTTCGAATGGACTGCCGGATGCGTTTGCTTCCTCCCGTTCGTTCTCTTGAGATGGCGCGAAAGAGAAGCCGGTTCGACTTCACATATTCGAAAAACAATGCGATGGATTCTTGTAGAGCCGTTTTGTAAGCTCCCTTTTTGCGGGCCTCCCGCAGGATGGTGCGTAGTTTTCCTCCCAAATCATCCACAAGGGCCAAGCCCAGCTCTTCCATATTCTTAAAATGCCTGTAAAATGCGGCGGGAACAATCCCTGCTTCTCCTGCGACTTCTCTGAGACTGAGCTCTCCCAAACTCTTTTCTTCTCCCATCAGCTTCAGAGCGGCTTGGATGAGTGTGGATCTGGTGCGTAGTTTCTGTTGGTAACGTTGGTTGAGCTTCATAAATGAATCTTGGTAAACGATTGTTCACTTTTTTTTTCGAGCAAGGAGAAAAAATACAGATTCCGGATTGACATATCTAACAGTGTATGGTAACTCTGTGAACAGTTGTTTACCAAAAAAGAGGCGAAAAATGAAAGCGTTCCCGTTTGTTTACCATAATCCCAAAGAGTATTGGGAGTATTTTCAGCCAAAAAACTGGCTAGAGTTCCTTTTAGAGGAAATTAACCCTACTTTTTCCCTTTCTACTGTGAAAGCGAAAGTGATGGAAATCCGTTCCGAATCCTCAGATTCGAAAACAATCGTTCTCCGAACAAACCGCCATTGGAAGGGATTTGTCGCAGGACAGCACCTTCCCGTGACTGTGGAAATCGCAGGAAGAAGGGTCACACGGTTTTATTCCTTATCTTCCTCTCCTTCCGAAAAATACCCCACCATCACTGTGAAAAAACAGAAAGGGGGACTCGTTTCCAATTTCATCAACGAAAGATTGAAAGTAGGGGATGTGGTCGAATTGGGAACGGCAAGCGGAGACTTCGTTTTGGAAAAAGAAGTTCCGAACAAACTGCTTTTCATTGCGGGAGGAAGCGGAATCACTCCCATTCATTCCATTTTAAAAACCTTACAAGAATCAAATTATAAAGGTCAGGCGAAACTTCTTTATTTCTCCCGTTTTAAGGAAGACATCATTTTATTCTCTTCCTTCTGCGAATTGGAAAGTAAATGTCCTTGGTTGGAAATCAAACATGTTCTTACGGATGTTCCTGCGGAAGGTTTTGATTCCGGTTTTTTAACCAAAGAAATGTTAAATGCATTTGTTCCCGATCTTTCGGAACGTCCCGTATATCTTTGCGGGCCTGCTCCTTTGCAAAATTCCGCAAAGGAATTATTGAAGGGAAACAAAGTGATTTCCGAGTTATTTCTCCTTCCGAATCAGATCCAAACCAATTTTGAAAGCACTGGTCCTAAAGAAGTGGTTTTACTTCAATCCCACAAAACGGTTCTTCTCAAAGGGGAAAAATCGATCTTAGAGGAATTAGAAGATCAGGGGATCTACCCGCCTAGCGGTTGTAGAATGGGAATCTGTCATACATGTTCGTGTAAAAAAGTAAGCGGTTCCGTCACAAATATGCAAAATCAAAGCATATCCGACGGCGGCGAAGAGAACATACAACTTTGTCTCTCTCGTGCGGATGAAAAACTAGAGTTGGATCTTTAAGAATAAATTCGGGGAAATGTTAAGAGGATACGTATATGAAAACAATAAGTAAAAAACTTTCTAAAGAAGAAACAGAAGCTTTCGGAGCTGAGTTGGAAGCGATCAGAACCGATGTGATGGCGAAGATCGGTCAGGAAGATGCGGATCATATCCGAAGAGTGCATCGTGCCTATCGTTATACGGAAATTTTAGGAAGGGGATTGATTCATTTCAGTTTCGAACCGATCACTTTCACGGTAGGAACCTTACTGCTTGCAGGTTCTAAAATTCTGAACAATATGGAAATCGGTCACAACGTAATGCACGGCCAATACGACTGGATGAACGATCCTAGATTCAACTCAAGAACCTTCGAGTGGGACATTGTGTCCGATTCGAAGCAATGGAAATTTTATCATAACTATATGCACCACACGTTTACGAATGTGGTCGGAAAAGATCACGACTACGGTTACCACTTCACGAGATTATCCGAAGAACAAAAATGGAAGCCGGCACATATTTTCCAATCCATCGCAAATGTGTTTCTCGCTTTTAACTTTCAATGGGGAGTGGGCGGTCACGGTTACAAAGTGGAATATATGGAGATTCCTAAAAAACAAAGAAAGAAAAAAAGTCTTAAGGAATACAGAGATGTTTTCTTCAAAAAAGCGGAACTTCAATTGGTGAAAGATTATCTTTTCTTTCCTCTGCTTGCAGGACTCAACTTTCCTAAAGTGTTTTTAGGAAACTTTATTGCGAATATGATTCGTAACCTTTGGACCTATTCCATCATCTTCTGCGGTCACTTCACCGAGAATGCGGAAACTTTCACTCCGGAACAAATCGAAGGGGAAACGAAAGGAGAATGGTACATTCGTCAGTTGAAAGGTTCTTCGAATCTCAGCGGAGGGAACTTCTTTTATCTGATGACCGGTCACCTCAGCCATCAAATAGAACATCATATGTATCCTGATGTTCCTGCAAAAAGATACCGTGAGATCGCTCCCAAATTGCAAGAGTTATGTGAGAAATACGGACAACACTACAATACCGGTGGGTTCATCAAACAGTTCGCATCCGTTTGGAAGAGAATTTTCGCATATTCATTCCCGGATCGAATCGCAAGAAAGATTATGGGAACTGCCGAAGGAATTCAACTTTCTGCGAAACCGCAAATCACCATAGTGGAAGCGAAATCGGAAGAATTGGTTTCCGTTTAAATTCCAATCCTTACGTCACATTTCGAAGCCAGAGAATTTCTCTGGCTTTTTTTGTTAGGACCTGCATCGGATTTTCATTTATTGAAATGTTTCTATCATGTGCTTGAGTCACATTTAGAAATATGGCTACTAAAAATGCTTGATTTTGGTTATACCCGAGTTATACCATTGGTATGAAAACGGCAATTTCCATTCCCGATGATCTATTTATTTTGGCTGAGAAAACTGCTAAAAAGCTCGGGATTCCTAGAAGCCAATTATTCGCAAAAGCACTGGAAGAATTCATCCAAAACCATTCAAAAGATTACATCACTGCTAGATTGAATCAGGTTTTAAAAGACCTGTCATTATAATTCAAGATGATGCTTTTAATGATAGCAGCATCAATACTGTTATAGTCGTTCCATTGACTACCAACATAAATCTCGCTGACGCTCCTGGAAACGTTTCACTCAGTAAAAAAGAGACTCATCTTTCTAAAGACTCTGTCGCAAATATTTCTCAAATCGTTACTCTTGATAGAGAAAGATTTTTGAACAAAGTTTCTAATCTAAAACATAGAAGTTTGATGCAAATTGACGAAGGGATTAAGTTAGTTCTTTCTCTTTCGTAGATGAACTCCACATAACTTTATCTTAATCTTTTTGCCAAATCAGTAGAATATTCGATTATTTAAAGATGTAACAAATATTTAACTCTTTTTATATCCACGGATTTATTCATAGGACTTTCTACGAAGTAGTGCAATTGCCAATCTTGCGTTTTCTTTGCTTGTTTGTTCCCTGCTAAGTCCCAAGGAGGATAGATTCTAAATCCCAACTTCCCCGGTTTTTCTCCGGAGAGAATTCCTTTTTCGTATAGAACTTGTTTCGGAAAAATAAACTGTCCGAATCGATTTTCATCTTTAGCGCTGATGATAAAGTAATCCGTTTTGTCATTGCGATGAAAAGGAACGATCGGGCCTTCCTTACTTCGTTTCCATAAGGTTACGAATTGACCGGTTTTTGTGGGAGTTTTTTTGGAAATGCGGAATCTGATTTTTAGACCGTCTAACTCGAAAGTGCAGGCGCCATACTCCGCACTTTCAAGCTCCGGTTGTACCTGACTGACTCGATTGCCACAGGGATCAAAAACGTATTCCCGAATGTCTTTTAAGACATCAAACTGCATTCTGCAACTGAATCAAATTAGCAGAAAGAATTGCTAGAGAATCGGTATGGAATTTTCGGTTCCAAGATTTTCTCTTTTCCTTTTTTTCTCCTATCGATTTCAGATGCGCTCTTTCCTGTAAAATTCCCACCACAAGTCTGGCTGCGGATTCCACAACTTCGAAAGCATATTCTTCTCTGACGGAAGCTTCTGAAATTTTTTTCCAAGTTTCTACGATCTCTTCGAATCGAGAGCGAACTTGGGAAAGAAGAGGAACATCTTTGATTTCAGAAGAACGCAAATCCAGGTATTGGCGGAAAATTCCCGTAGAAGACATACCGGAAGTGATTCCTCCTATGGCTGCGTTGACTTGGATTTGGGTGGTTCCATCGTATATGTTGGTAATGCGGGCATCTCTGTAGAGTCTGGATAGATCGTAATCTTCCGTGTATCCCGCTCCACCGAATACCTGAAGAGCATCATAAACAAGATCGTTGCACATTTCCGAATTATAATATTTAGAAATAGGAGTGAGAGTGTTGGCTACCTTTTCCCAGAATTTTGCATCTTTGACGATTTTACTTTCAGGGTCGAGGCCTTTTAAGTCTTCCGTCCAATAGTATTTGTCTACGGAGTAGGCGGCTTCCACCATCAGGCAGCGCATTCCTGCGATTTCCCTTTCCATTCGATCTAACATTCGTTTTACTGCGGGGATCGTGATGATCGGTTTGCCGAATTGGATTCTTTCTTCTGCATACTTTTTCGCTTCTTCGTAAGCAGTCGTGGCGATTCCTGTTCCTTGGGAAGAAACGCTGAGTCGTGCTCCGTTCAGCATCCCCATCACGTATTTTACCAGTCCGAAACCTTCTTTTCCTACGAGATACCCTTTGCTATTTTCAAATACCACCTCACAAGTGGCAGATGCTTTGATTCCCAGCTTTTTTTCTATTCCTGAAACTTCGTAGTCTTTGTTTTCCACTATGAAGAAAGAAAGACCTCTGGCACCGCTTTCTTGCGTTCCTGTTCTTGCCAAAGTCAGAGTCATTCCCGGTTCTCCGTTGATTCCGCAGGCAACCGTTTGAAATCGTTTTGTACCTGTTAGGTACCAATCGTCCCCTTTTTTGACCGCTTTGGTGGTAATGTTAGGAAGATCGGAACCGAAGTCCGGTTCTGAAAGTCCCATAGTGACCGTATAACGGTTGGATATGAGTTTGGGAATCCATTCTTCCTTCATTTCTTCGGAAGCACATCGTTCTAAAATGCTGGCAAGTCCCATACTTCCCACTGCGATCGTAATAGAGCTGTCCGATCTGTACATCAATTCTGCGATCATCGCTTTGACTACGTTGGGAACACCTAACCCGCCGTATTTGCGCTTGAAACCTGCCGGGCCGAGTCCCGCATCATGGTATTTATGAATGACATCCACCATCGCTTGAGGATGAGTGACTGTTCCGTTTTCGTATTTGAGTCCCTCGTGGTCTACATCCTGCGCTACTTGAGAAACGTAAACTCCTGAGATTTCTCCGCAAGAATTCAAAACTTCTTCATAATAAGCTAGAGCTTCTTCCGTGGAGGAGGGAGCCATCTCCAAACGGGGATGATTCGTTTGTGCGTAAGTTTTCGCATCTTCGAAATCGTGTTCGTAAACGGGAACGATTTCCTCCCAATCGATTAGAGAATGGAAGTGTTCTTTTAAATCTTCGTTAGTTTGGAAATAATTGCCCTGGATCATGGAGTCCCCTGTATGGATAAATTCTAACAGGGAAGGATTTTGATTAAACCATAAATTTGGAACCGCTTCCGAATTCTAAATTCTTTTTAGAATGAAAAATCGAATACGAGCAGAGTTTTATCGTCCCGTATGCGGATGGATTGTTCCGGAAGTTCGGAGAGTTTTTTGAAAACTGCCTGCACCAGTTTTTCGGAACCTAAAGATTTGTTTTGTTGAAGGAATTTAGGAAATTCTTCATCACCAAACATAGAGTAATGATCGAATTTGGCTTCCGTGATTCCGTCCGTATAAACGACAACCTTGTCTCCCTTCTTCAACTGCGATTCCGCAACATGGAATTCCTTTTTCAATAGATCCGAAATGGCGGAACCTTTGGGACGGATTCGTTCCAATACTCCCGATTTACGAATGAGAATGGTTTCCGGATGGCCCGCATTGGCTGTGATCATTCTTCCCGAATCCAGATAGATGGTGGAGATGGCGGCGGTAATGAAATTTCCATGCAGATTTCCTTTCAGATGCTGCACAATATTGTTCATCATGTCTTTCGGGGAATCGATGTAATCGACCCAGTTATGGAGTGCGATTTTTGTCATCGAAGCGAGAAGCGCCGCAGGGATTCCGTGACCGGACACATCGCACATAAAGATCCCTAATTTTTTTTGCGAAGGATCATAATAAATGTCCAGAAAATCCCCTCCGATTTCCATACAAGGTACGTAATCGAACGCGATGGATTTATTTAAATCGGAATGAGTGATTTTAGGAAGGAGAGAACTTTGTATGGTACGGCCGATTCTTAATTCTCTGTCTAAAATTTCTTTTTGATCGTGAATTTGTTTGGTCCTTATGACCACTTCTTCTTCCAGATTGTGGTTCAGATCATCCAATCCTTTTCTAGTGACTTCCAATGCGGTATAGGTCTCCGAAAAATGGATGGCAAGTATGACGGAAAATAAAATTACGAAGGCAACGAAACTTTCCAAAATCAAAGGACTCCAAGGAAGATATCCTAGGAAAACGAACGCACTCTCGATATAGAATACGAGTATAAATAAAAAACCGATAAGCTGCAATCCGCCATATTGTCGATGTTTTTTTGTTAGACGGTAACAAAGAAAGGTCATGTAGATGATAAATAGGAAATTACATTGGATGAAAGGAACGAATAGATAAGTGTAATAATTTCGTATCGAACCGATGAGAAGTATCTCCAAAAAGGATGCTGCAAAAAACAGAAAATAAATCCCGAAAGCAACCGTATCGATTACATTGAACTTTTGTTTGTTGAAACTTCTGAAGAAACAAAGCATCAGCATGGGAATGACGGTCGCTCCCGAAAAAGTGATCATTTCCAAAAGAGAGATAGGGATGGGAAGATAGTAGAGGAGAGAAGAATATCCTCCTCCCCATAAGGCGACGATTAGGCTGATCAAAGAAAAATAGATAAGATACACCTCTTCCTTTCGAATCAAAAAATAGATGCAGAAATAAGCGGCGATGAACATACAAATGGCGATTTGGCTGGAGAAACGAGTGAACCAAAGCAGCCATTTCTGATGGATCGTTTGGAAATGTCCGATGGCGATAGGGCGAAAAGAACCGTTCAATCGGGGATAACCCAGTTTCATCCGAATCGTATTTTGTTCCGCTAGAACTCCCTGAGGGATCGGTTTGACATTGGGAAAAGAATAAATGGATTTTCTGTTCTCTAAACTGGAAAAGTCGGATGGATATCCGATCCTGGTTCCGTTGAGAAACACTTCGATTCCCCCGGAATAAAAAGGAAGCAGCATTGCATAGTTTGCTTGGGGATGGAATTCGTCGAAGGTGAATTTTTTCTCCAGTAAAATGCCGCTTTTAGGAGAGGAGCCAAGCCAGCCTTTGTTACAGTCGATTTCTTTGTGCGGAAAATCGGTTTCCACATCTTCAAAACCGTCGCATAGATAGAGGAACTGGTCTTTGTCCGTAATATGGAAGAAAAAATACAGGCTGAGAAAAAGGGAAATCGCAATGACGAGGAGTGTCTTGTTCAAGGGATTGTCTCACTTACGTAATGCACCAACCAAACAATGCAAAACGTAAGCTGAAATGGAAATTAATAATTTGTATCGAGAAGGTTTCCGACCGCTTTTTTGGTGAGTTTGTCTTTGCCTCCGACTAGTTTGCTCGCATCGGAATCGGACAGTTCATACCCCTTGGAATGGAACCATTCGGTTACTTTTTCCTTTTTTCCCTCTTCCAGCAGCACTACAAGATCTTTGGCCAAATTTACATCTTTCGATGCATCCAAGACGAAATCTAAAAAACTTTTCATAGAATCTCCATTTTGTTTTCAAGACATAACACTGAATTATGTGGTTGCCCTGAGAATTCTGACAAGTATCGATGATTGTAAAATGCAAATCTAGTAAATTTTTCAGACGCTTATAAAAATATTTCCGGTTAGTTGGTACCACAAAACCGCATGATAAACGTTGTCTTTCGATTGAAATAAGGTTTGCTTCCTGTTTTCTTACTCTTTTCACTGCTCTATTGTGGCAGAATCGTTATCCACTCTTTCCTTGGAAGTAACTACAGTTTGCGATTTGAAATGTAAACACTGTTTTGCTTTGTCTCCTCCCGTTTCCAAGGCAAGACTTTCCTGGGAATCCGCAAAGGAAATCATTCATCTCGGTTGGGAATCAGGATTTAGAGTGCTTCATATGACAGGAGGAGAGCCCACTCTTTGGAAACATTTATTCGATGCGGTTCGACTTGCGCAAAATATAGGTTATACTGCTGCCTATTTCAATACCCATGGCGGTTTTTTGACGGAAAAATTCTGCAACGAATGGAAGGAGGTTTCCGATTTTGTTTTTTGCACTTTGAGTTTGGACGGCAAGGAAGAGACACACGATTCATTTCGAGGGAAAGGAACTTGGCAAAGAGCAGTGGAAGGATTGAAACAAGCGGAACGGGCGGGTCTTTCCGTGGATGTTTTTTTTACGGTTCGGAAATCGAATTGGGAAGAGATTCCAGAATTCACAAGCTGGCTTTATACACATTTTAAAAACATTAGACGTATAACATTAGTTCAATTTCATTTGTCCGAAGATGAAAAACATTCCTTTCCGGAAGAACTTTTATCTGAGGAGGAATTCGTAAGCGTAGTCAGGATGGCCTCTTTACTTTGTTTAGCCGGTTATGAATTTTATTTTTTGGACAACCCTTTGACGAATGTCACTTCCGAGAAAATCGGTTTTATTCTGCCGTCACCTTCTCCTTCTTCCAGAAGAAAGTCCCATGCATTTTTTTTCCAAGATCAGACTTGGGGGTACGCTCATTCGCTTCGCGAATTCAAACAAAAAATAAGTTTGGGAGAGTTCATCGAAACGAAAATCGAACAGCCGGATGTTTGCATTTCTTGCCCTCACGAAAAAGACTGCGAAACTCACGGAGTTCTTCCTCCTGTGGAAGGTTTTTTCGGAAAGGAAACAATTCCTTTTTGCAGAAGAGTATTGGATTATGTGGAAACAAACGTTTAACGAAGAAGTAAACTCTTCTATAAGAGAACTTCCCAAACAATTACAATCAAATGTTTTGTTTTCTTTCTTTCAAAAAACATCTTTGGGATTGGGGGAGGAACTTTCTTGGATTTCTTTATTTCCCTCTCCTGCACATTCTTTTTTGGACTGTTTTCCTTCCTTGCCTCAAGATCGATTGTTCCAGCTAACAAAAGCTCATGTAATGTCTCTGTTCATTCATTATCTGGACGATCAGATCATTGATGAAACTTCCGACTCCGTAGTAAACTTTTCCCTCATTCATTTCCGAACCATTGTTTGGCAAAGACTAATGAATTATGTAAACGGATGGAAGGATTGGATCGGAGAGAGAGGGATCCAAAACTTTCATTCTGCGGCTTCGGATTATCTGGCATCCGTAGAAACAAAAAACCATCACTTCCGCACGGACCTTTCTTTTTCCGAGGATCTATTTTTGGAACAAGTAGCGATTACAATCCGGCTTCCTTTTGAAGTCGCCAGACAGTCCATGGGACAGAAAGATGCTGAGATTCTTTGGGAATTGATGAAAGGTTTCGGGTTCGCTTGGAGGCTTTTTGATGATTTTTTTGATGAAAAAGACGAAAATTTTCCCGATAGAGACAAATATTTGTTAGATGAAAAAGGAAAAATAGCATCTCGACTTCCTATACCGGAACAAACATCCCCTTTGTTTTCCTATTACAAGGATGTTCTGGGATTTCTAAAACAGGTTTGATTTACTTTCCAGGGTAAGTCAGATTTGGTATGACTCGGGGCGGTTTTCTCCGCTTCCAATTCTCACAGTCGAACATTTCAGGAGATCGTATGTTCCAACGAATTTTGATCCTTTCGTGCCTCTTCGTATTGGGGTATTGTTCCTCGGTTCCCAGTGCGGAACTGCCGGTAAAATCGTCCGTAGAAGGGACTCCCTTCGAATACAAGTTAGACGGAAAAACCTACGAAGGTTATTTCGCAGTCGATAAATCCGTTTCGGGAAAACGTCCGGGAGTTTTGGTGATTCATGAATGGTGGGGACTTTCCGATTATACGAAACAAAGAGCGAAACAACTTGCCGATTTAGGTTACGTTGCGTTTGCAATGGATGTTTACGGTAAGGGAGTTGTCACTACAGATCACAATGAAGCTGGAAAACTTTCCGGTGCCAACGGAGATCCTAAGGCGTTCTTGAAAAAAATCAAAAAGGCTTTGGAAATTCTAAAAGCAGATCCGAACGTAGATCCTACTAAAATCGGCGCGATCGGATATTGTTTCGGAGGAAAAGGAATCGTTGAATTAGCATTAGACGGTACGGAGTTAAAAGGCGGAGTTGTTTCCTTCCACGGAATGTTGTCCAGCCCGAACCTAACATCCGGTTCTAAAAAAATCAAAACCAAGATTCTAGTGCACCACGGTGCGGATGACCCTTTCATTCCTAAGGAAGCGGTGGAAACATTCGTGAAGACCTTGACGGAAGCGAAAGCTCCTTTGACTTTCATCTCCCATCCAGGTGCGGTTCACGGTTTCACTCGACCAGGTGCCGAAAAACACGGATTACCCGGTCTTGCTTATAACAAAAAAGCCGACTACGCTTCCTTTGAAAGCATGAAAGCTTTCTTCGCGGAGAACTTTAAATAGACGAGAGGCAATACAAATAAAGTCAGAATACTCGCCGAAACGATTCCGCCGATCACCACGGTAGCAAGAGGTCTTTGCACCTCAGCTCCGGGAGACGTGCTGATAGCCATGGGTAAAAAACCTATGGAAGCAAGTAGTGCTGTTGTGAGAACAGGCCGTAATCTTTGTTTTGCGGCCTGAATGACTGCATTCTTTTTACTTTCCCCTTTTTCTTCCATTTCCTTGGTGAAGGAAATCAATACTAAACCGTTTAGGATTGCGACTCCGAAGAGAGCTATAAATCCGATTCCTGCGGAAATACTAAAAGGCATTTGTCTGAGAAATAGAGCAATGATTCCTCCTGTGACTGCAAAAGGGACATTTAAGAAAATGATCAGAACGGGATTCCAATTTCGGAACGCCAAATATAAAATCAGAAGGATGATTCCCAAAGTGATCGGAACCACAATCATTAAGGTATTTGCTGCGGATTTATATTTCTGGAATTCTCCTCCGAGAACGTAACTATAACTAGGCGGAAAAAGAATGCCGGATTGGATTTTTTTATCTACCGCTTCCACAGTGCTCACCAAATCCCTGCCTCTTACGTTGAATTGAATGAGCGCATATCTATTTTGATTTTCATGATTGATTTGCACAGGACCGTCTTCGTATTGTATGTCGGTCAACTCGGACAAAGGAATGAAAGTGTTTTGAGAGGTTTCTACGGGAAGTTGTCCGATGGAATTCACATCTTCTCTCCAATCTGATTTGATTACGATATCGAATCTTTTTTTACCTTCATATAGGATTCCCACGGGGTGACCTGCGGATAAAGAGGCGACTACTTGTCCCACATTGGCGACGGATTCTCCGTATCTTGCCAACTTGTCTCTGTTCGGTGTGATTCTGAGATACTGCAACCCTGATAATTGTTCGATGCGAAGATCTACCACTCCCTTTTCTTTTTCGATTTCTTTGGCGATCTGTTCCGCCAGTCTTTTTAAGGTGGGAATGTCTTCCCCGTAGATTTTGATTCCTACATCCGCACGAATTCCCGCCATGATTTCGTTGTTTCTCATTTCGATCGGTTGCGAGATTCCTACGGCCACTTCAGGAACATGTTGGGAGATCAGTTCCGAAATTTTTTCCTCCAAATCTTCCTGAGAAAGAGACCATTCCTTTTTCGGTTTTAAGTTTAGATAAACATCCGTTTTCTCCAATCCCATCGGCTCGATGGAGAGTTCGGGAGAACCTGTTCTGGAAACGACTCCTGTGATTTCTGGAATTTCTTTCAACAGCAGCTTTTCGATTTTATCGGACGTTTCGTTCGATTGTGTGAGAGAAGAAGAGGGGAGCCTTGTTATTTCCAATAATAGATTTCCTTCGTCTAACTTAGGCAAAAATTCTCCTCCTAAAAACATAAATAAAACTAGCGAACAAACAAAGGCCCCTACTGTGCCGTAAATGGTTCTTTCTGGGAATTGAAATATCCTTTCGAAGTAATAGTTGTACTTCGTTTGTATCTTATGAAACAAAGGAGTTTCTTCCTGATCCGTTTCTTTAGGATCCAAAATCATCGAGGCAAGTACAGGAATGATCGTCAGTGTTAGAAAGAAGGCGCCGAGTAGTGCGAATAAAACGGTGAGCGCCATAGGAATAAACATTTTTCCTTCTGTTCCTTGTAAGGTGAGGATAGGAAGATAAACGATGGCTATGATGATCTCTCCGTAAATGGTGGCCTTCCTTACTTCGATCGTCGCATTGAGTATGGTTTCTCTTTTTTCTTCTTCCGTCAGTTTTCGTTTCAGCTCGTTTCTTTTTTCGAACAATCTTCGGTAAGAGTTCTCGATCAAAATGACGGCACCGTCTACTATAAGTCCGAAATCGACCGCTCCCATAGACATAAGGTTTGCGGGAAGATCCCTCAAATACATCATCCCAATGGCAAATAACATCGCCAAGGGGATTGTGGCTGCAATGACAAGCCCGGAACGAAGGTTTCCCATCATCAAAAACAATACAACTACTACAAGTAAGGCCCCTTCCGTCAGGTTCCAGATCACCGTACTGATCGTATTTTTTACCATCACGGATCTGTCGTAGTAAGGAACGATCTTCATTCCTACGGGGAGTGTCTTTTCAATTTGAACGATTTTTTCTTTTACGTTTTTTGTTGCGTTGAGAGAATTTTCACCTAATAACATCAATGTGATCGCCCCTACGGTTTCTCCTTTTCCGTTGGCGGTGGATGCTCCTTTTCTTAGCTTATAACCTTCTTCGATGCGAGCCACCGAACTTAAATATACAGGAAATCCGTCGGGGGTTCTTCCCACTTGGATCTTTCGAAAGTCATCTACGGATTTAAGAAGTCCGTCGCTTCCTAAAATCAATTGTTCTTTGTTTTTTTCCACATATCCGCTTCCCGATTGGGAATTGTTTTGTGCGATCGCTTCTGCGATTTGTTTTAAAGAAACTCCGAGTGAAATCATCGCCTGGGGGTTCACAATGACTTGGTATTGTTTTTGCCTTCCTCCGAAGCCGTTCACTTCCACGATTCCGGGAACCGTTTTCAAAACAGGGTTGATTTCCCAGTTGAGGTATGTGGTTAGATCCATTTGGTTGTGATGATCGCTTTCCAATGTAAATTGAAATACTTCCCCCAAACCAGTGGTGATAGGAGCGATTTTCGGTGATCCAAAGTTAGGTGGAATCTCGGAGGAAGCCTCCACCAGTTTTTCACTTACTAGCTGTCTTGCTAAATACAGATCCGCATTGTCTTCGAAAATAGCTGTGACGAGAGAGAATCCGTAGCGGGATATAGAGCGCACTTCTTTCAGTTTGGGAATCCCTGCGAGAGACCTTTCCACCGGAAAAGTTACGTATTGTTCTATTTCCAAACTGGATAGGGAAGGGGATGAAGTTACGATTTGTACTTGTACGTTCGTGATGTCCGGAATCGCATCCACTTTGATTCTGCTTGCTGCAAAGATCCCGAAAAGAATGAGGAAGAGTGTTCCCGCAAGAACGAACATTCTGTGGGATAGGGACCATTGTACGATTCTGGTAAGAAATTCCATATCAATCCTCCTCCCCGAAACTTGCTTTGAAAAAGATCGATTTTAATTCGAAAGATCCTTGAGAAACTACTTCCTCATTTTCATTTAATCCTTGTTTGATCTCTATCTTTCCGTCGGTTTTTTGTCCTATCTCTACTTCCGTCCAACGAAACTTGTCTTCACTCACTTTCACGAATACGTAGTTTTTGTTTTGATAATTGAGAATCGCACCGGAATTCATTCGAATTCCTTCTCTGGGTTTTGTTTGAACGAAAGCTTTTCCGAAAAGACCTATCTTTCCTTTTTTCTCTTTGTTTTTAAATACGATTCTTGCGTGGATGGTGCGGGAGATCGGATCCACCTTTTCTCCGATATGATCCAGTTTCCCTTCGAAACCCAGATCAGGATAGGCATTTAACACGATTTTGACGGAATTGCCTTCGCTTAAATATTGAAGGTCTCCTTCGAAAATTTTAGCCTGGAACCATAAGCTGCTTAGGTCTGCAATCGTAGTTAGGTTTTGATCGGAGGGAATCAATGAACCTGGAATCGCATTTCTGGAAATGGCAAGACCCGTTTTAGGAGAATACAATTTATAAATTCCGGAAACCTCATCGTTTACTGCAAGTCCGTTCGCTCTCAGGTTTTCTTCCGCAGCGATTCTTTCGGAGCGAATCAATTTTAAATTGGCTTCCGCATCTACTAATTCTTGTTTTGCTGCCAGATTCATCTGGATTAAAGATCGAATTCTTTGTATATTTTGTTCGGAAGCATTGTACTTCGCTTTGGCGCTTTGATAAACCGATCTTAATTTTGCGAGTTCGGGGGAATCGATTTTTGCAAGCAGTTGCCCTTTTTGGATTTTATCTCCTTCGATGAAATGAACGGATGTGATCCTTCCTGCGACTCTGGCCGGAATGTCGATGACGGCGTCCGGGATCGCTTCCGTTTCTCCGATCAATTCTATTTCCGTGGAATATTCGGAGAGGATGACTCTTTCCGTCTTTAGGTCCAGGTTCTTTATTTTTTCCTCGGAAAGGTTTAGATAAGAGGATTCTTCTTTTTCACTCTCCTCATTTCCCTTTTTCTCTCCCTTCGATTGAAAGTAGAAAACAGCGGAAAGACAGATTGTGAGGATCGCAAGAAAGGATAAGATTTTCGTTTTCATAATTTGCCACCTAATGTAAGTGTGGTTTCTTCAAGCCCTAAAACACGGACCAGTTCGATCTGAGAGAGAGCAAAATCTGCTCCCGTTTGTGAATGATTCAATTTGGTTTGGTATAGAACTCTTTGGCTGTTTAAGGCATCGATGACTTTGATTTGTCCCAACCGCAAAGCTTCTTTCAAAAACTGTAGGTCCGTATCCGTCTGCTTCAAAATATCTTTACTAAAGAGCGAGTATTCTTCCTTTAAAGTTAAATAATTTGAAACTGCGTTGATGACTTCTTGTTTGATGATTCTTTCTACGGATTCTTTGGTTTCCAAAGATTGTTCTTGTTTCGATTTTGCGACTAAGGTTTCCCCTTCATAATCTCTCCAAAGAGTGAGCGGCATACTAACCTGACCACCAATCACTCGTTCGTTGAATCCGTCGTTTTGTACGAAAGCACCGAAACTTAAATTGGGAATCTTTTGCAGTTTGACTTCTTCCAATCTCAGCATCGCCAATTGGATTTCTTTTTCGGATAAGGAAATTTCCGGACGATTGCGAAGCGCAATCTCTATGATTTTTTCCTTCTCCCCCGGGAGTCCGTTTTCGAAATGGAAACTTCCTTCCCAAACGAAATTTTTTTCAGTAGGAAGGCCCAGCAAAATGGAAATCTCTCCGTGGCTTTGTTCCGTCTTTCGTTTGCTTTGCTGCCACAACTTAGCCATTCTTAGTTCTTCCGAAAGAGCAAGGGTTTCGTCCATGGCAGGAGCTAATCCTTCTTTCACTCTTGCTTGTGCGAGTCTGGTGATTTCTTTCGTTAAGTCGTAAAGCCCTCTTGTGACTTCCTCTTCTTTTTTATAATTTGTGTATCTTGCCAGTAGGGAAAGAGTTCTGAAATACAAATTTCGCCGAACAGACTCCAGACGAAAAGCTTGCGTTTTGAATTCTTCGTCCGCAATCCGAATGGAGGTTTCCCTTTTCCCTCCTACGTAAATTTCCTGAGAGACCATAACTTGGAAGTTGTTCGCGTGATTGGAATTAACCGGAATGAGTTCGGAAGCCGCCGATCTTTTGGATACGTAGCCGGATACGTTGGGGTTGCTAGGGAAAAAGTAGGAGGATATTTTTTTCCTGCCTTGGATTTCCTTCAACCGCAAGACTTCCATTTTAAACTCGGGGTGATGTTTCACTCCGCAGTCTGCGATTTTATCCAAATCCCAGGGAGGAACACAAAATGAAGTCTCTTTTTCCCCGAATAAAGGAAAACAGGCGAAAAAGATTAGAATACAATAAACCGATGTTAGTTTTCGGTGAAAATAATATAAGGACATACCTTCTCCTTGCAGAGCGAGAGCTCCGCTTATTTGCGATTAGGAGAGGTGGTGGCGGGGTGGGCGGAAATAACCTTTGGTGCTAGGGAGTTCTTTGTGAACAGGTTCGCTGAATGTAAGGTAAACAGTATTTAGGTGGATGTAGATTCGATCGAGATTCAAATCCCAGGAAACGGAAAGTTGAAGATTGCAAGGACAAGAAAAGCAGACGTGATCGGGATGATCTCCTTCTTCGGATAAATCGTGATCCAGTTCCGTATGGGTTCCATGGTCTAAAAACGCATAAGGACAAGTGCCTTCCGGGGAGCCGATGACTCCACAGTTTGCCTCGTTGTCTACGATCTTCTGTAATGCAAAATTGGAACAGAAGATCAGTATGAATGCGAATTTTAGAAACTTCATGACCTTTCTATTAGACTCTGGAAATTTATTTTCCGGCGGCTTTTAGGATCTCCTTCGCTAATTCAGTGTAACATCTGGAGGAATAATGAGCCGCATCTTGGTAATAATTGCATTTTAAAGGCAACTTACTTGCATCTATATAGGTTGCCCCTTTTTCGGTGATTTTTGGAATGATCACTTCCGAATATAGTTTCTGAGTGAACTCGTTGTTTTCCAAAGGATCCAAAACGGAATGGAATTTAGGTTTCCAAAATATAAAGGGGATGTTGCGTTCATTCAGTACATCTATGATTCTGGAAACATATTCCAATTGCTCATAGTCCATAATGAAATCACTGTAAATGGTTCTTTGTAATTCGTTCACCATCCACATGTATTTGATCGCATACAAGTTTGTGCTCGGATTAGGATCGAAATCGTCGTCGAAATGAGCTTTCCCATCGGCAGAAAGATATTGATCAATTGTATCTCTCACTCCTGAATTGCGATTCAACTCGTTGGGATCGATGTTCATATCCTTCAAAGCTTTTTCCAAGAGAGGGGCTTTCCCTTCCTTGCCTTGTAAGAAGTCGAAAAACTTCGTAAAATTAAATTGATATCTGTAGGATAAAAAAGTGCGAGTTACGAAAAGTCGGGCAATTGTTTCTGTCTCAAAACGATTGTAATGCGAAAGAGCATAAGGAATGGACAGACCTTCCTGTTTGGAATAGATATTGATCAAACTGTTTCGGTTGAAGCTTCCCGGAGAAATTTCTATAAAAACGAAATCCGGTTTGTATCCTCTTTCCAGAAGTTGATAGAATCTTGTGTAAAAGTTTAAGAAAGATCCGCCAGGAAATGAAATCGCTTTCCCTTTCCATTCTCCCATCTTTTTCTTTTCCTCTTCCGTCAGGAAAGGATCCATTTTGGAATAAGCCGGATCAGGAAACGCATTGAATGCTTTGGATCTGGAAGTTCCCAAAGCCCAAACTTGTTTGGTTCCGTCTTTTTCCTTTTCATAATCCACCGGATCGCCGTTGGAAGAAACTTCAGCTAACGTAAGATCGACGGATTTATAATTTGTGACTCTGTTTCTCAAATAAGGAATAGTAAGAAGTCTGTCAAATGCGAGAAACAGTACGAAAACCGCAATCGGTTTCCACCAAATCCATTGTTTCCATACTTTGTTTGTTGATTTCGAGTTCATAGATCCAGCTTCTTAAAATTGAAAATAAATAAAGGTTCTGACTTCGGATACGCTTCCCGCAATCCAAAAGGAAAAAAATACGATGAGAGAAGGCAAAAGAGCCCATTCCCATTTTCTTACTTTCTCCTTTTTGAGGAGAGATGGGTAGTATTCGATCACATGAAGCAGAATGAATAAAAATACCAAATAACCGATTCCATTCGGAAGAGTGATCCTTGCTCCTTCGTTTGCGATAAAACCTTTGAAATAAAGCCAGGATGTTTTGATGGAATCCGCGCGGAAAAAAATCAAACTCATGATAGAGACGTGAAAGATGATAGGGACTTTGATCCATCTCGGCCAAGGTTTGCTGTCTTTGTTCTTGATCGTGAACCAGAAACGCTCTCCGCATAACAAAGCACCCATCCATACTCCCCACATGATGAAAGTATAGTTTGCTCCGTGCCAAAGACCGCCTAGAACCATCGTTATGAAGAGGTTCACATAAGACATGAGAACTCCTTTTCTGCTTCCGCCTAATGCGAAGTAAAGGTAGTCTCTCAGCCAGCTGGAAAGAGTGATGTGCCATCTTCTCCAAAATTCCTGGAACGAGGAAGAAAGAAAAGGTCCGGTAAAGTTAGGAGGGAGTTTGTATCCTAATAATGCGGAACATCCTCTTGCGATGTCCGTATAACCTGCGAAGTCGCAGTAGATCTGCATTGCGAAAAAATAAATTCCTATGAGCAGGGAAAGAAAATCGTAACCGGAAGGATTAGCGAAAATCTGATCGGGGATTGCTGAGATTTGATCGGCGATCAAAACCTTTTTGATGAGTCCCACTAGAATCCATCCCATTCCCGTTTCGAACATCAATCGGTTCGGCTTTTTAGGAATGGGGATCTTGGCTAAGAAGTCGCGGGCTCTAAGAATGGGGCCTGCGATCAACTGAGGGAAGAATAGGATGAAAAGAACGAAATCGGCAAGTCCTACCTTTTCTTTAAAATCTCCTCTGTGCACATCCATTTGGAAGGCGATGAGCTGGAAGGTGTAAAAGCTGATGGCAAGGGGAAGGATCCAATGGGTGGCCCAAGATTCTGCGGTAGGTACCACAGCTCCCAAATCGAGAAGGATTTGGTAGAAGAAGTTCCAGTATTTGAAGGAAAATAAATTGATCGCATTGAAAAGCAAAATCCAAAACAGACGGGTTTTGTCTCCCTGCCTTTCAAAGTAATAGTAGTAAGCATAATTGATGAGAACGATCCCCACAAAATGCAGAAGAAAGATAAAGTCCCAAGCTCCGTAAAAAACCAAGGAGGCAACGATAAGGATTCCCTTACGAAATTTATGGGGGGAGAGCCAATAAATAAGATAAGTGAGGGAGAAAAATAAAATAAAGACGGAACTATTAAAAAGCAAGCGAACCTCTAGTTAATTTATACAGGCTAGGCCGGAATTGAAAAAAAAACCAGAAGAAAATTTGCCTAGGGATTGGGATATGAATGAGCTTGCCAATTCCATAATATGATACTAGTTTTGCCTGCATGGCATTTTCAAACCCTTTGTGGTCCCCTTCTTCTTCCTCAAGTAATTTAGAAACGTTTCGTAAAAAGCTGGAAGAGAAGACTTCTCGAAAACTGCCTGACTACCCATCTCTTTGGAAATGGTCCGTAGACAACCATTCCGATTTTTGGAAGTTTTGGATGGAAGAATCCAAGTTCATTTTGCACACTCCTCCTACAGAAGTGATCCGCACAGCTTCTTCTTTTTGGGATTCTGTTTGGTTTCCTGGAGCCAGTTTTAATTTCGCTGAGAATCTATTGAACGGAGGTAAAGAAGAAGATCTTGCCATTCTTTTTCTGGGAGAGGATGGTAGTAAACAGTCTCTCACCTATCTTCAGTTAAAGAAAGAAGTCGCTAGGTTCCAAAAACACTTGCGTTCGTTAGGCGTATCTAAAGGGGACCGAGTCTGCGGTTTGGTTCCGAACGCTCCCATCTCCACCATCGGAATGCTTGCCGCAACTTCTTTGGGAGCGATCTGGTCCAGTGCTTCTCCCGATTTCGGAACTAAGGGAGTTTTGGATCGTTTCGAACAGATCCAGCCTAAGATACTTTTGACCGTGGATGCATATCTGTTTAAAGGTAAAAAAATATCCATTCTGGACAAGGTGAAGGAAGTTTCAGGGAAACTTGCTTCGGGAGAGAATGCGAAAAACTTCTGCGGAACCATCATACATCCGTTTATCGATTCCGATTTTTCTTTGGACGGAATCTCCCTTCCCATTCGTGCTTCCGAGATTTCTGAAGTTCCCGTTTCCGAAATCAAATACGAATCCATTCATTTCCAAGATCCTGTGTACATTATGTTCTCTTCCGGAACTACAGGCCTTCCTAAATGCATCGTACAGGGAGCAGGCGTTTTATTGAATCATACCAAGGAACTTTCTCTGCATGCGAATCTATCCGCAGGCGAAAAAATATTCTATTATACCACTTGCGGATGGATGATGTGGAATTGGACGCAAAGTGCTTTGGCACTAGGAGCCACGATATGTCAGTTTGATGGGAATCCTTTGTATCCCGGCTGGGAAGTTTTATGGAAATGGGCGGATGAAGATCAAATCCCAGTCTTCGGCACAAGTGCGAAATATATTTCCGTATTGGAATCGGAACAGGCAAAGCCGAAGGATCTGTTTTCTCTGAAGAACCTGAAAGTGATTCTTTCGACGGGAAGTCCTTTGTTTCCTTCCGGCTTTCGTTATGTTTATGAAAACATCAAATCGGATGTTCAGCTTTCTTCCATTTCCGGAGGAACGGACTTGAACGGATGTTTTGCGTTAGGAAATCCTACTTTGCCGGTTTATGAAGGAGAACTTCAATCCAGAGGATTGGGAATGAACGTGAAAGTCTACAACGAAGAGGGGAAACCGGTGGAGCAAGAAAAAGGAGAATTGGTTTGCGAATCTCCTTTCCCTTCTATGCCTCTTTTCTTTTGGAACGACCCGGATAAATCGAAATATATTTCCGCTTATTTCTCTCGTTTTACGAACATTTGGTGTCACGGGGATTTTGCGGAGATCACTAAAAATGACGGAATGATCATCTATGGACGTTCCGACGCCACATTGAATCCGGGAGGAGTCCGCATCGGAACCTCGGATATTTATTCCGTGGTGGAAACTTTTCCGGAAGTCGCCGATTCGGTGATCATCGGTCAGGAATGGAAAGAAGATGTTCGTATTGTGTTATTCGTAAAAATGAAAGAAGGTGTTTCTTTAACAGACGAATTGCGCTCTTCTCTTAAAGAAAAAATCAAAAACCAAACTTCCCCTCGCCATGTTCCTTCTTTAGTTCTTTCTGTACCTGACATCCCTTATACGGTGAACGGAAAAAAAGTGGAAATTGCTGTGAAACAAACAGTGCAAGGAGAGACCGTGAAGAATCAAAACGCTCTTGCCAATCCGGAAGCTTTGGAAGCGTTTCGTAATTTTTCAGAGCTAAAGGGTTAGGGGAATAGGATTGATATAAAATCACCGACTTCTTTTAGGACACTTGCCGCATTTTCTTTGTGAGGTGAGTGTTTGGTTTTAGGAATCATTTTCTTAATAGATTTTCCTGAAACTTTTTTTACGATCGCATCTACTTGATTTTCACTGCCATATTCATCTTCTTCCCCTTGAATGATTAAGGTAGGACTTTGAATGGAAGGCAATAGATGTTCAATATTCCAATTACGGAATCTATAGGAAAGCCATGTATCCACCCATGCATTGAAAATATTCTCCGTTTTATCTCCATGGTATTTCTCCAAAACTTGCTTTAGCTTTGTGGTTTGGAAGGATACAACCGCTTCTTTAATTCCATTGATGGTGATATCTTCGACAAAAACATGTGCGCCTTCGGTGATCACCCCTACAACATATTTTGGAAACTTAGCGGCTGTTATAAGTGCAATAGAGCCTCCATCACTATGCCCAAAAAGAATCGTTTTTTCGATATTCAACTTTTCTAAGATTTTAACAAGAAAATCTGCTTCCGTTTCCAAATACGAATTATTTCTAGTTGTAGAGAAAAAAGGATCCGATTTCCCGTACCCGATTCTATCATACATAAGTAGATTGAAATTCACTAACTCTGCCATTCGAATGGGAAAATCCTTCCAGAGAGAAATACATCCCAATGAATCATGTAAAAAAACGAAATAAGGTCGATCTGGAATCGGATTTTCATATCAACTTTCTGCAGATGATCAGGAGATTTTTGTGCCGAGAATGCAGGAAATTGTGAATCAATGGCTTCTTTTCTTAACTGATTTTATCATTGATTTACAAAAAAATGGAAAAGTTCGAAAGGATGTAAAAGCGAAGGATATCGCATCCGATATGTTGGCAATATACCAAGGATATATAACTTTATGGAAACTCACTAAAGAGAATCGCCATATAGATTTGATGGAAAAGAAATTTATGGAATTAGCAAAAACAGTAGAGATCAGTCATTAAAATTGTAAAATCTCTTCGGCTTTAGTTTATCTTCTATCTTTAGAGCCTTCTATTTTTCCTTTTTATTGAGAAACTTTTCGATCATCGGGACAACAAGGTCAGTTTCCTGAAAGTCAGGTCGGATCGTTGTGATCTCTCCCATATATTCCCCATGTACCCCGGGGATGATCGCTAGTTCTGAATTTGCAATTTGTCTATGCAGTTCAATCGCATGTTCCGGTGTGATTACGTCTTTATCGCCGATGATGATGAGCGTAGGTGTTTGAATCGATTTGATTTGTTCCTCCGGGATGTCTTTGAAATGAACCATTCTTTTTGCGTCTCTGTCGTGCATCACTTGTAAGCCGTTCGGATCCGCCGCTACTTTTCTATATCCTACTTTCAATAGTTCCGGCATATTTTCCAACTTAGCTTGTTTCATAAAACCCCAGAACCAATCGGGAACTCCATTGCGTTTGGCAAGAGGAGAGCCTAAGATGATCTTATTTACTATCTTAGGGTGGCGGATCGTGATTTGCAAAGTAGTTGTTCCTCCATTGCTAAAACCGAAAAAGTCCGCCTTATCAATGTTTAAGTTTTTAAGAAATGCTGCCACATCATCTGCATCTTGTTCGAAAGAAAGATCTTTGCCTCTATCGTTGGTTCTTCCGTGAGCTTGTAGCTCGACAGCAATTACCTTTCTGTTTTTCGCCAACAAGGGAATGATTTTTTCAAAACTGGTCTGAATCGTCGACCCTCCTCCGTGAATCAAAACAAGCGGTTGTCCTTGTCCGTAAATTTCGTAATACATTTTGAGTCCGTTTACTTCGGAGTAACCGCTATTAAATGCAATTCCATCGTTCGTTGTTGTCATATTTGGATCCGTTTTTTCTGTTTTGTTGCCGCAGGAAGTGAATGTAAAAATTGCTATTGCTAAATAAATGAGGATCTGTTTCATAATTTCCACTGTGTTCCTTGGTTTTTTTCGATGCGATTTTCATATAAGATCATATAGCGTATGTTTGTTTTATCTCGGGAGACTCTTGTTCGATTCGTTTCGGATCAGAAAATAGAACTCTGAGCCTTTTTCTAGTTCGGTTTTTACTTTTAGTTCCGAATTCATCAGAACCAAAAGCCCTCTGCAGATAGAAAGTCCCAATCCTGTGCCACCGAACTTCTTGTAGATGGAACGGTTCGCCTGGGAGAATTGAGAGAATAGAATCGCCATCTCATCTTCTTTAATTCCTAAACCGGAATCGATGACGGAAAATTGAACGTATTCGCCCACCAAAGAAACGGATAAAGTTACAGTGCCTTCTTTTGTGAATTTAACCGCATTGGAAAGGAGATTGGTCAACACTTGATGGATATGAAAGGAATCTCCGTAAAGAGTTTTCGGTAAATCGGGAGATAAGTTCACTACAAAGGAAAGATTCTTTTGAGCAGCGATCGCCTTCACTTCCCCGGATATATCGTCGATCAAATCGGATAGATGAAAATTCTCCTTATGAATTTCTATCTTTCCCGCTTCCAGACGACTCTGGTCTAGAATGTCAGAAACTAATTTCACGACATGTTCCGCAGATCTTTGTAAATACTTCAGTTCTTCCTGGCTTTGTCGGCCCGTTTCTTTTTCTGAAAGAATTTCTATATAAGCCATAATCGAATGGATCGGGCTTCTGATCTCATGGCTTAGATAGGATAAAATCTCCGTTTTGGATTTCGCCAATTTCAATGCGGTTTCTTTTTCTACATTCGTGGTCAAAGCGAATTGTTGGATCAGATTGTACTGGCTTCCCGTGGCTAAAGCGAAACAAAGGATTTCCAAAAACTGAGAGATCTTTAATGCGTGTATAATGATGAAAGCATTCGGAAGAATGGAATTCAATCTAAGGATGGAAACTAAGATGGCAAAGAAAACAATTAAGATTCCTCTTCTGACCCACAACTCGGACTGATTCAAATTTTTTCTTTGGAATAATGTAACTAAAAAGAAAAACATCATTCCGACACTGAACATAGGGATGAAACGGGAGAGATAGGAGTATCTCAAAATAAAAACACAAGGTATCAGCAGAATAACACAAGTTGCCGCTGAGTATTTTATAATTTTATAAAATTTAGACTCAGAAAGAAAAGGAAAAAAACTATAGATAAAGATCATTCCGGTCGTACAGACAAAAATGCTGGAAAGTTGGATGATATAGTTGTTCCAATCCGTTCTATCCGGATAGAAGTATTGCTGTAAATGTCCAGTCTGCGACCCTATAAATATTGTTAAGCTGATGCTATAGACAGCGAACGTAAGAAAGGTGGTTTTCTTGGAGTAAAAATAAGAAATCAAATGATAGATTCCTATAAAAAGGATGCTACCGAAAAACAAGCCGTAGCTGATCTCTGCCCTGGCTTCTCTGGAAATCAGCCAATCTCCTCTGCACATGGCCAAAGGAACTCTGATGGAACCTTCTGATTGAACTCTAACAAACATTCCCGTGCGGTAGGAAGGTTCCGTGAGTCTTAGTGCGAAAGGACGAATCGGAAGGATGCGATTCATATAAGGCCTGTGATCTCCCATTTCCCAAGTCTTCCAGAAATTTTCTTTTTCTTCGAGAGAGAGATCTACGAAATCAAGAAGAGGATTTTCGATTACGAGCCAGTAACGATTTCCTTCCGCAGGGAATTGAGGAATATAATAAAACCAATGTGCGGATTTAGAGTAACCAATGTTATATTTACTGTCTTTTATTTTTTGGAATTTGCCGGAAGAAAAGGCTTCTTTTGCGGAATTCAGACCGGCGGACAAGGAAGGATCTTCCCAGTAGTACGAGTCCGCTAAAACATCGGTGCATTCATAGTATTTGTCAGAACAATTTCCCAGACAAAGAGACAAAAAGAAGATGCTCGTTAGATTGGTGAAAGTTCTGAGTCCTATGGGCATTGGGATAGCTTTGATTTATTTTATAAATAGCGGTCTCTCCGTGATCTCGTCAAACTGCTTTTGATAGTCTTTGTGATTGGTGCCAAATATTTTATCCCACCAATTGAAGTAGAGGCCGTAGTTGCAATGAAACCATTTATGGTGCATGTTGTGATGGGTGGTAGTGTTGTGCCATCCGGTCCATTTGGATCCGACAAAACCTTTGGGGAAAAGTTCGAAAGCCAGATGGCCTAGTACGTTCAAAAAAGTCATATAGACCAGGAAAAGAACGATCGTCAGATTATGAACCGGTACGAAGAGAATGAAAATAGGTACGACTCCCGCTTCGATCACCGCCTCATAAGGATGAAAGGCGAAAGCTGCCCAAGGAGAAGGATTGGTCGATTTATGATGTACCAAATGTACATGTTTGAAAATCGGCTTCCAATGCATGAATCTATGGGTGCAGTAGAAATAAAAATCGTGGAAAAGAATGAGGGCAAGCAGGCTGAAGAATAAGTAGGGAATTCCCTTTTCGGAAATGTCGTCGTAAATCTTCGCATAACCGTTTTTCTTTGCCCAAAAAATGAGCACTCCTACCAGGCCGAACACAACCATCGTGGATAGAGAGTATAAAACTTCATGTTTGATTTTTTGGAATTCTGGCAGTTTGCCTTGGATGAGTCTATGGGCTAGTCGATCTTTCCCTTTTTTCCAAACCAAATAGTAGGCGGCACCCGCAAAGGCAATGTATCTGATCGTGGTGATTACGGTCGCTAGAACGAATACGATTAAAAAGGGAAGACCGTCGATCCACTTCATACCAAACCTTTCGACCTCAAAAATTCCTCATTGTAAATCTTGGACTGGTATCTTGCTCCACCGTCACATAACACAGTAACAATGGTATGTCCCGGTCCCAAATCTTTTGCGATTTTATAAGCCGCTCCCAGATTGATTCCTACGGAACCACCCATAAACAATCCGTCCTTTTTCAGGATTTGATTTAGGATGCGGAGACATTCCTTATCGTCGATACGGATGGAATTGTCTGCAGGCATTCCTTCCATATTTTTAGTGATTCTTCCTTGTCCGATTCCTTCCGTGATGGAAGAACCTTCTACGGAGATCTCTCCTGTTTTGATGAAAGAATAAATTCCTGAACCGTAAGGATCTGCAGCGATGCATTTGATGTTTTGATTTTTGGATTTAAAGAAGAGAGCGGTTCCTGCGAAAGTTCCTCCCGTGCCTAGAGAAGCTACCCAAACATCCACCTTGCCTCCTGTTTGTTCCCAAATCTCAGGACCGGTGGTTTCAAAGTGAGCTTTTCTGTTGGCAAGATTGTCGAACTGATTGGCCCAGATCGCATTCGGAGTTTCTTTGGCGATCCTTTCCGAAACTCGAACATAGTTTTCCGGATTGGAGTAGGGAACAGCGGGGACTAATTTTACATCTGCACCTAGCGTTCGTAAGGTTTCAATTTTTTCTTGGGATTGGGTTTCCGGAATGATGATGACTGCTTTGTAACCTTTCGCATTGCAGATATGAGTGATTCCGATTCCGGTGTTTCCTGCGGTGCCTTCTACAACGGTTCCTCCGGGACGTAAGGCTCCCGATTTTTCCGCTTCTTCGATGATGTACAATGCGGCTCTATCTTTTACGGAACCACCCGGGTTCATGAACTCCGCTTTTCCTAAGATCTCGCAACCTGTTTCTTCACTGAGAGAGTGGATGCGGATGAGAGGAGTGTTCCCCACTGCTTGAACGAATCCTTTTTTGATATCCATAGGCATTAGAATCGGCTTGACTCTACCTCTTTTTAGTTCATCTTACCAGGACAATGTTGCAAGCCATTTCGAATTGGTTCCGTCCTGCTCCACCTATTCCGATGAAATCCAAGGAAGAGATTCAGAAACAATATCCATCCTATAGATGGAGAATTCTAGAATCCACATTTCTCGGTTATACTACCTACTATCTTGTTAGAAATAATTTTGCACCCGTATCGAAAGAGATCGGAGAAGCGTTGAGTTATTCCAGACAAGATATCGCAGATATACTTACTGTCACAGCCATCTCTTATGGAATCGGAAAATTCCTGATGGGCGCTCTTTCGGATCGATCGAATCCGAAAAAGTTTATGGCAGTAGGACTTGCACTCACTGCCATTTTGAATTTTGCATTCGGCTTTGCGAATCATTATTGGGTACATCTCATTCTTTGGGGACTGAACGGACTCGTGCAAGGGATGGGATGGCCGCCTTGTGGTCGTTCCTTGGGTCATTGGTATTCCGTAAGTGAAAGAGGTCGTACGTTCGCATTTTGGAATATTGCACATAATATTGGAGGAGGCATTGTCGGGGTGCTTGCCGCCAGATCCGCCTACTACTTCGGTTGGCAGTATGCGTTCTTTATTCCCGGAGTCATTGCACTCATAGGAGCCGTCTATCTTTATCTTCGTTTGGTGGACACTCCTCAATCCGAAGGTCTTCCTCCCGTTGAGGAATATAACAGAGATTATCCTCCCAAAGATCCGGAAGATGAATCTTCTTCAGAAGATCATGAAAAAGAATTGAGCATGAAACAGCTCATAGTCGAAAACGTTCTGTTGAACAAATACATCTGGTTGTTTGCCATCATCAACTTTTTCGTTTATATCATCCGTTATAGCCTTATCGATCTCGGCCCCACTTATTTGAAAGAGGCGAAAGGAGCCGATTTAAAAGAAGGAGGGGATTCAACTCTCATTTTGGAATTTGCTGCGATCGGTTCTACCATACTGATGGGTTGGGTCTCCGATAAAGTGGGAGGGCGCAGAGGAATGGTGAGTCTTCTTTGTATCGTTCCTATTTTTTTCGCATTTTTAGGAATCATCTATAATCCTCCCGGAAGACTTTGGCTCGACTTTCTTCTTTTCGGAGTCATAGGATTGTTTATCTATCCGCCTGTTATGTTGTTAGGTGTTGCTGGACTCGATTTTACTTCCAAAAAAGCTGTAGGGACAGCGGCAGGTTTCATTGGATTTATCGGATACTTAGGAAGGGCCGCTTCCGCCAAAGGATTGAGTTGGATCGTCGATCATCATTCCTGGAACATGGCGCTGTTTGCCATTGCAATCGCAACGATTTTGGCGATCTTCTTATTGGCTTTCACTTGGAAGATGAAGCCGAAGGGTTAATGGAAGTTTGTTGTCGGGGCACTTCCCTACGGGATCGGGCTTTCCGTTCCAATCTTTGCGGGACTTCCCGCAAAGGATTTCCACTTCAATCCCTAGTGCCAGGCAGAAAACTAGCGAAATTGAGACTTCTCAACTATTGTTGACAGATATGATTTTTAATGATAAAATACGTTAAAGTCTTCTACAAGTGAGTCAAAATTTTAACTATGAACAATATCGAATGGGGTTCTATTTACCAGTTCGGAAAGACTACTCGTCATTTCGTAAATAGAGCTTTCAAAATTCATTTTTTTACATATAAGTCGGAATCTCCTGATGGATTGTCCGGTTATCAATCTGTCGCACTTGAGTTCGGATTTTTCGCATATGGTGAGACCCCTGAAAAATCTGAGCAAAATTTATTTAGTCAAGTTGATGAATTCGCAAAGTCGGTGAAAACAAATGCGGAATTTATTGCTGCTATTGAAAATCTTAATCTAGAAAACTTTTGGGATACTTATCGAAAAATAACTTTTCTTGTCGGGGATCCAGAACGATTGCATTATGAGAAAATTGAAGAAGAAAATAAAGAATTAAAACAATCTAATATTGATAAAGAAGAAGAAATATTTTCGTTAAAAATCGATTTAGATACATTGAATAAAAAATTTAATGAAATTAAAATACCATCCTAGCTGGCTAGACTACAAGAAAGTACAAGATAAACTTACTAGTAAATACTTAGGTATAAAATTTTCTGTAGATTATGAATTATTAACGGGCGTTAAAGGGGAGTATCTCACGATTTCTCTTTTAATACCTGATAGGTCTTATCCAATTCCTGTTTCGGTTTATTTTCCACATAAAGTCATTGATCGAAATCGTTTTGTGTGTATATGCAACCAATTGGATCTCAATATCAAAGAATTTGATATTGAATGTGCATATGTACCTCCAAAACTATAGTAATATAATTAAATTTAAGTCTCATCAAAGTAGACCTTTCATTAATCGATAGGTTGCCATTTCCCCATGCCTAAAACTCAATCCCCTAAAACGAATCTTTATTGGAAACTCTACCAAGACGACCCTATTCTCAAACCCGGTCTTTCTTCCCCGATTTTATCCGACCCCAGTTTTCTTTTTCCGGAAAACACCATCGATCATAAATGGCATCTGTTCGCTCACAATCTCTTCGGCATCCTGCATTATACTTCCGAAAACGGAATCGAATGGTCCAAACCCAAATCGATTTTGAAACATGCGATGCGACCGTTTATCTATCAAGAATTGGGAACCTATTATCTCTATTACGAAAAATATAAGCCGTTTCACCTATTGTTTGCTTGGTGGAAGAAATCCAAATGGGAATCGGAAATTCAAGTTCGTACAAGTAAAGATCTGAAAACTTGGTCCGAACCGAAAACCGTTTTGAAACCTTCTGCGGAATTTCATAAAAACCAGGAATGGGGTTCTTCCGTTAGTAATCCTTGTTTGGTGAAAATGGGATCAAAATACAGACTATATTATTCTTCCTCTTTGGAATATGTAAAAGACTGCGGTTTCTGCGAACCTAAATACATCAGCGTAGCGGAAAGCAGTTCCCCTACAGGGCCGTTTCATATTTTTTCCCAGCCGATTTTTGCTCCTAATGCTCAGGATCCTTTTTGTAATTTGGCTGCAGGATCCATCAAAGTCGTTCCTTGGAGGGATCGTTTTCTAGGATTTCAAACGGGAATCTTTTGGAATCAGGTTCGTAAGGAATCCTGTTCTGCGGTTTTATTTTTGCAGAGTGAAGACGGGCTTCGTTGGGATCGGATCAATGATACTCCTATCTTAGGTCCTACTGCGAAAGGCTGGAAGGCAAGTCATGTATATTCCTGCGATGTGAAATATTCCGAATCCGAAAAAGTGTTCATATTGTACTTTAACGCACGTAGTGCGGCGCATTGGAGCAAAGGAAGGGAAGCGATCGGCCTTTTTGTAGGAAAGGTGGAAGAAGAAACATTGCCTGCTCCGAAAACAAAAGCGGTAAAAGGGAAAACTCCTTCTAAAAAAAGCAAATCCAAGTTAGTTTCTCGTAAAACAAAACCTGTAGGAAAGGGGTCTAAGAAGAAATGACAATCATCTTAAAAGGCCATGTAAAAGATCTAGGCGACAATTTCACAGTCCGACGCATTTTACCTGCGATGGAAAAACGGTTCGTTGGCCCTTTCGTGTTTTTCGACCACTTCGGACCTGTTCCTGTCGTAACAGGGAAAGAACTTTCCGTTCGACCCCACCCTCATATCGGGCTTTCAACGATCACATTTTTATACGACGGAGTCATCAATCATAAGGACAGTTTGGGAGTAGAACAACCCATTCGACCTTTTGAAACGAATTGGATGACTGCAGGCTCCGGAATCGTTCACAGTGAACGTTCTTTACTAGATCCTGAATATAAAATCATAGAAGGTTTGCAGACTTGGGTAGCACTTCCTAAGGATAAGGAAGAAATCGATCCTTCTTTCCAACATCTTTCTCAAGCGGAAATACCTATTTATGAACAAGAGGGAATTATCTTTCGTTTATTAGGCGGTGAGTTTTTAGGATTAAAATCCAAAGCACATGTTCACTCTCCTTTGTTTTATGCGGATATAGAAGCGAAACCTTCCGCAGGAGAAGTGGTTTGGGATCTTTCCGAAAAACAAGAAGCGGGGCTTTATGTAGCGAGAGGTTCCGTTCGTGTCGCAGGAGAAGATCTGGATGTGGGAAAGATGGCGATCTTCCCTAAGGGAGAAAAAGTCCGCTTTCAAGCGACACAAAACTCTCGTTTGATGCTTTTGGGAGGAGAACCTCTCGAAGAAAAAAGAAATCTTTGGTGGAATTTCGTTTCTACGAGCCAAGAGAGAATCGAAAAAGCGAAATCAGATTGGGAAAATGATCTGTTCGCAAAGGTTCCGGGAGAAACGGAAAGGATTCCTCTTCCCCCTCCCCCTCACTAGTCACTCAGGAAACAAATTTTTTATGGTTAGGGAGACCGCTTCTTTCGTAGGAAGCGGCTTCCAACCTAACTCCGTTTTGGCTTTGTCCGCAACGGGTATTGCCTGCCATTGCATAAAATGAAGTTGTCCTTTCGGGAGAAGGGGAGGTTTTCCGATCACAAATGAAACCGCTTCTCCTACGATGGAAACCGTTTTGGCCAATCCAAGAGGCATTACCTTCGGAATTTTTTTCAAAGGCCTGATCTCAGAAACTAACTTTGCAAAGTCGGAAAGAGAAAGATATGTATCGCTCAATATATATCTGGCGCCTGTTTTCGCTTTTTTTGCTGCGAGTATATGTCCGTCAGCACAGTCTTCGGAAAATACTACCGGGAACCCTCCCGGTAATAACATGGGAATTTTTCCCAAAATCAAATCCTTGATAAACCCGTTCGTGCCGGGGGAAGAGGAAGGCCCCGTTCCGAAAACACCGGAAGGATGAGTGAACACTATGTCCAATCCTTTGTTCAGATATTCTACCGCAATCCGATCCGCTTCTTGTTTGGATCTTTCATAGTAGGTTCCTTTGGGATTGGGATCTAAAATGGATTCGTCGTATTTCTGACCTGCTTCTGCTTGGAATACGTCGATCGTGCTGGTATAAACGACTCTTTTTACACCGGAACGCAGACTTACATCTAAAACGTTTCTGGTTCCGTCTACGTTTGTTTTGGTGAAGATGGAAGGATCACGAAACCACTGTTCGGGTAATCCTGCTGCATGATACACAATGTCTTTGCCTTTGACGGCTTGTTCCAAACTGTCTTTGTCCGTAACATCTCCTTTTCGGATGTCCAGAGTTTCTGTGAATAGTGTTTTCGCTTTTTCGGGAGAACGGGCAAGGATTGTAACTTCTTCCCCAGCTAACGCCAGCTTTTTGGCAATGGCAGCTCCTACCATTCCCGTTGCACCTGTAATGAGTATCTTCATGGCAAATTCCTCGATTCTGCCAAAATAAAATGACTCTCAGTCAGTATGCAAGATAAATAAATGAACTAAGTCAGTTATTTATTTCCATTTCACCCAATCCGTACCCGGACCCATAAAAGCCAGTTCCGTATCGGGAGAAACCAGAATTTCGGTATCGTTTTGAAACCCGGAAGCGGTCACTAAAAAGCTGTCCCCTTTTTTAAAGACGAGCCTGTCTTGCGCATAAACGACTTCTCCCTGGATGACATGAATCATTCCGAAGGAATTCGGTTCCGAAAGAGAAGAGAGGCGAATGTATTGCGCTTGTTTCAAAATCCAGGATTCCAACCTGAATTTATCATTGGAGGTATGAAGATAACGAGGGAAGGGAAAATAGGAGATGAGTTCCTTTTGTTGCAACTCACTTCCGTTAGATGCTTTGAAATTCAAAACGGCAAGGGCTTTTTCCAAATGAAGATCTCTCGGTTTTCCGTCGTCGCCCAATCTTCCGTAGTCGTAAACTCTATAGGTGGAATCGGAAGACTGTTGGACTTCCAAAAGTAAAACTCCCGCTCCTATGGCATGGATGGTTCCGGGATTCAATAGAAATACATCCCCCGGTTTCACTTTCCATTTTTTTAAAACCGTCTCCGCTTGGTTCGAATTCACCAAATGTTTGTAAGTTTCCTTGTCGCAGTCTTTTTCGAAACCCACTACTAATTCCGCACCGGGTTCGGCGGATACCACCAGCCAACATTCCTTTTTTCCTGCAGAGCTAGGATCGTATTTTTCCGCATAGGAATCGTCAGGATGAACCTGGACGGAAAGTTTTTCAGAAGCATCTATGACTTTTACAAGAAGAGGAAAGGGTTGGTTTGAAAAAGCGGCTCCTAAAATTTCAGGAGTGTGTTTATTGTAAATTTCTCTGAAAGATAATTGATTATAATCGACGTTAGATGTTTGGGAGACGTCTTGTCCGTAGTCTGAAATTTCCCAGGATTCTCCGATATTCCCTTCCGGGATTTCCCTGCCCAGAACCGTTTTTAATTTTCTCCCTCCCCAGATTTTTTCCTTATAGATGGGCTGAAAAGAAAGAAGAGGAGGGATGGATGTCATACCTACTTCCTTATCTCTCCCCCTTCAAACCGCAAGGGTTATTTTTTTCTCTATTTGGAGCTTCACCTTCAGCAGTTTCTTTTTGAAATGAGTGAACGAATCGGGTCTGAACTTGGAAAGATCGAATTCGAACAGTCTGTTGTTTTGAAGGGTGCTAGGCGGGAATTCCACCTTTAGATTGCGGGAACTTTTATAACTTCCCGCACCGTTGCAAGCAGGGCAGTGAGGATTTCCTCCCATACAATCCCTGCAAACGATTCGAACCGTTAAGGGGATTGTGGCGATGATTCTCCGGAATGTTTCTCTCTCTTTGATGCGGATGATAATGTCGTAATTGATTCCGGTTACCTTTCTTCTGTCTTTCGTCCGAAATCCTTTTCTCATCAAACCTCGTTTCGCAAGATCTAAAATCCCCGTAGAAAAACTAACGCGAGAAGGCGGAAGTATGATGGGAGAAGAGAGACTGACTTGTTCCTTTAAAAAACGAGCAGCTTGGATTTTTTTATAAATTTCATCGTAAACGGAACGTTTGCCCGTACTTAATACTTGATAGGCGGATAAAATTTTAAGGAAAGATTCCTCCGAACCTGTTTCAGTATTGTCCGGATGGAATATTTTGGCCAACTTGCGGAAGTTCGATTTGATCGCTTCCGCAGTCGCGCCGTAAGGAAGTTCTAATGCTTCGTAATAGTCAATAAAAGGTGGAATGCGTTTTTTCATACCACCTTGCCTTTTTTACGGTTCTTGAAAGTCTCCGCCGATGCTGACTTCCAAAATGGATTCGCCTATTTCCGTAGCTTCCAATTTTCCTTTCGCCATAATGTAGCGGTCGATGGTTCTCAAAACTTCGATCAATCTGTCTCTGTATGCGCTTGCTAAACGAAGTCTTTCCCAAGGAGAGGCGATCTTTTCCAATTCATAAGTGTTGGTATTGTCATCCGCAATCGTTACAGTCCGTACGGAAAGTACCAATCCTTTCACTCCTCCTCCTGCAACAGAGTTTTTCAAGTCGCGGTAAGTAGTGACAGGCTCCTTATTTTTGGAAGTAAGGGATTTTCTGGTCCAGAAGCTGATTTCGTCCAAAGAGAATCCTCCTCCTTCCGCACCGCCGCCGCCTTTCAGTTTCATAACGTAGCGGCTGTGTTGAACATAGTTAGGTTCATAAGGAAGTTTGATTTCTCTCGCATAACCGACTTGTCCGTAACGGGAATCTTTTACCTTTTTTTCATAGTTAAGAAATTTCAATTTTTCATTGATTTGCGCATGGTATCCGTCGACTTCTTTGGCGAGTTTATCCATACGTTCTTGTTGTTTTGCATTGTAGGGAATGAGGGCAATGCTTCCGTCCGGATTCAATTTGAATGCGTCAGATTGGCTGACGTTCTTTTGATTGTTTTCATCGGCGGCGAAAAGCCCCATTGTGCCGACGAGTAAAATGATGATTGCGTATAGAATGCGCATACGAACTCCCGAGTTTCTAGTCTCTATATCTATTTTCGACTTTTGAAATGAAATCATTAATTTGTTCAAAAATAAGGTTGAATAAAAATCACCAACCAAAACCTTGTAGGGAGAGCCCCCACATGGAAATCAATTTGAAGAAAAATGCAGATGCCCACGTTATCAGCATTGCTGGAAGTTTGGATATTTACACTTCCCTGGACTTTAAGAACTTTCTCGAAGCCAATATTCCTCAAATCCAAACGGAAAATCTGCATGTGGTGGTGAATTTGGAAAAACTCAACTACATCGATTCTTCCGGAATCGGAATGCTGATCAAACAACTGAATTATGTCCAGGAGTTGAAAGGTCGCTTCTCTATTGCCAATATGAAGCCTGCGATCGAGAAAGTGTTTAAAGTTGCCGGGTTAACTAGTTATTTCCAAACCATCAGTGAAGACGAATACCGCGAAAAATACGCAGTTTAATCATCTCAACCGATTCTCCAAAATAAACGCATCCCAGATTCCCCAAAATCTTCCCGACTCATTTTTGCTAGGAGTGAGTTCTACATAGATTTTCCCATCCGGAAATTCGAACGGTTCTAAAGAAATCTCCACAGGGTTCTTAAAATTTCTATTTTTGCTGATGTAAACTTCCGTTTTCATCCTTCCATTCACTTTGATTTCCAGCTTTCTCGATTTGAATCTGGCTTCTTTTCTTGGGACATAACGAGTGAGATCCAGATAAAGAAACACAGTGGATGAGTTTTTAGGATTCTTCTCTAATAGAAAACGCAAACCGGTTTCTGGAATCATTCTACAAATATAATCTTGGATTCCTAAGTCCGCCCCATCCGGTTCCAATTCATAAAACTGATAGATGGCCCAGGTTTTGAGTTCAGGGAAACTGGCACTGTCTTCCGGAAGAAGCCCTTCTTCAATGGTGAACTCTTTCACTGGAATGTTCGGGGCTTCCGTTGAAATTTCCATCCAAGGAAAGAGAAATGAGAAAAAGATTGCCGTAAGAAGAATGGACTTTAGTTTCAATTGCAGCACCTTATTTTTCTATCGGAAAAGTATTCCCATCATACCTTGAAAATAATTAATTCCACAAGCTCATTCCATGAAACCTTTCCGTCCGGTTCTTCTTTAACCTTGGGGAATTTCGATGGGATTCATTTGGGACATAGAACCCTCTTGGATCGTACGGTAGAGGTCGCCAAACAAAAAGGCATCCCTTCCGTGGTGGTAACCTATTTTCCCAATCCTTCCGTAGTGCTTGGAAAAAAACAAAACTTCAAATACCTAACGACTCAGGTAGAGAAACAAAAGTTAATCGAAGAATTCGGAATCGACTATCTCATCGTTTTAGAGTTCACGGAAGCATTGTCCAGAATGAGTGCGGAAGATTTTCTGGAAAAAATCATTATACAAGGGTTAAATGCCAAACACATCGTTATAGGTTATAATCATTTTTTCGGAGCGGGGAGAAGGGGAGACTTTCAACTTCTGCAGGATAACTCCTCAAAATTCGGATACGATGTGGAACAAAAGGATGCAGTCTCCGAAGGAGAAGAAAAAATTTCCAGCTCCCAGATTCGTAAGTTTTTGGAATCGGGAGAAATCGACAGAGCCAACCGTCTTTTGGGAAGATTGTATCATTTGGAAGGTGTAGTGACCGACGGAGCGAAAAGAGGAAGAACCATCGGTTTCCCTACCGCCAATTTATCGATCCCTGAAGAAAGGCTTCTTCCTGCTATCGGTGTTTATTCTTGTTATACGATTGTAGGTTCTCGTAAATTTAAGTCGATGGTGAATGTTGGAAAAAATCCTACCTTCGACGGAGAGAAACTTCATGTGGAAGTGAACTTATTCGATTTTTCGGAAGATTTATACGGTCAAACCGTTCAAATTCAGTTGGTGCAGAAAATCAGGGATGAAGTGAAGTTCGATGGAATCGAGTCTTTGAAAAAACAACTGGAGCAGGATAAAAAAACAAGTTTAGGGATTTTGAATTAAGAATTTATTTGCCGCCAACGCGAATTAGGTGGTAATGGATCCCTTTCCTTCTGATTTTACCCATAATTTTTCCGTTCGTCTTTTCTTCCTTGAGAAGGGATAGAATGGATTCTTTGGAAATCGCCCAATCTTCTTCCAGACGATCGAAATAAAATCCTTCTTCTCTTGTAGAATCCAATTTTAAAACCAAAACTTTCTTTTTGTTTTCTTTCGGACTGTCTTCAGAAAGAACGAACCCAGGTCCGGGAAACAAAGGCACCACTTTCTTTTTGATCATCATTTTGGATTTGAATGCGGGAATGTTTTTCAGAATGCGGTGAGGAAGTTTAGGAACTAAGAAGTGAGTGCCTTCTAACACAAACGAGGTGAAAACGTCTTTACCGGAAAGATCTTCCTGTTTGGACCTGGAAGGTTTGTCTTCGGAAACGGAAAGGGTTCTTGCTACTTTTGCGATTCTGTTTTTAAGAGCGGAATCTAAGAATTCGATTTTATCTTCGTTTACGATCTTATTCAATACATGGTAGATCGGATCGAAATCTTCTTTGTTGTACCCTTTGTGGTGGCGTAGAGTATGAAAGGCAACATGGAGTTTTTTGACTCTTTGTAAAAAGTAAACGGTTTGGTTCTCTTCGGAGAGAGCCAACATCTTCTGTAAGCTCTCTTCTATATTTACTAGATGTTCGTTCGCTTCTAATATCTTTTTCTCAAAATCGATAAATTCGGCTTCCAGTCTGACTTTTTCCGTGAAGAAGTCGTCGCTTGCGAGAATCTTTTTCGATTTGATACTCATTCGAATTAGTTGGCGAACTTACGTTTTTTGATAGAAAGAATGATCCCTACTGCCGTCATCGCCATCACCAAGTGGGAACCTCCGTAACTCATAAAAGTAAGTGGAACACCTGTTACTGGGAGAAGCCCGATAACGATCCCTACATTGATGGCAATGTGAAAGAAAATCATGGCTACGATCCCTGCAGCGAGAAGGGAGCCGAACCTATCCTTACTTTCAAAACTGATCTGTAGTCCTCTGAGAGGAATGGACATGAGAAAGAATAGAAGAAGGACACTTCCGAAAAAACCTGTTTGTTCCGCCCAAGAGGCGAAGATAAAGTCCGTTCCCGCTTCAGGTACGTGAGGAACTCTTCCTTCCGTCATCTCTCCGTGGAAAAAACCTTTTCCGAATATTTTACCGGAACCTACCGCAGGTTTGGAAGCACGCAATTGATAGCCCGCTCCTTGTTTGAATTGATCCGGATTTAGAAACGCTGTTAGACGAATGACCTGGTTTTCTCGGAAGGGAATGGATTTATGAACTGCCACTGCGGACAAGATGGAAAGACCTAAGATTCCGATCGTAATATAATAATTTCTGAGGTGTTTGGAACCTCTTGCGATTCGAACGAAGATCATCCCCAAACTGATGAGGGACAACATCACTCCGAATCCGATCATGAAAGCTTCGTTGGATAAAATTTTAAATCCTATGCTGCCGAATTCGTCTCTTACTACATCGGCTGCTTCTTTGATCATCTGTATGTTTTTGGGATTGCTGAATCCTGCCAGCTCCGAACCTGGAATTTTTTTCCCGTCCAAGATCGGCCAAATTTTTCCCTGCACTTGAGTGACTAAGGAAGCAAGTTCCAACTTGTTTTCCTTGCGGAGAAGGTCGATCATAGGTTGAACTAATGTTAAACGAGAATATGCCAGATACATCGGAACCATCAGGGAAATTCCCCCGAAAGTTAAAAGGGAGCCTACGTGCAGAATATCCGCTCCTCCCAAAAAGAGCATGGTGAAAAGCATTGGAAGAAAGGATACCGCTGTTCCGAAGTCGGGCTGCAGTATGATGAAAAGCATCGGAACCAAACAAATGATAAACGGAACGATGAGAACCGTGATCTTGTGCATTTCCTTTTCCCGAAGAACCAAGTATTGTCCCAAAAGAATCACTGTGGCCAATTTGGAAAATTCGGAAGCTTGTAAGGTGATCGGACCCAGTTTCAACCAGGATCTAGCTCCCCTTCCGGAGGGAAGGTATCCGATTCCAGGGATCAGAGTTAAGATCAACAGAAGGATGGAAAACAAATAGATAAAAAGTGCATAGGAACCGATCAACTGATAGTTGATTCTGGACATGAACCACATTCCTATCAATCCGATAAATACGAATGCGAACTGTTTGTACCATCTTCCCAATGCATCCGCTGCGTTAGCTTCCTGGGTATAGAGTGTAAGTACTCCCGCCAATGCCACGATGAAAACCGAGAAAACTAAAAAATAATCGAGCCTTTCCGTATTACGTTCTGCCATATTAAAATGCTTCCTCCTCAACAGGAGCTTCTTCTTCCATCATCGTCTTCGCTCTCGTTCTATCCGTTCTAGGATAAGAACCGGGAGGGAATGCTGCTTTAAATATTTCTCTGGCGGCAGGGGCGGCTGATGCGGCACCACCTACACCATATTCTACGAAAGCGGCCACCAGAATCTGTTTTTCCGGAGGTGCGTTGAACGGTGCATAACCGATAAACCAAGCGTGGTTGGAGGAGGAGGCTCCTCTTCTTCTTGTTTGCGCTGTTCCCGTTTTTCCTGCAATCTCGGGGAGGCTGGAGGAGTTGAGTACTCCTGAAGCGGTTCCTGAATATCCTACCAGGTAGAGTCCTTCTTTGAGGGCTTCCACAGTGGACTTTTTCAAAGGAATGTCTCTTAGGATGCTCGGTTCCGTTTTTTGAACGATTGAGTTGTCAAGAGGGCTGCGGATTTCGGACACAATGTACGGTTTATAGATTTTTCCGTTGTTGATGATTGCCATATAGAAGAGAGCCATCTCCAAAGGAGTGACCGATAAAAACCCTTGCCCGATGGAAAGGTTGACCGTGTCTCCGTCGAACCATTTGTTTCCATAGGTTCTTTTTTTCCATTCGGAACTAGGAATGAAACCTGTGATTTCACCAGGAAGATCGACTCCCGTTTTTTTATCCAAACCGAATAATCTTGAGTAGGCGAGGATCGGTTCCGCTCCCAACTTATATCCCAGTTGATAGAAATATACCGAGTTCGATTTTTCGATCGCTTGCGCTAGATTGAGTTCTCCGTGATTTTTTTTGTCCCAGTTCAAGAATACCTGATCCGGAACTCCTTTGAATGTGGACTTGAGAGTGAAGCTCGCAGGGCAGGAAAAGGTTTGTTTGGGATCGTAATTGATTTTATGTTCGCTCTCCATTGCTGCGAGCGCCACGAGCACTTTGTATGTGGATGCGGGAGGGAATTTCGACTGGATTCCTAAATTTAAGAACCCTCCGTTGTTTGTGACCCTTACGAAGTGATTGGATCTGTCCAATTTGTTTTTACCGGACAGAATGTTCGGATCGTAGGAAGGGTTGGACGCCATTGCAAGAATTTCGCCGGTTGTGGGACGAAGGGCTAGAACTGTTCCTCTTACTCCTTTCAGCGCTTTATAGGCGGCGATCTGCATGTCTCTGTCGATCGTTAGAATGAGGTTGTTTCCCGGAACGGAATGTTCTATGACTCTTTCTTCTTCGATGTTTCCTTCCGTATTTCTTTTTTGGATTCGGAAACCGTCTTGCCCTCTTAGGATGGTGTCATAAAGGGATTCTATCCCTCCTTTTCCCACCAATTGATAGGATTTGATTTCTTTTTCCTGAATATCGCTGGTTGTCGGTTTTCCCACATAACCGGAAACATGCGCAAGAGCGGGTCCCATGTGATAGACTCTTGCAGGAGAGGAAACTAAATAAACATAACGATTGATGTTATCGAGAACTAAGATCCTTTCCTGTTGCTCTCTCGAAATTCCTTCCAGAAGCACGAAAGGTTCTCTGGTTCTGATCTTTTTGATCAAACGGTTTTCTTGGAGGTCTTTTTCGAAGTAAGCGATCGGGATGGAAAGAGCTTCACAGAAACGATAGATGAATTCTTTTACCTTTTTGGGATCGTTTTTCAGAAGGCTTGTGTTGAGAATTACATCTAACGAGGCTGAGTTGGAAACGAGAGGCTGGGAAGTTTCCGGTGTTAGGAAGTTTCTGTCGAAAATTTGCCCTCTGTCCGCAGGGATAGACTCACTTCTTCTTACGAAACGTTCCGCTTTTAGGGAGTTTTCACTTCCTTGGATCACTTGCAGATTGAATAACTGAAGGATGTATGCAGTAAGTGTGAATACGATCATTCCAGTGAAGAAATAAAGTCTTCTTCGGAATGAATTTTCTAAACGAAACTCGGATGCGGATTGACTCATTGCCTCACCTCATCCGGATCCAATCGGTAGGCCCATGTGAAGAAAAAGAAAAGTGCGGGGCCGATGAATGCATTGTATAAAGATACATAAATAAAGGAATAGGAATGATTCGAGTGAAAGAACATCCAGAAAAGAAAATAAGTGATCACTCTGGATAAGAAAGTGAAACCCATTACATAGATTGTGATGGATATATAGTTTTCTGTGTATGCATTTCTTGTCACTTTACCTATGATGTAACCTATAATGGAATAGGATAATGAGTGCAGTCCTATCTTATAATACACTGCATTGTCCGCACCGATTTCTCCGCCTAAGGATGTATCGGTGAGAAGGCCTCCGAAAAATCCCAGCCAAAGTCCGTACATGGCTCCTTTGCGGAACGCAAAGAAAATGACGAAGATGACCATAAAGTCCGGACGAATCGCATTTCCTAATTCGAATATGTTGGAGCCGTTGAGAAAGTGGGACAATAACATTCCCACAACGATGAATACTTTATCTAGGATCATGGATTTGCCTCCCCTGGAGTGTTATCTGCTGGAGGAGTTGTGGTCGTAGTAGTAGGGTTAGTTGTCGATTCTCTTCCCGTATTTTGATTCGACCTTGTGTTTGTTCCTTGCGTCGGTTTACGGATGTTTTGTTGTTTCGGAGTATTGTCTTTTTCTCTAGGAAAATCGATTTCTCCGAAATAAGGGCCTTCGATTTGAATCGTTTTTTCCGCAGGCCATTCTTCTCTCCATTTTTCCGGAAGTTTCTTCAGCACGATTACGTTTTGGATGTTGTCGAATTCCACGAAAGGTCTCACATAAGCCGTCTTAAAGGATCCGTTTCTGGCTCCTTCTTCTACGATGATTCCCACAGGAATGCCGGGAGGATAAACTCCTGATCCTCCGGAACTGAATACCGGTTTTCCGATTTTACTGAAACCTTCCGTGAAGAAAGAATTTCCTCCGGTATTGTTCGGCTGTACAGGACCCATAGGAAAGGAACCGATCGCTTTCGGATCGATTACGATTCCTGAATCGATATAGTCTAACAAAACTTCCGTTCCTCGACCGCTGTTTCCGTTGAGAGAAGCCCAAAGGTTCGTGCCCGGCACTGCGACTCCCATAGAGAAGTTGGAATTGATCAAAGGTTGTACGACTGCGGAACCTTTGGAGACTGCGATGATTTTTCCTACGAGTGCTTCCGTGAATTTGCCTTTATCGTCTAGCGCACGTGCTACGACAGGCATGTAAGGTTTGATTCCTACTTCACTTCCTTTATTGATGATGATGGTTCTGTAGATTGCGTTCAGCCTTACGCTGAGGACTTCCGCTCGAACGGAAGGATAATCGCTTCGAAGAGGAAAGTTTAACTCTTGTCTTAGGATGGCATTTTCCGCCTTCAATCGGTCTACGTCTTTGGACAATTGGCGGTATTCCTCCATGACGTTCAGGCAGGAATCCCTTTCTTCCCTGACTCTTTCGAATGACTCAAGTTTGTTGTATGAACTTTTGATCAAACTTCCGAAGGAATCGAATGAGCCCGAGAAAAAGTCACCTACACCTTGAAAGGTGGCGATTCCTCTGACCATAAAATTCCCGTTCCAGATCAGTGAGGTGAAGGAGAATAGGAATACGAATCCTAAGGAAAGTGCTTCTCCGTTGCGGCTAAATCGGTTCCAAATCATTGGTATTATGTCACATTAAATTCAAGGGAAAGAATATTTCAAGCCGGTTATCTTAGGTCGGGATTTTTGGGACAGGCTTGGGTTTTGGTAGGTACCACAATTTAGGGAGAGGGTAGGGGGCAAGGGAGGAGCTGCCGAGATTTGTGGTACCTACCATGCGCCCCGGACAGAAGGAGCGCCCTCGTCGACTGATGGCCGGAAAGGCGCCCAGGGAAATAAGTTTAAGGCTGGGGATTTCTGGTATTTTGTAGTACCTCCTACGTTTGAGAGCGAGGTTTAGAGCAGAATGGGGAAAAGACGGTGCTTGGGGAAGGGAAAACTCGGCAGAAGGATTCAAGAGAAGGACTGCCCAGCTTCTTTCGGCAAGGCAGTCTTTTGGAGATCTTTATTGTTTTTTAGATTGGATTAACGGTCTGTGCAGACCCATTCATCTTCCCAATCGGCTTCATCATGATTTTTCCAATGCCCTCTTAGGTGTGTAGGTTTCGGTGATTTCCTTTCGATGGAAACTTGCCATTCAAATTCCCCATAAGATCCGTCATTTTCCGTCCAGTTTCCGGAAACATAATTGTCCGAGATTGTACCAGCGACTGTGCCACCGTTATTGGTGTAGGTGCCTGTAATTTTTTTTCCGTTTTGTTTGAGCACCATGGTTCCCAAGTCTCCACAGTTCCATCGTCCAGCGATGCTTTTGGAGAATCCGCCGTTTGGTTCTTGGTATACGGGTGCCTGTTGGCCGTTGGTAGGTCCAGTGTAACTAGGTACTTGTTGGTAATCTCCCCCTTTAACACCTTTTTGAGAATAGATGCTAGAAAATATGAAGAGTAGAGTTATACTTGCATATAACGAAATTCGATTGTGTTTCATGGAACCTCCTTGGGTTAGAGCAGGAAGGTAGTGGAATGAAAAAGGAATGTAAAGTAAAAAAATTATAGAATATAAAACTTTATTCCGAATGTTCTGTTTCTGTTAAAAACGCACGATTAGGATCTGTACTAAGTGCAACGATGACTAGTTCTAATATTTGAGAATTCAACTGTCTGTACATAAAGTTATACATTAGCAAATCCCTAAAAACCTTATATCTTGGATTAGAATCTGCAAAGCGGCTTTTTTCATCAAAAACCAAATTGATCAGCAAGGTATAAGCAAATAGTTCGTTGATGAATTTAATATTTGGAAATCTAAGTAATAAATCATCATCAGGGTTACTGATCCATTGAATCGGCTTTCTTCTAAAGACCCAGTAGGAAGTATATGCCGCTACTTTCTGTGGTTTAGCTTTCTCAATATTATGAAATTCTTTCAGACGTATTAAATCGGCAAAATAATCAACGACAGCTTCTTCGATAAGTGCATCATTTATAGAAAAGACTTCATTAAAATTGAGTGAATGAGCTTTGCAGATTCGATTTAAAAAATCGATTGCCTTTTCTCTTACAAAGATAAATCGATTCAAGATTTTATCTTATTTTGGCTGATTGATTAAATCGGCAAAGTCTTCCGACTCTAAGTATGCTTTGTAATTTTTGGATGCCTTTTCCAAAGGATAATCATCTGATTTGTTCGGAAGTGTATTCTTTTTTAGGATTCCTGATTTAATCCTATGGATGAATTTTTCTCCCGCTTGGATGGATTCCTGGCTAGCATCTTTCAGAATATTTTCCATAATCTTTGCCATTCCAGAAAACCTATCGATTTGAGTGCAGTGAAAATAGATTCGGTGAGGTTCTTTGTAGAAATCTATAATGCCAATAATTGTCGTACAGCACAAAACGAGACATAAAATGGAAAAATTTTTTCCCGAATCTAAGGATAGATGATCAAAAATATAAACGCTGCCAAATTCACTAGGAGCACAACTCCATAGACTATATTGCTTCTTCCTCTACTCAAAGACAACATTACAGTGAATACGGATAATCCCAGTAAGATGATGGATTTGATATCAAGTCCTAGAATGATTTTCATATCATAAAGAACACAAACGACCGCTACACTGGGAATGGTCAGTCCTATACTTGCCAATGCGGAGCCGAGTGATAAATTCAAACTGGTTTGAAGTTTGTTGTTTCTTGCGGCGATGATCGCTGCAACTCCTTCCGGAAGTAAGATGATGGCAGCGATGATGACTCCTACTAGAGTTACAGGTAAGTCGTAACTAATGATGATCCTTTCGATGGAAGGAGAAAGGGTTTTGGCTAATAATACAACGATTCCCAGACTAACGACTAGAAACAGTAAGCTGGTTCCTAAAACCCAATTACTGATCGTAACGCTGCTTTCTTTTTCTTCCTCTTCTTCTCCCGATAGAAAATACTCTCTGTGTCTTTTGGTTTGTGCGAATAGGAAAAAGGCATAGATGATGAGACAAGCGATCGATGCAAAAACAAGCTGAGGAATCGAGTAGTAAGATCCGTGTATGCTTTCCGTGAAAGTAGGGACAACAAGAGTTAAGACTACGATGGAGACGAGTGAAACAAGAGCGATGGTTACCGAATGTTGAGAGAAGGTTTGTTCGTGATGTTTCAGTCCTCCTATGAAAAGACAAAGGCCTACAATACCGTTGAGTATCAGCATCGTTGCGGAGTAGACAGTATCTCTTGCGAGAGAAACGGAATCTTCTCCTCCAGAAATCATCAGTGAGATGATGATGGAAACTTCTATGACTGTGATTGCGATGGCAAGGATGATCGTTCCATAAGGTTCTCCTACTCTATGGGCGATGATTTCGGAATGATGTACTCCCGACATTACACTCAAGATCAAGAGTACGCTGGCTATGGCTTTAAAGAGGTCGCTGTCTGGGATGAGTCCGGAAAAGAATAATCCCCAAGCGAGGGTAGGTATCAAAACGGTCCATTGCAGTAGTAATCTCATGTTATATATACTAGAGTTCATCCGCCTAATGGCAAACTTGTTTAGTTAGCTGGTTAAAAATGCTTTACTCGCATTCAAAAGTGCATCTGCTTTGTCTGCTCTATTTGCTTGTGAAAATTCTTGCATTTCTTCATTTATCTTCGCAAGGGAATCAGCTAAAAGGGCCTTTTCTTCGTTAGTGGATTTGCCTGGTGATACTTTATGTAAACCGAGAAGTGTTTCTAAATCTTTAAAGTTCATAATTATGTCTCCCAGCCATTCCATTCTCCTTTCAAATTGTTTTTGTACAATGAAAAAAGTAAAGAACCTTCGGTTTTTATATCGATATCTTCCGTCAGGTTTGGATAGATTCGTATTTTTTTATCGAGAAAATAGAATAAAACGGAACTATTCGAATTACTTCCTGTCGCATCGAGGATGAGTAATCCTCTGGCGTATGTTGGCCACAAATAACTTTACAATTGACCTGAATGTTTTTTGATTAAATCAAATCCTTTCTTCATATTTGATTTAGCTTCTGGGACAAAGAGCATTTCATCTAATTCTTCAATATCGCTTTCTGATATCCATTTGACTTCTTGATGTTTTTCACAATTGGGTCTTATGTCTGCATTTTCATCAATTAATTTTGCCAAATAAATAAAACCGGGAATGCACCCTTCATTTTCGGATAAAATTTCATATTCACTAAAAGGTAGTCTGTTTATTACTTTTATATTAATCCCAAAATCTTCTTTGTATCCATATTCAATTGATTGAATTAAGGATTTGTTCTTTTCTAGTTGTGAGCAGCCAAATTCCCAAATATCAGGGAATCTTTTTTTTGTCGATTTCCTTTTTGCAATTAAGAGACGATTGCCTTCTTTATTAAATACAAGTGCAACACAATGAACTTCGGCAAGCTTCGCATTCATTGACAAAGAAAGATATCTTTCTGAGTCTATAAATGATTTGTTATATTCAAATGCATCGTTGAATTCATCATAAATAAATGATCTTTCAACTTGCTCAAATATGTTTTCTAATTCATCAATGTTTTTAGTGTTTTGATTAACTATATTTTCAACTAATGGAAATTCTTTCTTGTCATCGTAATAGAAAGTATTTTTTATATTATCCCAGTTTTCATAATACCAAATTATTGGATAATGCCTTCCTAGCCATATTCCCTTTAACTTCTCATATCCAATAATTCTGAATTTTGACAAGAATTCCGATTTTTTTAATTTTGCTTCGAAATTGACCTTTAGTAGAAAAAACATCAATTCTGCTGAGACTACAATTTTTTCTCGCATTGAAAATTTTGCGATTCTGAATCCTAAGTCAATATCACTACCAATAAAATCAAGTAGAGGCTTATCGTAAAAGCTATTCAAAGATACTTGTATATTACGTAGATTTTCTTTTGGGGTTAGTGTATCGTAAGTTTGATTATCAGATTCAGCAACACTTGCCGACCAAATCACAGATTTAACTGAAATTAGCTTTCTTTGAGTTTCGTTAAACTTATGAAGAGCGTCAATAATGGATTTTAAAGCAGAACTTGCGAGTTCGAAAAGAGCAATTATACTTTCTATTGTTTTGGGTTTATAGTAGAATATTATTTCATCACCATAGTATTTCCAAACTTTAATATCTTCTATTTTTGAAGAAATTTCTTTATTAGTTAGTTGATAAAATCTTTGAATAGTTAAATGCCAATCGGTAGGGAATTTTTCTTTGAGCTCTGTTGAGTTTACTAAATCAAATGATAAGAATATATAAAATAAAGATCCTTTCCTTAGATCTTCTACAATATTCTCTTTTTTTAAAGATAAGCTTAAATCAAGTAAATTTCGTTGTTCATTGCTCTCCAATGGGAATAACTACCAAGAAAACAATCCAAGCCATTTTCCGCGCATTTCAGCAGCGTCTGCCGAAACACTAAAGTATTCAGAAAGTTTAGAAACATCTACTTTCCCGTTTTGTTCGAGTTCATAACATTTCTTAATAAATAAATTTTTTGGCATTAGCAAGCATGCAGCAAATTCATTTGCTTCACTTTCTTGTAAGGAGAAGCCTTTACGTGCATAAGAGTCTTTAAAATCAACAAGAGAATTCCATTTATCGTCATCGATTAGGAAACCCATATGTAAGAAAAGGTGGCCAAGTTCATGAGCAATAGTAAAATTATTTCTGCTTTTGGGCTTATTGTTATCGATGCTGATTTGGAAGGCAAAACCGACTTTTTGAATTAAACCATCTAGATCGCTTTCAAGCGAAGTATAATTGATTTTTCCCCCTAATTGCACAACTAAGTTTTCTAAATCAACAGGGATTGAGATTTGAAAAAAATCTAATAATCGGTCTACAATTGCTTGAATCGCTCTTCTTCGCTCAGGAGACATAATTGCACCAATCCTTCATTTTATTTAAACTTTGTCAATTCTTAATACGGTCAGCTTTTTTTTATACTTTAAGCTGAAACTAGATGATTTATAGAAGTTTTTCATGAAAATACCGTATCTATTATGTTTTGTTACGAAAGTAAAGTATAAATAAAGCTGCGACAACTAACTTAAGAAAACAATCTTATTGTTAGGTGTCATCCCTTGCCCCGGATCAACCGAGCGTTGCCGTCGAGGGCGAGCCGGAAAAAGGCCCTTTTCTTTATCTAGCGGAATGCCATATAACAAAAAAGGGAACTCGAAAGTTCCCTTTTGAATCCCGATCCCTTATTGTGTTAAGAAATCTGTAAATTTTCTCTATCAAGAATGCAATTGCGATCTTGAAAAAGAAAAACGCCTGTTATCTGATTCCCGGTTTGATGTATTTGAGTTCGTCTAGGTAACGACCTGTTCCAAGTACAACGCAAGTCAGAGGGTTTTCTGCACGGAAAACAGGAACTCCTGTTTCTTTTGTGAGGTAGTGCTCCAATCCGCGAAGCAAACAACCACCGCCAGTTAGAACGATTCCTCTTTCTACGATGTCGGCAGCAAGTTCAGGAGGAGTTCTTTCCAATACGGATTTGATTCCATCCAAAATTTCGTCTGTAGGTTCTTTGAGGGCTTTTCTGATTTCGTTGGAATCTAGTTCCAATGTGCGAGGAAGACCGGAGATCGCATCTCTACCTTTCACTTCCATCGTATCCACTCGTTTGTCTGCGAATGCGTTTCCGATGGTCAGTTTGATATCTTCCGCAGTTCTTTCTCCCACGACCAAGTTGTATTGGTTACGAAGGTATTTTACGATAGCTTCATCGAATTCGTCCCCTCCTGTTCGGATGGACTCTGCGATCACCATACCACCGAGGGAGATCACAGCGATTTCTGTGGTACCTCCTCCGATATCTACGATCATGTTTCCTGCAGGTTCATGGATCGGGATGTTGGCGCCGATGGCAGCAGCCAAAGCTTCTTCAATGAGGAAAATCTCTCGTGCTCCTGCTTGTTCTGCGGACTCACGCACGGCACGTCTTTCTACTTCGGTGATTCCGGAAGGAACTCCGATGACGATGCGCGGTTTTACAAATGTAGTGCGATTGTGGACTTTTGCGATGAAGTAACGGATCATCTTTTCCACGGTTTCGAAGTCGGCGATGACCCCGTCTTTCATGGGGCGGATGGCGACGATATCTCCGGGAGTCCTTCCCAACATTCTCTTCGCTTCTTGCCCTACTGCAAGCACTCTTCCTGTGGAAGCCTGGACGGCTACTACGGACGGTTCGGAGAGAACGATCCCTTGTCCTTTTACATGCACGAGTGTGTTTGCTGTGCCAAGATCGATTCCCATATCGTTTGAGAAGAGTCCGTAGAGATTGTCAAAAATCATATAATGTCCTGGTGAAAATCTGAAAAGGTAGGAAACTCGGGATGGTAAGGTCAAAAACCATCAGAAATGCATAAAACTACCTGTTCCCAATAATTTTCGGAAGGTTTTTGCTTTCAACCGTAAAAATTTTCCTTAGGGTTGGTACTATAAAAATGCTACCATTCAGCCAACTTTTAAAGAAGAGAAGTGAGAACGGTTCCGGGGAAAAGATCCTGGCCGCCATCGATTTAGGTACGAATTCCTTTCACATTGTCATCGTCCGTATCCGTCCGGACGGCACTTTGGATTCCCTCACTAAGGAAAAAGAATCCGTTCGTTTGGGAAGCGGTAGCGGGGATTATGCGGTGATCCAGGACGATGCCATTGAAAGAGGGATCGCCTGCTTAAAAAGGTTTAAAACATTGGCTGAATCGTATAAGGCGGAGATACGTGCAGTCGCCACAAGTGCGTTACGTGAAGCGGAGAATAGAGACATATTTCTTTCCCGCGCAGAAAAAGAAGTGGGTCTTAAGATCGATGTAGTCTCCGGAAATGAGGAAGCAAGGCTCATTTATTTAGGAATTTTGCAGGGTTTGCCTGTGTATGATAAGCGAATTCTTATGATCGATATCGGGGGAGGAAGCACGGAACTCTTGGTAGGAGAAAAAGGAGAAATTCTTTTTTCCACAAGCTTGAAGTTGGGGGCCATTCGCCTCACAGAAAAATTTCTGAAGAAAGATCCCATCACCATGATGGATCTTCAAAAATGCCGCATTCATATCGAATCCGTACTTTCATCTTTTTTACCTCAGATCGAACAATGGAAACCATTTCAGGTGATCGGTTCGTCCGGGAGTATCACCTCCGTAGCTTCCATGATTCTGGAAAAAAAAGGAGAGAAGAGGGAAAGATTGAACGGAGCCGAATTCACTTACGATCAGTTCAAAGAAATTCGAAAGGCGGTTTTGGAAGCGGACTCAATCAAAAAAAGATTAAAAATTCCCGGCTTGGACGCTAAAAGAGGGGATATCATCGTGGCGGGAATTCTTGTGTTAGATGAAGTTCTACACAGATTGAAATCCCCTTCTTTAGTGGTATCTGACTTTGCTTTGCGGGACGGGATCGTTTACGATACCATCGAATCCTGGTATCGTTTTGAGAACACGACTCTCCCCGCTTTGGACAATATCAGAGAGAAGGCGATTAAATCCGTTTCCAATCTCTATCCCCAAGGCAAAAAACATGCGGAACAAGTCGCCAAACTCACTCTGCAGTTGTTCGATGACCTAAAAGAATTACATGGATTAGGTGCTCAAGAAAGGGAATATCTGGAGACTGCCTGCCATCTCCACCAAGTAGGGCTTTGCATTTCGCACCACTCCTACCACAAACACAGTTACTACATCATCAAAAACGCGGAGTCCATGGTGGGATTCTCCAACGCAGAGATTGAAATCATCGCTCTTGTGGCTCGTTACCATCGCAAAGGCGGGCCGAAAGGAAAACACGAGGAATTCAAAGTGCTCCGTATTGAAGATCAGACTCTTGTCAAAAAATTGGCTGCTTTCCTTCGCATCGGAGACGGTTTGGATCGTTCCGAAAAATCACTTCTCGACCGGGTCGAAGCCAAGACGGAAGGAAATAAAGTGATTTGTGAGATGATTCACAAAAAGGAATCCGACCCTCATTTGGAATTATGGTCCGTGGAAGAAAAAAAAGATCTGTTTGAAGAAACCTTCGGAGTAAAATTGGAATTTCGATCCCAATCCCTATGAAATTTTTTTTTGACAAACAGTTGAAGAGTTTCGGCTCCTTCATACTCCACTGCTTTATCTTCTTATCTTCCTTTTCGTTGTTCGCATTGCCGATCGACCTGAGTAAAAATTGGAATGTCACCAACCATTGGATCGTAAAAGATCTTCCCAGTGCGCCGGATTGGATTCGTTTGGATACCCTTCCTCTGAAGAATGTATCCGATAAACTGTCGTTTGATGAAAACAAATTGCGGTATGTGACTTTGCATAAGACCTTTCTTATATCAGGCAAAGATATACAGGAAACGGAAGCGGATGCCTTCAGCCTTCATGTTCCTTATATCTCGAACGTCTTCGAAATATATCTGAACGGAGAAAGAATCAACGCTTCCGGGAAAATAGAAAACGGAAGGATCGTAAGAAGCGGTTACAGACGTCATATCATTATTCCCATAGACCGCAATTTGATTCGCGTGGGACAGAATGAGATTCGTATCTTAGTTGCGGCGGAACCTGGAGAAGAGTTAGACGTTTATTTATTGTTTAACGACATCCCCGCTAAAATAGACCTCGCTTCCGAAAATCAGAAGATCAACGAGGAATACCTCACCTACATGCTTTTGTTTCTTTATTTCTTCGTAGGTGTTTACCACGGACTTTTTTATCTCAAAAGAAGAAACGAAGAGTACAATTTATATTACGCTCTTTTTGCTATCGGCTTGTCCGTGTATATGGTGTTTCGTTCTCAAGCGATTTATCTATTGGAATTGGATCCTTACCTTCAATCTAGGCTGGAATATTTCGTAGTGTTCTTCACTCCGATTTGGTTGCCGTTGTTTGCGGATCATTTTTTCAGAGGAAAGGTGAGTCGCATTTCTAAATACTATCTGTATTTCGTTATCGTTATCGCAATCGTTCAGTTCTTCGTAAGCAGATCCTTATCCATCAAAATTCTGTTGAGTTGGCAGATCTCCGTTCTTATCTTTGCTCTTTACACCGTTTATATCATGGCGGCAGCGGTTGTTGCCAAAAATAAGGACGCCTATCGTATGTTTATCGGTTTTGCGGTCCTTATGATTACCGGAACCTGGGATGTGCTCGGTGCGACTGGGCTTCTCCCCATTCAAAACCTGAATTTACTTCGATTCGGTTTTTTGACTTTCGTTTTGGGGATTGCGGTCGTATTGGCGAATCGTTTTTTAAGAGTCCATAGACAGGTAGAAGTTTTGAACGCCACCTTAGAGAAGAAGGTGGAAGAAAGAACGAAAGAATTGCAAAATACTTTATCCAGAGTGCAAGAATTAAAGACCCAGCAGGACGGAGATTATTTCCTAACCTCACTTTTGTTAGATCCTATTTCGGGAACGAACGGAGAATCTGATTTACTGAACATTCAATCCTATACGAAACAAAAGAAAGAATTCGAATTCAGGGGCAAAAAAAGGGAGATAGGAGGAGACATCATCATCAGTGATGTGATCTTTCTACAAGGGAAATCTTACACGGTTTTCGTCAATGGAGATGCGATGGGAAAATCCATCCAAGGCGCAGGTGGTGCTTTGGTTTTGGGAGTCGTCTTTTTATCGGTTATCAAAAGAACCCAGTCCAAGGAAGAATACAGAAACAAATCTCCGGAACGATGGTTGAAGGAATGTTTTGTGGAACTTCAATCCATTTTCGAGTCTTTCGACGGTTCCATGCTTATTTCCGTTGTGCTCGGGTTAGTCGAAGAAGAGACAGGTCTTTTGTATTATGTGAATGCGGAACATCCTTGGACGGTTTTGTATAGGGACGGAGTCGCCGGTTTTATAGAAAACGAATTGGAACTGAGAAAGATCGGTACGAAAGGAATGGAAGGAGACATTCGTGTCCGCATTTTTTCTTTGGAGAAGGAAGATGTTTTGTTCGTAGGTTCCGACGGGAGAGACGACATCGTTCTGGGATCAGACCTTAACGGGAATCGTCATATAAACGAGGACGAAACTCAATTTTTAAGACGAGTGGAAGAATCGAAAGGTGATTTAAAAGGTTTGCTGGAGGAACTTTCCCGTTTCGGTGAATTATCCGACGACCTAACATTGATGAGAATCGAATGGAAGGGAGAAGCGAAACGTTTATCCAGAAAAGAATCTTTCGAAATTGCGGAAGGGGAAATTTTCCCCGACTCTGAATACCGCAGACTATTGGATTCAGGAAACGTTTCATCCGCTTGGGAACATATCCGAGCTTTGCTCGACCGTCCTTCTTTAGGAAAAGAGATTCAAGTTTATCTGTTGAGAGAAGCGGGAAGAGTCTCCCTATTATCAAAAAACTTTGCTTATGCGGCAGAGACTTTGGAATCCGTGCTTCCTTATTTTCCTACGGACAACGAGATTCTTCTTCAATTGAGTTTCGCATATAGAAAGTTAAAGAATTATGAGAAGGCGATCAATCTTTCGGAAAGAGTGAGATCCAGAGATCCTAAACATTTCAGGAATTTGGTTCATTTGGTGGAATGTTATAAAAACATCGGCCAACTAGAAAGAGCGAAAAAACTTTTTTCTAAGCTGGCCGGGCTGGCACCTGAGCATCCTCAGACGCTCAAGTGGAAGGAAATTTTATTCGGCTAGGGTTTCTGCCAAATCAACGAGTAGTCGGACTCCGTAACCGGTAGGTCCGCTCGTTTGTGTGCCGGAAGCTTTTTTTCTCCAAGCGGCTCCTGCGATGTCGATATGAGCCCATTCGATTTTTTCATCGACGAACTTCGATAAGAACATAGCAGCAGAAACGGTTCCGCCGCCTTTGCCGCCGCCTGTGATGTTTTTGAGATCTGCGATATCCGATTTTAAATCCTCTCCGTATTCGTCCCAAAGAGGAAGTTCCCAAATACGATCGTCCGAACTTTCGGAGGCTTTTTGCAGAGCCGTACGAAGAGGATCCGATTTTGTCATGATTCCTGCAGCTTCATGTCCTAGCGCGATGATGACCGCACCTGTCAATGTCGCCAAATCGACCATAAAATCAGGTTTGTGGTGTTTGGAAACGTATGCGAGAACATCACCTAACACAAGTCTTCCTTCTGCGTCCGTGTTTTGCACTTCCACAGTGAGACCGTTGTAAGCGGTATAAACGTCTCCCGGTTTGATCGCTTTTCCATCCGGCATGTTTTCCGCAACACCTATGGCTGCGATCACATGGATGGGGATCTTTAGTGCCGCAATGGCACCTATGGCATGTATGGCGGCGGCTGCACCGCACATATCGTACTTCATCTCGTGCATTTCTCCGGCAGGTTTGAGAGAAATTCCTCCCGTATCGAAAGTGAGACCTTTTCCTACGATTGCGAATTTCTTTTTCGCCTTAGCCGGTTTGTATTCTATGATGACCATCTTTCCGTTGAGTTCGGAACCTCGGCTGACTGCTAAAATTCCACCGAAACCTTCTTTTTTCAACTGAGGATCGTCCCAAACCTTAACGGTGAGTTTGTTTTCCTTTGCGATTTCCTTCGCTCTCGCTACGAAATCGTTAGGAGTGAAATAATTGGCAGGGAGGTGAGCGATATGTCTGGCACCATTCACATGTTTGGCGGTGATCCTGCTTTTTTCGAGACCTTTCTCCGCTTTTTTTTCTGCGGATTTATCTTCGAAAACGAAAGCGATCGGACCTGGATTCGTTTTTTCTTTTTTCTTTGTCTGCAAAACGGATACAGGATAGGAACCTATCGTCAAGGAATTGGCGACTTGATAGGCGATTCTTTCCGGAGAAAACTTTTTAGTGATTTCTTTGGAGAAATGAATTTGAAAACCTACTTCGTTCCATTTTAGAATTCGTTCTCCGAATTTGAGAAAAAGACCAGCCAGTTTTCTGAAAACCAGTTTCTCTTTTTCACCTAATCCTACGTAGATGATTTTTTCGGATTCGTCTTTCAACTCTTGTCCGAAGTCACCGCTGAAAACTTTTGCGTTGATTTGAGTTGGAAATTTTTTTCCCAATTCGTCTTTTACTTCTTCTTGAAAGAGTAGGATGAGTTTATAAAAAGAATCGCCCTTCAACGGGCCGATCTGAAAGCTTAGAGGAGAAGTTTCTATTTTCATTTTCCTTCCAATTCCTGGATATCTTTGATGATTTCTTCTACGTGACCTTTCACCTTCACGCTGTCATAGATTTTTTTGATTTTGAGAGACGAATCCAAAATAAAAGTGGATCTTACGATTCCCAGACCCTTTCTTCCCATAAAAACTTTCTCTCGCCAAACACCGTATTTTTCACAGATTTCTCCTGTTTCATCGGAAACCAATTCGAAGTTCAGCTCTTGTTTTTCGATGAATTTCGTATGAGATTTGGGACTGTCTTTGGAGATCCCGACCACATTGTATCCCAATTTTTTGATTCTAGCGAAGTTATCTCGAAAGTCGCAAGCTTCCGTCGTACATCCTGGAGTCATGTCCCTAGGATAAAAATAAAGCACTACACCTTTCTTTCCGACTAAGTCAGCAAGTTTCACCGTCTCATCTTTTGCGTTTTTTGCGGAGAAACTCGGGGCTTTTTTGCCTAATACTAATTCTGACATACACTCTCCCTGTTTTTCTTTCTCTTTTAGACAAAATTCTGTTGTAAAAGCAAGTCTTTATAGCGATAACTTAAACATGGAAGCCAAACTCAGAGCGCAATTGATTCGTGAGGGAAACCAAGCATTCAATGCGGGAGACATTCGCAAAGCCAGGGAAATTTTTCTCAAGACCGGCTACCAAGACGGACTCATTCGTCTGGGCGATCATTTTATGTACGATAAAAGGCTTCCTATGCTTGCTTTCGGTTATTATAAAAAGGCAGGCAGACAAGACAAAGTAGACGAGATCTTCCAAAGAATGGTGATGGCTTTGTCAGAATGGTTAGGAAAAGATAAATTCAAAACAAGCGAACCGATGTCCGCACCGAAAGAGGCGGCGGCTGCCAATGAGGAAGAAGGTTCCGGTGCGAAGGAACTCAATCCGGACGATTTCAGAGTGCACCCGATCTTAAGAGCGAAAGCGATTGAAATCCTGAACAAAGGGAGATGAGCCAAATCCGTTAATGATCGATTCCTTCACCTTACAAGCATTTATAGTTTCCGCACTGATTCTTTTTTCGATTCTTTCCAGTAAACTTTTTTTCCGCTTCGGATTCCCTATTCTGTTGATCTTCCTCGTATTTGGGATGTTAGCTGGTTCTGACGGTCCGGGAGGATTGGAATTCAGCGACTACAAAATGGCACAGTCCATAGGTACTTTTTCTTTGATGTTCATTTTGTTTTTGGGCGGATTGGAAAGCGATTGGGACGCTTTGTCCTCCAATCTTTCCGTCAGTTTAAAACTTTCCATCTTCGGAACCATACTCACCGCTTTGATTTTGGGAGTTCTCATCCACTGGTTTTTTCCGGTACTAGGTTTGATGGAATCTTTGCTTCTAGGTTCCATCGTAAGTGCTACGGATGCGGCATCCGTTTTCAATATCTTCAAAACGGGAAGTTCCGATTTGGAAGAAAGTTTGAAAAAGATTTTGGAATTCGAATCGGGTTCCAACGATGCGATCGGAGTTTTACTCACCACCATATTCATCAGTCTTATCACTGCGGATGCATCCACATTCTCCGGCTGGTATTTCGCTCGTTTTTTCTTTCTTCAGATTTTTGCGGGTGTTCTGATGGGATACAGTTTCGGGATGGTGATCGTTTACTTGATGAACTCCGTCAAACTAGGATATGACGGTCTTTATTTGGTATTCATTACCGCTTGCGTTCCTTTCGTATTTTCAGTAACTACCATCTTTCAAGGAAACGGATTTTTGGCCGTTTATATCGCAGGGATTTTGATCGGAAGATTCAAGTTCATTCATAAAAAATCCATCTTCCGATTTTTAAACGGATATGTCTGGATTTTGCAGATAGGCATGTTTCTCTGTTTCGGTCTTCTTGTCTTCCCTAGTCGTTTGGCTCAGATTTGGATTCCTGGAATCAGTATCGCTGTGCTGCTGATGGTGTTCGCCCGTCCTTTGGCCGTCTTCGTATCGTTAATCGGTGAAAAGGTTCCTTTAAAAGAAAAATTATTTATTTCTTGGGTGGGTTTGCGAGGGGCTTCTCCCATCATTATGGCGACTTTCCCTATCGCTGCCGGTTTAGCTGGCGGAGAACTTTTGTTCCATATAGTATTCTTCGTGGTATTGGTCTCTCTTTTGGTTCAGGGTTCTACAGTGCAAAAGATGGCGAAGTGGCTGGGAATTTTGAAGAAAGATTCTGAAAGTTTATATCGTCCTAGAGATTTCGACAATATAGAATTTCCGGGAATGAGCCTACAAGAGATGATCGTACCTTACAACTCTAAGGCGATTGATAAAGCATTATTCGAGATTAAACTTCCTGCGGAATCACATGTGCTTTTGATCGCAAGGGGAGAACAGTTTTTGATTCCTTCCGGAAACACCCAGGTTAAAGGCGGGGATGTAGTCTGGGTGCTTGCGAAGGATGAAGTTCTTTCCGAAATCGGAAGAACTTTCAGCGAAACTTAAACGATCTTCTATAAATTAAAATCTTTGGAAATTCCCAATTGGAGAGTTGTTGTCTCCAAACGTCTTCTTTCCGAATAGAATATATTGTCATAAAGAGTTTTTTGCACCAAGTCTCCCGCCAAACGAGTGTTTCTTGTCGTAAGGGAGGCATAAATGGAGCCCGCACTTCCTATGGAATTGCTCATATCCGTCACGATGATGTCTTTTTCCGTTGCGAAAAAAACTTTGATCGTGTCGGAAAGTTTCAAACTGATTCCCAACAAAAATCTGTTTCCGCTTACCTTAAAAGTTCCTTGGGAAGATTCCAAAGTAGTGTAAGAGGCCAAAGTGGTGTTTGAAAGAAGATAACCTTCCATCCTGGATTCGACAGTATATTTTCCGTCGGATCGAACCAATAAATTGCTGAATAACAATGAGTCGAAATAAAGAGTTAGTGTAGGAGTAAGATCGTATTCCAATCCCAGTCCCAAATAACCGAGTGAAGTCGAGGCTTTGTAGGTTTCCGAACCGGAAAGATAAACCAAATCGGAACTGCTTTCCAAATACATATTTTTGTTTTTCAGGTTTTGGTTGATCGATCTGAAAACGAATTTGGGAATCACTCTAAAAGATTCGAAAGGTGCGATTACGGTTCCGAAAGTAAGTTCGGTTTGAGTGAGTCCTGATTTATAGGTTCCGGGATTGATTTGAGAAAACCCGTATCTGTTGCCTGGAAAATTTCCGGAAAGAGAACCGTAACTGATTCCAAAGAGCAGATGAGTGAAAAGAGGATGGCTCAAAGAGGCATAATAGTCTAATCCTAGTTTGCCGCCAGCCGCCTTGTTCTGATCTTTCCAGTTTTCTTCCAACATCCTTCTGTAAAAAGGGGTGTATGTTTGGTTTCTTTTTTCCCAGTCGGATTCGTAGATCCCGTATTGAGCCGCTAATTTCAAGCGGACAACGCTTTTTTCCAATTTTCCCGCTTGGGAAAATACCGGTAGAGACACGGTCAGAAACAAAAGAGTGAGTATGAGTTTTTTCATATATCTCCTGTAAGGTTTTTATCGGGTGAGTTCTTTGTGAAGAGAAGGTGTTTTTTTATGTAGTTTAAAAAGGTAATACGTAGGTATGGCGGTAAGAGTGATCGTAAGACCCCAAAGAGCTGTCACGGGTTTTTCCGTAAATAGAACCACCATCACCGCGACATTTGCGAAAATATAAATGAGTATGGGAAGAGGATAAAAAGGAATTTTATAATCCGATTGAAATCCCATTTTTTTGAATCGAAAGGGAGTGGCGGCGGTCAAGCAGGACAAAAGAAGGATCGAACAAGTGATCATATAAAGAAGGGATTCGATATCTTTGATCGTCAAAAACAGAATGGCGATTCCTGCTTGGAAAAAAATCGCTACATAAGGACTTCCGTATTTCGGATGTAAGTTGGCAAAATTACTGAGAAAAGCTCCGTCTCTTGCCATTGCAAAATAGACTCTGCTTCCACCGATGAGAATCGCGGAAAGAGATCCGAGTATCACCCAAGTCACAAATGCAGTGGTTACGATCGCCAGTTTCTTTCCAAATAACGATTGAAAGGCGATCGCACCGATTCCATCCTGTCCGGAAAGTTCCGAGGAAGGAGCCGAAACTAAAAATAAAATGTTCAAAGAAAGATAAAGACCCGTGACCAAAAAACAAGCGGTGACTGCGGAACGAATGAGACTTTTTTCGGGAGAACGCACTTCTTCCGCAAGATAGGTGATCATGTTCCATCCTAAATAAGAAAAAGATACCGGAACGATCCCTATGAGAACTTTAGAAAAGAAAGAAAGAGTTGCGACTTCAGGAAAAGGCACCGAGAAAAGATAATTCCAATTCGTGTTTCCGATGGAGAAACCCAAAATCAAAAACAGGATCAAACCTGTGATTTTTACGACTGCGAAAAAATTTTGAACGATGACTGCCGATTTGATTCCGAAAAAATTCAAACCGCTGAATAAAAGGATGGGAACGATTCCGATAAATGTTTCCGTTCCTATTTGAAAATCAACACCTAATATGCGATATATGCCTGAATCCCAGATGGGGATTCCTGGAAATAAAATGACAATATACTTCCCGAATGCCAAAGCCAAAACGGAGATACATGCGGAAAAATTGGTGAGTAACGAAGACCAGCCGCTCATAAAAGCCAAAACGGGAGAGTAGGCTACTTTGAGATAAACGTAATCACCACCTGCATAAGGAAGAAGGCGGGCTGCATAAGCATAAGTGATGGAACCGCAGAGAGCTAAAAATCCTCCGACTCCCCAGCAGAGAATTACGATCCAAGGATTTCCTGTTTCTTTGAGTAAAAACCCGGAAGTGAAAAAAATCCCCGATCCTACCATTGAGGAAAAAAGAAGGGAGACTGAGTCGAAAGTGTTAAGTGACTTTTTTAGCTCCAGCTTAGCCGCCTAATAGACGTTTGACTACGGTTTCCGAAATAGGCTTCAGCGCGGAAGGGGACATTTGACCCAATTTACCGTTGAATTCCTCCGGATTGAGAATCATGCCTAATGAGAAAATATTTTCTCCTTCCACTTCCTTCTTCTTCAATTCTTCCACAAGGGCTTTGATGCTGGTTTGCGTATTGAGAAGGGAATCTGCCTTTTGAAAGGATTCCTGATTTCCGGATGTAAGCTCCGGAAACAGAGGTTCGTTTTCAAAAAGAACCTGAATCAAATCTTCTTTGGTGGATGCAGGATCTTCCAAAAGACCCAATCTGGATTGTTCTCTGGAAAGTTGTTTTTGCAGCTCGGTCAGCTTTGTTTGAATGTTATGATATTGAACGGGAAGGCTGATCGCAAAATCGGATTTGGATTCCAGCTTTTGAGGAGTTTTGGAAGAGAGTTCGTTCGAAGATACATCCTTAGTATCTTTTTTGTCCTGGACGAACCGTTCAGCAGAATTGAGAAGACGATTGAGACGAACATCCATGTCCTTACCTTCCTTAGTTACCTGAGTTATGTCTCACTGTCGGGGCAGGAAACTCCTCTGGATCTACCTATCATTTTATCGGTAGTTATGTACAAGGAAAATAAACATTTTTTTACAAAAAAAGTAAAGTATTATTAAAGTTGACTGGCTGTTTTGTGTCGCTTTTCTTGAGGGTGTCATTATGGAAAGAAACCAAATTCTACTCTTTCTCACCTTCCTCCTCTCCGCAGTAGCTACCGTCTTAGGTATTGTTCATATCGCTACCAACTCAGGTTCGTCCAAGTTTTCCTCCGGGACGGGAGGAGGGCTTTTCCAATCCAATGAAATCGGCGCAGCAGTGGTTTCCATCGTAGGAGAAATTCATTCGGGAGAGTCCACTTACGATTCTACCGGAGCGGATACCATATTACGAGAGTTACGTGATTTGGAAGAGGATGCCAACGTAAAAGGGATCTTGATCGAAGTGAATTCTCCCGGAGGAACGGTTGCCGCTTCTCAGGAAATTTTCAATGAACTTATGCACCTTCGCAAAACGAAGAAAATCGTAGTTTCCATGAAGGATGTGGCGGCATCAGGCGGATATTATATCGCTGCCGCTTCCGATTATATCTTCGCACAAAACGGAACCATCACAGGTTCCATCGGAGTGATTTCTTTCAGTCCTAATTTCAAAGGTCTGATGGATCGGTACGGAGTGTCCGTAAAAACCTTTAAGGCGGGAAAATACAAAGATATGTATTCTCCTTTCCGTGACTCCACCGCAGAGGAAGACGATATCATAAACAAACAGTTGATGGACACCTATCATAAGTTTGTGGAAGATGTTGCCAAAGGAAGAAATAAAACCGTTAAATCCGTAGAAGAATTGGCGGAAGGTAAAATTTATTCCGGAGAGGACGCTTTCCGAAACAAACTTGTGGATGATATCGGAGGAAGAAGGGAAGCTCATAAAAAACTTTCCGAACTTTGTTTGTACGAAGGTTTGATCCCTTTGTACGAAAAAGAAGTGACTCCGTTCGATCGTTTTCTTCAAAGTTTCGGAGTTCTCTTCGAAGGAAGCGCCATCTCTTCAAAAAAAATCAGCATGATGTTGGAATCTCCTCTTTTGGTCATTCTTCCTAGTTCTTTAGGGAAATGGAATTTATGAGAGATTTGTTTTATGACTTCGTCGATCTATTGGAAATTTTATTCTTAGAACCTTTGCGTTATGCGGAGGAAGTGAATGAGATCCCTTTTGCGGTTTCTAAATCCTCGAATTGGCTTTTTTCCATTTTGGCGGCACTCAGCATTTCCACAGGGATGAGTCTTTTGTCTCCACCTTACACGATTTCAACGATCAGTTTTCTTATTTTCGGTTTTATTTCCAATCTGATCATTCTTCGTTTTTTCCCCTTCTTTTTCGGGATCGTTTTGGATTATTACGTTCATAGCAAGGCGAGAAACATTCGGATCGGAACTCTCATCAGTTTCGCAAGGCATGCAGTCGTCGTCTTCGTTCTTTTCGGATCCGTGGCTATGATTTTGCAATCCTTAGGAATTTACGGAGTGGGAACAGGTTTGTTTCTTTTGTCGTTTCTTTTTATCGTTTATGCGGTGCTTGTAGGAAGAGGCGCTAAATACATTTATGATCTGAAAGATAAAGATGCGATTCGGTTTTCTTATACCGCTTTGGGAATCACTTTATTGTTTCCTTTTCTTTTGAATTTATATACGGCAACCACCATATTGCAGTCGTTCGCCGGAGGGTTTTAGTTGAATATTCTCATTACCAACGACGACGGTATCTCTTCTAGCGGAATCAAGGCTCTCGAAAAAGAGCTGGGTAAAAAACACAATACATATCTGATCGCTCCTCTCAAAGAACGTTCTGTCACTTCTATGGCACTTACCGTTTTTCAATCGATGAGGGTGGAACGAATCAACGACAATCATTACATTGCAGATGGGTTTCCCGTGGACTGCGTAAACATCGGTCTATATGCTGAGATCTTTCCTAAAATCGATTTGGTTCTTTCCGGAATCAACAGGGGAGTGAACATGGGATACGATGTACACTATTCCGGTACGGTAGGGGCTGCAAAACATGGAGGACTTCACGGTCTTCCTTCTTTGGCGGTCAGTTCCGGTAGAATCGATCCGGAAGACGGTTATGAAAGAGAAGCAAAGTTAGTCGGCCTATTTTTGGATTCGTATGTTACGAAGATCCTGCCGGGAGAGGTTTGGAATATGAACTTTCCTCCTGAGATCGGGGGGAGCGGGGGATTAGATCAACTTACATTTGTTCGACTGGGGAGAAGAAGATACACCGAAAAATACGATAAGACCAATATCATAGAAGGTGTGAGCGAATTCCAGTTGAACGGAAGCCTTCTAGGTCACGATCAGGAAACAGGAACCGATTTCGAGGCATACTATGCAGGTAAAATTCCTGTGACTCCCATTCAACTCGATCTAACGGACTCAAATAGATTGTCACTACTAGCAGGTTGAACGGCGGTTTTATGGCGGATTCCAACCAGAACGATTATCTTTCTTATATGAATAAAGGCAATTATGCCTTGGCTTTGACTCTTTTGGATCAGGAAATTTCCTCTTCTCCGGACGATCCTATTCTGCTTTATAATTTTTCTCTTTGCTGCTTTCAGACCAAAAATTTCAAAAAAGCGGTTCAGGTTTTGGATTCCATCATCGAAAGGTCTCCCAAATTCATCGAACTGGACAATGTGTACCGTCTGAAAGTTTTTTCCTATATCGAACTGAAGGATTGGGCGAAAGCGGAGGAAATCATACAATCCAGGCTGCAGATCGCCTTGGATGATCCGAAACTTCTTTCCTTTTTGGCCCATATTTATGAATATACCCATCGTTTGGAAGAAGCGATCGGAATCCACCGTCGCATCTTAAAGAGTAATCCCGATTATAGAAACAGCTTAAACTCGTTAGGTTATCTTCTTGCCCTGAAGCCTAGTTTGACTGCAGACGAAAAAAAGGAAGCTGTGGATTGCCTGAAAAAGGCGTTGAGTTTGGATCCTGAGAATCCTGCTTATTTGGATTCCTTCGGATTTTTTCTACAGAAGTCGGGAAATACGGAGGCTGCTTGGAAAGCTTTCCGAAAGGGCCTGAAAAAGAATCCGAATCATCCTATTTTGTTAGAGAGATTGAAGAACTTACGAAAATAATCCCTCCCTTTTGTTGACAGAGCGCTCCTCACCAAAAAACTGGAAAATCAGAACTTCTTTCGGGATGTAGCGCAGTGGTAGCGCATCTGTTTTGGGTACAGAGGGTCGCAGGTTCAAATCCTGTCATCCCGAATAAGGTTGTTCTATCAGACCCGGTAGCTCAGCTGGATAGAGCAACTGCCTTCTAAGCAGTTGGTCGGGGGTTCGAATCCCTCTCGGGTCAAGTTGATTCTCTTAAAACGGTGGGTGTAGTTCAGCGGTAGAGCCCCGGTTTGTGGTACCGGTCGTCGCGGGTTCGAATCCCGTCATCCACCCATTCGAAAGCCGCACACAGCGGCTTTTCTCATCCCAATAACAACTGTAATATTTAATATAAAATCGGATTCGAACGATCGGTTCTGTGAGAAACGTAGCGACCCATAGGGAGCGTGAAGCGTTTCGACCGAGCACATGGATGTGCGAGGACAGAAGCGAGACGGCCTGGAGTTTGCCTGACCCGGAAGGGAAGGCAACGTAAGGCGAATCCCGTCATCCACCCATGGAAAGAAGTTCGACTCCGCTTTCGCCTAGCCCTCCTGGCTAGAGCTCCCGCCCGCGACCATCCTTGGTCGCTTTTCGTCAAACTCCTTTCCATAACCTTAATATCATTCGCACACTCGTCCATCCTTGGACTCGCGATTCGGCGAACCTTTTCTCATAAAATAACAATAATGATACGAAGTGATAGATCGGATTCGAACGATCGGTTCTGTGAGAAACGTAGCGACCCATAGGGAGCGTTTTCCCGTAGATGAAGTATGGTTGTTAAAGATAGAAAATGATTAAGGACGACTCAGAGAGACATGCCTTTGATCAAACCTAACTTCTCCGTTCCAATTACTAAATAATCATTCTTATAAAAGCTCTTTCGATTGAAACCAATCCGGTAAATAGGGGAGTTGGTTTTCTTTCCAAGTCCAATCACCTAGCACTGTAATGATTGGTTCCTCGATCTGAAGTGCATAACGCAAACCTCTTCCTAAATCGGATCGAGTGGTGGCCCTGTAAGGGGAATCTTCTGCTTTATCCGCAAAATATTCTCTTTCATGGTTCCATGCGTATTCTAGGAAGAAGTCTTGGAACTTCAACTGGGAAGATTGGAATTTGTTTTTCAAATCCAACAATTCTTCTTCCTGCGTCGTTTTGAGAGATCTCTGTAGAATCAAAGATATTCCTCTTACGCTTTTGGAATAAAAGGTTCCCGCTCTAATGATTTTTCTGTTAGACGGAGATGTAAGTGCCCATTCATCCATGATGAGTTTTACATATCCCATAGACCCGTAAAATGAAAGAGTATGAGGCAGCCAATAAAATGCGGAATACCCGATTGAGAGTTTCGGTTTGAATTCTTTTTCCAAAAGAACCAAAGGATCATAAGAAATTGACAAAGCAGAAGATAGTGCCTCTTTCGATGTTTGTCGAATGGGATATCCTACTTCGCCGAGAGCAGGGGTATAGATAAGAGCTTCCCATTCTTGGGATATATTCTTTGAGTTCAGTTGTGAGGATATATTTTGAGTTATATGATGATCTGCGGAAATATTCGTCAATGTGATGTCTGCGCCGCCGATTTCCGAAGATCCCGTAGTGGTTGCAACAAGTAAGGCATTCGGTTGAGAATTGCGGAGTTCTTCTAGTGCGCTTTGGCCCGCTTCTCCCGAACCGCCGATGATCAAATATTGTTTTTGTCTCATTGGGTTCCTTTTTGTGTTCTTCCGAATATTTCTATCAAATTTCGATTGATAGATTTCAAACAACCTTTCTTATATTGATGGATTATTTTAGAAATGAAAGCAATCTTAATATGCAGTCAATGTTCCAGTGAACATCATATCACAGAATCGAAAATCCAAGGCAAAAAAGGAAAATTCCGCTGTAAATCTTGTAGTTTTCTGAATCCGTTCGACAGAAGTGAGGCCGGATCGCAAGAGGCTCCTGCTCCTAGCCCTAAATTAGTTTTATTTGATCTACAATTTGAAAGTGAAATTCCTGAAACTGAATTGCATGGCCAATGGAAAGGCCATTTTTTCGACGATTTCCGTTCCGTTTGGTTTGATGACAGACTTCTCATTTTACCGGCAGATGAGAATGAAATCTTCCAGCCGAAGGAATACATTTCCATTACAGGTTTAGCTCATCCTAAAAAGCTAAAGGGATTTCGTTTCGATGTAAGGCCGGATGATAGAGAAAACCAATCCAGGATGGTTTCCGTATCCGATACATTTTCGGCAAACTCCGGTTATCGTTTGTCTCTTACCGTTGAATCTGAATCGGAAACATCCGTACAAGGTAAAATTTATCTTGCGATTCCCGACGAAACGAATACCTATCTCAATGGGACTTTCAAAGCGCTTAGAATTCAAACAGTAGAATTCGAGAGCAACGGTACTTTCTCGAAGGAACTGCCGAGTTTCGTATCAAATAAGTTAGCTGCTAAGGTTTATACTTTGTCCGGGAACACTTTGCACCTTCAAGAAAGTTTTTCCAGGCTCTTCGAAGAGGAAAAAAGAATCTTATTGGAAACTCTTTTTGAACATTGGATTATCGGAGAAGGTGAAGCAGAGAGTTTGGTTTTGACGGAAGAGAATGTGATTTTTAAATTCTCTCTCTCCGAGAAAAAAATGACCGAATCTTTGATCTTTCTGATCGGCAATCAAGTCTATCCCGATGCAAGTTCCTGGGATACGATTAAAAATAAACTTGAATCCTTTTCAGACACTAATCCTAGTTTTGTGGGAATCCTAAAAAAGAAATTTCCTACGGAAATGGAACGTTTATTGGAGCCACCTTCTTCGAATCCATCCGGACAAGATCCTTCCATTGCAATCCAAAAGGATGATCCTATTTTGCTTCGAGAAATTTTGAATTCGGGTGTTTCTCCCAGTTACGTGTCCCCGGAGTCTTCCTTAAACCCGTTAAGCTTTTCTTTGTTACATGAAGCATTGTCTTCTGCAGGCGCAAAATGTGGACAGTTGCTCTTGGATTCGGGTGCAGATCCGAATCATGTGGATAAAAACGGAGAAACTCCTTTGTTTCGACTGTGCCAAAACAATGAGATATCTTTAAAAGATAAAACGACTTTGCTCGATTCATTGATCACTCTAGGAATCAATGTGGACCAACAGTCCTTGAACGGAATGACCGGTTTACATTGGTGTTCTATTTTCGGCGAACCTTCTCTTGCCAAGAGATTGATTCAGGGCGGAGCAAACATTCATATTGCAGATAACTTTGGTAATACGTCTTTGCATGAGGCATGTAAGTTCGGACATTCTTCCGTTTTGGCGCTTCTACTGGAGGCGGGAGCAATGCCGAATGTTTTCAATCAGGAACATCGTTGCGGTAGAGATTTGGCATTTGAAAGTTTGGAATCTGCGGAACTCCAAGGAAACGAGGAAGAAGTTGCTCGTTACGAAAGGATATTATCGTTGTTAGATGTTTATGGCGGCTAAACAGGAAGAGACATAATTCCTGCGGAGAGGAGCAAGCCCCCACCCTGAATTGGGTGGAGGAGGCGGGCTAGTGGGCTTTCCTCCCTTCCCTCTACACCAAATCCTTGTTTTTTGCATTTGGTTTTCCTGTTTTGCGAAAAATTTTTAAAAAGTTTTCACCTTTTTGCCCTTTTATTCCCAGACTTTTTTTCTAAGAACGATTTTGAGGATCGTATAGAGAAGTAGCCCCACCGGGCCGTACATGAAAGTCATAATTTGACAAGGGAGCACGAGCCATCTGGAAATTCCGTGCGCTTTCGCATCTTCGATTTCCCATGTGCCTAAAAACAGGTCGAAGGCCAAATAGTGAACCCATCCGGCTAACAACGCATAATCGTTTTGAAATAATTTTCTGACATTCTCCAAGCTGTCGAACCCCCCTTCTGCATGACCGAAGCTGGATCCGATGAAGAAAGAATAAAGTCCGCCGAAAACGAAAGTAGAAATTACGATCGTAGTTATTTTTTTCGTATGTTTCCAGTTTGGTGCTGCGATCAGCAATAGCCATCCTGCCATTGCGATCGGGTTCATGATTTGGAAAATATTCGAAGCGGTCATGATAAAACTCCTTGAGCAATTGGTTTTCTATGGAAATTAGGCATCATAAGAACGATACTTACAACTAAAAAGAAGATCGCTGCCAAATAACCGAACAGATACGGCTTGCTGGTAGCAAAGATCGATTCTCCCGACAAAGCTTGTACATTCATAATTACGATGATGGAAAAAATGGATAATCCTGAAATTCGAAGATATGGAATTTTGGAATCTAAAGAAATGTTATTGTCTTTGCGAGATAAAGTCCCTAGGAACCAAGCTACTACTGAAAAAAACTGCATTGCGTGCATTCCGAAAAAATGAGGCACTCTCATATCACCTGCAACGGTGCTCCATCCAAAGAATAGAATTCCGGGTCCGCCATCAGGTGCTCCGAAAGTATGGCCTCCGTTCGCATTCAAAATCCCTTGTTTCATTTCTTCCAATTGTTCCGGTCTAGGGGTGGTCATAAAAAAACCTAAGATCATACCGTAGGAAGCGATGAACAATCCCCACATCAAACATTCCTTAATGAATTTATTTACATCTGTTTTGCGAAGGATTCGTATCGTAACGAGGAGATGTGCGACCCAAAAGACGGTGATGCTGGTTCCCATAAGGGAAAAGATAAATCCGTTGAATGGAGTCGTAATATTGAAATGACTCGAGATTCCCCTTCCTGCTTGCAGAACAATACAGACGATTTCGATGAAAGTAGTAATCGTCAAAACCCAGGAAAGTTTTTGGATCGTTTTTTCTTGTAAGGAAAGAAACTGCAAAATCCAAACCAATGTGAAGGAATACACTGCGATCGAGACGCTGAATTTGATAGGTTTGATCCAAATCGGAGCGGATTGAAGCATTCTGGGATCCAGGAATAATAAAGGAAACAAAACCAAAAGGGAAAGACCCATAACGATTCCGTTCCAATACAAGGGATTGGATTTTTGTTTGTCCAACCATTCGAATTTGAGTTTCAGTGAATGCGGAAACATACTTGACTCCTACGGCAAAACCGGTTTTCTTAATGTAGACAGTGTAATCATTGGTTGTGGTCGCTGTCAACATAAAAGTAGACATTGTAAACATTATGGCAAAAAAAAATGCAACTCCCGGAGCCAAAACTCCTACCTTGGCTCCCTCGAAGAAGAGTAAATCGGCAAATACGGAATCCAGCTATCACCACGGAGACTTACGAAATACCCTTCTTGTTCGTTCCGAATCGATTTTAGAGGAGAAAGGGGTAGGTGCCCTTAGTTTAAGGGATGTTGCTTCCGAACTGGGGGTGAGTCACGCAGCTCCTTACCGCCATTTTCCTCGTAAGATCGATCTCTTATTCGCTTTGGCAGCCAGAGGTTTTTCCGATTTGAGCGATGCGATGCAGAAATCTTGGTCGGTGAGCGAAGATCCTTTGGAGAAATTGAAGGCTTCCGGCAGAGCTTACATTATGCTTGTTTTGGATCATCCCAGAAGAACAGAACTTATGTTTGGTGGTGATATTCAGTGTGAAGAGGCGCCGGATGATTTGAAAAAAATAGGGCAGGAAGCGTATTTAGGGCTCTATCGAATTGTGGAGTTCGGGCAAAAGGAAGGGGTGTTGAAAAAAACGGTTCCTACTCCTAGCTTATCCATGAGCGTTTGGAGTGCCGTACACGGATTTGCCGTGTTAAACGAAAGAACTTGGAGAGAAGCAAAAACATCTGAAGCCAAAAAAAGAATGGAGGAACAGATAGACATTCTTCTTCGGATCGTCATAGACGGTTCCAAAGAAGTTAAGTCGTAAAGTAGAGAACCCTGCTGGTTATTTTTGAAATATCGCCTGAGTTTTCAATGATGACTTCCATTTCGATCGGATAATCTTTCAGAATCATCACTAAACCGATTCCTGAATGATGAGGATCGTTTTCATTTAATTCTAGCTTTTGAATGTACAGTTCGTCGAGATCTTGTGCTTCGAAGATTTCTTTGAGATTGATTTCGTAAGTTGCAAGGCTCTTATCGTTGGTCCTATTGATGACTACCATCTCGAAAGCGTTTCCTCTGTGGATGAGGTCGATATCGATGTCTGCTTTTTTATCGAAGGAATATTTCGCTGCGTTCTCCAAAAGTTCGTTGAACACTGTGGAGATGGAGTTAACGATCTCGGAACTTTTCATCGCTTCCGGAGTTGTTCCAGAATCGGAAACAAAGGAAAAACCGTAGAAGTATCCGATGAAATCGGATAGGATACCGATCCTCCTCCAGTGTGCCATCAAATCAAGAGGTTTGAGGTGAACTGAAATTTTGGATTCAGGTTCTACTTTAAGAATGTGTTCTGATTTTAAGTTACCGTACTTTCGCATATTCGGTTAGTATAACTACGATAAGATATACTATTATTTTAAAGCCGCAAGCGCTTTTTCTAATGCGTAACGCATTAATCTTCTTTCTTCAGGATCTGTGCTGATTTTGTCGAAATGAAGAGGTTTTAAGAGAAAACCCTCACCGTCGAACTTGAGAAACGGATTTTCCTTTTTTTCTTGTTCATTTTTCAGGCCGATCACTTGGTAAGTTTCGATGGGAGTATGAACTCCTTTCACAACGATCTCTCCCTTCGCTTTGGTTTCGATGAATTCGTCGATAAGAGATTTGGTGGCGTTAGAGATCAAAATCCCGCCCGGCTCTGAAGCATGTTCCAGTCTGGAAGCCACATTCACCGGTCCTCCGATGATCGTATAGTCCATCCTTTCGTTTGTACCGAAATTACCTACTGTAACATAGCCTGTGTTAATTCCTATACGACAGGTTAAGTTGTGGTTGATTCCCGACTTGCGCCAATATTCATCTAACGCAGGCAGGCTGTCTCTCATCTCGATGGCCATTTTTACACAATTGAGTGCGTGCGCCGTATCGTTTTCAAAAACGGGCGCACCGAAGAAAATCATAATGGCATCCCCGATGAATTTATCAATGGTTCCGCCGTATTTGATGGCGATGGAAGACATCACGTCGAGATATTTGTTTAAACAATCGGAAAGAATTTCAGGTTCGATGGAATCGGTAATTGTGGTGAATCCTACGATGTCGGAAAAGAAAATAGTGAGTTTTCTTCTTTGGTAGGAGATGGAAGCTTCGTCTTCTTTCGAGCCGGTGATCATCTCGTACAATTGAGGGGAAAGATAACGTCTCATTCGATCCAAGAACATTTGGATCTTGTTGTTGTTTTCCAGAAGTTCGTTTTCTACTTCCGTAGAATGATCGATGATATTTTGGTAGAGAACTTCCAGTTCGGCGTATTTTGCCTGTTCTTCGCTTAATTGCGCTTGCAGATCTTCGGAACTCATGGAAGATTTATTTTCCCTTTCTCTTCATCACCATGACGGTGATATCGTCGTAGAGTTGAACACCTTCAATAAAGCTGTAAATATCGTTGTAAATTTCATATAACAATGCATCTGTGCTTGGCAAACCTGCATGTCTTTCCAAAGATTCTACCAGGCGTTTCAAACCGAATTGTTCCCTTTTGGAATTTTCAGCTTCCGTAGCGCCGTCCGTATAAAGCAGAACGATATCTCCAGGATTCAATTCGAATTTTTGTTCATGAATGAATTCGTCGATGGATTCGGTCAAACCGACTAACATACCGTTATCGGTAGTGTCTATGATTTCCGTTTTTTTATTGGCCTGTCGATAGACCAAAATGTTCTCATGTTGGCCGGCAGTAGTGAAAACTCCGTTTTTATAGGAAAAAAGAGAAAGAGTTAGGTTACGAATGTCTTGCATTCGGATATGAATGTTGGAGAACAAAATGGAATTGATCGCCTTCAAACATTCTTTTAGGTTTTGAGTCGCAGCACTAAGTGTTGTGATGAACGCGGTTTGTGTCATCAACATCACTACTCCTGAAGCCAAACCGTGGTCGGTAACATCGCCTACTCCGATGTAGATGGTTCCGTCTTCATGACGAATGACATCGTAGTAATCTCCCCCCACTTCGTTTGCGGAATCCATTCTAGCGGAGATCTCTAAGTCTTTTACTTTTTGTAATTCTTCTTTGCGAGGAAGAACCATTGCTTGGATTTGTCTGGCAACATCCAACTCCATACCGAGGCGCATGTTCTCTTCCAACATGGCTTGCTTTTCGGTATTAAAAATTAAATCTGCTTGTTCTTGTGTAGTGCGCGAAGTATTTAAGATCGCATATAAGATCAATCCGCCAGTAACTACCATGTACAATAAAATTAAGAAGATACCCATGGGCACAGCGTTCACAATGAAGAAGTTACTGCTTGTTTCCAGGAATTGAGGTTTGAGTAGGTAGGACATCTCCATCAACTTGTCGTTGAATTGGGACATCTCCGGATAAAATACGATCGTAAGAGTTGCATACTCTACAAGTAATACGCAAACTGCGAAAATAATTGTTTTCGTATTGTTTCGAATCGAGGCTAGAGCGATAAGAATGAAGAATACATAGACCATGGGCGCAGCATAGACCAAGCTTGGGTTCTTCTGTGAGTAGGCACTGTATCCTGTAACAAACGTTAGTAATGAAATTTCCAAAAAGGAAGAAAGAAATTTAAAGATATTGAGGTAATTCCCCGATTTCTTTAAAGAGAAGTAGACGATGAAATTGTAAAAGAGCAAAATGAAAATTGCAGAAAGCTGAAAATAGAATTCATTGATGGGTCGACCCGATATCAGCCCGAGAGTAGCAAAGATTACCAAGAACCCCAGGAAGAAAAATCGGAACCGCGTGGCGAAAGTCTCTGCACGCAATTCTCCTTGGTATGCAATTTCTTTGAGTTGCGTTTTGTAATAATCTGAGAGGACGAATCGGTTTTCGGTAGCGGGGGCTGAAGACATAGGTTACAGGTTTCTTTCTTTATATTTCGATATTGAGAATGGAGAAAATTAGCTATTAACGTCATACATTTTGCATAAATTGCAAATGATTTTTCATTTTTTTAGGAGGAACCGCAAATGGGGCAGATCCGCGTTCGGTTGGCAGAAACAGCAGAGGATAAGGAAAAAATTTTCCAGTTACGTTACGATATCTATGTTCAGGAAATGAACAGAAAGCAATCCTTTGCCGACCATTCTAAGGCACGAATCCACGAGCCCTATGACGATACCGGTTATCTTTTTTTAGCGGAAGACGAGGGAACTGTGGTAGGAACCGTTCGCATCAACTTCCGTAGGCACGGAGTTTTGGAATGTGAAGAGCTGTATGATATGGAACAGTTTCGCCCCTTCTACCCAGACAAAGTGTCCATGTCCACCAAGCTGATGGTAAAACGGGAGTATCGTTCCTCCGCCGCAGCCAGTATGCTTTGTATGAAGATCTACGAGCATGCCAGAGACAACGGAATCCTCATCGATTTTATTGATACCAACCCTCATTTGGTGCGCCTTTACAGCCAGGTAGGGTACAGATTGTACAAAAAAAACATCGATCACCCGGATTACGGGAATGTGATCCCTATGGCGTTTCTTTTGGACGACAACGACTATTTGCGTCAAATCCATTCCCCTTTTCTCAGGCTGGCCAAAAGGTATCCTGCGGGAACCGAACTGGCAGAACTGTTCAAAACTAAATTCGTTAACTACAAAGATGTAAGACCCCTTTTTTCTATGGAAGGGGAGGAAGTATGGAGCAGCATCGTTCACGACATGGCTCTTCCTCCCAGCCAAGTTCTCAGTTTTCTCAGAGGTTTTACAGAACAAGAGGCCACTAAACTTCTTTCCATGTTGGATCTCATCGAATACGAACCGGGTGCAGTGGTATTCAAACAGAATCAGGAAAGCCAAGGACTTTTCTGTGTGCTAGAAGGATCCGTAGAAGTGAATGTTGAGAAAGAGGATGGAAAAAAATCCGTGATCTCTATTTTAAACCAAGGAGAAATTTTCGGGGAATTGGGTTTTGTCGCTAAAACTCAGAGAAATGCTACTATTTCCGTCAGAGACAAAGCCAAACTTTTGATTTTGACTCCGAACGAATTTCAAAAGCTGGAACTGCAAAGCCCGAGTTTAGCTATAAAATTATTAACGAATTTGTTTGTTACCTTAGCGCAGAGATTTACAGAGATGTCCCGCCGCATGCTCGAATACAGAGGACTGTATGAGATGGGCGGTAAAGAATAGTCAGATAGCTGTTAACTGTTTAAGCGATTTCTAAAACGACTTGGTCCCAAAGTTTCTTAAAATTGGAAAGGGACTTGGACTGCCAAGATACATTTAAGGAACCTAATATCTTGATTTGATAAGAGGCGCTTTTTCTCGAATCGATGATAAACATAGAAAGTGTGGTGATCCCGGAACTGTTCACGAATTGGAGTTCGCGAAAGTCCATAGTGAGAAGAACACCTTGGCATTGTTTCGCAACATCACGTAAAAAGTTCTTAATCGGCTCGTAAGCAGGTAAATTCTGCAAACGTATCGAGCCTACGAATTTAACCGTTCTCGAGGCCTCGTCATATTGTATGTGGTAGTCTAAATCTTTGATTTCCATGAACCTTTGCCTAATTATATCTCTTCTACGTTGATGATGGCGCGCACCGTGATTTCATGAGTATCGGCATCTATTTCATTGAAACTGTAGCCGAAACGAACCGGATAATCCTTCAACATCATAAGAAGTCCCAGACCCGATTTCGTGTCCCCGTCTTCTTTTGACTCAAGTGTGGAAAAATAGAGTTCTTCCACGTTCTCCGCTTGGAGTCTTGAAACAAAGGATTCGAAACTTTCTCTTAAATTTTTAGATGTAACATTTGTTACGTCTATCTTTAAAAGATTGCCGTAATGTTTGAGTTCGATATTGATACGGCCTTCTCTAGCTTTAGAGAACTTAGATGCATTTTCCAATAATTCGTTGATGATGGTAGATAAAGAATTCGCCTTCGAATCGCTAGCTTCGTAGCAATAAGAATAGAAACCGGCCACAAAATTTGCAGTCAGTCCGCAACGACGCCAGTATGTTGTCATGTCAATCGGTTGAAATACTAACTTAAGTTGCCCGTCGGCAGGTAAGTTGTCCGGTATCGTTTGAAATTCACCGATAATCTTCGGTACTTTCTGATTCAAAATTGCCTCCGTTACTTTCGATACAAATGTGTTTCGATTTTCAGGGTAAAACGCACCCGATTGGACATATACTCTGATTGGCAACGAGAGTATACATCCGCCATACCTTCCGGATGTCCCATAAAAGACATCATCGACCAGCCCGTCATCATTCCCAAATGGATGGTTGGGTAAACCAATTGAGGTTTATCATCGTTACCTTCGTTGGTTGCGATGAAATCGGTGCGGGCATCCAGAGTAAAACCGAGATCTTTCATCAAGCTAGGAACTCTTTCCATCACGTATCTATCCGCAGGATGGATTTGCGCATGTTTGGCGACCATCTCTTGCAGAACAGGAGGTCCTGTGAAAGTTTTATCATTCGGACAAGTGATTAGGATTTTTCCTCCAGGTTTTAAAACTCTGTAGAATTCCTTCAGCGCTTTTTCCGGATCCTTGATGTGGATGAGGACCATAGAATTGAAGATGAAATCAAATGTATTGTCCGGATAGTCCAACGCACGAACATCAGAAACTTTCCAATCGATTTTAGGATAAGAAAGTTTACAATACTGAACCATCTCTTCCGAGATGTCGCAAGCAGACCAGTGCAAGTTGGGGTTTTTCTTGAGAAGAAAACTAGCAAGTATGCCTGGACCAGCGCCTGCGTCTAAAGCTTTTCCCTTTTCTTCGGAAAAATGAACCGAGTCTAAAAAGGGATCTAACAACAAACGAAATAAATTCGCCTGTGCAGAGAGCCTAGGCATCTCGTCATGAATCGATATCTTTTGTGTATATAAGTTTTCGCTCAAGGTTTGTATCTCGAATGTACTTCAGGACTGATGCTAGAAAAAGAATCTTTTTTTTTTGATTTGGTCAACTGAATTCTCAAACTTTTTGTCTAATTTGCTACAAATATTCAGAGAGATGTTTTTTCTATTCTTGGAAGCAGGACATCCTTTCCCTCTCATGCTTTCATCAGACATAAGATTGAAAAAGCGGAAGCAGCTTTTTACTGAATTGTGCAACCAGCGATGATTGTAGTAAAAAACTCTACCTAATCCGCCTTTTACGAAGTTTATAATAAAGCAATGCCTTCTCCTTTCTGCGGAAATGAGAAGGCATCTTTTCTAATCTGACGGGAAAAAAGGATCAGAAGAAAAATACGATACAAATCCCCGCAACTAATCCTACTACTAGCCCGATGGGAACAGTCAGCATGGGAACCATAGAGAGAGCTGTTCCCCATTTTGGTTCGATCAAAGAAATTACAAAGGGGATAATGAAACCAAGAGCCCCGCAAACGATAATCGATGTCGCAATGATCAGCAAGGATTTTAAAAAGACCATAGTTTCCTCCGTCTGGAAATCAATGCATGTTCGGACTGGGGGAGATGCCGGCAAGGTAATTTTAAGAAAGAAGGAGAGATTCTAATCTTTTCCTAACTTTCTAAGGAACGGAGGTGCTTTCTGTTCGCCGGTAAATTAGTACATACACCAAACAATTAATTTTTGAGGAAATCTCTCTTCTCACAAAATAAATTGTTGCTCTCTATTTGGCATTAGCCATGTTTAGCAACCATTTACCATTACCAGGAGAGGTATTGAAATGAATATTAGCAAAGCAGTTGATAAAGCATACGAAGGAAAATCTTTTAAGGAGATCGCAGACGCTCCCGTAGACGCACTACAAGGTGTGAGCGAAGGCGATGCAAAACACTTAAAAGAAGCTTTTAATGTAAAAACAGTGAAAGATCTAGCGAACCTAAAATATGTAAAATGGGCACAAGCCATCGTTACTTTAGCGGAAACAGAAAAATAAACGTAAGCTGAAATGACAATTCCAGCAAGTGATTTGCTGGAATTGTGAAGCAGATGGATCGCAATAGAGTCTACCTGCTTGCGACCCATTTTTGTTCTTGGTTTGTAGATTACTTTTTCTTTTTCTTATCTTCCTCTAAAGCATCCAATACAGTACCAATTACTCCTTTCACAATATCTTTCATTGTGTTAGGCTCTTCTTCCTCATCGCTGTCTTCTTCATCTTCATCATCATCTTCATCATCATCCTCTTCCTCTTCCTCTTCCTCTTCCTCTTCTTCTTCTTCTTCTTCTTCTTCTTCTTCTTCTTCTTCTTCTTCTTCTTCTTCCTCGTCTTCGACTTGCCACACGGTAGTCAGGTTGTTTACGAATTCTTCTTCATCATCAGTCAAATCGTCCACACCTACGATATCGCGAATGTCATTGAGAATTTTGGAAAGAAGAGCGTTGGATAGATACTCTCCCAATAGATCTACGGACTCTGTAAAAAGATCCTTTTTGTCTCCCTCTTCGATGGTTTTGTAACAGTTCTTCAGGATTTTTTTGGCAGATTGGCTCACTCCTAATTTTTCAAGAGTGTCTTGCATGTATGTGGAGATTTCATCGTATTCTTCTTCGGAAATTTCTCCGTCCGCGCCAGCCGCGTAACATAAAATAAGCCCGAGCCTGAATTCAAGAGGATAGTCTCCCATCGCATCGAGCATTTCCTCGTAATCTTCTTCGCTCATATCGGCTAGTTCCGAATCGTAGTCACCTGTGATCGAAGTATCGTCTCCCCATGTAGTTTCATCTAACTCAAAATTGGTGAGTTGTTTGATGATCCAACTGTCTCCCATATTGTATTTGGAATTCATCATATAGTCGTAAGGAATGTAACAATACCCTTCGTCTCCCCAGTCTTCTCCCCAAGAATTTCTGACGATGAAGACCTCATCCGGATCGGAATAACCTACGCATAACATCGCATGGCCGGAATGTTCGTCTCTAGCGACTTCTTTTTTTGTGGGGTTAGGAACAAGTCCCGGTTGTTTTTGGGAATCGAAAGAATTGAATAACGATAATCCGAAAATGATAGGATGACCTTCCGCAAGGGCTTCTTTCCAAGCTTTGAGGTTCACATCGACTGCTTGCGTGTCTTCTACGATGAAACTGGCTGCCTCTTCGTAGGCTTCTTCGGGAGGCTCTTCCGCAAATTGATCGATTTCATAAGGCCAGGTTTCTTCCGAACAAGCACCGGATTCTTGTAAGCCTTGGATGGCGGAAGCGATATAACATCCTTCATCGCTGTCAATGGCATCTTCCAATTCTCTCGCAGAATAATAAATAAAGAGCCGACTGACATCATAGTTATCTATTTTTTTGTGCCTTTTGACTAGGTATTCGTAGGCACCCGCTACCGCGTTTGACGTACAACTTTTCAGTGACTCTTGGTCTTCCACAGGAGTCATATATTTTCTTAAATCCACTTTAGGAGGAAGTTTGCTTACTTTTTCCGCAGCAAATCTTTTGGTTCCTGGTTTCGGACTGGAAGGACGATATCCTTTCGCAACTCTTACGGAGCCGTCTGCTCGTTTGAAAATATGCTCACTCATTCGCAAATCCTAATACAAAATAAAATTTGTAATTAAATACAATCAGGGAAAACAAAAATCAAGTGAATTATTTGAAATTTATTTTTCTGCGGAAAAATGAAAAATATGTCAGATTGTGGTCCTGCATCGGGGATTCTACTAAGTGAATTTAGATTTAAGAAGAAGGTTTTGGGCGCTTCGCATAGCATCTATTTGATGGACGAATCGTAGCCGCGACCGCGCTCTTCGCTCCAATCAAAAAAAAGAAACATAATTCACGCTCTCGGTCGCGGAACATCCTGTTCCGACTCCCGAGCTTCGGCCCTCCTGGCCTACGCCACCGCGAGAACTATGTTTCGTTGGCGGAAGAGAGATCAGGTTTCGTTTTGATTTTTGCTGCGATCGCTAGCGCAGGGAAGTTTTTTTGTTCTTTATTTTTAAGTGTGAGCTGGAATTTTATAATTTTCTCGATAGATGAAATATATCTTGTGTTATATGAAGAGAGATTCTTTTTTGAGCCCATTGGAATGATATGATTTTCATAAGCGGTAAGAAGTGTTTTGGGAAACAGGAAAAGAACATTCTTCTTATTGTGTATTCGTTTATGATATTTGGACAACGAGAGTTTTTATAATCTTAGATAGGGCGAGGTACCATGACTACAAATACTAAATTTTTTACAGATGAAGAAGTGGAAAGTTATAGGGAAAATATAAAATTGGAAGCTGATCAAAAGTCGAATCGCTTTTTGATTCTTTTGTTTGTGTTGTTGTCTATCGGCGGTTTTTATCTTTCCGGAGTTTTTTCTTCCTCTCCTTTAGATGTGATCATCTTAATGGGGATCATATTCTTTCATGAAATGGGTCATCTCGTCGCGATGAAAGCGGTCGGTTTTACCGATTTGAAAGTTTTTTTCATTCCGTTTATGGGCGCTGTGGCAATGGGAAAACAAAACGCAACCTCGCAGTTGAAGAAAGTATTTATTTCCTTTATGGGACCTATGCCCGGAATTTTATTGAGTATGTTGCTTTTTGAGTTTGCTCCTAAAGACAATCCGCATCTGGTTCAGGCAATGTATGTATTGCTCATTCTAAATTTTTTTAATCTATTGCCTGTTTTTCCGTTAGACGGAGGGAGAATCATCGACGATTTATTTTCAAAGAATTTGTATATTAGAATCGCCTTCAGTTTGATCAGCGGTGTCGCAATGTTAATCATTGCTTATTTTTTTGCAGAATGGATTTTTGCATTCCTCACTCTTTTGACATGGATCGGTTTGTATTCTACCATTCAATACGATAAAACTTCCCGTTTGGAAGGGTTAAACGGGGAAAATATATCCGATTTGAATTCTATTCTGCAATTGCCTTCGGAAAAATTGAATTATCTTTTGACTTCTCTCAGACAGGGGTTTTCTGCAGTTTACGATTCTAAACGTCGTTACAGCATAACTTATCAACATCTCCGAAACTTGGCAGATTATAACAATCATATCGCTTCTCCTCTTTCTCTTAGAGTGTTGGTGTTTCTTCTTTATTGTATTACATTGGTTTCCGCTTCCGTTTATATTCTGGAGATTCTTCCTGCTTTGATGATTTGAGAAAAAGGAAGATACTTCGGATATACTCCTTAACCGAAAGTGTCGATTCGGATTTGTCTTTTTCCATAAAAGGCAAATCTTGGCTGCATTTGTAGACGCTATAGTGACAAACGTAAATTTATAGTTATGCGTTATGTCTAACGCATTCTTTGGAATCATGAGTTAGAAATAATGATTTTAAATTTCTTGACTTGTCGATTAAATGCACTATAGAATTCGTAGAATGAAACAACAAATCGAAATTAGCTCTTTAGTATCGGCAAATGTAAAGAAAGTTTGGGATTATTATACAAATCCGAAACATATTACCTCTTGGAATTTCGCTGATCCTTCTTGGCATTGTCCTTCTGCAACTGTGAATCTTACGAAAGGAGGAGTGTACAATGCTAGAATGGAAGCCAAAGATGGAAGTTTCGGATTTGATTTCGAAGCTATCTTTGATGAAGTCATTGAAAATAGCAGCATCGCATACACCTTAGGTGATCAGAGAAAAGTGTTGATCAAATTTCTTGAGAAAGATCAAAAGACGGAAGTGATGATTGCATTTGATCCTGAAAATGAAAACCCAGTCGAGATGCAGAAAGATGGCTGGCAATCTATACTGGATAATTTCAAAAAATACGTAGAAAGTAATTGATGCTCACTCCACCTGTTTAGCGACGACTCCGTCAATGTCCGGGCCATTGTCATAGCTGTGAGGATAGACATACGGAGCGGATGTTGCCGGATTATTGACTGCCGAGGCGGAAGTCATTTTTAGATATAAAAAACCATTCGTTTGAATGTTGGTCACGAGCGTGCCATTGCATGTGCCGCTTGTAGTAGGAGTGCTTGCGTTTAAATTCGCCAAGTCGAAACCGTCTCCTCCCCCTGTGAGAAATCCATCCCCGGTAGAAGTAAATAACTGTTCCAATGTGAATATTTTTGTCGCCATATTGTAGAGAACCGGACGCAAACCCCCGAACCCCTGCCAAGAAGAGATTTTATTTAAAGTAGAGCTGGTATTATCATGCGTTAGGGTGAAGCCGCAATAATTTACATTGTCTCTCGATACTTCCGCAATCATGGGATCAAACGCATAACGATCGCTTGTTTCGCTGATTCTAAAAGGATTCTCATAAACTACAAAATCCACTCCTGTAACCGGTTTTACAGTTTTTCCTCCCCAAGAAACAACCATAGAAGCACCTGCTCCCGTTAGGTTGAGTGCATATACGTCGAGTGAGCCGGAGAATTCCCCCCCGCCGCAGACTCCATTGATCGCTTTTTTGGAATCATTGAACCCGCTGACTGTGGAGCTTGCAGAAACGACTGTGTTAGCAACTGGAATATCGCTGGGTAAAGAAGTAGGAGGACAAGGGCCGACGGATGACGAATTAGAACCAGCTAACAAAAGTAGCGGTAAAAGAGTAGCAGAGTCGTTCTTTTTTTCTTCCATACAATTTTCTGCAGCGAAGAATAAAAAAGTAGAAAGTATTATTAGGGATTTTTTAGAATTCTGCATATTTGATGTCCTCACAATTGTGAGCCTTGTTCTTTTAGAACAAGGCTTTGTTAAATATTTTAGAAAGCTTTCGTTTGTAAGTTAAATCCGAAATTGTTACAACCTGTGGTTTTTGGGTTGGTCGTAGAAACTGTTCCTGCAGCTCTTCTTGATGCAAGATCCGCTTTTGTTTCAGCTAACGTAGGTTTACCATTGAAGACGTCGCAAGTTAAAATTTCATTGCTTTCTGTAATTACCCAAAGAAAGGCGGAAATATTACTTTGACCTCTGGTTTTGTAATAGAATACTCTATCTGTATTGCTATATTCCACGATTTCAGCATTTACACTGAAACTTCCGTAGTCTACGTAAAGATATCCAGTTTTAGTACCTAGATTAGAACTAATGGTTAAGGAAGTTGTAGTGCCTGCAGGACAGCTTCCATTGCTACAACTGTTCGATTGAATATAAGTTCCCTTAATTTCAATTTGATCATCGATTTGCGCTTTTTGCGCCAAAGCCAACAACAGGTTGGTGTCCGCAACGGATTTGTCTACTTTATCGCCGTTTTCGCAAGCAGCGAAAAAAGCCAAAGCTACTAAGACGATTGTTAGTTTTGTTGTAAGTTTCATTTAGATTCTCCTAAATCTTGTATTGAATTTAGGGTCGCGCGATCAAAAAAACAAAGCTCCGCCTTCATTGCATTAGTGCATACTAAGGAATATGAAAGAGAGAGGTCTAAATTTTCCATTCGGGTGCCCCGGTTTACCTTCGGGGCCCCTTTACCATGGATAAGGATGGTAAGTGTGCAAAGAACCTATACCACGAGGGAATCTTTGCGGGGAAGATCTGGCTTGCCGCCGATACATCGTTAAACGAAGATCGAACGGTATTACAGTTGCGGGTCAGCACAGGACTTTCACCTGTTTCCTCCCTAAAGGTAATGTCAGAATCTTAATGTGACCCTAATCGGTCAAGCGGTAAAAATTCGATCTTCGCCTTAAATGCCTAAATGAAAGAAATTAATTTTCCCTATTTTTGTCGGAAAGAGATTTTAGAAAGGAAATCATCTCGGTGATCTCGGAAGCACTTATCTCTCTGGGAGCTTCATAATGATTCATTCTGGCAATGGCTGCCTCCAAATTCCTCACACTCCCATCGTGGAAGTAGGGAGCGGTAAGAGTTACGTTTCTTAAGGATGGAACTCTGAAGAATTTTTTATCTTCGTCCTTTCCCGTGAATTCATATCTTCCTTGATCGTTTGGATTATAAGAATAAACCGTATCCAGTTTTTTGAATTGAGAACCACCTAACATATATCCTTCGTGGCAGTTGGTGCAGCCCAGATTTAAAAAAGTTCTGAGTCCTCTTTTTTCATAATAATTGAGAGCATTGATATTTCCGTTGGCAAAATCATCGAACCGGGAAGGAGTGATTAAGGTTCTCTGGAATGCGGAAAGAGCGATTCTTAAAGAAGCGATGCTGACGGAAGGAGATCCCGGAAAGGCCGCTTTGAATAAATCCGCATATTGGGAATCCGCATTCAGACGATTCAAAAGTTCCGCTTCGGAAGGAAGCGCCATTTCTAAAGGATCCAAAAAGGGAACCACTGCCTGTTCTTCCAAAGAAGACTTTCTTCCGTCCCAAAAAAGAACTTTCAAATAACCTACGTTAAGGATACTAGGGGCGTTTCTTCTGCCTATCTGGCCGAAGGTTCCTCTGGAGACGGATTGTCCGTCCGTACCTGCCTGTCTTCCATCTAATATATGACAGGTGGTGCAGGATTGAATTTGATTTAGGGATAAATTTCTATCCGAGAAGATTTTTCTTCCCAGGTTGACCGTCGCTTCCGTGTCGGATTCGGAACCGGGGGATCTTGCGGGCAGCGCTCCGATTTTGGATTTTGTTTCTTCCAAAACATCCCATCCGTCCGCCAGTAAAAAAGCTCCCAGAGTTTTTTGAAGGCTTTGTTCCTTGTTTTGCGAGGAGGAAAAATCGGGGGCACAGAAAAGGAAAGAGAATATAAAAGAACAGAAGAAAACGCAGGAATAGATTGAACGAAGGAACATCGATTTCAAACGAGGAAGTTTGCCGATTTTGGTCAAGCAAACTTTCTCTGAACTATTTTGCAATCCGTACGGGAATGACATTTCAATTTCATTTGAAGCCGATTTGTAACGAAGTTTTTTGCAACCGCTCGGCTCTCCTTGGGATCGAACTTAAGCAATAGGAAAGGTAAAATTGTGTATTATCTAGGAAGAACAATCGGATTCGTTTTTATGTGGTGCCTCATCAAACCGATGCGCCTGATCTACGGAAACAAAAAATGTACATACGAAAATGAGCATATTCTAAAAGAATTCAAAGGTAAATCTGCGATCATCGTTTCGAACCATATCAAACCTAGAAATAAGTTTCTTAGGCTGATTTCCATGCCTTACGATGCGTTTATGATCCGGCATTTATTGAAGAAAAACGGAATTTATTCCACCGCTATGACTAGTTACGATTCCGGAAAAAGAAATAAATCCGCAAACAAACTCAGACCCGGTCAAGTCAGGAAAGAACAACTCATCAAAGGTATCGTGAAGTCCATGGATTTGATTCCTTTGAATCGAAATGAGAGTGATCCTGCAACCATTAAGGAAATCAAAAAAAGAATCGATTTGGGAAATTTAGGTTTGGGCATCTTTCCGGAAGGCACTTGGTTCAGAGGTTTTAGAAAGTCCCGTCGTATGCACGGTGGAATGGCGGTCCTCAGCAAAAGATACAATCTTCCGATTCTCCCCGTTTATATAGAGGCGTACAATTTGAACCAACCTCTTCGCATTGCAGTCGGGAATCCTATTTGGGAGCCGATGGAAGCTTCTCAGGTGACCGAATATATCTCGAAAGAGCTTCTGCGTTTGAAAGAAAGAAGACCGGTGGATGTAGGCCCGAACCAACTCCAAGGTCCCACCGAGTCGGTAACAGCGGCGACTGCCGTTTAGTCCGGGTTAGGTCCTCTTTGCAATAAGGTTTGGAAGTAGGAAATCCCTTCTTCGATGGGGTTTTCACTTGCTTTCCTTTTGCGGAGCATCCCAGTCATATCCAAAACGAGCAGTCCATACATCCAACTCCACATCAATCTTGCGATTGCAGTGTATTCATTTTTAGGATAATTGATTTCTCCCGATTCAAAGCCTTTTCTCAGGGTGTCTAAAAAGAAACGATAACTTTTAGGAAGCTGAGGAAACGCCTTTCTATGGAGACTCCCGTAATCGGTTACGAACATCACTTTGTGAAGTTCCCTGTTTGTGCTGGCAAATCGAAAGTAGGCACGAGCGATTGCGGCTAGTTTGTGATAGGTGGAGACCGCTTTTTCATCGGGAATCGAATTTTTCAGCATTCCCAAAAGTTCGTCTTCCCCGTGTTTGATGAGGTCTTTGACGAGGTCTACTTGATTTTCGTAATAGGAATAAGGGCTGGCAACACTGCAGCCCAATCGGTTGGCGATCCTTCTCATGGAAAGACCTTCCAGTCCTTCCTCTTTCAGAATCAGAAGAGACACGCTTCGGATCTCTTCTCGGGAGAGACTGTTCCTAACCCTGCGTTGTTTGGTGGATGAATTCAAAAAAATACCTAAAATCGAAATCCACCTACTAGGTTAGGAACTCTCCCGAAAAAATCGATAGATTTTTTTCCTAAAAAGCCGCGTTGACTTGCAGGTAGGCCATATGAGCATCCCTGGCAACTTTGCTTTTTCCTAAGAGGACATTAGGATTGATTTGATAACTGTTGGAGGCGGAATCATACAGAAGAGGGCTATTTCTGTAATTGCTGACAGAATCCCCCGCATGTAAATAACCTACTCCTGCCCAAATGGATACGTTGTCGTTGATGACTCCCATCCATGTCAAATCCACCTCGTTGTAGATTCTTTTTCCCAAAGAGTATGGCTGTGAATAAGGATTGTCGGAATAGTTTTCCGTACTTCCTTTTGCCGTACTGATAGGAGAAGAATTGGTTGTACCGATTCCGACAGGGGAGTTTGCAGCACCGCTGATGGCATACCAGGCATCTTGTCTTTCCGCTTTGTCGTTTTGAAAGTAAGCGATTTGAAATGTTCCCCAAGAAGAAGTTTTGTATTCTACACTTACGCTTTTGGAAACCAAGTTTTTCATATCTATGTTCTCTGAAATCCCCGCCACTCCGTTGAAGTAAGGAATGACTCCGAATCTTGGGTTCACCAATGTTTGGAAGGTGGATGTGCTTCCGTCGGATCTGTTTTTATCTCCGGAAGCATAGAGGATTTGCGCACCCACTCTTAACTTTTCGAAGAAAGTATAACCAGTTTGAGCGATATGAAATTGTCCTACGTATTTTTCTCTTTCCGTTTTCCAACTTTGGTAAGGAGTATCCACGGTTTGGCCTAGGAATTTTTCGTTCAGCCTTCTTCCCGTATAACCTCCCTGCCAAGCACTTTCCAAAGTCCAGTCCCAGGATCTTCCTTTCGCCAAAAAGTTGTTCGCTGTTCTATTTGTTAGTCGGAAACCTGCGGTGTACAATTCTTCGTTCTGACGGGAGCGATTCAAGGCCAAAGGATCGTCTGCGGAGATATTAGGAAGTCCCGTGGTCGCATTGTAAGTATTAGGTGTCCACTTTCTTACGATGTTTATACTGTAAAGATCCAAAACGACTTCATCCAAAATTTTCACAGAGTTGTAAGTACCGAATAAGGTGGTGTCTGTTCCTTTCGTATTTGTATTCGTTTTCGGATCGTTTCCGGAAACGACTCCGTTCGTACCGCTTTGGGTCCAAAAAGGACGTGCTGCAAAAACGTGAATTTTATAATCGGGGCGTTCGAACATGATTCTGGCGCCGTCATAAGATAAACCGTTGATGGTCCAGTTTCCTCCGCCGATCATTCTTTGGTCTCCATACGCCCATATTTGTCTACCGAGTTGGATTTTGACATCACCAGGTAGTTTTTTCAACATTAGAAATGCTTCTCGAACATTCGTAGTGTTCGGAACCGTAGTGGTTGCTTGGCCGGCATTGCTGATTGTAGGAGTGTTGTTAAAGAACATGGCTCGCACGTCTCCGGAAGAAGCAGGGGACTCTCCTCCCCAAACTCTTGCGTCTTGAACGGTAACTTTTGCGCTTACATAAGGACTCGGGTCTACGATGAAATAAAGGGAAGTGGTTTGTAACGTTCTATCCACATAACCTTTGTTCGAATTATCAAAATCCATATTGTATCTGGATTCTTGTCTAGGACGCAGATAAAGCCCGATTCTGAGAATATCGTTGATCCAAAGTTGGCTGGATTTATTCACTTTTCCCGCCAAATCAGGTTCAACGAACATGTGTTTAGTGAAGTCTGGATCCAAACCTTTTTCGATCATCGGAGACTTGTATTTTTCAGTCGCATCTGTCGAAGCAGCGGTATTTGTTTGCGGGGCGGGTTTAACGTCCTCCGCCCAAGCAATTCCGTAACTGAACAAACCGAACAGGATCGTTGAAACACAAAGAATCCTGTTTTTAAGAAAGTTAGATTGCATATTCACCTCCTACGTAGTTTTTAATATTCTAACTGTTTACAATCGCTTTCAAAATATAAAAGTAGGTTGGTATGCCAACGATAATATTAATAGGAAAGACCACAGATAAGGCAACAGTCAGATAAATACTTGGATTCGCTTCAGGAATGGAATCTTTCATTGCGGCAGGCACTGCAATGTAGGATGCGGATGCACATAAAACCACGAACATCAAAGCATCTCCCAAAGGCATTTGGATGATTTTTACAAGAACGATTCCCAAAGTTGCGTTGATCAACATGATTGCAAGAGTGGAGATCACCAAAAAGATTCCCGTTTTTTTGAGGTCTTTCATTTGTTTTGCGGCGTCGATCCCTTTATCCAAAAGGAAGAATGTAAGTAGTCCTTTGAAGATATCTTCCGTAAAAGGTTTTGTCGTGTTCCAACCTGTTTCTCCGGAAAGATAACCTACGATGAGAGACCCGATCAAAATATAAACGGAAGAACTGAAGAAAGCTTCATGAAGCAAATGTTTCCATTGGATCTTTTCCGCTTTGTTGCTTCTACCGCCTAATCTATCGATGATGACAGCGATTACGATGGCTGGAGATTCCATAAGAGCCATCCCCGCAACGATAAAACCTTGATACTCGTAACCTACGCTGTGTAAAAAGGCGCCTGCTGTTACGAAAGTCACTGCACTGATGGAACCGAAACTTCCCGCCAATGCGGCTGAGTTGTGGTGATCCATTTTGTAACGGAAGATGAAGTAGGAATAGATCGGAACGAACAATGCCATGAACATACAAGAAATGAGGGTGAGTAAATGTTCCTGTTCGAAAGGAGAATGGAATAGTTCGTGGCCTCCTTTGAATCCGATTGCGAAGAGAAGATAAAGAGATAGAAATTTAGAAACTCCGTCCGTGAGTTTTAAATCAGATTTAAAAAACACGACTCCCATTCCCAAGAAGAAGAATAAGACCGGCGGATTCAGTAGATTGTTTAATACACTTTGAATATCCATTGCATTTGCTCCTGTTTGTTACGATTCAAATAGACGCTTTTTTGTCCAAGAATATAAATGTAGACAAAAAATAAATTTTTTCCGTTAGAAATCTTGCCTGAAAACAGTGGATAGTTTTGTCCAAGGGAAAATTCTAGTAGAATTGTGAGACAAATTCTACGTATTTTCCCAATCCTCCTCCTTTTGGCCTTGGGATTAGGGGGATGTATCCTCAAGACGGAAGTTTTCTTTGGGGAAAACATCAGTCGCCTCGTAGAATACCGAATTCCTGGGAAGACCCCACCTCCCCAGGAATGCAATCATGAAGCCATCCAATCTTTGAAAGAAATGGTATGGGTTCCCAACCAAAATCGGGAAGCCGTCCGTGTTCGAAGGAACCCGGATGGCCTTTGGCTAAAATTTACTTTGAAAAACGAATCCTTACAGGCGGATTCCTTTTCGGTTTTGATTCAATGGATTAACTTCCCCTTCGTAGAGTTGTGTTCTGAAAATTCTAGCGGCGCTGTGATTGATGAATATAGCGGCTATAAATGGGAAAACTGGCTAAATTTTCTATCTCCCTTTCCGCATTTCAACGCAAATTTAGAATCCGGGGAGGAAAGGACATTTTATCTCAGAGTTTTTTCCAATGAAGACTTAAACTATCCCATTCGCATATTATCCGAGCAAACTTATAAAACCGTCGTTATGTTCCGTTTCTTGACGTTCGTGTTTTTTGCCATGATGGCAATGATTTATTCCGCCTGGGGTTGGTCCGAGTATTTGAAAACCAAACAACCTGTATATTGGGGGATTTCCCTTCATTACTTGGCGTTCTTCCTGTTAGTTTATCTGGTGCATGGAAAGGAGATCGCTTCTATTTTAGGGAGTTACAATTTACTAGTCCGTAATTCCTACTACATCCTTCTTGCGGTCAATCATCTTGCCTTTTTCATTTATTTGGCGACATTCGATCAGTATTCCGGAGGAAATATCAGGAAAAATATTTCTTTTTGGATGCTGGCGTTCGCAGGTTTTCTTTATCTTTTCGTTCCTTTTTATCCGACCATCTATGATTTCAGAATCTTTCTGATCGTGTTCTTGTTCGGATCTCTGGTCGGTTATCTTCTCAAAACCCATTTTTATCTGTTAGGAAAAGAGAAACCTCAGGAAAAATTTTTCCTTACCGGCTGGCTCGTATTTCAAGGTTTGGTGTTCTTTAAGACACTTTTCCACTTTGATTTTTATCCTTACCAATCCTTTGCAATTTATGCTTCCGTTTTCTTTCTTCCTTTTTTCACTGCGGGATCTTTTTTGTTTCTGCGTAATTTGGAAAAAAGAAAAATCATTACGCCCAAACAAAAACCGATCCATCAACTTCTCGATGTTCCTAAATATGTTTCGGATCTGCAAAGAATTCTGAACGAGGAAAAGCCCTATTTGGATTTGAGCTGTAATGAGGAACAAATCGCAAATAAGTTGGGGATCACCTATCATCAATTAAGTGAGATTGTGAACTCCGAGTTTAAGGTGAATTTTCCCACACTTTTGAATCAGTATAGAATCGAAGAATCGGGGCGTTTGTTATTGGAAAGAAAAGATTTGAATGTGGCCGATGTGGGGAAACTCGCAGGATTCGGTTCTCGTTCCGCATTTTATTTGGAATTTAAAAAACAGCTCGGAGTCAATCCGAACGAATATCGAAAACAAAAAGAAGCTAAAACGAATCAAGAGAGATAAAAAATGATTAAGGTGTGTTTGTTTATATGTCAGGAGAAAAGGTTCCGAAAGATGGCTTAGCTGGTCTTCGTGAGAATTGGAAGTCCGATTTGGCTTCCGGGTTTGTGATTTTTTTGATCGCATTACCATTGTGTTTGGGGATTTCTTTGGCCTCGGGGGCTCCTCCGATGGCGGGACTTTTTTCAGGCATTATGGGCGGTTTAGTCGTCTCACTTTTTAGCGGATCTTATGTGACAATCAACGGACCCGCAGCGGGACTGATCGCAGTGGTTTTGCACTCGATCACCACTTTGGGCGCGGGAGATGCCCGACTCGGTTTCGAATACACATTAGCCGTCATCGTAATTGCAGGTGCCATTCAAGTGGTATTGGGACTTGTAAGAGCGGGGAATTTAACCGTTTTTTTTCCTATCTCCGTGATTCACGGAATGATGTCCGCCATTGGGATCATCATCATCGCCAAACAGTTCTATATCGCATTGGGGATCAACCCTGAGTCCAAAACGATAGGAGGATTGATTTTAGAAATTCCTTTTTCTTTGGATAAAATCAATCCTGAAGTGGCAACCATCGGAATTTCTGCGATTTTGGTTTTGGTTCTACTCTCTTTTTCTAAAAACGCATTTCTTAAAAAATTACCTGCTCCTCTTGTTGCTGTCGTTATAGGAGTCGTGTTAGGAATTTACTTCGATTTGGAAGACGAACATTCTTATACTCTTCTGGATCATACCTATAAGATCGGTCCCGCCAGTTTGGTCACTTTGCCTGCGCACATCACCGACGGAATTATAACTCCTAATTTTAGTTTGGCGGGAACGGGAATCTTTTGGGTGATGGTAGTTACGATCGCGCTTATAGGAAGCATCGAATCTCTGCTTACCGCTTCCGCAATCGATAAAGTGGATCCTTACCGCAGACAATCCAATATGAATCAGGAATTAGTGGCAAAAGGATTTGGAAATTTTATATTAGGATGGATCGGAGGTCTTCCCATCATTGCGGAAGTGGTTCGTTCTTCGGCTAATATAAGTAATGGGGCAAAAACCAGATGGTCTAATTTTTTCCACGGGTTTCTTCTCCTTATTTTCATCGTTCTGCTTCCCGGACTGATTCATAAAATTCCTTTGGCGTCCCTAGCGGGAGTTCTCATTATGGTGGGAGTTCGTTTGACTTCTCCGAAAGAATTCATTCATGCATATCAAAAAGGCTGGGATCAGATTGTCGTGTTTCTGGTAACGATCTTCTTCACCATCTTCGAAGATCTTCTTGTAGGAGTGGCCGCAGGAATACTCACCAAACTCATCATCCAATTGGCATTCGGAGTTCCATTCAAAAACTTATTTTTCTCTCACGTGGAAATGAAGGAAGAGGGAAATCAAATCACACTTAGAATCAAAAAGGCTTTGATCTTTTCCAATCTTCTCAGCGTGAAAAGAGTTCTATTGAAACTTCCTTTAGGGAAGTCGATTCGAATCAGTTGCGAGGACATCAAATTTGTGGGTTATTCCGCTTTGGACTTCTTGAACGATTTTAAAAACGATTACGAAAGGGACGGCGGTGAGGTTGTCATTTCCGGAGTCGCCGATTTGGTTCCTATCTCCAATCATCCGCAAGCCTCCAGAAGACATATTTGATTTTTGAATCTCTTTTTCCTCAGGGAAAAAGGGATTGTCAAAATATTGATTTTGCATAGGATTAAGCCCGGTTCTCTTATGCAAAATCCAATCCTTTCCAGAAGATCCTTATTCCTCTTATTTTCTTTCTCATTATTTTTCTGTTCCAGTTTCATTTTTGCTTTGGATGTGCCTCTCGTCAAAGCGATGTTTACCGATGAAACGATGACTGTTTCTTCTCGGTTCGAAGAAGAGATGGAACAAATTCTGAGATATCATGAAAGTCAAACTTCAAATGAAGTGGCGGTTTTGATGATTCCTACTTTGGCGGGAGAAAGCATAGAAGCCTATTCCATAGAAGTGGCGCAAACTTGGAAGTTGGGGAAAAAACAAAAAGACAACGGGGTTTTGCTTCTGATCGCAAAGGAAGACCGCAAGCTCAGAATCGAAGTCGGCTATGGATTGGAAGGAGTCCTTACCGATGTTCTGTGCAGTAGAATCATAGAAGGAGAAATCAAACCTTATTTCAAAAAGGGAGACTACGAGACGGGGATTCGCAAAGGAGTCGATTCCATATTAGGAATCATTAACGGAACTTATGCGCCCGCACCTCCCAAGGACTATTCTTATTGGGGTCCATTGTCTTTTTTCGGAGACTTTGACGGAGGAGGGGAGAATATTCCTTGGCCGATTCGTCTGTTCGCATCCTTATTCGTTCTTTTTGTTCTGGGAATTTTTACCTATCAGGCAGCTACACTTCCTATCATCGGTTGGTTTCTTTACTTTTTTCTGTTTCCATTTTGGTCTCTTTTTCCGATCGCCTTACACGGAGTAGATATAGGTGTCTCCGTATTTCTGATTTATGCAGTGGGAATAGGACTTTGGAAGTTATACCATCTTCTTACCCCTCATGGAAGAAAAAGAATGGAAGAATATTCTTTCTCTTCAGGAGGAAGTTCCGGTTCGTACGGAGGTGGGGGGAGCGGTTATTCCTCAGGTTCTTCCTGGAGCAGTTCTTCTTCTAGCGGCGGTTTCAGCGGAGGAGGAGGAAGTTTCGGAGGCGGGGGAAGTTCCAGCAGTTGGTAAAATTTTTGAAAAGATAATTACTTCTCAAAATCAGGGGAACTTTTTCATTGAAACTTGGGTTCAATCCATAGTGGCCAAAAATTCCGTTCGATTCTATTGTCTGTTTTTATTTGCGATCTCTCATTCTCTCGGAGCCGAATCCAAAGATCTTCTTGATCTTTGGCATCATGCTCTTCATTACAATCCCGATCTTGCCTATTCCAAAGCGGAATACGAAAGAGCCATCTATGAGAATGAGAAAAGTTATGCGGGCTTTCTTCCTACTGTCACTGCACAGGCTTCTGCCCGTCAATCTTCTAGAAATTTTACAGGTTCGGGAACGGTCAATGATCCCAACTCTGCCGCCAATCAAGCCCAAGGTCAATCTTCCGGACAAGAGGCGGGTTCATCTTCCAATTCAGGAGCTGTGAATCGATATTCCTTGGGTTTGACTACGAATCAAAATATCTTCGCAGGCTTTAAGGACAGAAGCACTCTCGATAAAACGGAAGCATTGATTGTTGTCGCAAAGCAAACATTAGAAGATACAAAATTACGTATCTCTTACGAACTGAGGGTAGCTTATTCTCAAGTTTTATATTCTAAAAATCTTACCGCACTTACGGAAGAGATTTTGGATCGAAGGAAAAAAAACAGAAATCTAGTGAAACTTCGATACGAAGGAGGTAGGGAGCACAAAGGTTCCTATCTGATGAGCGAGGCTGCCGTCAAACAAGCAGAGTATGACTTGGAACAGGCGACTAGAACGGAAGAAGTAAATTTAGCCGAGTTAAAAAGAATTCTCACTTCTTCGATTGATCAGAAAAAAATCCAAATTTCGGGAAATCTTCTCAAACCGACACCTCCTAAAGAAACAAAATGGGAAGAATGGGTGGCAAACCATCCTCAGTTGATGGCGGAACAAGCGAAAGTAAAGGCAGCTTTGGCGGGAGTTTCCGTAGCGGAGAGTCGGTTTTATCCGGACGTAAGCATCAGTGCCACTATGACCCGCCAAGACGATGTTTGGCTGCCTAAACCGAGAAACTATTCCTTCGGATTGAACTTCAGTTATCCGATCTTTAACGGAGGGACAGATTACTATAACGTAAAAATCGCCCGCACCGAACATGAAAAGTCGATACATCAAAGAGACATCAAAAAAAACCAATTGGAATATTCTTTGGAACAATCTTACCAAGCTCTGAGGAATGCCATAGACAACGTAGATGTTCTGGAAAATTATTACCAAGCGGCGGAAGTGCGTGCAAAAATCGCCAGGTCTCAATATTCCAACGGGCTTTTGAGTTTTGAAAACTGGGATATCATCGAAAACGATCTGATCAACCGTGAAAAAAATCTTTTGTCCGGCAAAAGAGACGCAAATCTTGCGGACGCAACCTGGCTTAGAAATATAGGAAAGAGTATTTCAGATGAATAAAAAATGGATTTTGGCGGCCACGGCCCTTTTGGTTCTTCTCTCCGGAGGTTATTATTATTTTTTCGCAGGTTCTAAAAAGGAAAAGTTCGTTTATCAACAATTAAATGTAAAACGGGGAAACCTAAACGTATTCGTGAGAGCTACAGGAAGCGTTCAGCCCAAAAACAGATTGGAGATCAAACCTCCCATCGCGGGAAGAATCGAATCGGTTCTTGTAGAAGAAGGGAATGTTGTTTCCAAAGGTAAAATGTTGGCCTGGATGAGTTCCACCGAGAGAGCTGCCTTACTCGATGCTGCCAGAGCCAAAGGGGCGAACGAACTGAAAGAATGGGAAGATCTATACAAACCCACTCCCGTTCTTGCACCTCTTCGTGGTTTGGTGATCGCAAATAATATACGTCCCGGACAAACTGTCACTCAACAAGACATTCTATATGTTCTTTCCGACTCTTTGATCGTTCAGGCGAAGGTGGACGAAACCGATTTGTCCCGCATAAAAAAAGGACAAAAGGCGATGCTGACGATCGATTCTTTCCCGGGAGAAGCCATCCGTGGAGAAGTATCCCATATCGCCTATGAAGCTGTGACCGAAAATAATGTGACGGTATATACTGTGGATATCAATCCTTTATCTCATCCTGAATTTTTAAGAAGCGGTATGTCTTCCACTGTGGATTTTATCTTTGCGGAAGAAAAAGATGTTCTGGTTGTTCCGAACGAATCCGTCTTTCAAGAGAACGGAAAAAATTTCGTTTGGGTCAAAAAAGGAAAAGATTCCGAAAAATATGTCCCTCAGGAAGTGACTCTAGGGATATCCGATGACAGTTATACTCATTTAAAATCCGGGTTGGAAGAGGGAGAAGTTTTTTATCTGAAAAAACAAATTCAAAAACAGAAGCCGGCAGCGAACAGCGGAGGGCCTTTTTCCACTCCTCGTATTCCAAGGAGATAAGTTCTTTGGAACTCATTCGAATCAAGGACATCGTAAAAACATATAACACTGGTTCTTTGCAGTTCGCAGTGTTGAACAAAGTGTCCCTTTCCATCCAACAAGGGGAGTTCATCGCCATTATGGGAGCTTCCGGTTCCGGAAAATCGACTTTGTTGCAGATTTTAGGACTTTTGGACGGATTCGATTCGGGCTCTTATCTTTTGTTCGGTGAAGAAATTGCCAGTAAAACACCCGATCAACTTTCCGATCTTCGTGCAAGTAAGCTGGGATTTATCTTCCAGCAGTTCCATCTTCTGTCCAGAACGGATGCTTTATTCAATGTAAGTCTACCTAGTCTTTATTCTTCCATCGAGGCGCCTGAAAAACTAGCATTCTCACTGTTGCAAAAAGTAGGATTAGAAGATCGATCCCATCACAAACCGAACGAGTTGTCCGGAGGACAACAACAGAGAGTTGCAATCGCAAGAGCTCTTTTTAACTCTCCAGGAATTTTGTTTGCGGACGAACCTACGGGAAACCTGGATTCCAAAAGCAAAATCGAAATCATGAATGAACTGAAGAAACTTCATTCGGAAGGCAAAACCATCATCATGGTCACTCATGAACCGGAGATGGCGGAGTTTTGCGATCGAGTGATTCATTTCAGTGACGGAAAAATCGTCAGAGAAGAAAAACGATCCAAGCCTAAAAAAGAAAGTTTCGAAATTCATCCTTCTCCTAAAAGAAGAAACACTTCCGAAATCATATTCAAATCCTTGCAAACGGCACTCCGCACCCTTTTGGCTAACCGAGCTCGTTCCTTTCTTTCCGCACTTGGAATTTTATTCGGAGTGGCTGCTGTAATCGCCGTTATGGCATTAGGTGAAGGTGCTAAAAAAAGCATAGAAGATCAATTCAGTTCCATGGGTTCCAACCTTCTTATGGTGCGGACAGGAGGTTCCCGATCGGGAGGAGTTTCCATGGAGGCGGGGGCTGTGGCCCGAATCGATTTGTCCGATGTGGAGGCGATTCACAAAAAACTGAACGGAATCGTAAACATCAGCGGAACGGTCAACGGTAGGGCCCAGGCAGTGTATCTCAACCGAAACTGGAATACTATGATCATGGGAGTGCAGCCGGGTTACGGAGTTCTCAGAAACATGCTTCCTGCAAACGGGCGTTTTTTTACGGAAAAGGAAAATTCCGACAGAAATCTTGTGGCTCTTATCGGACAAACCGTAGTGCGCGAGTTATTCGGAGATACGGAGCCGGTAGGAAAATACATCAAACTCAATCGAATTCATTTTAAGGTGATCGGAGTTCTGCCTGAAAAAGGAAGCGGAGGGTTTCGGGATCAGGATGATATCGTTCTCGTTCCAATGCAAACTGCTCTTAGGCGGGTTCTGAACCGGGACAGCATCGATGGAATCGAAATGGAACTTTCGGAGTCCGTCGATAGGGATATTTTTTCGAGCGATCTTAAATCCATCCTGCATCAAAGACATAATACCAATGAAACGATGGGAAATTTATTCCAAATCATGAGTATGGCGGACATTCAGTCCGCAGTTTCCGAAACGAGCAAAACCATGTCTTCTCTTCTGATCGGGATCGCAGCTATCTCTCTCATTGTAGGCGGCATTGGAATTATGAACATTATGTTGGTCTCCGTTAAAGAAAGAACGAGAGAAATCGGTTTGAGAAAAGCATTGGGTGCAAGAAACAATGACATTAGAATTCAATTTTTAATCGAATCGGTTATGGTCAGTCTGATCGGTGGAGCAGTGGGAGTGTTCGTAGGAGTCGCAGCCATTTATTTTCTACAGGAGTTTGCAGGCTGGACGGCAATCATCTCTCCTTTTTCTTTGGGGGTCTCTTTGTTTTTTTCGACCGCAACGGGGATTATTTTCGGATGGTGGCCTGCCGAATTGGCATCCAAATTGAGTCCAATTACTGCGCTGCGTTACGAATAGATGAAGAAAAAAGTTTCTCCCAGAAAATCGCCTCAACAATCCAGATCCAAAGAGAGGTATCAAAAAATTCTGGATACCGCATTCGATCTGTTAAGTGAGTTCGGGTATGATGCACTCACTACCGATTTGATTGCGGAACGATCCGGCATATCCGTAGGTTCTATCTATCAATTTTTTCCCAATAAAGAAGCCATCGTTTATACTCATGCGGAAACTTGTTATCTCAATCTCCATGATCATTTTTTCGGTTTGATCCGGGAGGAAATGAAAACTAGAAAAAAATTCGATTCCAAACTCATCGATGTTACTCTGAATGCTTTTGCTAGAACTCTTGAAGAAGTGAAGGGATACCATCTGGTCGAATCCATCCTTTACACTCATCCCGAACTTCTTCTTTTGGATCAAAAAAGCAACGAACGATTTGCCAATTCTCTTGCTAAAATTCTTTTTCTTCCTTTATTTCCGAATCTTTCCAAAGAGAGGGCAACCCATGTTGCACTCATCACAGTGGAAACGGTCGATTCGATTTTTAAGTCGATTTATAGGGAACCTGGGCGCTCCAAACAGAAAGAGAAAAAAATCGTCGATGAGCTGAAGCTGTTCCTTTTGGCCTATTTCGAAAAATTAAGCAAAAACTAGCCTGAAAACCGTTATTTTTCCTTCGAAATCATCTTGACACATTTGACATATTGCCTTATATTTTTGAAAATATGAGGTATGCCTCATATTTAGGAAGACTAGGAATGAAACTAATTCACGTTATTTCGGTTCACCTTCTTCTCTTCGGCCTTCTGTTTTTTTCTTTGGGCCAGTGTAAGGGAGAAGATCCTGCCGCTTCAGCTTTTGTCCATGTCACGATGATGGACAACGCTTTCCATCCTCCGGTAATCCGCACATTCAAAGGCGGAAAAATCCGGTTCGTCAATGAAGGGAATAACCCTCATAATGCGATTGCAACAGATAAGTCTTGGACGACTGAGACTACCTATGGGCAACTAACAATGCTTCGGGGCGCACAGGCGGATGTTTTTTATCCGGAAGAAGGAGTTTTTCCTTACTTCTGTTCCTTCCATGCATCTCCGGACGGAAAAGTGGGAATGACGGGAGTGGCGGTCATCGGTAACGCTTCCTATTCGCCACAAACAAACGCAAGTAAATCGAAAATTTCCAAACAATGGTCCGGGGTCACTCGTAAGGTTCCTTCGCAATATCCCACCATTCAAAATGCAGTGGATGCGGCTCAACCTGGAGATTTGATTCTCATCGCAAAAGGAATTTATAAGGAAGAGGTGGTTGTAACGACTCCTTCTCTTGTGATTCGAGGAGAAGATCGTTCCGAAACCATCATCGACGGGGAATTCCTGAGAGGGAACGGAATCATGGTTGTTGGTGCGGACGGAGTTGCCGTAGAAAACCTAACAACTAGAAATGCGACTCTGAACGGAGTGTATTGGACCGGCGTAAAAGGATATAGAGGTTCTTATATCACCGCTTATAACAACGGGGATTACGGAGTATATGCGTTCGATTCCGTCGACGGAATTATGGAACATTCTTACGGATCAGGCTCTCCCGATTCCGGTTTTTACATAGGACAGTGTAATCCTTGTAAAGCGATTGTGTACAATGTGATCTCGGAGAACAACGCTTTGGGATATTCCGGAACCAATGCCAGCGGGGATTTGTATTTGCTGTCTTCCGTATGGAGAAAAAACCAGTTGGGACTAGGACCGAACACTTTGGATCGCGAACTTCTTCCTCCTCAGAAAAACATAGTCATCAAAAAGAATTTGGTCTACGACAACAACAACTTGGAAGCTCCTTCCAAAAAACTGGAAATTCCTTCCATAGGAAACGGAATTGCTTTGTTAGGTGGATTGGAAAACTCAGTAGACGGAAACCTTGTTTTTCATCACAAAAACTATGGAATCCTAGTGACTCTGAATATAGATGAGAACATTTGGATTTCCAATAACAACGAAGTGAAAAACAATACGGTTGTATCTTCAGGAAGGGGAGACATCGCAGTCAGCGGTCCTGTCAGCGTAGGAAACTGTTTTGAGAATAATAAATATAATGTGGCAAGCCCTCCTTTATTGGAGACATTCCAATCCTGCGGAAAAATTCGTTATCCTCTTTCGGGAGATCTTTCTTCTACCATCGGACTTTTGGCTTTGTTCGTGCAAGCGAACTTAGGCGATTTCGATTTGGGCGATTATAAAACCCAACCGGCTCCACCTAATCAAGAGAACATGCCTAAGGAACTTGAGAAAAAGATTCTTCCTGCACACGATGTGTTCGAAACGAATAAGTATCTGATTGAAAAAGCGGAACTTCCTTCGATCGCAAAATCCGAATTGGAAGCCTATAGAAAAGCGGGGAAATTAAACACTTCTGCGTTTCAGGTTCATTTTCCGGGAACATGGAAAACTTGGTTCTTCCACATTGTGGGATTCCTTCTTCCTTTTTCTATCTTCGCATCTTGGACCGGGCTTGCTCTTTTGGACAAAATGAACCGCAAACCGACATCCTTACAAGGCGATCTTTCCTTTTGGTTGATTCTGCTTCTTCCTTTTATCGGTTCTCTTCTCGTTCTTTTCTCTAAGGAAAGTTTGGTGCCGAAAAAAGTCAGAAACGTTGTAGTATTCGGAGGAACGGGACTTTTCCTTTCCATTTTGGTTATGGCGGTATATGCCATCATTGCAGTAACAGGCCCAGCGGCTTAATGAAATATTAGGAGATTGATTTATGGAAACAACATTAGCAGTACCGGGAGCATGGACTTACTTTATCGGGTCGTATGCATATTATCTTCCTTTCGTATTAACATCGATTTGGTCACCAATCGCACTTTTTGATTTGTCTCAAAAGAAGGATCTAACGGATTCAAAAACTTATATTTGGGCGTTCGTGATCCTTTTGATTCCCATCTTCGGAGCGGCCGCCTATCTTTTGTTCGGCAATTCAGGATTTGAGAAGAAGTTCAAACAGATCGCTGTAGGAGGCGGATTCGGAGTCTTGATCCTGGTTTGGATCTTGAGCTTGGTTTCCCAAATTTAGTTTGCATCTTTCTCGTTTCGGTTTGAGGTAAAAAGGTGGATCGGAAAAGTTTTCTCACCACTCTGGGGTTCGGAGTTTCAGGATTTATGGGAGCCATTTTCGGCTCCTATTCCAACAAAGCTCCGAACCAATACTCTTCGGGAGATATTTGTTCTTCTCCGCCTTCTGCAACTTCCGATGAAATCAAACAGCCGTTTCGATTCACTGCAGATTCGTATGTGAATTCGATCGGTGCCAACGGAAGTTTGCGAGCCACCAATAATTATGGGAGTATGGCTCATCCTCCTTTTCATATCAAAGAGGAATACACTAGCCGTTTTTATTTTCCACCAAACTATCGTTTGGATTCTGCGAAAACCAAAGAGTTTAATCTCAATGTGTTTCCTTTGAACGTGGATATCGCTCACGGCGTCAGTTATTCCGCTTGGACGTTCGATGGAACGGTTCCAGGTCCCATATTGAGAGCTAGATTGGGTGATGATCTTCTCATTCATGTGAAAAACTCTAGTCCTGATCCTCACTCCTTACATTTTCATGGAACTCATGATCCGGGAGAGGATGGTTGGGAACCAATTCCTTCCTTTGGAGAAAAGACCTATAAAATCCAAGCGGGTCCTGTGGGGATTCATCCTTATCATTGTCATGTGCCTCCTTTGACTCTTCATACAGCCAAAGGTCTGTTCGGTGCTTTTATCGTAGATCCTCTGACTCCCAGACCTCCTGCACACGAATTCGTTCTTACCTTTTCCGGTTGGGACACTAAGAACAAAGGCAAAAACGATTTTTATACCTGGAACGGAGTGTCCGGGCTTTACGATAGATACCCTATGAAGGTTCCTGTGGGAGAAAAAGTTCGGTTTTACGTTCAAAATCTTTTGGAACTGGAACCTGTGTTTACTTTTCACCTTCATGCACAGACCTTCGATATCATTCGTAATTTAGGAAGTACGAAACCGGACGGTCATTCCGATGTGGTGACTCTGGGCCCGACGGAAAGAGCAGTGATCGAGTTTACTCTTCCTAAAAAAGGAAGATATATGTTTCATCCTCATCAGACTCATATGGCTGAGAACGGAGGTATGGGTTGGATCGTCGCCATCTAAAGTTCATTCTCTTATCGGCTCTTTGTTCGATTTTATTTGTTTTCTATTGTTCTGAAAAGAAACAAAACGGACCTAAAATTTCGCAGGAGCTTTTAGGTTTGGATTTTCGGAGTCCGGAAGGGGATCGTCTGGATCCAGAATTTTGGAAAGAGAAGAAAAAGGTTTTGTATTTCGGTTTTTCCCATTGCCCGGACATGTGTCCTACTGCACTTACCAGCTTCGGACGCGCCTCTCTCATCTTAGGTGATAAAGCGAACAAGTATAGATTCGTTTTCGTAAGTTTGGATCCGGAAAGAGATTCTCCGGAAAAATTGAAGACTTATGTTACAGGTTTCCCTGGAAAAAATCTGACAGCATTGTCTCCTGCCCCGGAAACAATGAAAAAGCTACATGAAGTATTTCCTATCCTTCATAGAAAGGTAAACACGAATGGAAGTTATATGATAGATCATACGAATTTGATTTTCGTCATCGATGAAGAATTGAATCAAATCGCCAGTATACCAGGAGGAGTTTCTGCAACCGCTCTTGCGGAGAAATTGAGAGAAATCGATTCTATGTAGATTTGGGTATTTCTAAATATACCCTGGTTCCCGCAGGATAATTTCTGGAGATTTCGAATTTATTTCCCGGAAAACTATGATCCAACCTTTCTTTGATATTGCCAAGAGATCTGGACCAAAGTTTTTCTTCGTCGTTCAAAACCTCTTCGCTGATTCCTGCTCCCGTATCGAAGACGGTCAACTGAAGATTGCCATCTTTATCTTGTTTGGCGTTAATGAAAATGAACCAATTGCCTTGACTGGAATTTCTAAATCCGTGTTTGAAAGAGTTTTCTATGATCGGTTGAATCACTAGAGGAGGTATGAAGGTATTTTTAAAATCTCCCGTTTTTTTAAACTCTATCGTGACAGTATCGTAAAATCTTAATTTTTGAAGATGAAGATAATCGTCTATAAACTCCCATTCTTCTTCGAAAGGGATCAGATCTCTGTCCGTTTTGTCGGAGAAAAATCGGTAATTATTCGCCAATCTCAAAATCGCATCTCCGATTAACTCAGGTTTGATCTTATGAAGCGCATGAATCGTATTCAAAGAATTGAATAGATAATGAGGGCTCATTTTTGTTTGAAGTGTTTTTAATTGAACTTCTTTCAGGGATTTTTCCGTCTTAAAAAGATTCGCCTGAGATTCCTGCAGTTTTTGCGCGTTCGAAAACATCATTTTTTCCAAAGCAAGCCCTTGGCCGAAAACTCCGAATAAAACTCCCCAATAGGCGACCCTGGTAAAGCCGGATTGATCTCGTATCGCCAAATAGATTTCGATCACCACGAGAATCAATGTGGCACTGAATCCGATGAAATGAGGAAGTGCCATCGCCTTGCCCTTTCTCCAGGACAAAAAAGTAACTACGATCGGCCCAAGGATATTGAGGATACTGAAAAGTACTAAAAAGTATCTGATTTGTATGAAGAAAGAATGTACTTCAGGAGAAACATCCAAATTCAAACAAAGAACCGTGCTGGCTGTTCCTATGATTAGGTTGAGATAGATAAGAACGTCCAAAATATACCATTTTCCAGGACCGAATAACCTTCTTAAGCCGGAGTGCATGGGAATATAGACGAAGTTCGAAGCTATCATCGAAATGAAGAACAAACTGTATCTATCGGTGGATAAAAATCGAAAGTAATCGTTCGTGCTGAAGCCTAATAGTCCGAACAAAAAGGCGAATATGGAAAAATCGAGAAGGACAAAGTATCTTTTTTTATATCCTATGAAATATACAAGTGCACAGATGATTCCTATCATTAGGAAAAATGAATATAGAAACAAGGGAATCAAATTGTTGTTTGCGAATTTATTATATATAGTGGATTGGGATGCGATTCGGTTTTCGATGGAATTGATTCCGAAAAGAAACCCTTCTCTGTGAAGAATTCTAAGGTAATAGTATTGGTCCGGTTTTTGATCGAGAGAAACCCAGTTGAATTGAGTATCTAATAAAGAAGGTATCACCACCGCATCGTTTTCAAATTCATCTCCGAATTGAAACAGCAAATCCCCTTTGTCGGTATAAACTTGGAAATACGCACCCGCATGTTCCAATAGAGTGTATGGATTTTCGATATCTTCTATGTTTACCGCTTTGACTCTCATCCAAACGAATCTGGAAATCGCCAAATTGGTGAGCTCTTCCGTGTTCATCCATATATTCGTATCTACAATCCAGGGAAGATTTTCAAAAGTGTCGAATTCGTATTTACCTTCGGAGTTCTTCGGCAAATCACCTAACAAATATGAGGATTCAGGGGAGATGAAACTGAACTTTCGAGAGGTTTCCGATTTTTGTCTCTCGGACTTCGACATGTTTCTTTCGTTTGTAGGGTTGAATACTAGATAAAAGACAGTGGTAAGAGTGAAGGCGAACAGTGCGATGGATAAAAAAGGTTTTCCTATCTGAGCATCCAGCCATTGATATAATTTGTCTATCATTGCACCCTCAGATAGGAATTTTCTTTCCTAGCCTATTAATCATCAAGTGAAAAAGTGATCGCTTGTCTATGCGCCATCTTTCTCGGTTGGCCTTGCACATAACCGGGACTAAATCTTAGTCGTTTGACGATTTGCATAGTCGCTTCATCAAAACCGTAACCGGCTCTACCTGAAACGATTTTTGCGCTTTCGATACTTCCGTCTTCGTTTACCTGAACAAGAAGAATCACTCTTTTCTCATTGATATTCGCCGCCTTTGCCTGAGGAGGAAAATATTCCTTCAGGTCGAAATCGATGATAGGAGTAGGAAGCTTGTCTCCGTTATACGAAAAAAGATATCCGTCTTTGTCCGTCCCGTTCCCCGCAAGTTTATTAGGATCCAGATCGGATTCGTCCGGCGCATCTTTGTTTTTATCCGTTCCTTCCACCCATTCCTGTTTTTCCACAGGAGCCGGTGAGGAAGTTCCTCCGATGAGTTCCGGCGGAATTTCTTCGAAGTTTACATCTACGTCTTCGAATTCGGAGGTGTCCGCATATTCTTCCGTTCTCATCTGACTTATCTTATAACCGGCATAAGTTGTGATATGAAGAAGAAGACTGGCAATCAAACAAAGATGAAAGACTCTTTCTTTGTTTTGTTTGACCGATTCCTTGAATTCGACTACGAATTGAGCAAAGGTTTTCATTTTTTCACGCTGAGAGCGATTCTGGTGATTCCCGTTTTTCGAATGACTCCCATAAGCTCAGTGATTTTTCCGTAAGGAAGAGTCTCATCTGCCGAAAGAGTTAATCGCGTGTTAGGCTTTATTTTTGCTTCTCTTTCCAGCTTCCTTACGAGTTCAGTCGCATCTACGTCTTTCCCTTCGAGTAAAATCGCTCCGGTTTTAGTGATCGCTACTTGAGTGGACTCAGCAACATTCGGATCCGCAGCTTGTACTTTCGGAAGGTTGATATTCAAACTTTCCTTTTTGAGGAAGTTTGCCGTAACCATGAAGATCACAAGCAGCACTAAGATCACATCCACCATCGGTGTGATATTGATACTGCCGATTTCTTCTTCTTGAGAACTTGATTGAGCCATGATTTATACCTTCGATTTGTTGATCTGAAAGGATAAAAACTCTTTCTTGAGGATCTCTAAGTTCTGCAAAATGACTTTTGCTTTTCTGGAAAAATAATTATTCGCCATAACCACCGGGATCGCAACGGCAAGACCTGCAGCAGTTGCCAAAAGGGCTGTGGAGATGGAGCGCATCACAACTTCTGCACCTGAACTTCCTAAAGTCCCTAGACCGTGGAAGGCTTTGATTACGCCTAACACAGTTCCCAACAAACCGATGAAAGGTGCATTGTTTCCTAGTGTATTCAGGATCGGGAGTCTTCTTTCCAAAAGAAGTTTTTCGGAAAGAATTTGACCTTCTAGGCTTTCATCCAGTCCCTTTTTTCCCAGACTCAATTGTCTTAGAGCGAAGTTTACGAAACGAGAGTAGATGGATTCGTCGCTTACGTTCGTTTTCCAGTTTACTTCAGGTTCTTCCTGCAGTGAATTTCTGACTTCTTCCAGATACGTATCGTTGAGTTTCCCCATCGATTTTTTGAAGTATAAAAATCTTTCAAGAAAGACCGCTACTGCGACTATACTTGCCAGTCCCATGGAGATGAAAATAAGTTCTTCACCTAACCCTACATATTCTTGCATAACTATTCTCCTTTCTGAATTAAGTTAAATAATAACAGATTTAAAATTTCCGAATCGCTCACTTGATTGTTCGTCGCTTGAAAGCAGGAACGGATACATGCCGTCACTTTCGCATTGTTTGCACTTGAAATGAGCAGATTTTGACTTGTGGAAGTTTTACATTCATTGGTGTCGATTTTGATCGTCCAATCGGTCGTCTGACAATCGAATACGCAAGATTGTCCTCTCTCTGACATTTTACTAAATCCGCTGGTTTGTCGAATCGCTGTGCATTGCGTTTCTTTTGCGGATTGAGAAGTAACAGTCTGGGTTGTTCCTTGGCTTGCGGCCAGGATGACAAAACAATCCTCTTGTTTTTTTGCCGCAGTCGCACAGGAAGCGGTTGCGGAAGGCTGTGAAAGCGCCAATTGCAAAAGCAAAACCTCTCCATACTTGTCGTCGTATTTACTTTGGTCTTCACAGGAAGAAAAAGTAAACAATGTAACTAGAGTTAAAATTAGGCGGGTTAATCTCATCAGAAGTGAACCTCCATACCTACGTTGAAGAAAGGAATGACAGTGCCTCCGGGCATTTCCAAGGTTCCGAATGTCTGGCTGGGAACAGGATTCGTTGCGGAAAAAGGTTTTGAATTGTCGAAGTTTTCTCCGTTTGTGTTCTTGCGAAGATAAACGTTCACTATTTCCAGATACCAGTTGATGTATCCCCAGGAGTAGTTTTCGAACTTATCGAAACGAATGTCCAGACGATGAAAGTCGGCTCCTCTTTTTACGTTTCCATATTCTGACGTATAAGGATTGTTAGAGTAAACTGAGTTCCAATAAGTGATTCCGTTCAAAGGATTGGAAAATCTTCCTCCGTCATCGCCGATGATCGGTCTAGTAGGAGTGGAAGTAAGATAACTCCATCTTCCTCCGATTTGATAATCTTCCGTAACTCTCCATCCGTAAATCAAGTTGATGACGTGCGTTCTGTCCCAAGCCGCCAGTTGTTCCTTGGAGTTGGGGAAAAACTCGGCCAATATTCTTCTTTCCATTCCGGACAACTGAGAGTTGTCTCCGTCGTAGATTTGATAGATATTATTGTTCGTGAAAGTTTGAGACCAGGTATAAGACAACCAGCCGAACCAGTCTCTGCTTCCTTGTTTCGAGTTTTTTCGAATGAGTAGTTCGTATCCGTGAGACCAGCCTGTTTCCCTATTTGAATAGTTTAACGCTCTATTGGCGACGACAGGATTCGACATCCATTGGGTTTTATCCGGGTTCATCCCGATGGGAGTGGAGATATAAGGATCGCTTACGATGGTATCCGTAAATTGGTTTTTGAAAACCTCCACTTTGATCTGCCATACGGAATTGAATTTTTGATCCACACCCACACTGAACTTTCTTGCCTTCTCGAAACGAAGATCCGGGTTTCCCGTCTCTTTGTTAAAGACTGTCGTTTGAGGAAAACGAGCGACATCCCCGCCGTTTCCGTAAATGGTCAGACCGTTTCCTATTTTGGGGAAAGTATAAGCCATTGTGGCTCTAGGAGTCAGGGCACCGTTTCTTGTGACTTCCAAATGGTCGTAACGAACTCCCGGTTCGAATAAGAAGTTTCCGTATTTGAAGTGTAAGGTTGTGTAACCGTTGTAATAGCCGGAAATTCCTTTCACGCTCAATGGTTGTGAGGTGAAATCGGGATTTGTCGTATTGTAAGGGTTTGGTGAAGGATTGTTCGGGTTCGTAAGCCTGATTTGGTCTCCGTAGTCCCGGAAAGATAATCTACGATATTCGGATCCGAAGTCTATCTTCAAAAAATCGAAGGCCTTCCAAGTAGCATCTTGCCTCACGCCAGTATAGTTCGGTCTTACATATTGTTTTCCTTGGATGGTTCCGATTCCCACATTGTATTCCTGGATAGGATCAAAGTTAATCAATGTAATACGGTTTTGAAATTTGTCTCCGGGAGCCCAAGTATAACGAAGAGCCGTTGTTCTGAAACTTTGTCCGAAAGATGCTTTCGCTCCCGAAAAAGTGGAGATAGGATCTTTGGTAGGATCGTTCGCCACCTTGTTTGGCAGATCGATCGCAAAGTTATCCTGAGCGGTTAGGTTATAGAAAGAGATTTGGTGTTCCGGCGTGAAATTATAAACATACTTGATTTGAGAATCGTTGTATCTGGGAAGACGTATCCCTTCCGGAAGCAAACCGGAAGCACCTATGGTTTTATCCAAATATCCCAATTTACCAGCGATGGCCAAATACCCTTTTCCATTCGGAGTAGGAGTGGCTGCATAGGCTGTAGTGTTCCAAAGGGAAACTTGAAAAGCACCTTTCGCTTTTTGGATCGTGTCGACTGTTTCAATTTCGATCACCCCGCCTGTCGCGTTGTTAAAGTTCGCAGGATGAGCTCCCGAATACAAATCGATCGTTTTGATCAAATCGTTGTGAATGACGGAAGTTAAACCGTCCAAGTGATAAGGATAAAGAATCGGAAGATCGTCGTAAAGATAGGTATTCGATTGAGGATCGGCACCTCGGACAATGATACCGTTCGCACCACCTCCGAATCCGATATTGGGAATCACACCGGGAAGTGTTTCCAGGGAACGAAGAGCTTCTCCGAAAGTCCCGGGCATACGTTTGATTTCTTCGTATCGAACCTTTGTGCGGGCAGCCACTGTTTTTTCACGTTCGCCTTCCACCACAATTCCACCTTTAACGGAAGTTTGTTCTTTTTTTTCCGTATAGATGGTTCTTGATTCGTCTGTTGCACCGACGGAGATTTTGACCTCTTGCATTCCTGTATCTCTTAAAAGACGAAGAGTGTATTCTCCTTGAGAAGGAAACTCCAGAGTTACGTTTCCTTCCGCATCCGTTTGAAAAAACTTTTTGGTTTCAAAAACCATAATGGAAAGGTTCTTTTCGCCTGCATCTTTCTTAGGGCTGTATAACTTTGCTTTGATGCTGACGGAGAGCAGAGGGCTGCCCGTAAGGATCAGACAAAAGAATAAGAACTTACTTAATTTGTTGTTTACTGAGTTCATTGAAGTTCATGTACCAAGGTATGTCGCCTGGATCTTTCTCCAGGTAGATTAATAAACAAGTGATAGGGAAACCTACGAAAGGACATCCGACTCTGGTAAGTGAAATCGTACAAAGGTCTAAATTTCTTTTCAAGGGTTCATTGATTACAAGAATGGCCGGCTCAGGGATAGGAGTTCCGCATTTGTCCGCCGCAAATTTCGCTGCCGCATAAATTTGACTTTGTGCGTCGTTTACGGCGACTCTATCTTCTCCTGGAGCGCAGGATATAAAACCGGCTAACATAAAACTAGCGACTACAAATAAAGAGAGTTTTCTTTTCATCGTCCGCCCTTCTTTTTATTCGCATCTACAGGTTGTTTCATATCACCTACCACATCTGCGCTCACATGTACAACTGTGACAAGTCCCAGAGGAAAATAAGGTCTGTCTTCCTGTTGGATTTGGATGTTGATGAGAGTTCTTCCTTCCGGAAATTTTTCCAATGCTTGGCTCAGCGCCAGTTCCACATTCGGCTCCTTAGTTACGGGAATCATTCCCAGGATGTAGAAGGCGGAATCTTGTCCGTAACCTCTTCCCAAGATCACATAATCGCCGGAACGAACCACTGTCGCCGCATCGAAAACCTGTATCTCGTTTTTGATTTTCGCACCGATGCAGGAACTGAATCCGATCATCGAGACAGTTAAGAATATTTTAATATAGAGTTTCATGATGGGAAAAATCCGTCCTATTTTTTCCCTTTAGGAGGAGTGCCGCCGGAGAATTTAACCAAGTCCCCTTTGATTCCGAACCTGTGTCGGATCACCGGGCCGAAGATCGATTTATCGTTCCAGTAACGGATGTTAACAACCGCATCCGCATCTTCTCCTGCCAGCATTTCCGTATAAATTTCGTCGATAGGAGGGTTGCCGGTAGACATTGCGAAGAGGATGATATCGAAAGAATACCATGTAAAAGTTTTATCTACGGATTTGACAGTTTCATAGGGAATATTCGCTAGAGGACGATTGCTTGCGGCTACGCCTACAGAGGAGGAGGCACATCCTTGCAGGAAAAAATAAGAAGAAAAAAGGCAAAGGATGAGAGTTGTTTTTTTCATTTGAGAATCTCCGGTTGGAAGAAAAATGTTCCGGTGGAAGGTTCTCTGTCAACGGTTAATTCCGATTAACTGGGATTAACTACGAGATGGGGAATGAACGCTATTTATGAAGGAGTGAAATTCTTTTCAGCCGAGTCCCAAGGCATCTTTCAAGGTCTGAGCGAACGATCTGCCCACGGGAAGAACGGTCTCATCTTCGTTTTTCAACTGCACAGTATAAGCGCCTCCTTTGTCATAACGCAGACTTGTCACAAAATTCAGATTCACTAAGTAACCTTTGTGGATACGGATGAATTGTTTGTCCGGCAGTTTTTCTTCCAGCTCTTTCAATAGTTTTGCGGTTTCGTAATCTTTCGATTCGGTATGAATGACGGAAGATTTATTATTGGCGGAGATAAAATGAATTTCTTCGTAAGCAAGTATATGAGTGGCGGATTCGGAACTGAAACTTAGATGAGTGCCTGTTTCTTGGATCTGTTTGTTGTTCGTTTCCGCATCTTTCCAGAATCGAAGCGCTTTATCCACGGACTTTCTGAATCGATCGAAGGAAAAAGGTTTCAGCAGATAGTCGAGAGCCTCCAGATCGAATGCTTGTACCGCAAATTCACTGTAAGCGGTTGTAAGTATAAAAAATGTTCCCGAACGAGGAACTGATTTGATGATTTCGATTCCGGACATGGCTGGCAGGTTGATATCGATGAACACCAAATCGAAGTTCTTTTCTTTCATCAATTGCAAGGCCTTCGCACCGTCTTCTGCGATTCCCGCTAGTTTCAGTTCGGGACAGTTCATCACATAATCCATCATCAGCATACGTGCAGGATATTCGTCTTCGATGATCAGAACCGAATATATGTGATCTTCTTGCATATTTAGATGAAATTAAATGAGTCCGTATACTTTCAATCTTTCTTCTCTTCCTCTCAGCTCTATTTCTCCCAAAGACTGCATCGAATTTTTGTTTATGTCGGTGAGAAGTTCATAAGCGGTTTCGCTCATCAGGACTGTCACTCCTAACTCTTTCGTTTTTCCTTCCAATCGGGAAGCGGTGTTGACTGTATCGCCGATCAAAGTCCCGTCCATTCTGCTTTCTTGTCCTATTGTTCCTATGAGAACTTTACCGTAATGAATTCCGATTCCGATTTTAATCTTAGACTCTCCTTCTTCTTGTCTCTTTTTATTGAATTCTTCCAATCCAATTAACATATCTTTTGCGGCAAGAAGCGCATTGTTCGGAGAATTCGGAAAAAAAGCCATAATCGAGTCGCCGATGTATTTGTCTATATAACCTGATTTTCTTTCAATGGAAGGAGCGGTGAAGCGCATAAACGCATTCAGAAAATCGAATGTGAATCTGGGATTTAATTTTTCGGAGATGGAAGTGAAACCGCGTATATCCAAAAATAAGACAGCCACTTCTCCGTCGACTGCATCTCCCAAAGAAACTTCTCTTACATCCGACTTATTGAGCAAAGGAATGATTTGAGACGGAAAGAATCTTGAGAAGGCTTCCGTTAGGCTTTTCTGTTCTTCTAAAGACTTTGCCTGAATTTCCTGTTTTTCCTTTTGTATGAAATTGATTCTATCCGCAAGTGATAGGGAAAGGAATACCGCTTCCAAAACGGAACCTATCTGTAAGGAATAATTGGTAAGAAAATGATAAGGAAGGATTCCGAAATTCCTGAGTCCCACTACCAATGCTCCAACTAACACGATGGAGGAACCGATCAGAAAGAATCTGGCTTCGTTGTAACCTTTCGACCAGGCGTATAAGGAAACTCCGAATAAGGTAAGGGATCCGACAGATGTAAGAAGAACTCCCGTAGAAACGGAAAATCTGTAAAACCCGAAAAAGGCAGGGATCATGGATAGAGCCGCAATGGAAGCAACGGTGCTAAGATAGATATAAATCTTAGGCATTCTTACTTTTGCTTCTACGAACTTCCTTGCGAAAAGAAGGAGAAATGTAGAGACTAAACTGATGGAAACAGGGAAACACATATCCGCGTAACTCGGTGAATTCGGAAATATGTAAATATGAGTGTATCCCCAGATGCTTGCCTGCACCAGGGAAAGAAAAAATATATAAAGTATGTAATAGAGATAACTTCTATCTTTAATGCTGAAAAATAGAAATAAATTATAGAAAAAAACGACTCCCATCACTCCGAAGTAAGCCCCGAACCAAGTGGAGCGGAGAGAATCTTCCTCCAAATAAGTTTCCTTTTCCCAAAGATGCAGAGGAAGAAGCAAGGATCCTTGGCTTTCGAATCTCATGATCAAGTCGTAGTGTCCTGTTTCCGTCAGAGGGAGAGGAAAGAAAAAATTTCTATGTTTTAAGAATCTTTCCGAAGCGGGCAAACCTCTCCCTGCATGGATTTTTGAAATTTCTTTTCCGTCTTTAAACAGGAAAAGATCTATGGAATCGATTAAGGAAACCAGTTCTAGCCAAAGATCTGTTTGGTTGCCTTCTTCGATTTCGATGGACCAATGAACCCAATAAGCATGAGGAGAATATCCGAACCCCAATTGCCCTTTTGTTTTGTTTCCGTTCTCATTGTTTTGAATTTGCTGACGGATGGATTCGATCGTTTCCTTTTTGTCTTTATCTTCCCAATAGGTAGCGAAAGATGCCAGGTTTAAGTTCCCTGTTCCTTTTTTCCAATGAATGGAAGAAACCGGCTCCCCTTGAAGAGAAAACGCGACGGAGAAAAATAGGAGGAATAAGGCTAGGCGGTTTCTGAAATAAATTTCCGATGATTTCATAAAATTTGCATAATTTTACAGATCTCTTTCCTTCACTCAATCCTTTTTGTACTGTCCTTTTTCGGAAAATCGGTTAGATCAATATATATGTTTCGCTCTCGGATTGGCAATTTTCAGTTTCAGTTTCCCGATTTAAAAACCCTTTTGGCTAAGGCAAGTCCTCTCAGATCCGGAGATCAACTGGCGAATGTAGCGGCGGAGTCGGGGCAAGAGAGGGTTGCCGCACAGTTTTGTTTGGCGGATCTCCCTTTGGATCATTTTTTGAAAGAAGAGATTCTTCCGAGTGAAACGGACGAAGTGAGCGCACTCATTCAAAAACAATTCGATCCGGTTGCGTTTCAGAAAATCAGTCATTTAACAGTGGGAAGTTTAAGAGACTGGATTCTTTCCGAGGATTGTAAAACGGAAGATTTGACTGCGGTTCGTTACGGGCTCACTCCCGAGATGGTGGCTGCGGTTTCCAAAATCATGGCTCTGCAGGATCTAATCCTCGCCGGGAAAAAATGCAGAGTCGTCACGGCATTCAGAAATACCATCGGTCTTGAGAATCGACTTTCTGTTAGGTTGCAGCCGAATCATCCCACGGACGACAGCGCAGGAGTGGCGGCAAGCATACTCGACGGACTTCTTTTAGGAGCAGGAGACGCAGTGATTGGAATCAATCCCGCCACGGACAATCTGCCCACTTCGAGAAAACTTCTTCACTTAATGGACTCCATTCGAACTAAATACGAGATGCCTGTGCAAACTTGCGTCCTCAGCCATGTGACTACTTCGATGGAACTTATGAACGAGAATGCGCCTCTCGATTTGGTGTTTCAATCCATCGGAGGAACCCAAAAATTAAATGAAAGTTTCGGGATCAATCTTTCTCTTCTGAAAGAAGCATACGAACAGGCATTGTCTCTAAAAAGATACACCGTAGGAAACAATGTGATGTATTTCGAAACGGGACAAGGAAGTGCACTTTCCGCAAACGCACACTTCGGGATCGACCAGCAAACATTGGAAACGCGAGCCTACGCCGTGGCGAGGGAATTTTCTCCTTTACTTGTGAACACTGTGGTCGGTTTCATCGGACCGGAATATCTATTCAATGGAAAACAAATCATCCGCGCCGGTTTGGAAGATCATTTTTGTGGAAAGATATTGGGACTTCCTATGGGAGTTGATATTTGTTATACGAATCATGCGGATGCCGATGCGGACGATATGGATATGCTTTTGACTCTTTTGGGAGTCGCAGGATGCAATTACATCATGGGAATTCCAGGATCGGATGATGTGATGTTATCTTACCAAAGTACCTCTTTTCATGATGCTTTGTATTTGAGGCAGTCGTTAGGATTAAAGCCCGCTCCCGAATTCGAAGCCTGGCTGCAAAAGATGGGGATCACAAAAGAAAACCATCTTCCTGCAACAAACTTCGATTCTACGAAACTTCTTTCTTCATTTTCCGGAGGATTCCATGAGTAATTCGAATGCGAAAACACCCTGGGAAGATATGAAACGATTTACTTCCGCCAGGATAGGTCTTTCCCGTTCAGGAGGTTCTCTTTCCACAAAAGAGATGTTGCAATTAAGATTCGATCATGCAGGAGCCAGAGATGCGGTTTGGAACGCCTGCGATTGGAAAGAAATAGAAGAAAAACTTTCTTCTTGGTTGCCTGTGATTTCTTTACATTCTGCAGCAAACTCAAGACAAGATTATCTCTTACGGCCCGACTTAGGAAGAAAACTGGAGGAAACATCCCTTCAAACTTTGCGAAAATTTCCCAACTTACAAAAAGAATACGATCTTTCCATTTCCATCGTGGACGGGCTTTCTCCTTTGGCTGTGGAAAAAAACGTAGTCCCTTTTCTGGAATACTTACGCCCTCAGTTGACAGAGTTGTTTCCTAAAATCGCTCCTCTCGCATTTGTTACGAACGGAAGAGTCGCCATAGGAGATCAAATTTCGGAATCACTTTCCGCCAATATGACAGTGGTTCTGATCGGAGAAAGACCTGGACTTACTACTGCGGACAGTTTGGGAGTTTACATCACATATCAAAGTAAATCGGGGACTACGGACGAAAGAAGAAACTGTATCTCTAATGTAAGGTTAGGTGGTCTAAGTTATGAAAGAGCGGGGGCCAAACTGATCTATCTTTTGAAAGAAGCGCTTTCCCAAAAGATATCCGGAGTTTTATTGAAAGATAGGATGGTGGAAGGGATCGCAGGAGAAGAACAAAACAAACTTAGGTGATTTCTATGAGCACATAGGTAACATCGTCTTTCAGTTCTTCATCCGAGTAATCGGAAATTTCTTTCAGAACCAGTTCGGAGACTGTTTGGATTTCTTTCGTTTTCGATTTTTTTAAGATGCGAAGCAGATTCGCTTCTCCGAACAATTTACCTTCCGCTCTCGCTTCCGTGACCCCGTCCGTATAAAAGAAAAATCTGTCTCCTTTCGTGATGTTTTGAGACCAGTTTTGGTATTGAAACGTTTCTCTCCAGCCCAGGATGGATCCTTTCAAGTTCAAAAATTGAAACTTGGATTCGAACTGATTGTAAATCAATGGATTCGGATGACCCGCAGAAGAAATGATCACCTGGTTTTTTTTCGTATCAAATAACGCACAAGAGGCGGTGATGAAGTATTTACTTACTAGAAAGATGAGAGCTTGGTTCATTTTCAAAAGAACTTCCGCAGGGTTTTGGGTTTCTTTGGCACTTTCCCTGAATTGAACCTTTACCATAGAAGAAACAAGCGCGGCAGGAACTCCATGCCCCGCAACGTCCGCGATAAGAAATAATAATCGATGTTCGTCGACCTCGATCCAATCGTATAAATCTCCTCCTACCTGGGACATAGGAAGATAAGTGGCGCTAAGATTTAAGCCAGTTATGGAAGGGGCGTCTTTCGGTAGAAGATGACCTTGGAGTTGAGAGGCGAAAAAAAGATCTTGTTCCAGGCTGGAATTTTTCTTTCTCAGTTCCTCCGTACGGATCTGCACTCTCGCCTCCAAATCCTTAGTAAGAAGAGAAAGTTCTTTTTCGTTTTTAGCGTTTCGGAATGAGATCGTGATGGCGGAAAGAATCATCAAAATCAAAAAGCCGTATTGACTGAGATAGATGTTTTTACCGGAAGTAAGATCGATGATGATGTCGACGGTTCCGCATAAACTTAAAAGTAAAAAACCCGCACCGAGTATGTTTGCTTCCATTTTTTTTTGTTTTGCGGCTCTGTAAACGCTGACCACTACGAATGAAAAAACGAAGATCAGAGTGAATTCCCAAATTCGTAAAGCAATGATTCTTGAAGAATATTCTATATCGAAGATCTGTACGAAGGCCAAAAGGAAAATAATGGAGAGTAAAATCCATTCCTTCAGCCGAACCGGATCTCTGAAAATGGAATAATTAAATAATAATAAGGCGGCAGGAAGCAGAGTTTGGAATACGAAAAACACTCGAATCAGAGTATTGAATTCCAATTCAAAAACAGAGTGTGAAATGTTGAGAAGAGGGAGCCTCCACAAAACAAAACACATACTGGAGCATAACAGAAAAAAATTGGATCTAGGCTGTCTTCTGAGAAGGATCGAAAAGATTTGATAAGCTCCGATTCCGAAGAACAACATGATGATGCAGAAATCTCTTCCGTCTTCCCGAATGATATTGTTTCTGATCAATTCATAATTTCCGATTTGAGGAATGCTTCGGAAGATTCCTCCCGGAAAGGTTTTGTTTTGATAAAAGATCTGAATGCGGATCGTATTGATTTCTCCTTTTTTCAGAAGAGAATCTGGAAGAAAATAGAGTCTTTTATAATACCAGTTAGGTGAATATTTGCCATCGTTCGGAAGAACTCCAGTGCCTCCGATCCATTTTCCGTTGAGAAAAATTTTATCTGCCTCTTGCACTCGATCCAGATAAATCCCGACGGCTGAAGTGATTTCTTCTTTCGGAAATAAAAAATGAACCTCATATACCCCGCTTGTAGGAGGAGGAAATCCTTGGGAAGACAGACTGTTTCCTACTTCGATAGAAACCGGCTTTCCATTCGGAAGTTCTTGGAACGTCCAACCATCTTTGAGAGAAGTTTTGCCAAAAGGATTGATGGGAATTGGTTCTTTTGCAATCAGACCAAGAGGTAAAATCAATAGGAGAATGTACAAACAAAAGGGCTGCATGGTCTAAAATTGGATCTTGAGTTTATGGCAAATATGTGTAAAAATCAAGACAAAATCCGCCCGGTTCGATTTTTCCGGCCGAAGAAAACCGATGTGCCGATTGCGGCAATCGATGCGTCGACCATACCAACCAATTTTCTCCTTTTCCTCTAAGATAGACTGGGAAAGATACCCAGCCGTATTGATTTTTAAAACAATCGGGACGGAATCGGAAAGGAAATTTAAAATATTCTGCTTGTATGTTTTTCTTTCGGATATTGTAGAATGAAAGTTAGCTTTCGATTCCTTTTTTATCATGACAATCACTCAATTGAGATACATAGTCGCCCTCGATCTATACAAAAATTTCGCTAAAGCCGCAGAACAGTGTTTAGTTGCACAACCTACCTTGAGTCTTCAGGTGCAAAAAGTGGAACAGGAATTGGGGTTTTCCCTGTTCGACCGCAAAAAAAATCCGATCGTTACCACTAAATTGGGCAAAGAGGTCATCGAGCAGGCCAAACATACTTTGAGAGAAGCGGACAAATTGTACGAAATTGCAGGGCAGTTGAAGGACGAACCTACGGGAGATCTTTCCATAGGAGTGATTCCTACAGTTAGTAATTATTTGATTCCCGGAATTTATCGAACTTTGCAGACGGAACTCAGCCAAGTGCATTGCCGTATCTCTGAGCTGCCAACTTTGTCCATCATAGAAAAGCTGGATAAAGAAGAGATCGACATAGGGATCTTGGCAACTCCATTAAAAATTCCTAATATTGTGGAACAGCCTCTTTATTACGAACCGTTTGTGGTCTATTATCCGGAAGGTGTGAAGGAAAAATCCAAAACAGTGACTATGAAGAATATCGAAAAATATCCTCTTTTGGTTTTGGGGGAGGAACATTGTTTTCGACATCAGTCTTTGAAGATATGCAATCATAACTCTCTTGCAAAAATCGAAAGTGGAAGTGTGGAAACTCTTAGGAGGATGGTCGATTTAGGAATCGGAGTCACCTTACTTCCCAAACTCGCCGTTACGGAAACATCGGAAAGAGTCGTTCCTTTTGCTTCTCCCGAACCGGCAAGAGAGATCAGTATCGTTTACAAACACGGATTTTATAAGAATAAAATCTTACGGAAGTTAAATGAGATCATTCTAAAGCAGATTCCAAAGGAGTTTCATTCCAAAGAAAAATTTAAAATCATAGGAATCTCTCTTTAGTTCCCAGTTTCATAGTTTTTATAAATCTTATCATTTATACTATTTATTTTACAAATGTCTCTATTCGGACTATATTTATCTCATAAACCAAGGAGATGAATATGTCGAACATCAACCAACAAATCCCCGAATTCAGCGTGGAAGCTTTCCACAACGGGGCTTTCAAAAAAATCAGCAAAAAAGACGTATTGGGAAAATGGTCCGTTTTCGTTTTTTATCCTGCGGACTTTACTTTCGTCTGCCCGACTGAACTCGGCGATGTAGCGGATCATTACGCAGAACTGCAAAAGATGGGAGTGGAAGTGTATTCCGTTTCAACGGACACTCATTTCGTTCATAAAGCTTGGCATGAAGCGAGTGATACCATCAAAAAAATCAAATTTCCAATGTTAGGTGATCCTGCCGGAGTGATTACAAGAGGATTCGGAGTGATGATCGATGATGCCGGTCAGGCTCTTAGAGGAACTTTCGTGATCAATCCGGAAGGACAAATCAAAACTGCCGAAATCCACGATTTGGGTATCGGGCGTTCTGCGGAGGAATTGGTGAGAAAAGTACAAGCCGCTCAGTATGTCGCACAGAATGACGGAGAAGTTTGTCCTGCGAAATGGAAGCCTGGTTCCACAACTTTGAAACCTGGTTTGGATTTGGTAGGCAAAATCTAGATACAATAATCCCGGGCCGTTTCGCGGTCCGGGCAATACAACGGGAGAGAATTTATGTTAGATGAAGGAGCAAAAAATCAAGTAAAGGAATATTTCGAAAAAATTCAAACGGATGTTAGTTTGCAATTGAAGGAAGGTGATCATCCCAGTAGAGGCGAACTGATTTCGTTTTTGGAAGAAATTGTTTCCCTTCATCCCCGTCTAAGTCTTGTTCATGGAAATGAGAAGGGGTCGGGAGTCGATTTCTCCGTTCTGAAGAACGGTGTTTCCACGGGAATCGTGTTTTCAGGTGTTCCGGGAGGACATGAATTTAGTTCGTTGGTTCTTGCGATTTTGCAAGCGGGAGGAAATCCTCTCAAGCTGGAAGAAGGTATGCAGAAAGCCTTAAGGAACATAGAAGAAGATCTGCAATTTGAGACTTATGTTTCTTTGGACTGCCATAATTGTCCTGAAGTAGTACAGGCGTTAAATTCTTTCGCATTGATCAATCCGAACATCAAAAACAGAATGATCGACGGAGCTTTGTTTCCGGATCAAGTGAAAGAAAAAAACATACAGGGCGTGCCTGCCGTTTATTTGAACGGACAAAGATTTCTTTCCGGCAAAGCGGAAAGTTCAGCTATATTCGATAAACTGATGGAGATGTTTCCGCCTAAACAAAGTTCTTCCGGAAACATAGAAACCATTGAAAACAAAGAAGTGTATGATGTGACCGTAATCGGAGGAGGGCCTGCAGGAGTCACTTCCGCAGTTTATTCCGCAAGAAAAGGTTTAAAAGTTCTGATGATAGCAGACAGAGTCGGAGGGCAAGTCAGGGATACTATGGGAATCGAAAATATGATCTCCCTTCCTTACACGACAGGCCCCGAACTTTCCAACACACTTCTTTCCCAATTGGAGAATCATAATATTTCCAAAAAGGAAAATGTAAAGGTGCAAAAGATAGAGGACGGAGTTGTGAAAAAGATCGTTCTCAATACGGGGGAAGTCATTCAAACCAAAACGGTCATTTTATCTACGGGAGCAAAATGGAGAGAATTGAATGTTCCGGGAGAAAAGGAAAATATAGGAAGAGGAGTCGCTTACTGCCCTCACTGTGACGGCCCTTTTTTCAAAGGAAAAGATGTTGCTGTAGTAGGAGGAGGAAACTCTGGAGTGGAAGCCGCTTTGGATCTGAGCGGTATCGTCAACTCTGTCACCATACTCGAATTCGGTGGAAAATTGAACGCGGACCAAGTTTTGTTGAACAAAGTGAGCGAGTCTCCCAATATTCGCACCGTCACTTCCGCTCAAACCACCCGCATCGAAAGCGATGGGGACAAGGTAACAGCTTTGGTATATAAGGACAGAAATTCGGAAAAAGAAGAGTCTCTTTCCTTGGACGGAGTGTTCGTTCAGATAGGTTTAGTACCGAACAGTAGTTTTGTGAAAGATATCCTGGAAGTAAACCGATCCGGAGAGATCGTAGTGGATGAAAAATGCAGAACCAATGTGGAAGGAATTTTCGCTTGTGGAGATGTCACTCAAACCCCTTACAAACAGATCATCATTGCGATGGGAGAAGGCGCTAAGGCTGCCATTTCCGCTTTCGAATATCTGCTTCACAAAAACTAAACGGAGAAAGGCCGCCGAAAAGCGGCCTATTCTTTCGTAAGATGAAAGAATTTTTGAGGCAGAACGTCGCTGACAACGTCGATTCGTTTCGGGCCGGACAGAGTGTCCGCAAAACTGACAAGCTCTTCATCGGTTCGATAGATGAGGCTCCAATCCATCACTTCCATAATTCCAATTTCGTCCGAGTCTGAGGAAAAATTTCCCAGGAAGATCTCTCCTTTGGGTTTGAGGAGAGGATAAAGATGGTTGCATATCTTTTGTGCGGTTCTTGTTTTGATGTAATCGAAAAGACCGGCGGAATAGATCAAATCGATTTCGGTGTGTTTGACGAACTTACCTGGATTTGTCGCAAAACGGGAAATTTCGATATTCAAACAATGGAAGTCCAATTGTTTTTTCGTTTTCAAAAGAGCGATTCGAATCCCGTGTTTCGCTTCCGTGATGGCACGAGGGTCCTGGTCCAAAAGATAAATGGTGAGTTTATCGAGAAGGGAAGGGTCCGTGTTTTGAATGAGAGTGACCACTTCTCTGGCGGGGCCGCAGGCAATGGAGAGAACATAAAGCCTGGATTTCGTTTTTTTCAAACGATCCAATATGTTTCTGTAAAAAAAGTTTTGTCTATGGAAGACCGCTTGTGCGGATTTGAGATTCAAAGTGCATTTGTGAATGCTTTTTCCCAACAGGTTGGTTCCTTCCGTACTGTCCCTGTAAATGGAATCCATCATTTCGAAGTCTCCCGCATAACCTAACGGTTTTGTGGTCGCTCTTTTGATAAAGGGATCTAAAAATAAAATTTCTCTCAATTCGTGACGAATGTAATCGAAGTTATATTTGATCTCTTTTTCGGAAAGAGAGTGATAGAGTTCGTTCGATTTTTTCTTCAAAAATTCGTAAATGGGTTTGAGAAGCTGATAAGTGGCTTTGTAAATCTCTTCTTTCAGATTGTAAGCTACCGCATATTCGTAGTCGTTCAAGCCAGATTCCAGTTCGGACAATAAGGGGAGAACCATCTTGATTTTTTCTTTGGTTTGAAACACAAGAGATAAAGTGTCGTTATGCGGAACGACAGGCTCTTGAGAATCGATTCTATTTTTGATTCCCACGAGAGAATCGTGTAATGTGCGGAATAAGTCCAAGTGAATGGGGGAGTCGAATTGAATCCCGTATTCCCATCCTGTATCTTTTTTCTTCTCCCATCGGATCACTCCGCTTAGGCTTCGATTGTATTCCAATACGTCCGTAGAAATGCTCATTTCCAAGACGGAGCCTATTCTTTCGTCTATGGGGAGAGGAGTTTCCAGGGAAATTCTAGTTCCGTATTTGGATATGTCTCCGAGAACACATTCTATATTGCAATTGTTCCCGTTTAAGCTGTTTATTTTATACTTACATTCGTAAGACGGAACAAAAACCTCTTCTTTGGGAAGTTGTTTTTCCGTTTCTTTGTCAATTTGATTGGATGAGGTTTTTTCCATTATGGTTCTTCAATTTCCCTAGTAGATTGATTGCAATTTGATTTTGAGGTTCCGACATAAAAACGTCGTTTAACAAAGACTCGCATCTTTCCCTTTCTCCCAATCGTCTGTAAGAATCGGATAAGACTAACAAATTGTTGATGTGGGCGGGATTTCTGTAACGAAACCTTTCTCCGTATTCGACGGATTCTTTGTATTGTTTCGTTTTATTCAGATTCTTCGCCAAAAAATACAGATAGTTCGATTCCAAAGGATAAGAGTCTACAACTGATTTTGCATATTCGATTGCTTTTATGTTTCCTCCTTCTTTGATGGAACCGGAAACCATTTGTTTCAATTCGTCCAAAGAAACCGCTCTTGGCGAAGTGGGACCTTTGAATGTGATTTTCAAAAGAGAAAGATCGTCTATGATGTCTCCCGTGGATTCCAATTCCTGGACGATTTTTTTGATGTTTCCTTCTCCTTTCTCCACGATCTTCAGGAAAAAATCGACATCTTCCACCATAGCTTTGGCATTCAGATGAGGATCGAAAACCATCAGATCTTCTCTTCCGTCCGATCCGAGTATGATCTCGTCTCCCGGTTCCATTTGAAATAAACTCACAAAGAGTTTGCTGTTGACTTCCAACATACCTACTTTTCGGAAATAGAGCTGTGAATCCAGGAAGGAAGCTTTGCCGTCTCGATAGAGAACGGGGAAAGGATGTTCCGCATTGATATAATACATCAGGCCGATTTCCTCGTCGATGAGAGAGATCACCATGGAAATCATCATGGCACCGTCAAAACTTTCGAATGCCTTTTGAAGTTCGATGAGTGAATTTTTCAGCCAGCGTTCCGGGCATTGGTCTTGGAGAGTTTCCATCATCTTCGTTCTTTGGATCATGGAGTGGAAAACGGCACCGAATACGATAGCTCCTCCCGCTCCTTGGATGGATTTTCCCATGGCATCCGCATTCACTAAAACGATATAACGTTTGCCTCTTAAAGTGATGACGTTGGAAACACTGATATCTCCTCCGATCTCTCTATTCCATGTTTTGAAAGTGAATTTCTTTTTTTGATTCGTATAGAATTCTACATTGATGTTGTCGCTTTTTGCCAGGTTTAAGCTGAGCGGTTGTAAGACGAGGGAAGTGAGAAAATAATCTCCGTCTTGTTGTGATTTCAGATTGCTGATCAAATCCATTTTTTCGAATTCGGATTTGGTAAGAGAGAATTTGAAATGAGCGATCGTGACGGAAATGATGATGGTTCCCGACATGAAATATAAATTATTGATGATGGATGTGATTTGGTATTCCGCATCCAAGAGCAAGTTCACGATGAGATATTGAAGGACTATGATCAGACTGTTCAGCGCACCTTTGAGTGCGTTCCAAGGAAGAAACAAATTCACTGCGATCAATACCAAATTGAGTCCCGCATAATAGGAAGATTCGAATCCTCCCAAACGAGTGGTCATAAGAGTGATGCATCCTCCTACTACGAAAGTAAACACATAGGCGTGGATGGCATTCAAAGGATGAGGAGGAGAATATTTGATAAGAAAAAATTGCCCTAAAACGATGAGACTTGCGACCGCTCTTAAGGTAAGAAAATAATAGAGGTTATCTTCCAGGTATTCTTTTGGAATGATAAAATAGTCCAAACCGCCGAAAATCGGTACTAAAGTAAAACCTAATACGCAGATAAGCTGGATCCATTTTTTTTCCAATTCCAAAATGAATTTTTGGAAACTTTGCTGCTGAGAAATCATTTGTCCGTCCTTGACTGAAAGAAAAATTCAAATTATTAGAATAATACAAAAGAACTATGTACTTTTCTGTGTTAGGTTGGTACGCCTAACTCGTTTCTAAATGGTTCGGATATTTTATTTTTGTGACGGGGGAGGTCAAGGAAATAATAAATTTGAATGGGTTAGGCGGCGCAGGAACTCCGTTTTGCGGAGATTGCGTCAAACCTGTGGCAGGTTTTAGATTTTTTCCTAAGAATTTACAAAGATTGTACGATGCAAAAATGAAATTTTATAAAGAAGGAAGTCCCATCCAGGTTTGCACAACGGAATAAAGTTGTTTGGGAGAAATCGGTTTTGTAAGAAAATCGTTCATTCCCGATTCCATCGCTTTTTCTTTATCACCTTTCAGTGTGCCCGCAGTGAGAGCGATGATGGGAGTCGGCTCTCCTATTTCCTTTTCCATTTCTCTGATTTCCCTTGTGGCAGTATAACCGTCTTTAATCGGCATTTGAATGTCCATCAGGATGAGATCCGGCTTCCAAATCAGATACTTTTCGATCGCTTCTTTTCCGTCGATAGCGTCGATGATCGTGAAATCGGGAAACTTCCTCTGTAGAAGAGTTCTGGCTAAGGACCTGTTCACATCATTGTCTTCCACGAGAAGGATTTTTTTCTTAGGGCTTGTTTCCGATTCTTCCGGAACGGATGAGGATCTTTCTTGTGCGGGCAGAGGAGACGCCGGTTCGGATGCGGTACCTTCGTCCTTTTCCGCCAAAGGCAGATCCAAAATAAAATAAAACTCGGAACCTTTCCCCGGTTCACTCTTCAACTGCAAATGAGAATTCATTTTTTCCAAAAGGCGGCTGGAGATGGCAAGGCCGAGCCCTGTTCCTCCGTATTTACGAGTGATGGAGGAATCCGCCTGGGAAAAGGATTCGAAGAGTTTCGCACGTACATCATCCCCAATTCCGATCCCCGTATCGATCACAGCAAACCGGATCTGAGCTCGTTGTTTCGCATCTTCTTTCTGCTGTAAGCCGACGGATAGAATGACCGAACCTTCGTTTGTAAATTTAAGAGCATTGCTCAGCAGATTGATCAAAACTTGCCTGACTCGTAAAGGATCTAATTTAACGAATCGGGGGACTTCATTTTCTATTTCCAAACTCAGCTTTAGTCGTTTGGATTCCGCAGTATAACGGACGATATCAACCGTATTACTGCTGATTTTTCTCAGATCGACGCCTAACTCTTCTAATTCGAGTTTGTCTGCTTCGATTTTGGAGAAATCAAGCACTTGATTCACAAGTTCCAAAAGATTTTTTCCGGACAAATAAACATTTTTGATGTATTCTTGCTGGATGGCATTCAATCCGGATTGAAGCATGAGTTCCGAGAAACCGATGATTCCGTTCAAAGGAGTTCGGATCTCATGACTCATATTCGCAAGAAAAAGTCCTTTTGCTTCGTTGGCAGCTTCCGCCATCTCTTTGGCTTCGATCAGGCTTTCCGCGATCTTTTTTCGTTCCGTTAGATCCATATTGGAACCGCTGACACGAATCGCTTTTCCGTTTTCGTCCCGAACAATATGTCCTCTGGATAAAACGGGAATATAATGACCGTTTTTGTGACGAAAGCGACATTCTATTTCATAACTTTCCACTTGGGATTGAAGTGCATTTTCGAAGATGTGAAGCGTATGTTCCCTGTCATCTTCATGAACCATTCTGGTCCAAAGCAGTTCTTCCGGCTCCAATTCATTCGGAAGATATCCCAACATCCTCCACCATTTGGGAGAATAAAACAATTCGTTTTTCGCGAGATTCCAATCCCACCATCCGTCCGAGGAACCTTCCAAAACGAGATTGTATCTTTCGTTGGATTGTTTGAGAGCCAACTCGACTAATTTTTGTTCTGTGATATCTGAAATGATTCCGTCGACTCGAAAGGGAGTCCCTGATTCGTCTAATATAAGTTTTGTTTTACTTCGGATGTAACGGGTCTCTCCGTTCGCTTTTACGATTCTGTATTCGATCGTCAGATGTTTGTTTTCTTTCAGGTCTTTTTTTGCCTGATCGATCCAATCCAGTTTTTCGTCAGGATGAATCAGAGAGATCCATTGTCCCGCATCCCCTAAAAATTTTTCTACCGGGTAACCTGTGAGTTTCTCTACGGAAGGAGTCATAAAAGTGATTTTATATTCAGGATAACTGGCGGAATAGGCGACTTCTTCCAACGAATAGAGTATGCTGCTGATGATATCGTTATCGTATTTCAGAGGAGGGGTCATATTTTGCGGCCCCTGTGCAAAGAAAGCCTAGTCTAATATGGGCTCTGTTTTTTAAATTTGTGTCAATATATTTCATCCGAAAGAAATTGGGAGGATGAAAGGTTCGGCGGGCTATAGGAAAAATGCCACGAGAACCTAGGTTCTCGTTAGCAAGGTGTGTTTGTGAGGATGTGAAAGTTTCCTTTCCATCCATTTCATTCTCGCACGAATTCCATTTTCGGTCGTCCTGGCTTTAAAATTCGGACTATTTTATTGGCGTTTTCCCGATTTTCTGTACTGCCCAGGGGTCATTTTTGTCTGCTTTTTGAAGGCTTCGTGGAAGGTCGATTTGGAAGAAAAGCCGGATTCGAAGGCGATTGTCAGAAGGTTTTTTTCGGGGAACTTTGCGATTTCCGCCTTACAGTGTTCGATCCGCCATTCATGGGTATAGGAAACGAAATTGGTGTTCAGAACCGTACTGAAAAATTCGGTCAATCGGAACGGTGCGATCTTTAAAAGAGAGGCCAAGTCTTCCAAACGAAAGTCTTCTTCCAGGTAAGGTTTTCTCACTTCCATAATCTCTTTGAGTTTATGAAGCAGATCGTCCTGATCGATTTCTTTTAGATTCGTTTTTTTATAATGTTTAGGCTGATCTTTTCGAATCGCATCCAAATCGATGGGAATTTCTTTCCTTCCGATATTCAAAACTTCGGAATTTACGGATATATAAAAATAATCCGGGCAGGCAAACCATAACAAGGCGTAGTGGAAAGGAATGTAAAACAAAAGTCCGTTGATGGAAACAAGTCCGAAAGGAAGATAACCCAGCTGATTTAGGAAGTGGACCGTATGGAACACAAAGAACAAGGTCCAGGAAAGAAGCAGATAGAAGATGCGGCTGTAACCTTTTTTATAGAGATAAAAACCGCAGACGAAGTTCAGGAGATTGGCGGCCAGGGAAACGTAAAAATATAAAATGAGATTCCATTGAAAATCTTTTATGAAAAAGGATGCCACCAAACATACGTAAGATAACGCTAAGGCCGAATTCAAGATCCTCCCGAAACTTCCCTTAAAATGGGAGTTGGAAGGAAAGTTGCGAAGGAATAAAAGCTGGAAAATCAGAATCGCCCAAAGAGAAGATTTGAGAAGCTGGTTTTGCAGATAAGGAGATTCTGGCCAGAGAAGTTCGTAAGAATTTCCGAAACCCACCCAGAAATAAAATCCCAAACTGAATATTTCCAAAATCGCATAGAGATAAAAAATCTTTCGAGTGAAATAAATCAGAAGCATCCCGTACAAAATCACTATGGAAATCAAAAACAATATGCTCCACTGCACTTGGTTTCTAAGGAGACGATTCAGATAATACCCGTCCAAAGTAAAAAAGCGGATCGGGAACTGGATCAAGGAATCCGTTTCCATTTTTGCATAAATGATCTTTTTTTCGTAAGGAGCCAAAGGGAATCGAAAGGACGGCTGGCATCCAACTAACGGATGTTCTTTCTTTGGGACCAGGTCTCCCGCTGTTTGGAAATCCCCGTCGTTTTTCAGGGAAACATTATTGGCGGTGATTCTGTTGATTTGGCAGGATCTAAAGTTGAGGACATAGATATTGAATTCGGGATCTTTGTTTTCTACGGAAAAACGGAACCAAATCGGCTGCGTTTGAAATCCTAAGTCCATAGATTCGCTGGCGACAGAAACCCATTCTTCGTTAGGAATTTTTTCCAGGGATTTCCAATTGTAGGAGGGGTTTACTAAATATTCGAAAGTTCCTACCGCATATTCCCTGCCTAAGGACTGGCTCAAAAAGAAAGAAGAGGGGACATCTTGTGCGCTTAAAGGTGCCAGGAAAAAAAAACAAATTATGAAATGAAGAAACCCGGGCAAAAAAGCTGAGGCGGAACTGAATTTCATAAATCTGTAGAATGTATTCTGATCCTTCGAACGGCAAAATAGCAAATCGAATTTTTATAGAAAGAATTTTCCGTAAAATAATCGCATTTATTTCATCAGGATTCGATTCTTTGCATATTCAAAATCCTTCGAGGATGACTGCCATGCTGCAAAAACGTTTTCTACTTCTATTCACATTCTTTTTCTTTTTTGAGTCCTGCGGACTCGTCGGCAATGTGTTTCGTAAAGTCACAAGAGTTCTGTTTCCCAAAGATTGCACCGTAGAAGTGAAGTTGGATACGGACGGAATCAAATATATGGACGATCTTTGGGACTATTCTTTCCGGCTTTCTCATCGAACTCCTGCAAGTGATTTTGTTTCTTCGGTTAAGTTCACTCCCGAGGCAAAATACTATAGAGATTTGACAGGATACAATTGGAGTGAGGATCGGTTTTCTTTGAGCCAATGGAATCTTCTTCCCGGAGTCGCCTATAAGGTGGAGGTTTCCAAGTTTTACAGCGAAGAGGATTGCAGGCACAGTGCGGCTGTACATTTTGAAATTCCATCTTTATCCTACAAACCGAGATTTTCTATCCATAGTGAAAATACGTTTGAGTCGGAATTGGATAAGGTTCTTCCCTTATCCGTTGCCAGCATAGAAGAGTTTAAAGTTCGTTATGCGGAAGTGAGCCCGCAGATTTTGATTCAGGCAGTTGGGGCTGCGGGAGAAAAATACAATCGCCACACTTCCGGTATTTCTTGGAAAACAAAAACATGGAAACCGGGAGAGAAGATCAATGCGAATCAAGATCAAGGAATGAACTTGGATTCTTATTTCGGATCAGCGGGCAAAAAATCTTGGATCGCATTGGAGTTAGGTGCGAATGTGATTGATGAAGAAGGAAAGGAAAAATTCAAAACGGAAAACATTTTCCTTCAATCTACCAATTTGGGGATCAGCGCTAAGGCCGATCAGGAAAAAGTTTACGTTTGGGTGAACACTCTTAGCAAAGCGATTCCCGTAGAAAAAGTAAAAATCGGATTTTACGAATCAGGAATTCAAAAAGGAAGCTGCGAAACGGATGTGAATGGTTACTGTTCTCTTTCCGCCTCAAATATTGTACAGGGAAAATCCCTGATCATCGCAGAACAAGGAGAGACGGATAAGGCGTTTCTATATTTAGGCGCGACAAAACTCTATCATTACAATTATTATGCGGATGGAAATTCGCTTCATGCAAAACTTTATTTCGATAGAAAGCTATATCGTCCAGGAGACAGGGTAGAGATCAAAACTTTTGCAGGTGAAAAAAGAAATGGGAGTTTTTTTCCTTATGGAGGCAGATCTCTCACCTTTAAATTAAAAGATTCCCGTGGTAAGGATATTTTAAGCCAAACGGCGGTTACTTCTTCTCAAGGAGGCGCTCATTTAAGTTATACGATTCCTAAGGATGCTCCTTTGGGTCATTACGGTGTTTCTGTCTATCCTACCGAGAAAATAGAAAACTATATTTCTTATGACAGCTTTCAGGTGGAAGAATTTCGACCTGTTAATTTTGCGGTTTCTGTAGAACTCAAACAGAAGGTTTTGATGAACGAACCTGTGAAGGGAAAAATTGAAGGAAGGTATTTGTTCGGCGCTCCTATGGCGAATGCAAATGCAAAGTATTCCCTATTGAAGAAAACGAAGGGAATTTATTTTCCGGATTTTTCTCAATATCATTTCGGCGGGTATTCGTATTACAACGACTATGAGGACGACTATTCCGAAGATTCCTCTGGATATATCACTGGTGAAGAAGCAGTTTTAAATGAAAAAGGGGAATTGGCCTTCGAACTTCCTTTGAAGTCTTTGGCAACGGAATTTTCTACGTCTGGAAGTTCCATTTCCATCAATTCTCCTTATCGGCTGTTACTTGAGGCTTCCGTGCTTGATGTGGACGGTAAATCCGTTACGAAAACGGAAGCTGTTGATTATTATCCTTCCGACTCTTTGGTCGGCATCAAATGTGACGACCGTTACCAAGGAATGGAAAAAAATTTCAAATTCGAATTAGTGACCGTTTCCCCCGAAGGGAAGCCTCTGTCTGGAAAGAACTTAAAAGCCTATATCATTTATAATGATTGGACCTCTGTTTTATCCAAAGGGATCGGAAAGTATTTTTTCAGATCCAATCAATTGGAAAAGAAAATCGTCGATACTAAGAACCTAACAACTGCCGGCGGTAAAGCTCGGTTCGACTATAAGGTAAAAGATTCCGGTAGTTATACTCTAATCGTGACCAATGAAGATTCAGTCTACAGTCGTATCGATTTTTATGCTTATCAAAAAGAAACATATTATACCTGGGATTTCAGGGGAGACGATTCGATCGAATTGAAATCTGACAAACAAATTTACTCCATCGGAGATAAGGCAAAAGTTATCATCAAATCTCCTTTTACGAATGCTCGCGCCATTGTAACAGTCGAAAGAGACAACGTTTATTTTTCCGAATCGTATCAAATGAAAGGAAATAGCCTTCCGATAGAGATTCCTATCGAAGCGAAGTATCTTCCTAATGTGGAAGTGAGCGTTTTACTTCTTACCGGGAGACAATCTCTCCCTAAAGACGCTTCTGAAGAAGACAAAAAAGAGTTCAATGAACAAGATTTAGGTGCTCCTAGATCGAAAACAGGTTATATCACTCTAAAGGTGGATACTTCCGGTAAAATAGCTCCTTTGGAAGTTAAAACAGATAGAAATGAATACAGTCCTAGAGATAAAGTGAAAATATTCATCAAAACGACTCCTCGCTCGGAACTAGTAGTTTCTGTTGCTGACAGAGGGGTTTTGGATTTAGTAGGTTATCAATTTACAGACCCAATTTCCGTCTTTTATAAGCTTTGGCGGAACATTGTAGATACTTTCGATCTAAGAGAACTCATCATCAAACATTACGCCTATCAAAATAAAGGTGATAGCCCCGGAGGAGATTATGGGGAAGAGGCAGGGGGAGGATTCGGTTTCGATTCGGAAAGCGGAATTAGAAAAGATTTCCGTCACACCGCTTATTGGAATCCGAGCGTGATTGCAGATTCGGATGGAGAAGCTGAACTCGAATTCACTCTTCCTGACAATCTAACTACTTTCCGTGTTATGGTCGCTTCTTCAAATAACGGTACCTATGCGGCAAAAAACAAAGAATTCAGGGTGAAAAAGAGTTTGGTTCTGCAGAAAACAGCTTCTAGATTCGTGCGTATCGGAGACGAATTAGAATTAGGTGTTTCCGTAACGAATAATACTGAAAAAAACGGTAAGTTCAAAGTCGATATTTCTTCCTCCCTTCTTTCTTCCCAAAAACCGGAAATATTGGAATTGAATGCAGGCCAGACAAAACAAGTGGTTCGGAAGTTTAAACTGACCAAAGAAGATTATCTAAAAATTTCGGGAAAATCTTCACCTGACTCCGAATTGGTGGCTACATACGACGTAAAGGCAGAACCTGTTTCTTATTCCGATTATCCCGATTTGAAAAAAGCAGATATTTCCGATCTATTGAGAGTTACAATCCCTATCAAGGAATTGGATCCTGTTGTTACGGAAAGAATCACTGGTTTTACGGATTCTTCTTATAAACAGCAGATTCGATTTCCTTCCATCGATTCTGTTCTGGCCGGTAAGATGAGTTTGAATGTGAATCTTTCTGCGACAGCTTTAACGGGAATTAGGAATGCTTTTGATTTTTATCAATCTCAGCCTTATTTCTGTATGGAACAAAGAACTTCTGCGTATTTAGTGACTATCAGCGCAGGGGAACTTCTGAAAGAATTCAAGTATTTCCCTCCTACAAAAGACTCTTATGATTTTAATCAGATCGAAAAACTCTTCTTAGATGAAATGTCAGAGTTTCAATATTCGGATGGAAGTTTCAGTCTTTGGAAACAGAAGTGGGGGCGTTCCGGTTATCCTTATTTGACTGCTTATGTGGCTCAGGCGATGCAATTGGGGAAGGAAAAAGGCTTTCGATCCAATGAGACTGCCATGAAAGAAGCGGTTAAATATTTAGAAAACTATGTTAAAAATCCTTATGAAAGCAAACAGGAGTCTTGGCAAACATTGAGTTTAATCTATTCCGTATTGGCGAAGGAGAAAAAGGATGTAACCGGTCTGCAAAAATCCTTGTTCGATAATTTTTCGAGTCTGAATCCTAAATCCCAATCGATTTTTCTTTTGGCGTATGCGGAAAAAAATAACATAAATCAGGTCTCTTCAGATTCTATTTTTAAAAAGCATTATGATTTGTTTTTAAAAAATATCATTTGGGAAAAAGATTCTGTTCGAGTCGTATCCCAAAAGGAAAATTATTGGGATTCTTACTATAGTCAGGCGACTGTTCTTTCCGGACTTTTAAAATTAATGATTCGAGTAGAATCAGAAAACAAAAAGATCCCCGAGTTGATTCGAAATATCATGATAGAAAGATCTACCGAATACTGGAGGGACAGTCATAGCTCCGGAAATTTAGCATTCGCTTTACGAGAGTATCGCAATCGTTATGAAGTCGGCGGTTCGGATACTGAGGGAGAGGTATATTTCGGAGAAAAGAATTTGATCAGTGAATCCTTTTCCGGTTCTTCTTCGAATCTATTACAGGAAGAGTTTTTCATAGATAGACTTTTTGATAAAAAACAACCGACACCTACCGATCTTTCTTTCCAGAGAAAAAGTACAGAAGGAAGGCTTTATTTTTCATCTAACATACGATATACTCCTGTAAAGGATGATCGCAAGGCGAGTTCGAATGGAATCAATGTGGAGAAAAAAATCTACAGAGTGGATGGAAGAAATGCAAACGGCGATCCTATTCTTAAAGAGACAGGTGATCAGATGCAGAGAGGAAAAACCTATCTTGTAAAGATTGCAGTGAACTCGGATGAGGATCGTCCTTTCCTGATGGTTGTCGATCCTATTCCCAGCACTGTAGAAGTTGTAAATACTTCCTTTTTAACCGAATCAAGAAGATCCGGCGAAAACACTCATAGTGATAGTTATGAGGGAGAGGAATATGAAGATGAAGGAGGATCTGTCTTTCAGATGAGTTATGGGGAATTCGAGGAATTCAGAGACGATCGGGTTTTGTTTTCAAGAGACCGCATCCATAAAGGTAAAACCGAATTTCAGTATTTTTTACGTCCTCTTGTAAAAGGAGTAGCTTTGAGTCCTGCTGCGGAAGTTTTTCTGATGTATCATCCGAGTATAAAGGCTAACACTTCTACCACCAAATTGAAAGTAGACTAAAAAGAATGTCTTTTTCTTTTCTTTTACGGCCTAAATGGGGGATACCACTTGGTATCTCTCTTGCTGTAGCTGTTTATTTATGTATTCCCGTTTCTAGCGATGATTTTAAATCGCAATCTTCTCTGAAGATTGTTTCCAAAGAGAAGGAAAGTTTAGGCAGTCGTTCCAATACCGCAGGTGCACTCAGGGATTGGGTGAGTATAGATGAGTATCCCGAACATGTACTGCAGGCTGTAATTCTTGCAGAAGACAAAAGGTTTTATTTTCACCCAGGTTTTGATCCGGTTGCTTTGGGCGGGGCCTTGTATTCTCTGTTTCACTGGAAAGAAAAAGTCAGAGGAGGTTCCACTATCACTCAACAGTTGGTTAGAATCCATTCTTCCAGCATTAGAAAACTTCCTAAATGGATTCGAAAGTCTGTAGAAATTCTAGTTTCAATTCGTTATACGCTTTGGCTTTCTAAGAAAGAGATTTTAGAAGCATATCTGAATTCAGTAACGATTCGTTCCAATTACGAAGGCTTTCCTGCGGCAAGTCTTAGATATTTTAAAAAACATATTCGTTTTTTATCGATGGAAGAAGGGATTGCTCTCGTTGTTTTGATTCGTTCCAATTCACCTAATATAGATATGTTTGTGAAACGAGTGGAGGATTTAAACCGCAGATTGAATATAGAGACTCCTTTGCAAACCTCTTATTTGATTTCTTCTTTGGAGTTTGTTTCTCCGGAGAAAAAAAAAGAAGAAGAGTTAAAATCAGAAAATCATCATTTTAAGTTTTGGATTCAATCCTTACTTCCCGACACGAACGGAATTTTGGAGACTCGATTCTCGAACGAAGTCAACCGACATCTCCATCATATCGTATTATCTGAATTAGACGGTCTAAAAAAATATAATGTTTCGAACGCTTCCGTTGTGGTTTTGGAAATTCCGGAAAAGGATTCCAGCTATGTGGATTTGATCGGGATGATCGGTTCCAGAAATTTTTTCGAAGACGGATTCGGTCAGGTAAACGGAAGTTTGGCATATAGAGATGCGGGAAGCACTTTAAAGCCTCTTCTTTATGCTTCCGCAATGGAGAAAAAGTTAATCTCTGTAAATTCGATTTTAAATGACGAAAACAAAACCTTTATTTTGGAAAAAGGGGAAGGGAGCTATACACCTAGAAATGCGGACCTGAAGTTTTGGGGAGATATGACGGTTGCGGAAGCTTTGGCCAATTCCAGAAATATTCCTGCTGTTGAAGTAATACAAAGATTAGGTGTTCCTGAATTTTTGGATTTTCTCAAAAGATCGGGAATGAATCACCTCAAAGAAAAACCGAATTTTTACGGGCAGGGACTTTCTTTGGGAACTGGCGGTGCCAGTTTATTTCAGCTAACAAGGGCCTACGCGTCTTTTCCTTTGGATGGAAAGTTACCTCAGGTTTTTTTAGGGAAAAATCAATCAAAGGATATCTTTTACGGAAAAAGCGAAAGGTTGTTTTCGAAAGAGACTGCGGAAGAGATATCCTTTATACTCAAGGATTCCAAGATTAGATCTCGTGCTTTCGGGAATAGAAGTTTTATGGACTTTCCTTTTCCTGTTTCCGTAAAAACGGGAACTTCTAAGGATTTTCGCAATTCATGGACCATCGGTTATACGAAACGTTATGTGGTAGGTGCTTGGGTAGGTAATTTTTCAGGTGAAAAAACGATGGAAGTTTCCGGCTCTTGGGGAGCGGGCAGAATTTTCCATAGTGTTATGCGCTATTTGATGGCTAAGGAATCGGATAAATCATACGTTCCTTCTGTAACGGAAGCCGTTCGGATTTGTAGAAAAACTGGAAAACTTGCCAAAGATGTCTGCCCTCATGTCAGCCTGTACATCAGGCCTTCCGGTTTTCCTAAGGAATTTTGTTTGAAACACGGCTTGGAAACTGACATCTCTGAGGTTGATTCAGTTTCGATCCTAACTCCTTCGGATGGACAAATATTTATTTATAACCCTAATCTTTCTAAGGAAAATCAACAAATTCCAGTTCGATTGAAAAATTATTCCCATTCTTTTGCTAAAAGAAAAACAAATCTTTATTTGAATCGATCTTACTTGGTTTCTCTTTCTCAGGCAGGTGAAGCGAGGATTCCCATCGTTCGAGGTAAACACGTTCTTTCCATACAAGAGGATGGAAAAGAGATTCAAGAAATCAATTTCCAGGTCAGATGAAATACAATCACATTTCTTTTGTTAGTTTATCTTTTCTCGTTTTGATTTTTCTTTTTCCCCTGCCTATTTGGATTTTAGGAGCCTCGGATTGGTTTGTCTATTTGACTTGGGAAAAAATATTCGTTTTTTCTTTGTTTGTAGGCATTTGTTTGTTTTGTAGAGAAAAGATACGGAACCATTTTGTTTCCACTAGCATTTGTTTCCTTTTGTTTTCTCTTTCCTTTCTTTGGGTGTTATATGAACAAAAGTTTAATATTTCGATACGTTTCTCTCTTCTTTTTTATCTTGTGGAAAACTTTTTTCAATTGAGGGAGGATGCCTTCTTTCTGATGTCTCAGTGGAAGTTGGGAATTTATTTTGTTTTTTTGTCTTCTATCCCCGTTTTTCTTCTGTCGTTATCCGAGAAAAGAGCTACATTACTTTATGCGAGTTTCGCCTTATTTTTGTTTTTCGCTTATTTGGCATCTTTACAAATCCCTGAAAGAAAAACAATATCAGAGGCTCCCTTTTCTGAATCTTCCGAAACAATTTCCGGAAACTATACTTTTCCCGCTCAGAAACTTTCTTCCGAGACAGACGTAGTCATTTTCTTTTTGGAAGGAGTCGGTAGCAAAGATTGGAATCGGAATGATTCGCAAGAGTTTCATTCCAATCAACCGGTGGGAGAGGTTCGACATTTTTATATTCCCGTTCCTCATAGTAGTAAAAGCATTTTTACGGGACTGACCGGGATGATTCAGATTGGAGACACAAGACCTAGACTGGATCTTTTTCCAAAAGAAGAGTCTTTACCTAAGATATTCGAGAAGAACGGGTATCGTACGATGTTTCTCTTTTCACAGCCTTCCGTTTTTGAGAACATAGATGAAATTGCGAAACAATACTTTCAAACTTATACGGATCAGGTGAAGATCCAGGAAACCTTCCAAAATCGTTTTACTGAGTTTAGTTGGGGAACAGACGATTTGGCTTTGCTCGAGATTCTGGATTCATCGGTGATTTCTTCTTCTCAGCCTCTTTTTTTATGGATCGGTTTTTCGAATACTCACAGTCCTTATTTTGTTTCAGAAACAAACCCATTTCTCCCTAAAAATAAGAAAGATCCTTACGAAAGGTTTTTATCTGCCTTAAGATACGACATTCACTTGGTGGATAAAATGATGAATCGTATTGTTTCAGAGAGGAAGAGAGATGTTCTTTTTATTCTCACTTCGGATCACGGAGAGTCTTTCGGAGAAGACGGTTTTTTCGGTCATAATTTTTCTATTTATAATTCGGAAACTAAAGTTCCGTTTTTGATTCGTTATACGAAAAATTCGAAACCTTTTCTTCTTCCTGCAGGAAATTCGGCAGATTTTAAGAACTCCCTTCTTTCTTTGTTTCAATTTCCTGGTGTGAGTATCGATTCAAAAAGAAATTTTTTTTCCGAGGATTATGAAATGAATCTGAGATTGAAGTCCTGGAACTCGGATGCGTATTTAGGAATCATTGAAGGACACAAAAAATGGATCTATCATTCGGAAAAAGGAACTCTTTATGAGATGGATTTAGAAGAGAAGGATCGAAAGGAACGGATAAGTGGTAGGGATAAATCCGAATTTCTCAGAAAATTCCACGAAGGAAGAGATTAGAGGGCCGATTCCTTCTTGCTATTTTTCCAGGAGAGTTGTGATTTTATCCATGAGCTCGGAACCTAAAAAAACTCTCTTCCATCGATTCTTAAGTTTTTACTTTAAAATTCTATGTATTCTTTCGGTCGATTTGGTCGTAACGAATATTAACGCAAAGGTTTTGGCCTTGAACGACAATTACTCCACTCATATCGTCACTCTGCTGGGAATGTTGGTCGTTCTTCTTTTGTTTTGGTTCTTGTTTTCTTTTATCGATAAGTTCACTAAGATCGTTTTGAAACTGACTGTGGAAGTGGGGAATTTGGTTTCGTTTCGTAAAACAGCGATTTTGCTAATTCTCTCCTTTTTAATGTTAGGTGTTTTTTATCTTTATCACTATTCTTGGTTCGGCTCCTGGCCTAATTTAACTTTAGCTTCCGTTTTCGAGTCTATCGGGCAAATTCGCTTTTAGTTTTTCGTTCTTTTCTTTTTAGAAAGATCTGCGACAGGGATGCGCACGGGAAGCCGCATCTTTGATGCGGCCGAAGCGATAGTGGAGCCGGAAGCAGCCCGGCCCTTCTCCGAGAGGTTCGGAGAAGGGGTCGCCCTTACTTTGATTTTTGTATTCGTTGTTATCCGCCGATCAAATCCAAAAAGTCTTCTTCCAGTGCGTTTAAGTATTCCTTTTCGTTTGTGATGAGGTAGAGTTGGATGTTTCCTTCGTAAATCATCAGGGTTTTTTTTGCAAGTTTCGTCGAACTTATATTTGTCGTTAGGTGTCCGTTCGTTTTCCATCCTTCGAAAAATATTTCGAATGCGGAAAGAAGATCGGAGATGGTTTCTTTCAATTCCTTTTGAAAATCGTTTTTTATGTGAATCGTTTGTGCGGAGAAGTTGGCGAAGGGACATCCGAAAAAATCTTTCGATGCCGCCTGTCTCTTTAATAGTTTTGCCCAGGCTTCGATCCAATCTGCGGGTGTTTCTTTCTTTCGATAGAGATAGGTCACTAACCGGATCAGTTCTTGTCTTTGTTCCTCCAAGTAGGCTTTTCCCAGGTCGGATTTGGATGGAAAGTATTGGTAAAAACTTTGTTTGTGAGAGCCTGAATCTGTGAGCAATTGGTTGACTCCCGTTGTTTCGTATCCGTGTCGGTAAAACAGGTTTTTGGCGGTGGTCAGAATTCTTTCTTTTGGTCCCGATCGGTTCATTTGTTTCTATTTTATATTTTAGACTAAGCTGTCTAATTTTTTCTGGACAGTTTTTGAAAATGAAAGTAGTTTAGACAAGTTGGTCTAATTTCGGTTGAGGGGTTGGATCTTTTTGTGGGAGGTACCACATTTTATGAAACAAATTGTATTTGTAAAAAAAGGAATCATCGATTGGGAAGAAGTCCCCGACCCAGAAATTACCGGCCCAGGCGAGGTTTTGGTGCGCCCTTTGGCAGTCGCCAGATGCGATTTGGATTTAGGAATCATTCAGGGCCAGACCTTGTTCCGTCCCCCTTTTCCCATCGGTCATGAATTTGTGGGAGAGATAACTCAAGTTTCTCCTGACTTGGAGGGAGAGTTTTCTCCCGGGAAGAGGGTAGCGGTTTCGTTTCAGATCTCTTGTGGTACCTGCCCCCATTGTCAGACGGGTGATTCCAAATCTTGTTCCACTCTCCCTCCCGTGACCAGCTTCGGAATGGCGCCAGGTGCAAAAACTTTCGGCGGAGCGCTTGCGGATTTGGTTCGAGTTCCTTACGCAAAACAAATGTTACTTCCTTTAAAAGAGGATACGGATCCGGTTTCCGTTGCGAGTTTGTCGGATAATATCTCCGAAGCTTGGAAACTTGCGGGGAGATTTTTAGAAGTGGACCCTTCTTTGTCCGTTTTGGTTTTGGGCGGCCTTGCTTCCAGCATCGGACTTTATACTGCTCTACTTGCTTCCAAGATGGGAAAGGGAATCGTAAAGTATGTTGATACCGACAAACAAAGAGTAGATCATGCGACTCGCCTGGGGATCGATGCGGAATGGGTGAATGTGATCCCTAAATCTTTCGGTAAGTTCGATTTGGTTTGTGAGGCGGCTTTTTCCAAGGAGGCTTGGGAATCAGGTTTGCGGTCTCTCAAAAGTAAGGGAAAGTTTTCTTCCGCTTCCATTTATTGGACGAATCGTTTAGAGATTCCTTATCTGGAATTGTACAATGTTGGCGCAGAACTTCACCTAACAAGAGTCGATTCCAGAGAGTATATGGAGAAACTGCTCGGTTTGATCGAATCGGGGATCTACGATCCCGGCCCTATCGTCACCAAAACAGCTTCTTTTCGGGATGCGAAAGAAGCTTGGATGGAACCTAGCACAAAATTGGTGATCAACGATTTTCGATGAGACTGTTCTTAGTTTCCTGAGGGCGGATTTAAGTTTTTGATCTCTTCGAATTCGAAAGGATTATGGGCGCTGAAGATGCGTATGTTTTGATTCGAAGAGGCGAGCTGCCTCAATCTGGTTTGATTGTGCAGTCTATCCTTACGATTGGTTTGGACTGCTGCTTGAAAGAGACCGACTAACGGAGCACAGCGGCGTTTGTCTCCGTGGATTTCCCTTGGATCGAAGTAGGCGTCTCCCGCATGGAGGAGCCATCCTTTTGCATCCTGCACTGCGACTCCGCAATGACCTAAGGTATGGCCGAACAAAGGTACGAGAAGGATTTCTTCCGGCAGACCTCTCAAATTGCGGATCGATTCGAACCCGAACCAGGGCTCTCCTTCTTCCGTATAAGTTTCGAAAGTAGGCTTATGCTCCCACATAACAGGAAGATATCGATGTTTTGCTTTGATGCTTTTTCTTTCCATTGCGGCTTTCCATTCGGTTGCATGCAAATGGATGCGTGCCTGTGGAAAATCGGAAAGACCTCCTACATGATCCAAGTCCATATGAGTCATCACTATATGACGGACATCTTCCGGTTTATAACCTAATGCTTGTATTTGCGCTTTGGCGGAAAGGGATGGGTCACGTTTGGGATTGGCATAGACGTAAGTGAACATAAAACCCAGTCTTTGGGCGGGGTGGATGAGGTCTTGGCTCCCCAAACCGGTATCTACAAGTATGAGTCCGCTGGAAGGAGTTTCGATCAATAGACAATGGCAGGCCAATGTACGCCCGTGGATGGATAGACGTTGGATGCATGCGCAATTCAAATGATGGACTTTGATCATATTTGTAGTACCTCTTAAAAAGGAATAATCATTCCCTTTTGGCCTTTTTAGCACCCCTATGATTTTATTGTCAAGGAATAGTTATTCCTTTTTTTGTGATTCAATGCCTAGGATTTCCGAAACCCATAGAGAGATGCGTCAAAAGCAGATATTGAATGCGGCTTGGCGCTGTTTTTTCCGTTCCGGTGTACAAGCTACCACAATGGAAGACATCATCGGCGAAGCAGGATTGTCCGCAAGCGCCATGTATCGTTATTTTAAGGGGAAGGAAGATATCATTTTCTCCGCAATTTCCGCTTCCTTAAGTGAGTTGAGTGTTCGGTTGATTCCTATTTTCGAAAGTATGAGAGAGAAGGGACCGAGTGAGTGGATCACATCCGTTACGACTGAAATTCAAAATTTTTCCGCAAAAGAAGAGTTCAATCTTCTGCCAATCGCCATTCACGGTTGGAGCGAAGCACAGCGAAGCGAATCCATTCGTAAATTGATTGCTGAGTTTTATTTAAAGATACGTTTGCGTTTGGAAATTTTGGCTGAAGACTGGCAAAAGAACGGGCGTATATCGAACGTTACTAGTCCGGCGAACATTGCACAGACGCTTATGTCTTTGGTTTTGGGATTTGTCGCTCAGACGGCAATCACCGGAGACACTACTTCTCTTGCGCATTCGGAAGGAATCTCTGCTTTTTCAGTAAAGAGGAATTAAGCGGCCTTCATTCCCCGCAGCAATGTGTCGATGGAAGATTTTACGAATTGTGCGTAATTGATATGGAACATTTCCAAACCTTCTTCTTCCTGTGCCTCTTTGACAAGCGGGGAAGGAAAACCGTGGGACCAGGCTCCTATGGCCAAAGCATGACATTGCATTAAAAATAAGAAACCTTCTTCTTCCGATTTCAGCTTCAATGTTTTTGACAAAAGAGGTAAAATCGCTGTTAGTTGATCCTTCAGACTGCGTTTGAATTCCCGGATGGTTTCCAAGCTTGCATTTTTTTCGAGGATCGTAGGAACGATCGGCAGGATCTTCAAGAACCGGGAATGGTCTTCGAAGGAATCCACAAACCATTGAGAAAAATCGGAAGGGTTTATGGTTTCTTTCGTTTCAAGATATTTTCTGAGATCATGAAACCAGATCTCGTAATCGATCAAATGAACCCGCAGGCAAAGATCTTCCTTTGTGGGAAAATAAAGATAGAGAGTTCCTTTTGCGATTTTCGCTTTTTTTGCGACCTCGTCCATGGACAGTTCCGCCCAATCTTTCTTTTGCAAGAGTTGGGCGGCCGCTTGGAGGATTCCCGCTTTTTTGGAAAGTTTGTCTTTTTCCAAAACGGCTCTCTTTTTCGGGGATTTTTCCATCAATGCTGCTCGGCTCATCGACTCCATTTTTCAAAAGATTGGGAAAGAATCCAGAAAAAAACTTGTTTCTGACCTGAGGTCATTATAAACTGACTTTCAGTCATATATAAGTGACCAAAAGTCATTTTGTGAATAGGAGTCAATTTATGTCAGTTCAGAAACAAACGGTTTTGATTACGGGAGCAAGCACGGGGATCGGCAAAGAAGCAGCGCTCTATTTTCAGAAGCAGGGCTGGAACGTAGTCGCCACAATGAGAAATCCTTCCAAAGAAACCCAATTGAGTGCTTTGGAAAATACGATTTGCGAACGATTGGACGTTACTGATACGGCGAGCATTCGTTCTGCGATCGAAACCAGTTTGAAAAAGTTCGGTAAAATCGATGCTGTCGTCAATAATGCAGGTTACGGACTGACAGGTCCTTTTGAAGGTGCGACACCGGAACAAATTCAAAGACAATATGATACGAACGTATTCGGACTTATGTCTGTTACTCGAGAAATTCTGCCTCATTTCCGCAAAAACAAATCGGGAGTCATCATCAATGTGGCTTCTATGGCGGGAAGACTCGCATTTCCTTATCATAGTTTGTATCATGGCACCAAATGGGCGGTAGATGGTTTCAGTGAATCCCTTCGTTTTGAATTGGAACCGTTCGGAATTAAAGTGAAAATCATCGAGCCGGGGGCGATTAAAACAGATTTTTACGATAGATCGAACGACAACACTGTGTCCGCATCTCCTTCCGATTATAAGGAATTATGCGAACTCGCTTTCAAAAATATGAAATCTGCGGAAGAAGGAGCGATCTCTCCTGTGGCTGTAGCAAAATCGATTTATCGTGCGGCATCCGACGGCTCTAACAAACTGAGATACGTCGTAGGACCGGATGCAAAATCTTTTTTATTCCTTCGTAATTTTCTCCCGGACGGGGTTTACGCAGGTTTGGTGAAGATGAGTGTATTCAAAGGAAGTAAATGATTCAGCTGCAGGATTCGTAATGAAAAAGTTCTTTTCCTTACGAATCAGGATTGACATCTTTCAAAATAGAAATTTCTTTTTGACAGTATGTCCAATCCCTTCGTAGAACTTTGTTTACAAAAGTTATCGATCCTCGGAAACGTAACCGTCAGAGCTATGTTTGGCGGATACGGATTCTATTTCGAGGGAATTATGTTCGCTCTGATCGCATACGATGTTTTATACCTCAAGGTAGATTCGGAAACGATCGGAAATTTCGAAGAGGCAGGCCAAAAACCTTTTACCTATCATGGAAAAGCGGGCAAACCTTCTGTGATGAGCTACTGGACCATTCCCGAAAACGTTTGGAAGTCTCCTAAAAAACTGAAAGAATGGTGTGAAATTTCTCTCGAGGCCGCCAAACGGGGAAAATCGGGTGTTAAAAAAACAAAATCTTCCGCAAAGTCGGGAGTCGATTCGTCTCTAAAAAAACGCCCCAAAGCTAAAAAGAAACTGTCTAAAAAGCCATGAAATTACATTTATCTGTTCGTTTAAGTTTTATTCTTTTCTGTCTTTCGTTCGGAGGAGTTTCTCTTTCTGCAGACTGCACCAACCCACTTTCCGAAGAACAGAAAATCGAAGCATTGATTCAGTCCGTAAAAGGTTTGGACGGTGTCTTCATTCGGAACGGATCGGAACACAATGCAAAAGAAGCGTCCGACCATTTGCGTATGAAATTAGATTCCGCAAAAAAATCGTTTTTTGCTCCCAAAGAGAAAGATTGGACCGCTCAATTATTTATTGAAAAAGTAGCCTCTAAATCTTCTCTTTCGGGAGATCCTTATCAAATCAAAACGAAAGATGGAAAAACCATACTAGCGCAGGTTTGGCTGAAGAAAGAACTGGATAAAATCAATTTAAGATGTAATTGATACGAGGTGGTTTGTGCGTTTTGTTCGGATAGGAAGTTTTTTGATTCTGTTTTTTTTGCTACGAGGCGGATCTTTGTTCTCCCAAACTTTGGCGGACAGTTTTTCCCTCAAAACCGATTTTCAAGCGAAGCCCAGCTTTTATGAAGAATCGTCACCGTATCTGGTGAATCGAGGAGGGTATGTTTACATAGGCCAAACCTCTCAGTCGGATCAAACGGGTATTTATTTTTACAATCTTAAAGATAAAAAGAAAATCTTCGAGACTGTTCCGATCAGGGAATATGTTTCGAAACATCCTTCTTTGCTCCAAGAAGGAGCTGCAGGATGGAAAGAGGACGCGTTTCCTTTTTCTTTAACCAATCTATTGTTTTATGATGTGAAAGAAGGTCAGGCTGGATTTATCGTAGAACATTCCCATTTCAAACTTCCGAATAAAAAGTTTTATTTTTTCGTTTGGAATTTGAATGCAAATCGGATCGAGTTTGTTGAGGAGATTCATGAGAAAAAAGGTTCCGACAAGTCTTCCTATGCAATGGCATTACCGATCGGATTCGATACGGTTTCTAAACAAGCTTACTTTGCATTTGCAGTCGATGCGAATATGGCAGATAAAACGGCAAACGATGTAGATGTTTCCGTTTATAAATATTCCGAAGGAAAATTAAAAAAGGTATATAATTATGCAGACGGAAGATTTCCATATAACATAATATATCACGAATCTTCCGGGAAAGTGTTGCTACAAACCTATGTGGAAAGTTATGAGAATAATTCTCCTAAAGGCCGTTTGTTGGACTTAAATACTTTGGATTCTATCTCAGTTGTTATTCCTACTGTTCCTTACGGCGCTTGTTTCTCCAAAGACGGCAGTAGGTTTTATCTTGCTTCTTCCGACACGGGAGAACTTCAAGTATATGAAACAAATACGGGTAAGTCGGTCAAAAAAGTGAAGTTAGGGACTCATGGGCATTCTATGGGGTTTTGGAAAGAAAACGAACTTGTATGGGTTCGTAATTCAGGGATTCATATTTATGATGTTGCAACTTTGAAACAGAAAAAATTGATCCCAACGAAAAATTATTATAAAGGGCAGATCAATGTAAGTGGTTCTTTGGTAATCCCCGATTTCGGAATATTACTTCGAAACGGTTTTGAAGGGCCGGATGGAGCGGCAGGATTTCGACTTTTATTATCCTATCCTTAACCGGGCTGTCGCCCGGTTCGGATTCTATTTGTTATTTTCCACCTAACCAGGCAGACTTGTTGTCTTTCGCATATTCTTGGAAGGCGATCGGTGATTTTCCAGTGATTTTTTCCACAGAATCAGTGATTGCGGAAGAATGCCCGTCTCTGAGCGCTCCTGCGATCATCACCATAAAATCACTATAATCGTTCGGTAATCCTGCACTCAAAAGCCCTGCTTTAAAATCCTCGGGAGTGATGTTCACATACTCTATATTCAAACCTGTCGTTTGTGAAAGGATTGTTGCCACTTCCGAATGAGTGAGAGTTTCTTTTCCTGTTAGAGTGAAGGATTGAGCTTTGTTCTTATCCAGACCGATTAACAATTGAACGGCGGTTGATGCGATGTCTCTTGAGTCTATAAAGCTGGTTTTCGCATCTCCTGCAGGGAAATAAATTTTTTTGTCCTTCAAGATTCCTCCTACCCAGAAGGTATGGAAGTTCTGCATAAACCAATTCGGGCGAATGATGTTCCAGTTGAGCCCTGAGCTTTCCAGTAAAATCTCTGTTTTGCGGAAAGGTGCTTCCGGTGGAGCGAATTCCACTCCCATCGCAGTCATAAGAACTACTTTTTTTAGGGAAACTTGTTTTGCTTTTTCGATCCAAGGGGAAAGGATCGCATACTGATTCGTATAACCGGGAGGAGAAATAAAAAACGCAGAATCTACTTTTTCAAGAATGTTCAAACCTTTCTCAGGTGCGAGTGCATCCGCTTCGACCCAAGTGAGTCCCTTTTGTTGTTTTCCTTTTTCAGGATGTCTGGTTCCCGCAAATACTTCATGTCCTAGGGCAAGCAATCCTTGCACTACATTTTGGCCCACATTTCCGCCGGCTCCATATACAAATACTTTCATTTAGATGATCTCCTGTATAAATCTAATATACGCTCAAAATTATAGACTGTCTATGCCTTAAAGTATTAAAAAAATGTCTAAAAGTATAAAATTGTAGACAAATGGATAAAATTTGGTATTTTATTGAATATGGACCTCCTTTCCGAAATTATCAACGATGCTTCCTGGAAAAAAGACCTTCTTGCCAAAGACAAACTGTATGAGTCTTGGGGATTTCGTTTTCCTTGCGAAAGGAGCGGAGGCTTTCATGTCATCACGCAAGGCTCTTGTTATGCGAGATTTCTCGGGATTCAATTGGAATTGAAAAAAGGGGATATCCTTTTCATCACAAGAGGAATCACTCACGAATTGCTTTCACATCCGGATGCTAAGGTTCGTGAAATCAGTCATTTGAGAGAGGCGGATGCGGAGAAAAATCACAAAGATCAAACTCCTGTTACAAGTTTCGTTTCCGCAAGATACGAAGTGCCCGACCGCCCTCAACATCCTTTTTTTCTGGAGCTTCCTCCTTACATTCGTATCTCCGAGGAAGAGATCAATTCGCATCATTCCCTGCATACCGTCATCACTATGATTTCGAAGGAAATGGATCAGGGAATTGCCTCCGATCTGATTTTACAAAGATTAACGGATATTATGTTGTATTATATGCTTCGTCATTGGCTGGAGAAAAACCCTTCCGCCGAGCCCGGTTGGGTGACTGCGTTTCGGGACGATCATATTATGCGAGCTTTAGAAGCATTGCATAAGAACCCTTCTTTCGATTGGACGATCGAATCCTTAGCCAAAGGAATCGGAATTTCCAGAGCGAATCTCGCTTCCAAGTTCAAGGAAGTGCTTCATATTCCGCCTATGGAATATTTGGCGAGGATGAGGATGGATAAAGCTAGGGATTTATTCCAAAAAGAGAACACTACACTGGAAGAAGTGGCTTTGGCTGTCGGCTATTCTTCCGCATTCGCTTTTTCCAAAGCTTACAAACGTTTTTTCGGAGTCTCCCCTGCGAGAGAATGGAAAAAAGCGATTTAAGTTTTAAGGAAAAACGGTGGTCGGCGCCGTTCTAACCATTACATAAGTTTGATTGGAGAATGTATCTCTGGGTTGAACGAATTGGAGATAATTCACTTTGCCTTGGCACATTTCTTTCGTGTTGAAAAGTAGACTTAAACCCGGTTGAGGAAGATTCGATTTATAAACCAAAGCTTGTAGTTCCCCGTTGCTTGCATTCATTTTACTGACTGCCATTTGGAATCTTCCGCTTCCGTCTCCGGATTCTTTATCGCCAACTCCCGTATAACGAGTTCCATCCGGCGGTCCCAATATATTGGAATAAACGGAGTTGGTGTGACTTAAAAGAAATCCTGGTCGCACTTTATCGAGTATGCCGGAAGTGGAAGTTCCTAAAAACGAATGCCATATTTCCGTCCCGTCTAAAGCAAGTTTTTGATAGAGAAGGTTTTTTCTAGGGACAACTCCTTGAAAAGGAGAAGCAGCGGATGCTCCGTACGGTTCGTCCACCAATGCGAAACTATACAACTCTTGGTCTTTTTTAATGAGACTGTTGATGGATCCTTCCGTTCCTGTTCCCGAACCTCCGTAGTATTTGATCGAAGAGAAGTTGAGGGATTTATCCGCAATTGCCAGATACGGACGATTATATGTTCCTACCGAATTCGGATGGCCTGTAAAACCGTTCATATTGCCCGTCGTCCTTCCTCCGATATAAATCTTATCTCCCTGTTGCACTATGGTATATGCGTATTCGGAACCGGTGCCGGATAAAAACGTTTGAGCGATAGGGACTCCTGCCGACGACAAAAGCGCATAACAGACATCATTGTCCGAATAACTTCCCATTGAGGCGACTTTAGGTGACGGGAACTCGGAAAAGCCCAAATGAGGAGGGCTTGCCGTGGTTGTCATAATGAGCAGATGGATTTGGTCGGAATCGTCGACGAGTAGAATCCCTCTGTCTCCGTTGGCGTTCGGACTGTCGAGATAGGTATGCCACAAACGATTGCCGGACGAATTGTATCTGGCAACAAACAATGTGTTTGTGGCCGTTTTGGGAGAGATTCCTCCCGGGATTTCCGTTCCGGTGGCGACGGAAGAAACGGCGATATCTCCGTTTGTGAACAGTCCTAATGCTACTACCTCTTCGTTGTCACCGCTTACTTCCCCTAAATAGTCTAACCACTGTATTTTGCCGTCTCTTCCATCCAATTTGACGATAAAACCTTCTTTTGTGACCCCGGTCGTTCCCGAGTAAGATTGATTTTTCCCCGCACTGGAAGTGTCAGGAGAGATCGGTTCGCTGGCAAATCCCGCAATGACGATGTCTCCGTCCGGGAGGACTACGTTTTTCGTAACAACGACATAGTTATTTCCAGTACCTATTTTTTGTTCCCAGACTTGTTCCGTTTTGCAAGTGCGGAGGTATTCTTTGATTGCGGCGGTTAATAAAAAGTTTTCGGTGAAAGGATCACCTGCATTGTTTAGGTTGAGTTTACAGAACGAAAAACAAATAGGAAGTGAAAAACTCAAAAGTAAAGGTCGGAGCCACTTCGTTGCCATAGCGCCTAATATATATTTATCTTCGCAGTCCTGCAAGCGAGTTTGCAGGTATAACGTTTCATTTTCTTAAATTTTGAAATTAATTTCTGATAAAAGTGTCAAATCTGTTTTGAAAAAGATCTTTCTTCTGAGACATTTCAAGGTTTTCCCGAACCACTAGTAGCAAAGAAGTGGATCGGAGTTTCTGGAAATGGGATTAAGGATAAGGCAAAGGGAAAAAGGAACGAGGTTTTTTATCTAAGCGTAGTTGAATGATTGTAGGAGATTGTTGAATCGAAATAGCACTTCTCAAAATACCTCCGTCACAGGCAATCATACTTCCTAAGGTCTGTTCAATGGATGAGTTGAGGGGCCAGTATTTAGCAGTTTGGATGGAGCCGTCGGAGCGAAATTGGAACAAAGTGTCCGCATTTGCTCCGGGAAAATCGGAAGCATATCCCGGATCGGATATAAAACTGTTCATTGCAAATAGGGAATGATCGGAAAGGGCTTGGATCCCTCCTACACTTTCTTCTGTTTGTGTTGTTCCAATATAAGTCGCCCAAACTCGATTTAACGAAAGATCAAACTTAGAGATTAAAATATCTCTCCCTCCTATATAAGGATTGATGACTGGAGTGACTCCATTTGTAGTCGCTGTCATTTGCACATAGATTTGAGAAGATGTAATCGCTGTTATAGATGAGAAAAAATCGCTGGTCGTAGCAGGAATGAATGTATGGCGTTCATAGGATCCGTTGGGAAGAAACGTAACAAGATAATTGATTCTCTCTGAATTTCCAGGATGATCTATGATCGGATTATTATAAACGTAATCTAATGCTTCAAAACTCTGGCCTGTAACTACGATTCTTCCGTCATCAAGTAGGAATAATTCATTATTTCTTTGCGCACCCGTTCCTCCTTGGACGCTGTACCATTGTGGATCTCCTGCCGGGCTGAGTTTAACTAGATACCCATCTGCATCGCTTGTCGAAGCAGGAGTGGTGACCGAATTTCCAATATTTGCGGGTAAGGATAGGGAAACTAAGGAAAGAAAGATATTTCCATCTTTCGAAATCTTTAAATCTGTCATGTCCGTATTGTCACTTGGATTGCCGAAATAAGTGTTCCAGAGTAAATCCCCGTTCGGTGAAAATCGATACACCCCTGCATTATTATAATTACTGTATAACGATTGTTTTGGGGTGCCGATTTGTGTTTTGGCAAACATTCCTACTGTGATTTCTCCATTGAATTCCTGAATATTTCCGATCGATTTAAAATCGTTTGTCATCAAATCGGCAAGATGGTAGGACCAAAGAAGATTTCCGTTCTTATCTAAATGAATCAAAACCGAATTGAATGTGCTTCCTGATACTCCAATGAAGGAGTTTTTCGCTTTTGCGAAAGGGGAAGATGTAACGAACAAAACATAATAGGATTGATCGCTCGCCTGATATACCTTTGGTGGAATTCCGGAAGAATCGGAAGGAAATAGATAGGAAAATTCAGTGCTTTCGCATACATTGTTATTGGTTCCAGAGGACAATAAACTTCGGATTAGATTTGCAAAGGCAAAAGATTCCGTGAACGGATCGGAAGGGTTGTTCAGCGTTAATTTACATTGAGAAAAAATAAAGAGTATGTTGAAACAAAACAAAAATGAAAGTCTTTTCACATTTACTGTGATTGTAGTAAAGGTGCAAAATGCAAGGGAAATTCAATAGCATAGCAAGAAGCTTCTTATATCTTCCTCAATGATCGTGTTATTAAAGAAATTTGTGGGAGATTCTCTTACTTATTAACGGAATCATCCGTTGATAAAGGATGTATCAATGAGAAAGAAAAAAGTTATTTTTATTCCAGGATTTGGAATTTTCCTTCTGAAAAGCTTTTTTTTAAAAAAGCAAGTCCATCTCTCCCTGAACGAAAGTTCGGGCCGAAACGATAGATCTCAGCAACTTCTTTGATCTCTCCTGAAGCATACAACAATGCGGTTTGATTTTTCCATTCTCCCGATTCCTTCATTTTTTCCGAAAGAGAAAGATAAGAATGGATTCTACCGTTTTGCATCGAGTAGGCGATTCTGTTTTTGCACCTGCATTTGTTTTCCGAATTGGCAATCCCGCAATGGCTTCCTAAAAATTCGTTCATTCTGAGTCTGGCTCTGGATAATTTTTTACGGAAGTTAGCCGGTGTGATTCCCATGATCCAAGCACCTTCTTCCCCAGTGACTTGGAATACTTCTCCTAATAAAAACGCCATTCTGTGGTTTCTTTTCAAACAAAGAAGCATGGCATGTGTGCAAGCGGCCTGCACATTCATAGAGATGAATTCCGTTTCTTCGGAAGTATTCGTCTCTACAACTTGTGATTTTTGAAGTTCCGAATGAACCAATTTGAATCGAACTTTTGAAGTTTCTAAAAGACTTTTTTTAAAATTGATGAGATGATTGACTGCGATCCTGTAGACCCAAGTGGAGAGTTTGCTTTCCTTGCGGAACCCGCCCAGATTCGTTATGACTTTGATGAGGATTTCCTGAGTAGCATCTTCCGCATCGTCCGGATCCCAGAGAAATTTCAGAGACAAACCGAAAATTTTCTCTTGGAAGATCAGAACCAGTTCCTTTAAGGATTTTTGATCTCCCTTCAAGGTTCCATCTAACAAATCTAGGTGGGGATCGTTCATTTACTTTTTATTGACAACCAATGTGACGATTAACGCTAAAAAGGCGGGAAGCCCCTGCGTGAAAAGTATGGAGAATTTTGCGGTCGCTGCTCCGAAGATGGCAGCCACTACGATACATCCCAAAAAGAAAACAGTGGTTTGGAATTTTTGAGATTGGTCTTGGATCCAGAATAGCGCCCAAAACAAACCCGCTGCCAGAAACCCATTGTACAAACCTTGGTTTTTGGCCAGAGTTGCAGAAGCCGAAGCCACTTCCGGGGTCATTTTAAAGATTTTTAAGCCGATTTCGGACTGCCAAAGAAACATCTCCAAGATTAAAATGAGAACGTGTTCTACTGCCACGAATCCTACTAAAATTTTTCCAAGTAATGCCATGCATTGATCTCCTATTTTAAGCCTTTTGACAACGAGCCGCAGCTGATTGTGACAGTTTTCAGAAAAAAAGCTAGGATTTGTATAAATATATATCCGCTATAGAGAATAAAGTGTCCGTAATAACGGATATATTCTTGATAAAGCAGACGGTTTTTGCGAAAATAATAAGGAAGAGGGGAAAATGCTATGTCACTGCAAAAGGAAAACAGCTCGGTTCACAAAGCCGTAATCGAAGCAAACGATCAATACGTGAAAGAATTCGGGGAAAAAGGAAATCTCCCTCTTCCTCCGGGGAGAAGATTCGCCATACTTACCTGCATGGATGCACGTCTGGATCCTGCTAAATATGCAGGACTTTCCGAAGGAGATGCTCATGTCATCCGCAATGCAGGAGGAAGGGCAAGCGACGATGCCATTCGTTCCTTAGTCATCTCACATAAGTTACTCGGAACACAGGAGTTCTTTGTCATCCATCATTCCGATTGCGGGATGCAACTCTTTAGTGATGAAATCATTCGTAAACTACTCCTTAAAAGTCTCAAAACTGCCACAGTTGATTCGAATGGTTGGAAAAATGTAACGGAAGAAGGTGGATCAAAAGCCGCAAGTTTTGTCCCTTTTCTTACTTTTACGAATTTGGAAGAAAGTGTAATAGAGGACGTAGAGAGAATACGCAACCATCCGCTGGTTCCGAGGGATATTCCCGTCTATGGTTACTATTATGATGTGAAAACAGGAAAACTCGTCGAAGTGCCCGAAGCGACGAAGTTAGGAAGGGCTGCTTAAGAATGGTGTGTGCTAGGCTCAAGGCCGATTCAACTTTATCTGGTTAGGTTGTTCGGCTTTGGGTCCGTTTTTATCAAATGTAAGGAGGTTCTTTATGTCGCTGCAACAAGAAATCAACGAAATTTACGAAGAGTTATTGGAATTGAACGAAGATATGTTGTCCTCTTTGAAAAAATGGGCCAGTTACGATTGTATTTATGAAGATGACTTTCGTTCCGAAAAAGAAATTTCCATTTGGAACGATTGAAAGTTTAAAGCCTTTTTTCGATCGCTTTGTTGTACACTTCCTTGTAGGACTTCACTCTTTTTTCCCAAGTCCAATCCAAGTTCATGATTCTTTTTCTGGTTTCGAAAAACTTTTTTTCATTTTCGTAAAGAGTTTCCGCTCTTTCTAGCGCATAACCTAGGGAAGCCGGATCATTTGGTTCGAAAACGATTCCTGTGTATTGATCCTCGAGTAAGGATTCGGAAACAGTATCTTTCAAACCTCCTACTCTGGATACGATGGGAATGGTTCCATAGGCATGGCTGTACAATTGATTCAGGCCGCAAGGTTCGAACAAGGAAGGCATCAGAAAAAAATCACTGGCAGCTTCTATCTTTCTGGCGAATTCTTCGTTGTATCCTTTGAAAAAATAAAAACGATCTTGTTCCGTATGGGAAAGATGAAAGAGGATGTTTTGTAGATCTTCTTCTCCCGCTCCCAGAAATATATAATAATGAGAAAGATGTTTTCTTTCGTTGAATGCCTGTAAGAAGGTGGGATATCCTTTTTGATAGGTGATTCGCCCTATGATTCCTACAAGAGGACGAGAAGGATCTATTTTCGGTCTTCCGATTTCTTCGTACAAAGAGATTTTGTTTTTTAGTTTTCCGTCTTCGTGATCTTCCGTTCCGTATTTGCGAAAAATTCTTTCATCTTGGGAGGGACTCCATTCTTCAGGATCGATCCCGTTGATGATTCCTGTATAGTCTGCTTCTCTTTTACGAAGTATATAGGAAAGACCAAACCCATTCGCATCGGAAAGAGTTTCGTTCCTGTATCCTGGGCTAACTGTAGTAAGTTGATCGCAGGATAAGATCCCCGCTTTCATATAATTCGTTTTGCCGTCATGAGAATAGGCTTCCGGATAGAGGAAAAAAGGCGCGTCTTTAAGAAATCCTGTCATCCATTGCGGATGATCCCCTTGGTAAGCTAAATTGTGGATCGTGAAAACGGACGGTTTTCCATAAGGGGAATTTTTCTGTAATGCGACTGCCAAGGAAGTGTGCCAGTCGTGGCAGTGAAATACATCCACGGCAAGTTCCAGACTTAAAAAATAGGCTGCGTAAGAATAAACTGCGAAGCGGAAATGTTCGTCCGGATTTCCGTAAATCGACGATTGGTCTCTAAATAGGGGGGAATCGAAAAAATAAAGTTTCACCCCTTTCCATTCCGCTTCTCTAAACTGGGATTGCCGGAGGATTTCCGTGACTATGTTGGAATGTGGTACCTCCTCCGTTTTGATACAAGAAAATAGGTTTCCTGTATAGAGGGGAGTTTCCTTAAAACCGGAAATTAAGGGCAATGAGACAAAAGTTTCGTCCGTTTTTGACTGCTCTTTCGTGAGAGATGAGAGCATGTCGGACAATCCTCCCATCTTTATGTAGGGAAAATATTCTGCCGTTGCATGGAGAATCTTCATATTCTGTTATTGACACCGACTCGCAAGATGGGAAGCTAGAAAAACACGATTTGAAATCTAGGAGAAATCCATGCCAGTATCTGCTAACTTACGCGGCCTTGCCGACCTTGGCTTAAAGCCATCTGAAGTCTTCCATAACCTATCCTATGAGGAAATTTACCAGCACGAATTGAATAATAAAGAAGGTGTAGTTTCCGACAATGGCACCATGATGGTGGATACTGGAATTTTCACCGGCCGTTCCCCTAAAGATAAATACTTTGTAGATGAACCTTCTTCTACGGGAAACATTTGGTGGGGACCTGTGAATACGAAAGTTTCCGAAGCGATCTTCGACGAACTTTACGGCGAAGTAGTGAAGTTTTTGGACAACAAAAAACTTTATGTTTTCGACGGTCACGCAGGAACAAATGCGGAAACTCGCATCTCTCTCAGAGTGGTTACGGAAAGAGCTTGGCAACATCACTTTTGCACAAACATGTTCCTTCGTCCTACTAAGGATGAATTAGCGAACCTTCTTCCTGAATTTACAATCATCAACGCATCCGGTTACAAAAACACAAAATACAAAGAGCACGGTTTGAACTCCGATGTATTCGTAATCTTCCATCTTGCTAAAAAAATCTGTATCATCGGTGGTACGGAATACGGCGGGGAGATGAAAAAAGGTATTTTCTCCGTAATGAACTACTACCTTCCTTTGAAGGGAGTGTTGACTATGCACTGTTCTGCGAACGTAGGTGCACAAGGGGATTCCGCTCTTTTCTTCGGTCTTTCCGGAACAGGAAAAACGACTCTTTCTACGGATCCGAACCGTAAACTCATCGGTGACGATGAACATGGTTGGGATGACAAAACCATCTTCAACATCGAAGGCGGTTGTTATGCGAAGACGATCAATTTAGATCCTGCTACCGAGCCTGAAATTTATGCTGCGATCCGCAGAGATGCTCTTTTGGAAAACGTAGTATATGATGAGACTACTAAAAAAGTAGACTATTCTTCTGCTGCTAAAACGGAAAACACTCGCGTATCTTACCCGATCTTCCACATCCAAAACATCCAAGCAGATTCTAAAGCTGGTCACCCAAACACTGTGATCTTCCTTACTTATGATGCTTACGGTGTTCTTCCTGCAGTTTCTAAACTTTCCATCGAACAAGCGATGTATCACTTCCTTTCCGGTTACACTGCGAAAGTAGCGGGAACAGAAAGAGGTGTGAAAGAGCCGCAAGCTACTTTCTCTGCTTGTTTCGGTCAGGCGTTCATGACTCTTCATCCTACTTTCTATGCAAAGTTGTTAGGTGAAAAAATGAAGAAGCACAATGTAAACGCTTACCTCATCAATACCGGTCTTGTTGGTGGAAAATACGGTGTAGGAAAACGTATGAATCTTCCTGCGACTCGCCAAATCATCAATGAAATCCTCAACGGAAACATCGAAAAATCCGAGTTCGAAAAACACCCTGTGTTCCAAGTTTCTTTCCCTAAAGCAGTGAACGGTGTAGATGCTCAAATCCTCAACCCACGTAATGCTTGGGCGGATAAAGCTGAATACGATAAAACTGCGGCGGATCTTGCGAAACAATTTGTTGAGAACTACAAAAAGTATCTCACAGGTGGTTCTAAAGAGTTCGACTTCAGTGCTCACGGTCCAGTCGCTTAAATTCGAAACTGTTAAGTTTACCAATTTACGTAAGTAAGTTGGTTTTAATCAAAGCCGCTCCTGAAAGGGTAGCGGCTTTTTTTATGGCGCCTCGAATCGGTTAGTTGATTGGGAAACAAATGAAAACCGACCGGGCCAGTCCGGGGTGCGCTTCGCTCCCGTCTGCCTGCGGCAGACCGCGCCCTACCTGTCCCTGGCGCAAGATGATATAAATGTTTCCCTTTTCATGTTTCGTTCTTTTTAAAAGTAGGACAGTATTATGAGACATAATGTAGCGGGAGGGTGTAAATGGAGTTCCTACAATAATTCGGACAGAAAAATCAAGCAATCCTTTGATCATATATCTTACGAAATTCCATAGGACTTGTAAAGTCCAAAGTAGAAT